>CAZEOQ010000004.1:21106-94201 GCA_964513995.1 uncultured Desulfobacterales bacterium | reverse complement strand
CGTAAACCTGAGAAAAGCTTCCAGCAACAGCTCTTCTGAGAAACTCAATCTGAGCCTCCAGGTCCTTTCTCTGATCGTGAGAGGATACGCGAGCATATATAGCCACAGCATTTGGTCTGTCTTCACCTATGAACTTCAGCAAGTCCTCTTCTCTGTATCTCCTCTCTTTGCCAATACGAACAGGCTTGAGCTTTCCCTCTTTGTCCCACCGTCTCAGTGTCTGGACAGACACACCAAGTATCCGGGCAGCATCTCCTTTTCGGTTATAGGCAGATAAGATTAAAAAATCAAGCAACAGCCAAAAACCCTTCTAGTATGTTCTATTTTAGTTACTCTAGCACATAAAAGCAAGAAGAGAAATGTATATGAATAACTTCTCATCTTGACAACCTACTGATGGAATATTAGGTTCTATGATGACCTGAACTGTTTGTAAGGAGGAAGATGTATGAGTGAGGAGTATCTTTCAGGATTTGTTGCACTTGTAGGTCCAACAAATGTTGGAAAATCAACACTTCTTAACAATCTCCTTCAGTCAAAGGTATCAATTGTTACGCCAAAGCCCCAGACAACAAGACACAGAATACTTGGAATATATCATGGAGAAGGATTCCAGATAATCTTTGTTGATACCCCTGGAATACACGATCAGGTAAAGACACTCCTTAACAAAACAATGATAGACACTGCATTTTCTGCAATGAAGGATGTTGATCTTATTGTCCTTATGATAGACGCTACTGATTCAGAAAATCCTGTTGTTATGAGAATAATAGAAAAGATGAAGGAAATAGAAAAACCAGCAATACTCCTTATAAACAAGATTGATCTTATAAAGAAACCAGAACTTCTACCAATGATAGACAGATACAAGGATCTTTATTCATTTGAGGCAATAATTCCTATTTCTGCACTAAAAGGAGATGGTCTTGATATAGTCATAAATGAGATAAAGAAGTTTTTGAAACCTGGTCCACAATTTTATCCAGAAGACATGAAGACAGACCAGCCAAAAGAGCTTCTTATTGCAGAGATAATTAGAGAGAAGATATTCTTCTTTACAAAACAGGAGATTCCATATTCTTCAGCAGTAGAAGTAGAATTCATTGAACACAATAAGGAAAAGGATATGATCATAATATCTGCAAAGATATATGTGGAGACAGACTCACAGAAGAAGATCATAATAGGAAAAGGAGGAAGGATGATAAAAAAGATTGGACAGGCAGCAAGAGAAGAGCTTGAGCTTGTATTTGGTAAAAAGGTATATCTTGATCTTTATGTAAGGGTGGAAAAGAACTGGACAAGAGATCCTATTGCTCTCAGAAAATTCGGCTATAGAGCATGAAGTATATCCTTATCGTATATCACACACAGACAGGAAATACAGAAAGGCTTGCAAAGGAAGTTGAAAAGGGTGTTCTTGAGTCTGGAGAGATTAAGCCTGTTCTGAAAAAGGCATTTGATACAGATGAGACTGATATAAAAGAAGCAAGTGCTATTGTTATATGCTCTCCTGAATATTTTGGATACATGGCAGGTGCAATAAAGGATCTTTTTGATAGAACTTATGAAAAGCTCCGGGATGATCCAAAGGTCTTTAGAAAACCATATGCAATTGTCATAAGTGCTGGAAATGATGGAACAGGTGCACTGAATCACATAAAAAGGATATGCACAGGATATCGCTTTCGTCTTGTTCAGCCTCCTTTGATCTGTAAAGGAGGTATTACAGAGGATTGTCTGAAAAAGGCTTATGAGATAGGGCTTGCTCTTGCTGAAGGAATAAAGCTCGGGATATTTTAAAAAGGAGGTCTTTTATGAAAAGAGTTTCTGTTTTTATAGCTATTTTTATTTTAATTTTTCCAATTTTAGGCTTCTGTAAGAATAAAGAAAAAGAAAGGATTGAAAGATGTATATGGCTTGTTTCAGAAATCATGAAAGAGGATGCACCAAGATATCTCCTTTCACATTCAAAAGGAGTTGTAATAATTCCTGGCATAAAGAAGGCTGCTTTTATATTTGGTGCAAAAAGGGGAAAAGGAGTAATAGTTTTGAGAAAGAATGGAAAGTGGCTTCCACCATTTTTTATAACACTGTCTGGAGGAAGCTTTGGTCTTCAAGCAGGTGCAAAATCATCTGATATATTGCTTATTGTCATGACTGAAAGGGCTGTTGATACTTTTAGAAGAAACAAGATGAGACTTGGAGTTGACATCGGAATTACTGCAGGACCTGTTGGAAAAGAGACAGGACTTTCTTCAGAAGACCTGTATAAGGTTGACATATATTGTTATGGAAAAGAGAGAGGAATATTTGCTGGAATCAATCTTTCAGGATCTATTATAACACATGACAGAGAAGCAAACAGAAGATTTTATGGAAAAGAGATTTCTTTTGAGGACATACTGAAGGGAAGACTGAAGAATATACCAGCTGAAGCAAAAAAACTTCTAAGGACAATAGAGAAGTATTCAAAAATTTGACAGTTGTATAAAAGTATGTTAACCCAAAAGAGCAGATCATTTGGGTATGAATGAGATAAGGTTTTGGAAAATGAGTGGAAGTGGAAACGATTTTATTCTTATAGATAACAGAGATGGTCTTATAAAAGAATCTGAAATGAGCAAACTTTCAAGACTTCTTTGCAGAAGAAAGCTTTCTGTAGGTGCAGATGGGGTCATATTTATTCAGAATTCAGAAAAATATGACTTTTCGTGGCGTTTCTTTAATCCTGATGGAACAGAAGCAGAGATGTGTGGAAATGGAAGCAGATGTGTTGCAAGATATGCTTATCTGAATGGAATTGCAGGAAAAAGGATGGAGTTTGAAACAGCTGCAGGACCTGTAAAGGCAGAGGTTTGTGGAAGAAGGGTAAAGGTTCAGATATTTGATCCAAAGGACTTAAGGCTGGATCTTCCTTTAGAAAAGCTTATAGAATGGGAAAGTGCAGATTTTATAAATACAGGTGTTCCTCATGTTGTGATAATGGTGAAAAATATTGATCTTCCTGTAAGAGATATAGGAAGAAAGATAAGGTATCACAAGCTATTTTCACCTTCTGGGACGAATGTAAACTTTGTAAAAAAAGAAGCAGAAGATCAGATAAGGATAAGGACATATGAAAGAGGAGTAGAGGATGAGACACTTTCTTGTGGAACAGGAGCTATTGCATCTGCTCTTATATTTTCCATAAGAGATGGAGCAAAATCACCTGTTTCTGTAAAGACAGAAAGTGGAGAGATCTTAAAGATATATTTTGAAAAAGAAAAAGAAGGCTTTAAAAATGTTTGGCTTGAAGGAGATACAAATATAATCTATGAAGGAAAGCTGAATCAGGAAGCACTTCTTTAAGGAGGTAAAATGTATGTTTAAAGGGTCAATTGTAGCAATTGTAACTCCTTTTAAGGATGGAAAGATAGATGAGGATGCATACAGGGAGCTTATAGAATTTCAGATAGAAAATGGAACAAGTGGAATTGTTCCTTGTGGAACAACAGGAGAATCTGCAACTCTTAGCTTTGAAGAACACAAAAGGATGATAAAGATAACTGTAGAGGCAGTAAAAGGAAGAGTTCCTGTTATTGCAGGAGCAGGTGCAAACAATACAAAAGAAGCAATAGAGCTTACGCAGTTTGCAAAAGAGGCAGGAGCAGATGCTACACTTCAGGTTGTTCCATACTATAACAAGCCTACACAGGAAGGTCTTTATCAGCACTTTGTAACAATACTTAAGGAAGTTCCTCTTCCACAAGTCCTTTACAACATTCCATCAAGGACAGGAGTAAATCTTCTTCCTGAAACCGTTGCAAGACTTGCAGAATTCAAGGAGATTGTTGCAATAAAAGAGGCATCAGGTGATCTTGTTCAGATGGCAAAGATTATGAATCTTGCAGGAGACAAGATAACACTCCTTTCAGGAGATGACAACCTTACACTTCCTGTTCTTTCTATTGGTGGAAAAGGTGTCATCTCTGTAATTGCAAACATAGTTCCAAAGGAAACAGCCCAGATGATATCTCTATGGGAAAAAGGAGAAGTAGAAAAGGCAAGAGAGCTTTATCTAAAGCTTCTTCCACTTTGTCAGGCAATGTTTTATGAAACAAATCCAATTCCTGTAAAGACAGCACTTTCACTTATGGGAAAGATAAAAGGTGAACTCAGACTTCCATTGTGTCCTATGAGCAAGGAGAATCTTGAAAGACTAAAGAAGGTTCTAAGACAGTATGATCTTATAAAGGAGTAAGAAGAAATGGTAAAGGCAATTGTTGCTGGTGCATCAGGAAGGATGGGAAGGAAGATAATAAGTGCAATAAGTCAGACTGATGGAATAGAGCTTTCTGGAGCATTTGAAAAAAAAGGTCATCCTGATATAGGAAGGGATGCAGGAGATGTTGCAGGGATAGGAAATATTGGAGTAAAGATAGAAGGATCTTTTGAAGATGTTATAGAAAGAGGTGATGTACTTATTGACTTTACAGTTCCTGAAGCAACTCTTTATAATGCAAAGCTTGCAGCAAAAAAAGGTCTTCCTATGGTAATTGGAACGACTGGATTTACTGCTGAGATGATGAATGAGCTTAGAGAAACAGTAAAAGACATCCCCTGTGTCATCTCTCCAAATATGAGCATAGGAGTAAATGTCCTTTTTAAGATAGTCGCTGATGTTTGCAGGATACTCGGAGAAGAATATGATGTTGAGATAATTGAAGCTCATCATCACTTTAAAAAAGATGCTCCAAGTGGAACAGCCTTAAGGATTGCTGAAATAATTGCAAGTCAAAGGAAGGCTTCTTTTATATATGGAAGAAAAGGCATTTTAGGAGAAAGAAAAAAAGAAGAGATTGGAATACATGCAATAAGGGCAGGAGATATAGTCGGTGAACACATAGTTATATTTGGAGGAGAAGGGGAAAGGATAGAGCTTGTTCACAGAGCACACAGCAGAGACTGTTTTGCAAAAGGTGCTGTAAGGGCTGCTCTCTGGATAGTTGGGAAAAAACCAGGAATATACAGCATGCAGGATGTTCTTGGAATATGATGTTTGAAAGGGCAGAAAGACTAAAAAAACTTCCACCGTATCTCTTTAAGGAACTTGACAGAAAAAAAGAGGAAGCACTGAAGAAAGGTGCTGATCTTATTGATCTTGGAGTAGGAGATCCTGATCTTCCTACTCCAGATCCTGTTGTATCTGCACTGAAAAAAGCAGCAGAAGATCCAGAAAATCACAGATATCCTTCATATGCAGGAATGATTCACTTCAGGAAGGCTGTATCAGATTGGTATGAAAGAAGGTTTGATGTAAGGCTTGATCCAGAAAAAGAAGTAATAACACTTATTGGAAGCAAGGAAGGGATTGCTCATTTTCCTCTGGCTTTTGTAAATCCAGAAGACATAGTCCTTGTCCCATCTCCTGCATATCCTGTATATAGGATTGCAACGATATTTTCTGGTGGAATTCCTTACATCATGCCACTTACTGAAGAAAACAGCTTTCTTCCTGATCTTGGAAAAATTCCAAAAGAGGTTGCAGAAAAGGCAAAGATAATGTTTCTGAATTATCCAAACAATCCTACAAGTGCTATTGCAGATGACAGTTTTTTTAAGGATGTTATAAGATTTGCAAAAAAGTATGAGATCATAGTATGTCATGACTTTGCGTATTCAGAGATAACATATGATGGATACAGACCAAAAAGCTTTCTTCAGTTTGATGGTGCAAAGGATATAGGAATAGAATTTCATTCACTTTCAAAGACATACAACATGACTGGATGGAGGATAGGATTTGCTGTAGGAAACAGTTCTCTTATAGAAGCACTTCTGGCTGTAAAAAGTAATATAGACTCTGGAGTATTTCAGGCAGTTCAAGTTGCAGGAATAGAGGCACTTAGACTTGAAAGATCATGGATAGAAAAGACTGTTGAGGTTTACAAAAAAAGAAGAGACATTATGGTATCTGCACTGAATCAAGCAGGTCTTTCTCTGAAACCACCAAAAGCAACATTTTATCTTTGGGTAAAGGTCCCAGAAGGATACAGTTCAGTAAAGTTTGCAGAATATCTCCTTGAAAAAGCATCAGTCCTTGTTACTCCTGGAAATGGATTTGGTGAAGAGGGAGAGGGATATATAAGGATATCACTTACACAGAAAAGGATTCAGGAAGCAGCAGAAAGGATAAGAAGTCTTAAGCTATGAAGGCATTTATTGGAATAGGATCAAACATTGGAGACAAGATAAAGAACTGTCTCAGGGCAATATACATGATAGACAGGATGAATGGATGCTCTGTAATAAAAAGATCTGCTTTTTATAAGACAGAGCCTGTTGGATACAGGAATCAGAGCTGGTTTGTAAACTGTGTAATAAAGATAGATACAAGCTATGAGCCATATAAGCTACTTAAGAAACTTCAAAGGATTGAATACATGATGGGAAGAAAAAGGCAGATAAGATGGGGACCAAGGATAATTGATCTTGACATACTCCTTTTTGAAGACATAGTAATAGACACTGAAGAGCTTAAGATTCCACATCCCCTTATGCACGAAAGAAGGTTTGTCCTTGTTCCTATGAGTCAGATTGAGCCAGATCTTGTTCATCCAGTTTTGAACAAAAAGATAAAAGAAATACTTGAGCTTGTTCCTGAAGAAGGACAAAAGGTCATAAAGATAAGAGACTGAAAGATGAGAATTTTACTTTTAGCAATCCTCATCTATGTCCTTTACAGGCTTTTTGTAAAAAAGGAAAAAAAAGAATCTTATGATATAGGAGAGATGATACAGGATCCAAACTGCAAGACCTACATACCAAAGGAACAGGCATATATGAGGGAGATAGGTGGAAAGAGGTATTTTTTTTGTTCAAAGGAGTGTGCTGACATATTTGAAAAAAAGATGAAGGAGGGAGATGGATGAAGTTCTTCATTGATACTGCAAACCTTGATGAGATAAAAAAAGCAGTAGAGCTTGGACTTATAGATGGTGTAACAACAAATCCTACTCTTATATCAAAAGAAGGGAAAAGTCCAAGAAAGCTTATAGAAGAGATATGCAGGATTGTTGAAGGACCTGTAAGTGTAGAGGCAGTAAGTCTTGACAAAGATGGAATGGTAAAAGAGGCAAGAGAGCTTTCAAAGATTGCACCAAACATAGTAATAAAGATACCACTTACAGAAGAAGGACTTAAGGCTGTAAGAATCCTTTCACAGGAAGGAATAAAGACAAATGTCACACTTTGCTTTTCTCCAACACAGGCACTCCTTGCAGCAAAGGCAGGAGCAACATACATAAGTCCATTTGTTGGAAGACTTGATGATATAAGTCACATAGGAATGGATCTCGTAAGAAAGATACTCACAATATACAGAAACTATGAATTTAAGACACAGGTAATAGTTGCCAGTATAAGGCATCCTATTCATGTCCTTGAAGCAGCACTTTCTGGTGCTCACATTGCAACAATTCCTTTTCGTGTCCTTATGCAGCTTGTAAGACATCCACTTACTGATATAGGAATAGAAAGATTCCTTAAGGATTGGGAAAAGGTAAAGGATCTTAAATGAAGTGTCCAAAGTGCAATTATATAAGTTTTGATTCAAATGAAGTATGCCCTAACTGTGGAATGGATCTTTCAGAGGTCAAAAGAAGGATTATAATTTTTCCAACAAGGGAAGGTTCTGTAAACTGGCTAAAGGAAGAAAAAGAATTAGAACTTGAATCTGTTGACCTCAGTTCACTCAGGATAGAGGAACAGAAAAAAGAGGTTGAAATTGAGCCTATAAGTCTTGAATCCTTAGAAATAGAGGAAGAAGATAGTGAAAGATGAAATTTGTTGCAGACTTCCACATCCATTCTCCATATTCAAGAGCAACATCACATCTTCTTACTCCTGAAAACATAGCAAAATGGGCTGAAAAAAAAGGAATAACTGTTATAGGGACAGGAGACTTTACTCATCCTGCATGGCTTTCAGAGCTAAAACAGAAACTAAAACAGGCAGAAGATGGGCTGTATAAGGTTGAAGGAAATGAAAAGGTAAGGTTTGTTATTTCTGGTGAAATAGGGTGTATCTATAAAAAGGATAAAAAAATAAGAAAGATACATCATCTTGTTCTTCTTCCAGACATAGAAACAGCAGAAAAGTTGAACAGAAAACTTGAAAGGATAGGGAATCTTGAAGCAGATGGAAGACCAGCTCTTGGAATAGATTCAAAAGAACTTCTTTCATTGGTTTTAGAAACATCAGAAAAGTCCTTTCTTATCCCTGCACACATATGGACTCCATGGTTTTCTCTTTTTGGATCAATGTCAGGATTTGACAGCATTGAAGAATGCTTTGAAGAACTTAAAGATCACATATATGCACTTGAGACAGGTCTTTCTTCAGATCCACCAATGAACCGTCTTGTATCTTCTCTTGACAGATACATTCTCGTATCAAATTCTGATGCACATTCACTTATGAGAATCGGAAGAGAAGCAAATGTTTTTGATACAGATCTTAGCTACAAAGACATAATACATGCAATGAAGACAGGTGAAGGATTTCTTGGGACAATAGAATTCTTTCCAGAAGAAGGAAAATATCACTTTGACGGACACAGAAGATGCAATGTATGTCTTGATCCAAAAGAGAGTATAAAGCTTGGAAATAGGTGTCCTGTATGTGGAAGTCCTCTTACAATTGGTGTTCTTCACAGGGTATATGAGCTTGCAGACAGAACCGAGCCAAAGATAACAAAAGATTTCTGGTATCTTATACCTCTTTGCGAGATTATATCAGAGATAATGGAAAGCAGTCCAGAAAGCAAAAAAGTAAAGGATGAGTATGAAAGGCTGATATCTGAATTTGGTTCTGAGATATCTATACTTATGGAAGTTCCAGAAGATCAGATAGAGAAAAAGGCTGGACTTCTTCTTGCAGAAGCAATAAGAAGGATGAGAAAAAAGCAGGTCATAAAAAAACCTGGATATGATGGAGAATATGGAAAGATAAGGATATTTGATGAGGATGAAAAGAGGAAGCTTTCTGGACAAGCTCTTCTTTTTTCATTTGAAAAAAAAGAAGAAAGCCCTGTTTTAGAAGGTCTAAATCCTGAACAAAAAGAAGCAGTCCTTCACAAAGAAGGACATCTCATAATAGTTGCAGGACCAGGATCAGGAAAGACATTTACACTTACTCAAAAGATTGCTCATCTTATAAAATCAGGGATTGCAAAAGCTGATCAGATCCTTGCTCTTACATTTACGAGAAAAGCAGAAGAAGAGATGAGAAAAAGGATAGAAAACCTTATTGGTCCTTCAGATGTATGGATATCTACATTTCATTCATTCTGTCTTTCTTTGCTTAGGGAAAAAGGATCTCTTCTTGGAATAGAAGAAAACTTTACAGTATGTTCTGAATGGGAAAGACAGGAGATACTGAAAGAGATAGTTCCAGAAAAAAGGCTCTATACAAAGCTTCTTGACCTTATTCCATTCCTGAAAAGGGGAAAAGAGGTTTCTGATAAAAAGGTCTTAAGCTTTTTTGAGAATTATAGAAAAAGACTAAAAGAGCTAAACATGCTTGATCTTGATGATCTTGAGATTGAGACAAAAAGACTTCTTGAAAGCTTTCCTGAAGTCTCTAAAGAGCTTTCAGAAAAAAGACCATTCATATTTGTTGATGAATATCAGGACACAAATTCAGTTCAGGTAGATATCCTGAAAAGTCTTGCAAAGGCTGGAAGCAAGATATTTGCAATTGGTGATCCTGATCAGGCAATATATGGATTCAGGGGAGCTGAAAGAGAAAACTTCTTTAGATTTGAGGAAGACTTCAGAGGAGCAAAAAAGATCGTCTTAAAAAGGAATTATAGGTCTACAGAAAGGATCCTTAAGGCTGCTTCAGCATTTATGAAAAAAGAGAGTATGGAGTGTGAGAGAAAGGAAGAAGGAGAAAAAATAAGTATTTTTCAGTTTTCTACGGAAAAAGAAGAGGCAAGATTTGTTGCAGAAAAGATAGAAAAGCTTATTGGAGGAATCTCTTATTTTTCCTTAGACAGCAAAAAGGTCCTTGGTCATGAAAACTACAATATCTCATTCAGTGATATTGCTGTTCTTTACAGGATAAACTCACTTGGAGATCCTGTGGAAGAGGCTTTAAAAAAGGCAGGAATTCCGTATATAAGATCAGGAGAAACTCCTCTAAGAGAGATCTTTCCAGTAAATCTTATATGCAGATATCTTCTTTATAAGCTTTACAAAAACAGCTATTTTCTGAATTCCTACAAAAGGATAATTTCAGAAAATGGTCTTTCTGCTTCAGATGTGGAGATATCTGGTCCTGTATGTGAAGTAATAGACAGGATTATAGAAGCACACAGGATTGAACTTGATAAAGACTCAAAAAAGGCAGTAGAAAGGATAAAAGAGATTGCCCTTTCCTTTAAGGATGACCTGTCTTCTTTTCTTGATACAGTAATGCTTGAAAGAGGAATTGATCACCTTCAGCTAAAAGGAGACAGGGTATCTCTTATGACGATTCATGCATCAAAAGGACTTGAATGGAAGGTGGTGTTTATAATAGGATTGGAGGATGGGATAATTCCTTACAGGGATGCAGAAGAAGAAGAGGAAAAAAGACTTTTTTATGTAGGAATGACAAGGGCAAAAGACCTTCTTATACTTTCATGTGCAAAAAGGAGAAGGATTAATGGAAGGATCATAAAAAGTTCTCCGTCTCCTTTTATAAAAGAGATTCCAGAAGATATCGTAAAAAGTGAAAAGATGGAAAAGAAGAAAAAGATTTTTGCAAAACAGCTCAGCCTTTTCCAGATATGAAGATCCTCCTCGTATATTCCTATCCCCTTGAAAAAAGGGTATTTTACGAAGAAGACATAAAAGTTCCTCCTATTGGGATATACTATGTTGCATCAGTCCTTAAGGAAAATGGATATGATGTTGAGATAATAAACTGGTACGAGGAAAAGGAAAGGGGATATATAGAAGAAGAGATAAGGAAGATAGGACCTGACATAATAGGATTTTCAGTTCTTAATGCAAACAGATGGTCAGCAATAGAGATATCAGAGATTGCAAAAAAGATAGATCCAAAGATAAAGATTGTTTTTGGAGGACCAAGCGCAACATTTCTCTGGAAGCACTTCCTTAAGAATTTCCCTTCTGTTGACTATATCCTTCTTGGAGAAGCAGAATATACATTTCTTGAGCTTTTAAGGGATATAGAAAAAGGGAAAAAAGAGCATGAGATAAAAGGGATTGCTTTTAGAAAGAATGGAAAGCCATTTAAGACAGAAAAAAGAAAGCTCATTTCTGATCTTGACTCAATTCCCATTCCTTCAAGATACTTTACATACAGACATGTAATATCAAGTCGTGGATGTCCATGGAATTGCATATTCTGTGGTTCACCACTTTTTTGGGAAAGGAAGGTAAGGTTCAGGTCTCCAAAAAATTTCGTAGATGAAATAGAGATCCTTTACAGAAAAGGAATAGACTTTTTCTATTTTTCTGATGACAATCTTACGATAAAAAAAGAAAGGGCAATAGACATATGCAAGGAGATAATAAAAAGGAAGCTTGAGATATCATGGTATGCAATATCAAGGGTTGATTGTGTTGACGAAGATGTCCTTTTTTGGATGAGAAAAGCAGGATGCATCCAGATAAGCTATGGTGTGGAAAGTGGATCAGAAAGGATAAGAAAGATCCTTGGAAAGCCGTTAGATACAGAAAATATACTCAGGGCATTTGATCTTACGAGAAGATACGGAATACTTCCAAGGGCATACTTCATATATGGCTCTCCAACAGAAAGCTGGGAAACAATAAATGAGACGATAGATCTTATTCATAAGATAAAACCTCTTAGCTGTATGTTTTACATACTTGACATATTTCCTGGAACACAGCTTTATGAAAGTATAAAAAAGCTTGGAATAGATGATGATGTATGGCTGAACAGGATTGAAGGGATCATGTATTGGGAGATTGACAGAAGTCTTTCAAAGGAGCTTATACTTGAATTTGGAAAAAGACTGAGAGATGAATTTTACAGGAGTCTTCCAGAATTTGCAGAATCTCTTTTACTTATAGACAGAAAAGACCTTTATGAAAAACATGCAGACTTTCTTTCAAGACTTGCAATGACATTCAGTCATGGAGATTATTCAAGGATGAACATTCCTGATAAGGAAAAGGTTGCTGAAAAGCTTTACAGAGCATCTTTAAGTTATGCTCCAAATCAAAGGGCATATCTTGGACTTGGATCACTTCTTCAGATGATGGGAAGGAATAAAGAAGCAATAGAGATCCTTGAAGAAGGGATAGGTTATTTTCCAAAAAGTGAGGAGCTTCATATCTGTCTTGGAATAAGCTATATGAATGAAGGAAGGATTCAGGACGCCATATCCTGTTTTGAAAAATTTCCTTTTTCTCCTCAGGCAAAAGAATATCTTCAGATCTGTAAGAAAATTACAGGATGAGCACGGTTGAGAATGCAAAACAGGTCTTGAGAATTGAGGCAGAAGCAATACTGAATCTTGTAGAAAAGATAGGTGATGAGTTTGAGAAGGCAGTAGATGCAATACTTAATTCAAGTGGGAGGGTAATCCTTACTGGAATGGGGAAATCAGGACTTGTTGCAAGAAAGATTTCAGCAACACTGAACAGCACAGGAACACCTTCTTTCTTCCTTCATCCAGCAGAGGCTGTTCATGGTGATCTTGGAATGGTTACAAAGGACGACATAGTCATTGCTATATCAAATGGAGGAAGGACTGCTGAGATAAACAGGATTCTTCCGATCCTGAAAAGGATGGGAGTAAAGATTATAGGATTTACTGGAGACCTAAGTTCTCCTATGGCAAAGCTGTGTGATATTGTAATAGACTGTGGAGTAGAAAGGGAAGCATGTCCAATGGGACTTGCTCCTACAGCAAGCACCACTGCAGCACTTGCAATGGGAGATGCACTTGCAGTTGCACTTATGAAAAAAAGGAATTTTACAAAGGAGGACTTTAAGAGATATCATCCAGGAGGATCTCTTGGAGAAAGACTTTCAAGCAGGGTAAAGGACATAATGATCAGGGGAGAAAGGATTCCAAAAGTAAAGGTCGGAACACTTATAAAGGATGCAATAAAGGAGATTGAAAGAAAAAAGATAGGAGCAACTGTTGTCGTAAAGGATGATGAAAGACTTGCAGGAATAATCTGTGATGGAGATATAAGAAGGGCTCTTCTCAAATATGGAGAAATACAGGATATGAAGGTAGAGCAGATAATGACAAAGTCTCCAAAGATTATAGACGAAAATAAGAGTATAACAGAAGCTCTGGCAATTATGGGATCTTATGGAATAACTCATCTTGTCATTATAGACGATATTGGTCGTGTAAAAGGTATAATTCACCTTTATGACATCCTGGAAAAAGAGGAGTTCAGGATAAATGCAGGAATACCTTCCAAAAGGTCTGATAGTTGATCTTGTTATTCCAATGGACGAAATGCTTTCTTTTGACAGTGAAAGCTTCCTGAATCTTATAGAAAGAATAAAAAGATATTCTGATGGGATCCTTCTTTTTAGCCCAGAAGCAGGAGAGGCTCAAAGTCTTACAATTCAGGAAAAAAACGAGATACTTAAAAGGCTTCTTTATTCAGTCTCTGAAAATATTCCTCTTTTTGTTTACATAACAGAGGATACAGAAGATGATACAAAAAGAAACATCATTATTTTTCAAAAGACGATAAAAGAGGCTTCATATTCTGGAAAGATATTCTGGGTAGATTCTCCTCTTTATTATCACGGAAACAGAGGACTTCCTTCTATGTATCACAGGATGACAGCTATAAGTTCATATCCTTTTGTCCTTTATAATAATCCAAAGATCGTAGAAAAGGTAAAAGGACACTTTAGAAGAAAAAACATAAGGACATCTGTTCTGAAAAAGCTCTCAAAGATAGAAAAAATAGCTGGTCTTATATTTTTTGGAAGCATAAAAAGGGCACTGAATTATCAAAGAGCTGTAAAAGAAAGAGCTTCTTTTAGGATATATGATGGAGACGAGGGGTTCTTTTTGGATTATCCAAACAAAACAGGAGTTGTATCAGTTAGTGCAAACCTTGTTCCGCATGTGTGGAAAGAGATAATTCAGATAGATGAAGAAAAGGATAATCTTTCAATTCTGGAAAAAGGAACTCTTCTAAAAAGGCTTTATTCAATTATAAAAAAGAATCCCGTAAAGATTACAAAGGAGCTTTTAAAAAGAAAAGGGATAATAAGATGTTCATTCTGCAAGAATGAAGAAAAGATAAAGGAATCTGACATAAAAGAGGCAGAGGATATAATAAGGAAGATGGAAAATGAGGTGTAAGATCTGTGGAAAAGAATCTCCTGAGATATCTGAATCACTCAAGGTATGCCTTTCATGCATAAGAAAAAAACCAGAGCTTGCAATTCCTATTGCACTTGAAGCACACAGAAAGAGCAGAGAAATATTTGGTCTTCCACCTTTTCCTCCAAAAGAAAAAGATGGAAGAAGATGCAAGATATGTGTCAACGAATGTAAGACAAAAGATATAGGATACTGCGGACTTGATAAACATAGCTCAAATGAAGCAAAGCTTTCATGGTATCATGATCCACTTCCAACAAACTGTGTAGCAGACTGGGTATGTGCTGGAGGAAAAGGAGCAGGATATCCAAAATATGCATACAGGAATGGTCCTGAGTATGGATACAAAAATCTTGCTGTATTTTTTCATGCATGCTCATTCAACTGTCTTTATTGCCAGAACTGGCACTATAGAAAGGAAACACTTCTTCCAGAAAAAAGGACACTGGAAGATGTCCTTTCAGACATAGATGAGAAGGTATCATGCATCTGTTATTTTGGAGGAGATCCAACACCACAGCTTCCATTTGCAATAAAGCTTTCAAGGATTGCACTTGAAAGGAAAAAGGGAAGGATTTTGAGGATATGCTGGGAGACGAATGGATCTATGAACAGAAGGCTTTTGAAAGAGATGATGAGGCTTTCTGTTCAGTCTGGTGGAACAATAAAGTTTGACCTTAAGGCATGGAATGAAAATCTTCATATTGCACTTACAGGAGTTACAAACAAAAGAACACTCAGCAACTTTCAGTATGCAGCATCTATGTTAAAAGAAAGAAGAGAGCCACCTCCTCTTGTTGCAAGCACACTTCTTGTTCCAGGATATATAGATGTGGAAGAAGTGAGAAATATAGCAAGATTCATTGCAAACATAGATCCAGAAATCCCTTATAGTCTCCTTGCATTTTATCCACACTTCTTCATGAAAGATCTTGGATTTATATCAAAGCATTTTGCTGAGGAGTGTTATTTTGAGGCAAAAAAGGCAGGACTCAGGAATGTAAAAATAGGGAATCTGCATCTTCTTGTATAGAAGAATTTTTTGTAGTAGAATTAGAAAAAATGCGCCCGTAGCTCAGCTGGACAGAGCGTTGGACTACGAATCCAAAGGTCGCAGGTTCGAATCCTGCCGGGCGCATTTTTTTAAACTCTTCAATAGATCTGTTCAATTCGTTGTCTTTATCTGAAGTAACAAAGCTCTCTTTTCCAGAAGGCTGTTTCTGTAAGAAATTAAAGCCTCATCTTCCATTCATCAATAATTCAACGAGATGAACTACTCTTGCTTTAATACCAAATCTTCTTACTCCATCCTGAAGCTGAAGAAGACATCCTGGACATTCTGTAGCTATTATCTGAGGTGAAACTTCTTTTATTGACTCCATTCTTTTCTTCTGTATCTTAAGACTTACATCTCTGTGGATTATTCCAAATGCCCCTCCAAGTCCACAGCAGATGTCAGGAATTTCCAGAAACTTTACTTCCTTCATCCTTTTTATAACCTGTCTTGGTTCTATGTATATCCCCTGATGCCACTTTAAGTGACATGGATCATGATATGAAACAGTTACATCTTTTAATCTGCTTTCAGGTTCTATTCCTTCTTTTACTATGAATTCAGAAAGAACCATAACTTTTTTTGAAATTTCCTCTGCTTTTTCCTTCCATTCCTTTTCCTCAAACCAATCTCTGTATCCCTTAAGTGCAGAAGCACATGTTGCACATCCTGTAACGATCTTTTCATATCCAAGAAGTGCATCAATGTTTTTTTTTGCAAGCTTTTTTGCCGTATCTATGTCTCCTGCAACATATATGGGAAATCCACAACAGCCTGTTTCAGAAGGATATTCTGGAAGGTATCCATTTTTGCTGAGAAAAAGGAATATCTTTTCTCCTATGTAAGAAAAGAAAAACTCAAATGAACATCCAGGAAATACGGCAATCTTTTCTCCAGAGCCTTCTACCTTCTTTATCCTTTTTGAAAGAAAAGGGACAGAAAGCTTTGGAATTAAGACTTCCTTAAAAAAAATAAAGTAGCTGTCAGCCATGTGTCTTAAAAAAGGTGCATCTTTTAAGGAAAATCGGGGGATCTTTGAAAGAAGATAAAGGATTCTTGCAAGGAGATCTCTTCTAAAGAGAAGAATCCTGTATATTATGAACTGAACTATTCCAAGACCTCTTTCTTTTACAAGTCTTTCCCTTGCCCGAATCGTTATATCCGCACTGGGAACTTTTGCTGGACATACTGCCTCACATCTTTTGCAAAGAAGACAGAATGAAAGGACATCTTTGTAGGATCTTTCTGGAAGATCCATGCTTATAAGGACATTTCTTCCTCTTGCAACATGTGCTTCTATGTGATCTGCAGAATAAACAGGACATACAGACATACAAAAACCACACTTCATACATCTTTCAGCATCCTTTACCATATCTTTCCTGGATTAAGTATTCCTTTTGGATCAAATACTTTTTTTATTTCCCTTAGAAGCCTGAGTTCCCTTTCAGGAAGGATCTTTTTCAGAAACCTTCTTTTTTCAAGTCCTATTCCATGCTCACCAGATATTGCTCCTCCAAGCTCTATTGCACACTGGAATATCTCTTCAGAAGCCTTTTGTGCTCTCCTGTAATGATCAGTGTCAGATCTGTCTGTAAGGATACTTGGATGAAGATTACCATCACCTGCATGTCCAATAAGCACGATCTGCAATTTATACCTTTTTGCTATGTCTTTTATTTTCAGAATAAGATCAGGGAGTCTTTTTGGTGGAACAACAACATCTTCTGCTATAACAGTCCTTGCACGAGAAAATATCATGGAAAATCCTTTTCTTCTTGCATTCCAGAATCTTTCAGCTTCCTTTTCTTCAGCACTTTCTATCTTTATTGCTCCCTCTTTCCTGCAAATTTTTATTATCTGATCAGCTTCTCTTTTAACAGCCTCTCTTCTTCCATCTACTTCAAACATAAGGACAGAATCTGCTTCTATTGGAAGACCTATAGGATCTGTTTCTTCAATCCTTCTTATGATCCAGTTGTCAATAAGCTCTATCTTTGCAGGAATTATTCCTTCTGATATGACCCTGCTTACAACCCTTCCAGAATCTATAACATCTCTGAATGCAGAAATTATTGTCTTTCTTGATTCAGGAAGGGGTATGACGCGAAGTGTAACATCTGCAATTATTGCAAGTGTTCCTTCTGATCCACATATGAGCTGTGGAAGATCATATCCTGTGACATTTTTCATTGTCCTTCCACCAAGTTCAATCAGTGTTCCATCTGGAAGGATGCATGTAAGCCCAAGTAGATAATGTTTAAAGACACCGTATTTTACTGCATATGGACCTCCTGAATTTTCAGAAACGCATCCACCAACAGTTGCTGCAAGATAGCTCTGTGGGTCTGGAGGAAAAAAGAGCCCGTGTTTTTTCAAAAACTCATAAAGATCATTCAGAACTACTCCAGCTTCTACCTTTACATATAGGTTCTCTTTATCAAGCTCAATTATCCTGTTCATCCTTGTTGTGCAAAGAACAATTCCTCCTTTTATGGGGATTGATCCACCTGATACATTTGTCCCTGCACCTCTTACAGTAACAGGTATCTCATACCTGTATGCAACCTTCATTATTCTTGAGATCTGCTCCTTGTTTTTTGGAAAAAGGACTATGTCAGGAACCTTTTTCCAATCAGTTGTTGCGTCATACGAATAGGAAATAAGCTCTGGCATTTTATCAATAAACCCATCCTTTCCAACGATCTCTTTTAGCTCTTCCAGAGCCTCTTTTTTAATCATCTCTAAACCTTATTTTTATTGACTGAGCATGAAGTGGAAGACCTTCCTTTTCAGCCAGTCTTATAACCGTATCTTTTATACTCATAAGTCCCTGTTTTGTTATATACTGAAAGGTGATCCTTTTCAGGAAGTCATCCACAGAAAGTCCTGAAAATCCTTTTGCACTTCCTCCTGTAGGAAGAACATGATTTGTTCCAGATGCATAATCTCCTGCAGGGACAGGGCTGTATGGACCGAGAAAGATGGATCCTGCATTCCTTATCTTTGGAAGTATAAGGAATGGATCTTTTGTCATGATCTGGATGTGTTCTGGAGCATATTCATTTGCAAATCTTATTGCCTCATCAAGATCTTCTGATATGAGTATGTATGAGTATTTTTTTAGAGATGAGGAAAGTATGTCTTTTCTTGGAAGTCTTTCATAGCTTTTTTCTATTATCCTGTATACATCATTTGCAAGCTTTTCAGAATCTGTTATAAGGACTGCAGATGAATCTGGATCATGTTCAAGCTGGGATAAAAGATCTGTTGCAATCCACTTTGGATCCTGATCCTTGTCTGCTATGATAAGTATCTCACTTGGTCCTGCAGGAAGATCAATACTTACCTTTCCATAAAGAATAAGCTTTGCTGCTGTTACATATATATTTCCAGGACCAACGATCTTCTCTACTTTTGGAACAGTCTCTGTCCCAAATGCAAGTGCAGCAATAGCCCATGGTCCTCCTATCTTAAAGATCCTGTCAACACCTGCTATATCTGCTGAGACAAGAATAAGGGGATCAACTTTTTTTCCTTTTTTTGGTGGGGTTGTAACAATAACTTCCTTTACTCCTGCAACCTTTGCTGGAATTGCTGTCATAAGAAGTGAACTTGGATATATTGCTCTTCCACCAGGGACATAACAGCCAACTTTTTCTATTGGAACAGTCATCCTTCCTGCAAGTATTCCTCTTTCTACTTCTTTTATCCACATCTGTTTTTCAATCTGTGCTTCATGAAATACCTTTATGTTCCTTGCTGAATTTTTAAGACTTTCTATTATCTCAGGATCAACCTTTCTGTATGCATCTTCTATCTCTTCTTTTTTTACCTCAAGCTCTTCTTCCAGGATCTTTTCTCCAAAAAACCTTTCATGCTGATCCTCTATTGCTTTGTTTCCTCTTTTTCTTACATCTTCTATTATCCTCCTTACTTCATCATATACAGAACTTATATCAATCATTGATCTTTCAAGGATCCTTCTTTTTTCTTCAGCAGAAAGCTCTTTTATCCTTAGGATCTTCATTTCTGCAAGCCTCCTTCTTTTGCTTCATCTCCTGCACGACGGATTATCGCTCCAGCAGACAAATTCTACTATAGCATCAATAATATAAACTAAAGAAAATTGACAAGCAATTTTTAATAAAATAATTTTATTTGAAAAAAACAGAAAGGGATTTTTTTATGCCAGTTTACAGCTGGGTTGCAGAAACTCAAAGAGGAAGAATCATAAAAGGTGAAATGGAGGCAGCAGATGAAAGGATTGTAAGAGCACAGCTTAGAAGAAGAAGACTGAGACTTATAAAGATAAAAGAGAAACCAAAAGATCTTTCTGAATATGTTCCATTCCTTCAGCCAAAGGTAAAGACAAAGGATGTTGTTGTATTTACGAGGCAGTTTTCTACCATGGTAGAAGCTGGTCTTCCTGTTGTTCAAGGACTAAGTATCCTTGCAGATCAGACAGAGAACATAACATTCAAAAAGATCCTGAAACAGATAATAGATGATGTGGAAAAGGAAGGAAAAAGTCTTGGAGAAGCCCTTTCAAAGCATCCAGATGTATTTGACAGGCTTTATGTAAGCCTTGTATCTGCTGGAGAAGCAGGTGGAACACTTGAGGTTGTTCTTCAAAGACTTGCAGAATATCTTGAAAAGCTTGAAAAGATAAAATCAAAAGTAAAAGGAGCTCTTACATATCCAGCAGTTGTTATAGCAATAGCGATAATTGTTGTGGCAATAATAATGACATTTGTTATTCCTGTGTTTGAGAAGATGTTTTCTGAAGCAGGAATGGCACTTCCTCTTCCAACACAGATGGTTATAAGAATGAGTCATTTTGTAAAGTCACATATACATTATATGATAGCAATGACTGCTGCTTTATTTTTCGTCTTTAAACAGATAAGAAGAACAAAAAAAGGAAGATACATAACAGATGCCCTTGCACTCAGACTTCCTGTATTTGGTGAGCTTATAAAAAAAAGCTGTATAGCAAGATTTACCAGAACATTTAGCACAATGGTAAAAAGTGGAGTTCCGATCCTTGAAGCACTTGACATAGTTTCAAAGACCGCTGGAAATTCAGTTATTGAAGAAGCTATACTTGATGTAAAATCAGGTATAGCAGAAGGATTTTCAATTGCAGAGCTTCTTTTAGAACATCCCATATTTCCACCTATGGTAGTTCAGATGATAGCAGTAGGTGAGGCAACAGGTGAACTTGATAAGATGCTTTCAAAGATAGCAGAATTTTATGAGCAGGAAGTAGATGCAACAGTTGAGGCATTAAGTTCTATGATTGAGCCAATACTTATTGTATTTCTTGGAGGAACAATAGGAGGTCTTGTAATTTCAATGTATCTTCCAATATTTCAGATGGCTGCAGTATTTGCATCATAAAAAGGAGGGAAAAAGGATGGAAGAAATGGCAAACATAGAAGTAGTAAGCATAGAAGAAGAGCTGAAAAGATCTTATCTTGAATATTCCTTAAGTGTAATAATTGGAAGGGCTATACCTGATGTAAGGGATGGACTTAAGCCAGTTCACAGAAGAATCCTTTACAGTATGTATGAGATGAGAAATTTCCCTGACAGACCATATAAGAAGTCTGCAAGGATCGTTGGAGATGTAATAGGAAAATATCATCCACATGGAGATGCACCAGTATATGATGCAATTGTAAGGATGGCACAGGACTTTTCAATGAGATATCCTCTTATTGACGGACAGGGAAACTTTGGTTCAATTGATGGAGATCCACCTGCTGCAATGCGCTATACAGAAGTGAGAATGACAGAAATGGCAAAGGACTTTCTTTTAGACATAGAAAAAGACACCGTTGACTTTGTCCCAAACTATGATGGAACACTTATGGAGCCAACTGTCCTTCCAACAACAATCCCAAATCTCCTCATAAATGGTTCATCAGGAATTGCAGTAGGAATGGCAACAAACATTCCTCCTCATAATCTTCGTGAAGTGTGTGATGCACTGATAAAGCTCATAGATGATCCTGATACAAGCGTAGATGAGCTTATGAAGATAATCCTTGGACCTGATTTCCCAACAGCAGGATTCATCATAGGAAGAAAAGGGATAAAGGAGGCATATAAGACTGGAAAAGGGATAATAAAGATAAGGGCAAAGGCACATATAGAAAAAGGAAAAAAAAGGAACAGGATAATCATTACAGAGATTCCATATCAGGTGAACAAAGTAAAGCTTGTTGAAAGAATTGGAGAGCTTGTAAGAGAGAAAAAGCTTGAGGGAATAACTGACATAAGGGATGAGTCAAATAAAGAAGGAATAAGGATAGTTATAGAACTGAAAAAGGATGTAAATCCTCAGGTAATTCTTAACAGGCTCTATAAGTTCACTCAGATGGAGGTATCTTTTGGAATAATTATGCTTGCAATTGTAAATGGAAGACCAGAAATTCTTAACCTGAAACAGATACTTGAGCATTTTATACTTCACAGAAGGGAAGTGATAAGAAGAAGGACATTGTATGAGCTAAAGAAAGCAGAAAAAAGGGCGCATATACTTGAAGGAATGAGAAAAGCACTTATGAGTCTTGAAAAAGTAATAAGGCTTATAAAAAGCTCATCTGATCCAAAAGAGGCAAAAAGAAGAATTATAAAAGAGCTTGGACTTACAGATGAACAGGCACAGGCAATACTTGACATGACACTTCAGAGACTTACGGGACTTGAGAGAGAAAAGATAGATGCTGAATACAGACAGCTTATGAAAGACATTTCAAGATACAGAGAAATTCTTTCAAATCCAAAGCTTATTCTTGAGATAATAAAGGAGGAGACAAGAAGGATAAAGGAAAAATATGGAGATGAAAGGAGGACAAAGATAATTGCTTCAAAGGATGCTGAAATAGAAGCAGAGGATCTTATTGAAAATGAAGAGATGGTCGTAACGATAACTCATAGAGGATACATAAAAAGGACTCCAGCAAGCACATACAGGACTCAGAAAAGAGGAGGAAAAGGTCTTCTTGGAGCAAAGATAAAGGATGGAGACTTCATAGAACACATGTTTCTTGCACTTGCACATGATACACTTCTTTTCTTTACAAACAGAGGAAGGGCATTCAGCAAAAAGGTTTATGAGATTCCAGAAGAGGGAAGGACATCTCGTGGAAAGGCAATAGTGAATCTTCTGAGACTTAAGGAAGGAGAAAGAATTGATGCTGTGATTCCTGTAAGGGAGTTTTCTGAGGAGGAGTATCTTATATTTGCAACGAAAAAAGGGATCGTAAAAAAGACAAAGCTGAGTCTTTTTAGCAAAATAAAGTCAGATGGAATCCAGGCTATAAAGTTAAAAGAAGATGATAGCCTTATAGGAGTAAAAACAATCAGAGCAGATGAAGATGTATTTCTAAGCACAAAGCTTGGAAAGGCTATACGTTTCAAAAGCAGTCAGATAAGTGAAACAGGAAGGACTGCTTCTGGTGTAATAGGAATAAGGCTTGAGGATAAGGATGAAGTGGTAGATATGGAGATAATAAAGGAGGATCAGGGATACATACTTACGATTACAGAAAATGGATATGGAAAAAGGACTGAACTGAAAGAATATCCTGTTCAAGGAAGAGGAGGAAAAGGAGTTATTACACTAAAGGTAAAGGAAAGGAATGGACTCGTGGTATATTCTGGTCATGTAAAGGAAAAGGATCAGATCATGCTTATTACTGATAAGGGAATGCTTATAAAGATGAAGGTAAAGGATATATCTGTTCAGGGAAGAAATACACAGGGTATAAGACTTATTCAGCTTGGAGATGATGAGAAAGTTGTAGATGCTGCAAAGATTGTGGAGGAATAGCTGTGAGGATAGCAGTTATTGGTGCAGGAAGCTGGGGAACAACACTTGCAAATCTTCTTGCAGAAAAGGGATTCAGGATAGATCTCTGGGTAAGAGAAGAGGAGGTCCTGAAACAGATAAAGGAAGAAAGGGAAAATAAAGTATTTCTTCCAGAAATAAAGCTTTCTGAAAGGATAAATCCTGTTTCTTCATTTGAAGAAGCCCTTTACAGAAAAGATCTCCTTGTTATTGCTGTTCCATCACATGTCTTAAGAGATGTCCTTCTGAAGCTAAAGCCATATCTTTCTGAAGGAATCCCTCTTGTATTTGCAACAAAAGGAATAGAAAATAAAACACTTATGCTTTCTTCACAGATTATGGAAGATGTCCTTGAACTTGACCCAAAAAAATACTTTGCATGTATTGCAGGACCTTCATTTGCAAAAGAAGTTGCAAGAAGGTGTCCAACTGCTGTAACAGTTGCATGCAATGATGTTTCTCTTGGAAAGGAGCTTCAGAAGATATTTTATACAGAATACTTCAGGGTATATCTTATCAAGGACATAATTGGTGCACAGCTTGGTGGAGCCCTGAAAAATGTAATAGCAA
This sequence comes from uncultured Desulfobacterales bacterium, assembly GCA_964513995.1. Lineage (GTDB taxonomy): Bacteria > Desulfobacterota > DSM-4660 > Desulfatiglandales > JALVZP01 > CAZEOQ01. The sequence goes on along the minus strand of CAZEOQ010000004.1, from coordinate 70,321 downwards.
TTGCTGCAGGAGTGTCAGATGGACTTGAGTTTGGAAGTAATGCAAGGGCTGCTCTTATAACAAGGGGACTTGCAGAGATAATCCGTCTTGGAGAAGCTATGGGAGCAGATCCAAGAACATTTTCTGGACTTGCAGGAGTTGGTGATCTTGTCCTTACCTGCACTGGTGATCTCAGCAGAAACAGAACCGTAGGACTTAAGATAGGAAAAGGAATGAGGCTTGAACAGATTGTAAAAGGTATGAAGATGGTTGCAGAAGGGATAAGGACTACAAGATCTGCTTATGAGCTTTCAAAAAGGATGAATGTAGAGATGCCTATAACAGAACAGGTATACAGGATCCTTTATGAAGGAAAAGATCCAAAAGAGGCAGTAAGAGAGCTTATGACAAGAAGACTGAAGATGGAAATAGAATGATCTCTCGCCCTGAAAGATCCATAATTCTTAGCTTTATTGTTGCAAGTCTTATAGGTGCTTTTTTACTCATTCTCCCTGTCTCATCTTCTGGAAGATCCATATCATTTATAGATGCACTTTTTACAGCAACATCAGCAGTATGTGTAACAGGTCTTACTGTTCTGGACATAGGAAGAGATCTTTCAAAATTTGGACAGTCAGTTGTTCTCATACTTATCCAGGCAGGTGGTCTTGGAATCATGACAATCTCAACCATGTTTATCGTTATGATGGGAAAAAGACCAAGTCTTAAAGACAGGATAGCAGTCCATGATACACTTTTTCCAAGACCTGAAAGGAGAGGTTTCCCTTCTATAATTAAAGGAATAGCAGCTCTTACATTAATTGCAGAAACCACAGGCTTCCTTCTTCTTTTTATATTTTTCTTTTTTATCCAAAAATGCTCTTTCCTAAACGCCTTATACTTTTCTTTATTTCATTCTATAAGTGCTTTTTGTAATGCAGGATTTTCTCTTTTTTCAGACAGTTTTATCAGATTCCAAAGGAGCTTTTTTTTTAACCTTACTGTCTGCCTTCTTATAATCTCTGGAGGAATAGGATTCCTCGTTATATCTGAGATAAAGGAAAAAAAGAGGTTTTCTTCTTTAAGCCTTCATTCAAAGATAGCAATAACGACTACTCTTATCCTCCTTCTTTCAGGAACAGCTATTATAACGCTTATGGAATGGAAGAATACACTGAAAGGGCTTCCTGTTCCATATAAGATCCTTGCAGGATTTTTTCAGTCAACAACAGCAAGAACAGCCGGCTTTAATACTGTCCCTATAGAGGACATGACAAATGCAACACTTTTTTTTCTTATCCTTCTTATGTTCATTGGTGCATCTCCTGGATCGTGTGGAGGAGGAATAAAGACAACGACATTTGCAAGTATTCTTCTTCTTGGAATTTCAAGACTGAGAGGATATGAATACCCTCATGCATTCAGAAGGACAATAGCAAAAGAGACAATAGCAAAGTCAATAAGTATTGTTATGATAAGCACTGCTGTAGTTATTTCAGGACTTATGCTCCTTCTTATATCTGAATCTGACAAAGGATTCCTGAATCTTATGTTTGAAACAATAAGTGCATTTGGAACAGTCGGTCTTTCTACAGGTATTACACCAGATTTGAGTTGCACAGGAAAGCTTATTCTTATATTTATAATGATCATAGGAAGGGTTGGACCTCTTGCCATAGCAATAGCCATAAGCAGGCAAGAGGTAAAAAGATATTATTATGCAGAAGAGCAGATTATGGTAGGATAGGGGAATGGCAAAAAAAAAGCAGTTTTCTGTAATAGGGATAGGTAATTTTGGATATTATCTTGCAACAAGACTTTATGAAAAAGGTCATGATGTCCTTGTCATGGACATAAATCCATCAAGGATTCAGGAGATAAAGGATAAAGTATCACATGCAATCGTAGCAGATGCAACTGATCCAAAAGTCCTTCAATCACTTGACATAACAGAAATGGATGCAGTTATAGTGTGTATTGGTGATCTGAGTGCATCTATACTTACGACACTTAATCTTCGTGAAATAGGTGTAAAAAGGATACTTGCAAAAGCAAAGAATGAGCCTCATGGAAGGATCCTCTATAAGGTTGGTGCAACAGAGGTATTTTTCCCTGAAAAAGATCTTGCATATTCTCTTGCAGAAAAGCTTCACAATCCAAACATGCTTGAATATCTTCCAGTAATTGGAGGATACAGTATCGTTGAGTTTGTTCCTCCAAAGCAGTTTATTGGAAAAAGCCTGAAGGAGCTGGATCTTATAAATAAATACGGAGTTCAGGTCGTTGCAGTAAGGGAGACGGTCCCTGACAGACTTCAGCTTATTCCTACGGGAAAATTCGTTGTAAAGGACAGTGATGTCCTTATACTTCTTGGACCTGATGAATCTCTTGAAAAGCTGAGAGAAGTAGGTTCAGAGTGAAAGGAATCTTAAGGAAGATTTCAGAAAGTGGCTTCTTCTATTATATAATCATTGGAATCATTTCAGGACTTGGAGCAATTGTATTTCACTTTCTATGTCAGCTTGGACAATATCTTTTCCTTGATCTTATTGCAGGATATAGACCACCTTCTCCAGCAGGAGAAGATCACATTTTTCCACCATCTGATACACCATTCAGAAAATGGCTTCTTATATTTCTTCCTGCAGCAGGAGGACTTATTTCTGGATGGATAGTATACAGGTTTGCACCAGAGGCAGAAGGTCATGGAACAGATGCAGCAATAGAGGCATATCATGAAAAAGGAGGATTTATAAGAGGAAGAATTCCTATCATAAAGACAATTGCCTCTGCAATAACACTTACGACTGGTGGATCAGGAGGAAGAGAAGGTCCTATTGCACAGATTGGAGCAGGATTTGGATCATTTCTTGCAACAAGGCTTGGTCTTTCTGAAAGAGAAAGAAGGATAATGCTTGCTGCAGGAATGGGTGCAGGAATTGGTGCTATATTTCGTGCACCACTTGCAGGTGCACTTTTTGCAGCAGAAGTCCTATACAGAGATCCAGAATTTGAAGCAGAGGTAATTATTCCTGCAGGGATTGCATCTGTTGTTGCATACTGCCTTTTTTGTCTCGTATTTGGATGGGGTTCACTTTTTTCTTCTCCTGATTTTGTATTTAACAATCCAGTTGAGCTTTTTCCTTACACTGTCCTTGCATTTGTCCTTGTTGGAGCAGGATATCTTTATGTAAAATGCTTTTATGGGGTTCACGCTCTTGCAAAATCCATAAATATTGCTCCACATCTTAAACCAGCAATTGGTGGACTTTTTACAGGAATCATAGGATACTTCCTTCCAGAAACACTCTCTTTTGGATACGGATATGCACAGATGGCTATAGAAGAAAAGCTTCCTGTCCTTATGCTCCTTTTTATAGCATTTGGAAAAATCCTTACCACATCTTTTTCAATTGGTTCTGGTGGAAGTGGAGGTGTATTTGGACCATCTGTCGTTATAGGAGGTGCACTTGGAGGAGCTGTTGGAAAGATATTTCATCAGATTATGCCAGATGTTGTAAGCAGTCCAGGTGCATATGTAGTTGTTGGAATGGCTGGATTTTTTGCAGGAGTATCAAATGCACCTATATCTACGATAATATTCGTAAGTGAGATGACAGGATCATATCACCTTCTTCTTCCATGTCTACTTGTATGTTCCCTTACATATCTTTTCTCAACTCCATGGACTATATACATAAAACAGGTAAGGAATAAGTTAGAATCAGGAGCTCACAGAGGAGACTTCTTTGTTGATGTCCTGAGTCAGATAAGGGTAAGGGATCTTATGCCATATCTCAGAAAAGTTCAGCTTATTCCAGAAGATATGCCTTTTGAGGAATTCAAAAAAAAGATATTTACAAAAAGCAGTCAGCAGTATTTTCCTGTTGTAAACAAGGATAACAAACTTACCGGGATATTTTCAATAAATGATGTAAGAGCTGTCCTGTTTGACAGTGAGATAGACAATATTGTTGTCATGAAGGACATAGCAAACAAGGATATAATATATACCACACCTTCAGAGGACCTAAATCAGGTGATGAGGAAGTTTACGATTAAGAATCTAAACAGGATTCCTGTTGTAAAAGACGAGGATCATACAGAGCTTATAGGAATGCTGGATAGAAAAGAAGTGATAGAGTTTTATAATAAGAAGGTGGAGGAGTTAAAAAGAGAAAGAGGAAGATGATAAAGGAAAGGATAAGAAGGGTAAAAAGGGTATATGAGAAGATAAAAGATGAGGTATTGGGTGACAGTTATGTAAGAGGTGTAATAAAGGAGCTGAAAGAAAAGATAGCTGAAAGAAGAGATTTGATGATAAGATCTGGAATGAGTGATATATGCAGGAGATGTGAAAAGGAAGAAGGAGGATCTTGTTGTGGAAGAGGGATTGAAGAAAAGTTTGATGAAGCTCTTTTATTTATAAATGCAATCCTTGGATGTGATATTCCTGAATTCAGAGAAGAGGAAAGGAGCTGTCTTTTCTTAGGAAAGGATGGCTGCAAGCTTTTAGTTCCTCATGTGATCTGTATAAATTACATATGCGAGAAGATAGAAAGAGGTGTTAGAAAGGAAGATCTTTCTAAGCTGAGAGAAATTGAGGGAGATTTTATAAGCCTTACATTTAAGCTTCATGAGTATATTGTAAAAAAATGGATCTTTTAAAAAAGACACTTTATCAGGTTGCGATATTCTTTGATAAAAGAAAAGTTGGAGAGGATGGACGCTTTGGATTCAAAAGGTCGTCTGATCTTATGACAATCTACAGATCAGTTGACAGGATGATAGAAGAAGGGATAATAAAACCAAAGGAGTCTGTTTTCTTAGACATTGGCTGTGCAGATGGAAGAGTAAATGTATTTTTCAGCTATCTGTGTAAGGCATCTGTTGGGATAGAGATAGATGATTGGTCACTTGATGATTATAAGATACTTTTAGAAGAGCTTGTCTTAGAACTTAAAAAGAAAAGACTTCTTCTTCCACCTAAGAACATTTATCTTTTTCATGCAGATGCAACAGACCTTTCTACATATGGAATAATAAAACAGAAGACAGGATTCAGCATAGAGGACTTTGATATATTTTATACTTACCTTTTCATGTATGAGGAGATTGCTGATCTTATAAGAAAAAGAGGAAAAAGATCTGCTATACTTGTTATATATGGAATCGGAAAGATATTTCCTAAGATAAAGGACTTTGAACCGGTTTTCAGTTATCCATTAGAGGGTATCCTTGGAATATACAGGTATGTTTAACATAGAAGACTATGACTTTTATCTTCCAAAAGAGCTTATTGCACAAAAGCCATTAGAAGAGAGAGATAAGTCTCGTCTTCTTGTTGTTTACAGAGACAGAGGGATTTGGGAAGATAGCTTCTTTTTTGAGCTTCCAAGATATGTAAAAGAAGGAGATCTTATTGTAGTAAATGATTCAAAGGTGATTCCTGCAAGACTTTATGGAAAAAAGAAGACTGGTGGAAAAGCAGAGCTACTTATTCTTGAAGGAGAAGGAGATGAAAGGATATGTCTTCTTAAGACAAAGAGACCAAAAGTAGGGACAAGATTGATATTTCCTGATGGAGTTGAGGGAGAGGTAAAAGAAATACTTGAGGATGGAAGAGTGAGGATAAGATTCAGAATTGAAGGAGATCTTGAAAGATACATTGAAGAAAAAGGAATAGTTCCTCTTCCTCCTTATATAAAAAGATCACAGGATGATCCTCTGTATAAGATAGACAGAGAAAGGTATCAGACGATATTTGCAAAGAAGAAAGGATCTGTTGCTGCACCAACAGCAGGACTTCATTTTTCTGAAAGACTCATAAAAGAGCTCCTAAAAAAAGGAGTAAAGATCACATCTGTTACACTTCATGTAGGATATGGAACATTTAAGCCTGTAAAGACAAAGGACATAAGAAAGCATGACCTTGGAAAGGAATACTTTTCTGTCTCAAAGGAGACAGCTCAGCTTATAGCTGAGACAAAAAAGAAGGGAGGAAGGGTAATAGCAGTTGGAACAACAGTAGTAAGGACACTTGAAACTGTTGTAAAAAGATATGGAGAGGTTGTTGAGGCAGAAGGATACACTGATCTTCTCATATATCCTGGATTCAGGTTCAGGGTTGTTGATGCACTTATTACAAATTTTCATCTTCCAAAAAGCTCTCTTCTTTTTCTTGTATGTGCATTTGCAGGGATTGATCTTATAAAAAGGGCATACAGGCATGCAATAGAAAAAAAGTATAGATTCTTTAGTTATGGAGATGCTATGTTTATTCAGTAATGATAAGGTTTCAGGTGATTCATAAAGAAAGGAATACAAGGGCAAGATTGGGAATAATACATACACCACATGGAAGTTTTGAAACTCCTGTATTTATGCCTGTAGGGACATATGGATGTGTAAAGAGTCTTTCTCCTGATGATCTAAGAGAAGTTGGAGTAAAGATAATTCTTTCAAATACATATCACCTTTATCTCAGACCAGGACACAAGCTTATTGAAAGGCTTGGTGGTCTTCATAAGTTCATGAACTGGGATGGACCTATTCTTACAGACAGTGGTGGATTTCAGGTATTCAGTCTTTCGCGTCTCAGAAAGATAACAGATGAAGGAGTTATTTTTCAGTCACATATAGATGGATCAAAGCATTTTATGACTCCTGAACTTTCTATAGAAATTCAGAAATCTCTTGGCTCAGACATAATCATGGCATTTGATGAATGTGCACCATATCCTGCTGAAAGGGAATATATACAGAAGTCAGTAGAAAGGACAACTGCTTGGGCAAAAAGATCCTTAGAGGCACTTGGAAAAGAAAGATCTCAGGCAATATTTGGAATTGTTCAAGGTGGCGTATATATGGATCTTAGAGAAAAAAGTGCTAGAGAACTTACTGAGATGGATTTTGACGGATATGCAATAGGAGGGCTTTCTGTTGGAGAAGAAAAGTCTGTAAGGGATAAGATTATCAGAGAGACCGTCCCTCTTCTTCCAGAAGAAAAACCAGTTTATCTTATGGGTATTGGAAAGCCAGAAGACATAATTGATGCAGTTATTGAAGGAGTTGATATGTTTGACTGTGTGATTCCTACGAGAAATGCAAGAAATGGGACACTTTTTACAAAAAAAGGAAAAATTGTTATAAAAAATGCCTGCTACAAAGAAGACGAAAGACCAATTGAAGAAGACTGTAATTGTTATACATGCAGAAATTTTTCAAGGGCATATCTGAGACATCTTTTTTTAACAAGAGAGCTTCTTGTATACAGGCTAAATACAATACACAATCTGTTTTTTTATAGCTGGCTTATGGAGCAGATAAGAAAAGCCATAAAAGAGGATAGGATCTTAGAATTTAGAGAAAATTTTTATAAAAACAGGGAGGGGTAATATGTTAACCTTAGCTTATGCAATGGGAGCAAATCAACAGGAAGGATCTCTCTGGAGCATATTTGTTCCACTTATCCTCGTATTCCTCATCTTCTACTTCCTTCTTATAAGACCTCAACAGAAGAGGATAAAACAGCACAGGCAGATGCTTGCTTCCTTGAAAAAAGGAGACAGGGTCGTTACAGCTGGAGGAATTCACGGAACAATAACAAGCATATCAGAAAATACTGTGACTTTGGAGATAGCTCCAAAGGTAAGAATAAAGGTACAGAAAGGGTCTATTTCATATGTGTTGAGTAGAGGATCAGAGGAGAAGGAAGAATGAAAGGAATAAAATGGAGGGCAGCTATAGCAGTTTTTTCTATAATCTTTGCAATAATTTATCTTATTCCAAGTTTACCTTTTTACGAAAAGATCCCTTCTTCCTTAAAAAAGATCCTTCCTAAGAAGAAAATAAATCTTGGACTTGACCTAAAAGGTGGAATTCATCTTGTCCTTGATGTAGATGTAAAAAAGGCAGTTGAGAATTATTTAGACAGGATGGTAGAAGACTTAAGGTATAGTATGAGGAAAAAAAGGATAAGATACAGGAAGATAGAAAGGATAGGAGAAGATGGGATTGATTTAGTCCTTATGGGAAAAAGGGACATAGGAAAGATTGAAGAGCTTATAAAGAGGGATTATCCTGATTTTGACCTAAAAAAGGAAGGATTAAGGATAAGAATGATTCTTACTGCTGAGGCAAAGAAAAGGATAATGAATATGGCTGTTGATCAAGCACTTGAGACTATAAGAAACAGGATAGATCAGTTTGGAGTTGCTGAACCTGATATAAGAAAACAGCAGAAAAATACCATACTTGTGCAACTTCCTGGTCTAAAGGACCCAAAAAGGGCAATAAAGCTCATAGGAAAGACAGCACTGCTTGAATTTAAACTCGTAGATGACGAACACTCTGTTGAAGAAGCATTAAAAGGAAAGATTCCTCCAGGAGATGAGATCCTTTATCAGATAAAAAAAGATCCTGTTACGGGCAGAGAGATAAGGATACCGTATCTTCTTAAAAGAAGGACACTTCTTACTGGTGAATACATAACAGATGCTCGTGTTCAGATTGATCCAAGGACAAATGAACCTTATGTCCTTCTTACATTTGACTCAAGAGGTGCAAGGATATTTGCAAGGATTACAGAAGAAAACCTTCACAAAAGACTTGCCATAATCCTTGACAAGAATGTTTATTCTGCACCTATCATTCAGGATAAGATTACAGAAGGAAGGGCACAAATCACAGGTGCATTTACAATAGAAGAAGCACATGACCTTGCAATTGTCTTAAGAGCAGGAGCACTTCCTGCACCAGTAAAAGTAATAGAGGAAAGGACTGTTGGACCAAGTCTTGGAAGGGATTCTATAGAAAAAGGGATAAAGGCAACGATTATAGGTGGGATAGCTGTCGTTATATTTATGGCTCTGTATTATAAGCTTGCAGGAATAATTGCTGACTTTTCCCTTTTTATGAATATCATCTTTATACTTTCTGGATTAGCATTTTTTGGAGCAACCCTTACACTTCCTGGTATTGCTGGAATAATCCTTACTGTTGGAATGGCAGTTGATGCAAATGTTCTTATATTTGAAAGGATTCGTGAAGAGCTTAGACTTGGAAAAGGACCTCTTGCAGCAATAGATACTGGTTTTAGAAGAGCAACTGTCACAATACTTGATGCAAACCTTACGACACTTATAGCAGCACTTATACTTTTTCAGTTTGGGACAGGACCTATAAGAGGATTTGCTGTAACACTTAGCATAGGTATTATTGCAAGCATGTTTACCGCAATATTTATCTCAAGGATCATATTTGATTATCTTTATGGAATAAAAAGAATGAAGAAAGTAAGTATATAAGGAGTTCTGGTATGCAGATCATAAGACCTGACATAGATATAGACTTCATAGGAAAAAGGAGATTTGCTTATCTTCTTTCAGGAAGTCTTATACTTCTTACTCTCATCCTTCTTATAGTAAGAGGACCAAGATATGGTGTTGATTTTACAGGAGGAGCATTAGTTCAGGTAAGATTTGATGAAAGGAAAAGGATAGATGATATAAGAGATGCTCTTAAGAGAATAGGACTTGGAGATAGCATCATTCAAGAATTTAAAGGAAGTTCAGAGTATCTTATAAGGATAAGAAAAAAAGAAAAAGAGCTTACAAGGATTTATGAGGATGTAAAAGTTGCACTGAAGGAGAAATTTGGGAAAGGTTTTGAGATAAGAAGGGTTGAAATGGTTGGACCAAAGATAGGAAAAGAACTGAAACAGAAGGCACTTCTTGCAATCTTTTATTCCATACTCTTTATAGCAATATACATATCTGGACGCTTTGAGATGAAGTGGATGATGAGTGCTGTTATGGCAGCAGCACTTATAGGATCTGTATATATTGCTTCACTTTTCAGGATAAGAATAACATGGCTTATAATGATTGCCATGTGTGTGACAATTGCCCTTTGTTTTATATTAAAGCTCAGATATGCACTTGGTGCCATAATTGCTCTTATCCACGATGTAACAATAACCATAGGAGCATTCCTTATTACTCAAAAAGAGATATCACTTGCAATTGTTGCTGCACTTCTTACAATCGTAGGATATTCCTTGAATGATACGATAATAGTATTTGACAGAATAAGAGAGAACCTGAGGAAAATAAAGAAAAAGCCTTTCTCATTTATAATAAACAGAAGCATAAATGAAACACTCAGCAGGACAATCCTTACATCATCAACGACACTTATTGTGGTTATTGCACTTTATCTTTTTGGAGGAAGTGTTATACATGATTTTGCATTTGCAATGATTGTAGGGATAACCGTAGGAACTTATTCTTCCATATATGTAGCAAGTCCTATTCTTTTGATATGGGAAAAAGAATTTGGAGTCTTTTAGAAAGAAAAAAGACTTCTATAAAAGCATAATAATCTATTCGTCTTTTATGTTACTCCTGCTTTATTCTTTCTGGATCTGGAAGAGATTCTCTTCTCCTCACAGATTTGATTTTCTTGTCATTTCAATAAATGGAAGGCTTAAGACTATATTAAACAAAGAAAGTTTTACGGTTTATCCTTCAGACAGACTAAGGATTTTGGAAATCCATACAGATGTCCCTTTTAATCTCTATGTGAGACTTTATTCAAGCCAGCTTGACATAGAAGCATTCAGATATAAGGAGATGCCTCTTTTTTCTGAAAGGATATATACAAAAAAGAAGTTCAGGATATATGTAAAATTCAAAGAAATCCCTATAGGCTATACTGACTGTATTGTTAAGCCGTTCTTTAAAGACTGGTTGGAAAGGTATGAAGGAATAGAGGATGTTTATGAAAAGGAAAAATACTTAGATGAGGCTTTTTCTCTTTTTCCAAAAAAGAAAGATCTGCTTTTAGAGCTAAAACTGAAACTTGCACAGCAGTTTGAAAAAAAAGACATAAGAAAAGCTATAGAGGAATATAAGGAAATCTTAAATCTTGGAGAAAGATCTGAATCTGTATATGAAAGACTTGCAGGACTTTACATTGCTTTGAAAAAATACAGAGAGGCTATAAGATGTTATGAGGCTTTAATTGATATGGGGAAAAAAGGACCTCAGATCTATTATAACCTGTTTCAGCTTTATAAAAACATAGGAAATGAAGAAAAGGCAAATGATTATCTCCTGAAATTAACAAGAATTAAACCAGAAGACATAGAAACAGAAATAAAACTTGCAAATACTTTCTTAGAAAAAGGAGATCTGGAAAAAGCAGAATACTATGTAAAGGATATACTAAAAAGAAGACCTGATTCCTTAGAGGCACTTTTTCTTTTGTGCAAGATCCTGGATAAAAAAGGAGAAAGAGATTCTCTCAGGGATGCATATAAAAAAATATTGAAAATTTCAGAAGATACAACAGTTCTGTATAATCTTGCTGTCTTAGAATATGAATCAAACAATCTTGATGATGCTCTGAGTTATATAAAGAGATATCTGAAAAAAAGACCAAAAGATAAAGATGCTCACGAACTCCTATTTCACATCTACAAAGAGAAATCCCTTGATGATATGGCATACGAAGAAGCAAAGATCCTGATTTCTATTTATCCTGATCTTCCTGATCCATACTATTTTGTGTTTGAATATATGTGGAAAAAGGGAAGTTGTGAAAAGGTAATTCCTCTTCTGAACAGAGGTATAAGACATAATCCTGATGATCTTACATTGAGGAAGTATCTACTGCTCTGTTATCTTAAAAACAAAAAAGATGCATTGGCAATAGCAGAGATAAAAAATATACTAAAGATAAAACCTGATGACATAGATACACTTTTTCAGCTTGCAAGGATTTATGAAAAAAGAGGAGAATACGAAAGGGCTATAAAGGTCTATAAGAAGATACTTGAGATCTCTCCTGAAAACGAAAAAGCACAAGATGCTTATCTTAGGTTGAGACTGAAAGGACTGGAGGAAGAAGAAAGATGAATATAGAATTTATAGAAGCACGTGATATTCCTGATGCATGGTTTCAGTGCATAGACAGGGTCCTTGAAAAAGGAAGGGAGTATAGGATAGAAAGGGGAAGTTATAGAGGACAGAAAAGGCTTGAACTTGATTATGTGGTAATAAGGATCAAATATCCTGGGACAAGACCACTCCTTCCAGACATTCCTCCACACCTTGGAATCCCTAATCCTGTAAGTGAGGAATACCTGAACAGGTATCTTTTATATCTTATGACATCTGTAAAAAGACCAGAAGAAGAATATACATATGGTCAGTATCTTGAAAAGCAGATACAGGAAGTTATTCGTATGTATAAGGAAGATGGTTTTGAGACGAATCAGGCATGCATGACAGTAGGAGATCCAAGCTGTATATATATGAAAGATCCTCCATGCTTAAGACTCATTGATACGAGGATAAGGGATGGAAGACTACATTTTTTTGTGTATTTCAGATCATGGGATCTCTGGAATGGAATGCCTGCAAATCTTGCATCTATTCAGCTTCTTAAAGAATATATGGCAGGTGAGATAGGAGTAGAAGATGGAGAGATTATTGCATCAAGCAAAGGACTTCATCTTTATGATTATGTCTGGGAGATTGCAAAAAAAAGAAGGATGAAGCCATGATAGACATAAAAAACCTGAGCTTAAAAGAGCTTGAAGAATGGATTACTGAAAAGGGATACGAACCATATAGAGCAAGACAGATATGGCACTGGATCTTTAAGAAGCTCAGCACATCATTTGATCAGATGACAGATCTTCCAAAAAGCCTGAGAGAGCTTCTAAACAGAGAAGCAGATCTAAATCCTCTTCAGCTGGTTCAGACTGTAAGATCAGAGGAAGACGGAACAGAAAAGTTTTTGTTTAGATTAAGAGACGGAAATCTTATAGAAACTGTCCTCATTCCAGAAAAGGAATATTTTACTGTCTGTGTATCATCACAGGTAGGATGTGCAATGGGATGCAGATTCTGTTTTACGGCAAAACAGGGATTTAAAAGAAATCTTTCTGCTTCTGAGATAATTGAACAGGTAATACAGGTAAGAAGAAGGATGTCTGAACCTTCAAGACTTACAAATATCGTATTTATGGGAATGGGTGAACCTCTTGAAAACTACGATTCTGTATTGAAGGCTATAGAGGTCTTTATAAGCAATCATGGAATGAACTTCTCACACAGAAGAGTATCTGTATCTACATGTGGGATTGTTCCAAAGATAAAAAGGCTTGGTGAAGATACAAATGTAAACCTTGCTGTTTCACTTAATGCAACAGAAAACAAAACAAGATCCTTTCTTATGCCAATAAACAGAAGATATCCCATTGAAGAACTTATCTCTGCATGCAGAAGTTTTCCTTTCTCAAACAGAAGGAGGATCACATTTGAATATGTGCTCATAGATGGAGTAAATGACAGTGATGAAGATGCTATAAGGCTTTGTAAGCTTGTAAAAGGAATAAAATGCAAGATAAACCTTATTCCATTTAATCCCTGTCCACAGATAGATTTTTCTCCACCTCCTTTAGAAAGGATTCTTGCTTTTCAGAAGATACTTTTTGAAAGGAACCTTACAGCAATCATAAGAAAAAGCAAAGGAAAGGATATAATGGCAGCATGCGGACAGCTAAGTGGAAGATATGTTTGTGGAGGTTAAAATAAAAAGACTTGAAAACGGAAAAGACCTTCCTCTTCCTTCATACATGACAGAAGGATCATCTGGAATGGATCTTTATGCTGCTGTTGATTCAGAAGTGATTCTGAATCCTGGAGAAAGGATCCTTATCCCTACAGGGATTTCTGTTGAGATACCTAAGGGATTTGAAGCACAGGTAAGACCAAGAAGTGGTCTTGCAGCAGAATATGGAATAACGGTCCTCAATTCTCCAGGAACAATTGATTCAGACTATAGAGGAGAGATAAAAGTCCTTCTTATAAATCTTGGAGAAAAGCCATTCAGGATAAAAAGAGGAGACAGGATTGCACAGCTCGTAATAAGCAAAGTATTTTATGCTAAAATAACACAGAAAGAAGAGCTTTCAGAAACAAAAAGAAAAAATGGAGGATTTGGGCATACAGGAGGTTATGGAAGCTGAGATTATAAGAAGACCAACAAATACAAGACCAATTATATGGCAGATAAGTCTGAATGGAAAAAGATTTATCGTAAAGGATTACAGGAAAAATGGATTCTTTTTTAGAAACACAATAGGAAGGCTTCTTATATGGAGAGAAGAAAAGGCTTACAGGAAGCTGAGCAGGATAAAAGGGATTCCAAAGTTTTATGGAAACATTAAAGGTCTTGCCCTTGTTATTGAAAAAATAGAAGGTGTGAGACTTGGAAAGATAAAAAAAGGAACACCTCTTCCAAAAAGCTTTTTTGATCAGCTTGAATCAACTGTAAGGAGATTCCACAAGATGGGAGTTGTTCACTGCGATTTAAAAAAAGCAAATAACATCATACTTGGAACTGATGGAAGACCATATATAATTGACTGGGGGGCAGCTATACACAAAGAAGAATTTGATCTTCCAGTATTGAGACTCATCTACAAGAGGTTTCTTCAAGACGACAATCTTGCAATAATAAAACACAAGCTGAGATTTGCTCCTCAGCTTGTTACAGAAAGGGAAAGGAGATTGTATGAATACAAAAGCCCTTTTGAAAGACTTATAAGAAAGATAAGGGACTTTCTTCTTCCTATATTCCAAAAGATAGTTTAACCTTCTGTCTTTGAAACGAGTATCTTATTTGCCACACCTCTTCCAACAGCAATCCTTATCTGATCTTTTGCTATTATAAGCCTCCCAAATCCCATATTTGATATAACCTCTATCTTATCACCTATCCTTATTCCCATAGACAAAAGTCTTTCAGTAATTCCTCTTCCTCCAATAATGTCTCTTATAATAAGCCTTTCTCCTGGCTTTGCTATTGAAAGAGGCATAAGAGGCTCTTGAAACCTTGCCATTTCTTTCATTCATTCCTTAAGCAGAAAGAGCTTTTTTTTAGACAAAAAAGATAGTGCCCCCGGCGTGATTCGAACACGCGACCACCAGATTAGGAATCTGGTGCTCTATCCACCTGAGCTACGGGGGCACTTCTATATTTTAGAAATATATCCAAAATGAAAACATTGTCAATCAGAAAAGAGGATCATATAATCAAATTATGTTTAAGCCATATATAGGTATAACAATTGGTGATCCATCTGGAATAGGACCAGAGATAACTGTAAAGGCTTTGTCTGACAGGAGAATATATGAGATATGCAGACCAGTTGTAATAGGAGACAAGAGAATAATCTCTTCAGTAATAGAAAAATTCGGAGAAAGGATTTTTATAAACGAAATATCTGATCCTTCTGAAGCTCTTTCAAAAAAAGGAACAATTGACCTTATAAGCCTTTCTTCACTTGACTGGAAGCCTGCATCTCCCAGTTTAGAACATGCAAGGGCAATGGTCCTTTATATAGAAAAAGCAGTAGAACTTGCCGTAAAAAAAAGGATATCTGCTATTGTAACATGTCCTATAAGCAAAAGGCTTATGCATCAGGCAGGATATAGCTTTGATGGACATACTCCTTTTATAGCTCATCTTACAGGAACAAAAGACTATGTTATGATGCTTGCAGGAGAAAGACTAAAAGTAAGTCTTGTTACAATTCACTGTGCTCTAAGAGATGTCCCTCGTCTTATTACAGAAAAGTCAGTATACAAGACAATAATTATTACAGCAGAGGCAATGAAAAAGGATTTTGGAATAAAAGAGCCTCGCATTGCTGTAGCAGCCCTTAATCCACATGCAGGAGAAGGAGGGCTTTTTGGAGATGAGGAAGCCGTTATATCAAAAGCAATAAAAAAAGCAGAAAAAAGGCTGAATATGAAAATATATGGGCCTCTTCCACCTGATACTCTGTATTTCAGGGCAGCAAAAGGTGAGTTTGATGTCGTTGTAAGTATGTATCATGATCAGGGACTAATTCCTCTTAAGCTTCTTCATTTTTCAGATGCAGTAAACATAACACTTGGTCTTCCTATTGTAAGGACATCAGTGGATCATGGAACAGCATATGACATTGCAGGAAAAGGAATAGCAGATCCAGAAAGTCTTAAGTCTGCTATAAGGATGGCTGTCCTTATTTCAAAAAGAAGATATGATAAGGATAAGGGGAGCAAGGGAGAATAATCTAAAAAACATCTCTGTTGATATTCCAAAAGGAAAGATCATAACAGTTGTAGGTCCATCTGGATCAGGAAAGTCTTCTCTTGTGTTTGATACAATATATCGTGAGGCATATAGAAGATTCATGGATTCTGTTTCTTACTTTAAAAGTCCTTATTTTATAGAACAGATAGAAGCTGCTGATGTAGATCTTATAGAAGGTCTTCCACCATGCATCCTTATTCAGGGAGGATCACAGAGGAATCCAAGATCTACTGTAGGAACAATAACACAAATATATGACTATCTCAGACTTCTTTTTTCAAAGATAGGAAAGGTATTCTGTCCAAGATGCAATCTTCAGATAAGTTTTCTTACCTTGGAAAAGATAGTTGAAAAGATCCTTGATCTTGGATACGGAAAAAAAATTCAGCTTTTTTCTCCTCTTTTGTGTGAAGATCCTAATTCTGCCATAGAAAGACTAAGAAGGGATGGTTTTGTAAGGGTAAGGATAGGTGGAGAAATACGATCCTTGGATGAGGAAATAAAGACAGCTGAAAAAAGAATAGATGTGCTCATAGACAGGCTCATACTGAAGGAAGGTATAAGAAAAAGACTTACAGATTCTGTTGAACTTGCACTTTCTCTTTCTGATGGAAGCATTATTGTTGATGTTATAGGAGAAGGAGAGATATTTTTTTCAAAAAAACCAGTATGTCCTCTTTGTGGATTCAGCCTTCCTGAAATAAGACCTTCTCTTTTTTCTTTTAACAATCCAGAAGGTGCATGTCCTCTCTGTAAAGGAATTGGGACTTACAATGATGATGTATGTCCAGAGTGTAATGGAAAGAGATTAAAGAAGATTTCTGAGTGTATAAGGATAGATGGAAGGTCAATAACTGATCTTTGTTCTATGTCTGCAGAAGAACTTTACGGATTTTTTGAAAAGTTAAAACTCTCTGAAAATGAAAAAAAGATAGCAGAAAGGGTGGTTTATGAAATAAAAAGAAGGCTCAAGAGCATGATTGATCTTGACATAGGCTATCTTTCAATTGACAGACCTCTTCCAACACTTTCTCTTGGAGAAGAAAGGAGATTAAGGATTTCTTCTCAGCTAAATTTATCACTTTCTGGAATCCTTTACATACTTGACGAGCCAACTGTTGGTCTTCATCCAAAAGAATGTGAAAAGCTTATAAGAAGCATAAAAAAACTAAAAGAACTTGGAAATACTGTTCTCATAGTAGAGCACGAAAGAAGCATAATAATGCAGTCAGACTACATTATAGAGCTTGGTCCTTCTTCAGGAAAGGATGGAGGAGAAATTGTATTTAAAGGAACTCCTAAGGAGCTTCTAAGTTCAGATACACTTACAGGAAGACATCTCTTTCTTAAAAAAGAGAAAAAGGAAAGAAGAAAGACTGAAAGGTTTCTCGTCATTGAAGGAGCATCTGAACACAATCTCAAAGGAATAGATGTAAGGATTCCCTTAGGAGTATTTACATGCATAACAGGTCCTTCTGGATCAGGAAAAAGCACACTCCTTAGAGACATACTGTATCCTGCTCTTTATAACAGACTTCATGGCGGAAGGATGAAGGAGGGAAAATACAGAAGCATTAAAGGGGAAGATTCTGTAAAAAGGGTGATCTATGTGGATCAGTCTCCAATAGGAAAGAATCCTCGTTCAAATCCTGCAACATACTGTGGGATATTTGATCATATAAGAAAGCTTTTTTCAGCCCTTCCAAAGTCAAAAGAGCGTGGATTTACTGAAAAAAGATTCAGTCTGAACACTGAAGGAGGAAGGTGTGAGCTATGTAAGGGAGCAGGGGTTATAAAGGTTGAGATGGATTTTTTGCCAGATGTATACATAAGGTGTGATCAGTGTGGTGGAAAAAGGTTCAGGAAAGACATCCTTGAGATAAGATATAAGGGAATGAATATAGCAGATGTCCTTGATATGACAGTTGATCAGGCATTTGAGTTTTTCAGGAACATAAAGGCAATAAGAGAAAGACTGGAAATACTTAAAGAGATAGGTCTTGGATATATAAGGCTTGGACAGACTGCTGATAAGCTTTCTGCAGGAGAAGCACAGAGACTGAAGATTGCAAAAGAGCTTATGGGAAAAGGAAGCTCTGGAACAATTTATCTTATAGATGAACCAACCTTAGGTCTTCATAACTCTGACATAAAAAGGCTTTTAAGAATAATAGACCGTCTTGTTGATTCAGGAAATACTGTTGTCATTATAGAGCATAACCTGGATGTAATATGGCATGCAGACTGGATAATAGATCTTGGTCCAGAAGGAGGAGAAGCTGGTGGAAGGATTATGGCAGAAGGAAGACCAGAAGATGTATGCAATTCGGATTCTTGGACAGGAAGGTTTTTAAGGGATGCCCTAAAGGGCATCCCTTAAATGATTTATGCTCCACCAAGTGATTTCAGGATAAGGTCAAAAAGCTTTGAGAGATCAGGAATCTTAAAGACAAGGATAAAGCATATAACCAGCGCATAAATACAAAGAGACTCAATAAGAGCAAGACCAATGATCATTGTCGTCATAATCCTTCCGCCTGCTTCAGGATTCCTTGCAGTTCCCTGAAGCGCAGCATTTATTGCATGTCCCATCCCAAGTCCTGTTCCAAATGCAGCAATCCCGATTCCAAATCCACATCCTATTGCAATTGCTGAAAAGATCTTAAGTCCTGCAGCACAGACAACCTCCTTTCCCACAGCCTGAGCTGCTTCTGCTAATGAAGCAGAAAGAAGCAGAAGAGAAGCTATAAGCAACCCCTTTCTCATAATACACCTCCTCTCTTTTTTTTATATGGCCTTCTTCCTTTTATTCATGTGCCTCTTCCATTGCTCCGACAAAATAAAGGATTGCAAGAACAGTAAAGATAAGAGCCTGAATAAAGCTTACGAGAAGACCTAAGAAAAGTATTGGAAGTGGTGCAAGATAAAGACCAGCAATCATAAAAAGGATTGAAAGGATAAGCTCTTTTCCAAATATGTTACCAAAGAGTCGGACAGTAAGAGAAAGAACCCTTGCAAAATGACTTATGATCTCTATTGGCATATAAAGTGGTGTAAGCCACCAGATAGGTCCTAAGAAGTGTTTTATATACTTTATTCCGTGAAACTTTACTCCTATTATGTGCGTATAGAAGAATGTGCAGATTGCCATAGAAAGTGGAGTATTTATGTTTGCTGTAGGAGAGGTGAATCCTGGAATAAGTCCAAGAAGATTTGCTGCAAAGATGAATATAAATAGAGTGGCAATAAATGGGAAGAAGAACCTTCCTTCAGGACCTGAGATACTTACCATAAAGTTCTCAAGTCTTTCTATAAGAAATTCAAAAAAGTCCTGTCCCCTTTTTGGAATAAGCTGGACCCCTCTTACAAATATAATTGATGCACAGATAAGTATAAGCATAACAAACCATGTATGGATTACATGAGAATAGCTGTGAGCAAAGTGCTCAAGACCTAATGCTTTAAAAAGTTCTTCTAAAAATAACAGAGTATGATGTTCCATCTCTTATCTCCTTTTTTTATTTTTCATCTCACAACATATAGCTGTTAGCATAATTCCTGAAACAGTGCAAAACACCCCAGTTACTATTCCAACAGGATTTACATCTTTGCCGAGCAGTATATAAACAATTATTCCAAGAATTGCAAGTCTAAAATAAAACCTCAGAAGAACAGTTTCTTTTTTTCCTGTAAATGTCCCATTTTTGAAAAGTTTTTTTATGCTTCTTTGAAGCATGTGAAAATTTCCAAAGGCAAGGATTGCTCCTGAAAGGAAACCAAATGTAAATTTTGGCTCAAACAGGATATTAAAAAAAAGCCCAAATATAAGGATAAGAAAGAGATTTACATTTATGATGTTTCTGTAAAGCTCATCCCAGTTCATTCAAATATCTTTTTTCCTCTCTTGTAAAATACATAAAGACTTCTGAATGCTGCTGCTATTCCTATAACAAGGAATGTGTAAAAAAAGATGGGCTTTGTTTTAAGCCATCTGTCAAGATAATACCCAACAGAAACACCTATTACAATAGATAGGACCATTGCAAGTCCTACTGTGCTTAAAAAACCAATTGCTTTAAGGAGTCTTTTTACTTCTTCATTCATTTATTATCTCCAGGATCTTTTTTGAGCAGTATTCTGAAAGGTCTGCAAGTGGATCAACAGGAAGGAAACTTAAGGCATTGTTTGAAAAAAGACATGTTACAGAAGCAGGAAATTCTTCGTCTTCAAAGTAAAATATATACTTCAGGGCAATCTTTGGAAGAGGAAAAAGGAGAAGACTGAAGTCTCCTTCCTGAGATGTCCTGTATCTTTCGTCTCCAAGTCTTTCTATTATCTTTTCCCTTTTTTCCCATATGTATCTTACATAAGGGACGAGTGGAATCTCTGTATTTTTCTTAAATCCAGCCTGATACGGCATACTTCCAGGAAGTTCTCTGAATGATACAAAAGGCTCAAGTTTTACCTCCTCATCTTTTGCACTGAGTGTATATATTGAAACTATCACTGCCATAGCAGATGTATCCTTTTTTCCTGAAAGGAGTATACTGTCTCTTTTTATAATACACGGTTCTCCAAATGCCTTTAAAAAAAGAGAATCTTCAAGCAGCTTTGCTCCAATTCTTTTTCCAATCTCTTCTAATGAGGCAGAAGAGAATGCCTTTTTCAGGTTATCTGAGATGATCCTTTCAAAGCTGTTCATCTTTCCATTCCTCAAGAAACTTTATAAACTCTTCAGCAATAGGACTTCTCGTCCTTCTTTTATCCCATATAAGATAGAAATTCCTGAACATTTTTACTCCTTTTATCCTTAACGGAAAGATGATTCCAGCCTTTACTTCAGTCTCAATTGCCCTTATTGATATTATGGATATCCCAAGACCAGCTTTTATTCCTTCCTTTACAGCAGTTGATGATCCAAGATGAGTAATTACTTTGAACTTCTTTTTGAAATCAGGTTCATACCTTTTCAGATACTCTTCCATCGTCCTAAGTGTTCCTGAACCTTCTTCTCTCATTATAAAAGGTTCTTCAAAAAGCTCTTTCAGTTCTATCTCTTTTCTCTCCATCCACCTGTGTCCCTTAGGAACAGCCACAACGAGTTCATCCTTCCACAGACTTTTGCATCTTATGTTCTGATCTGGCTGAATAAAGCCTATGATACCAAGCTGAAAAGTTCCGTTTAAGACCATGTTCTGAACCTTTTTTGAATCATGAACAGAGATGTTTACATTTATAAGAGGATATCTTTCATTGAATTTCTTTATGACCTTTGGAAGTATATATTCTCCTGGGATTGTGCTTCCTCCAATACTTAGCTTGCCCTTTTTTACTCCAAGAAAATCCTGAATCTCCTCTGATATCCTTTCTTTTTCTTCAAGAAGCCTTTTTGCATATCTGTAAAAGAGCTTTCCAACATCTGTAAGAAATACCTTTTTTCCAATCCTGTCAAAGAGCTTTGCACCTATCTGTCTTTCAAGATTTGCAATCCTTTCACTTACGGATGACTGAGTAAGAAATACTTCTTCTGCTGCTTTTGAAAAGCTTCCAGTTTCTACGATCTTGCAGAATACCTCAAGCTGTTTAAAACTGAAATCCATTTTTTGAATTTTCCATGACATATTTTTGTTGTCAAGCAGTAATTTTTATTTTTTAATAAAAATGTCATGAAAAAGATACTTCTGGGAATAACAGGAGGCATTGCTGCATATAAGGCAGCAGAGCTTGCAAGGATTCTCATAAAAGAAGGATTCTATGTAAGGGTTGCAATGACAGAGAATGCTACGAGATTCATTTCTCCTCTTACATTTGAAGCAATTACAGGAAACAAGGTTATCTGGGACATGTTTTTGCAGGGAAAGGAGATGGAGCACATCCTCTGGGCACAGGACTCAGATCTTATTGTCATTGCTCCTGCAACAGCAAACATAATCGGAAAGATAGCAAATGGAATAGCAGACGACTTCCTTTCAACACTTGTCCTTGCATCTTCTTCAAAGATTATGATCTGTCCAGCTATGAACACAAACATGTTCCTGAATCCTGCTGTTCAGGAAAACTTGGAAAAGCTAAGGAAAAGGGGTTTTATAATTGTTGAACCAGAAGAAGGGGAGCTTGCATGTGGGGCTTATGGAAAGGGAAGGCTTCCTGAACCAGAAGATATCCTTGAGGAGATAAAGGACACACTTACAGAAAAAGATCTTAAAGGAATGAGGATACTCGTTACTGCTGGACCTACTGTTGAACCAATTGATCCTGTAAGATTTATTACAAACAGATCAAGTGGAAAGATGGGATATTCTATAGCAAAGATGGCAAAAAGAAGAGGAGCTTATGTGATACTTATAAGTGGACCAGCAAGGATTGATCCACCAAGAGGAGTTGAGTTTTACAAAGTAGATACGGCAATTCAGATGAGGGATAAGGTCTTGGAGAAGTGGAAGGAGTGTGATGTTGTGATAAAGGCTGCTGCAGTATCAGATTATAGACCAGAAAGGACTTTTCAGAGAAAGATAAAAAAGGAAAAGGAATTTTTGGAGCTGAAGCTTATAAAGAATCCAGACATATTACAGGAGCTTGGAAGGAAGAATAATGGAAGATGCATCCTCGTTGGATTTTCTGCAGAGACAGAGGATCTCGTAAGGAATGCAAAAGAGAAGCTTGAAAAAAAAGGTCTTGATATGATCGTTGCAAATGATGTTTCAAGAAAGGATTCTGGTTTTGAAGCAGATACAAACATTGCAAAGATAATTTACAGGGATGGAAGGATAGAAGAGACATCTCTTATGAAAAAGGAAGAACTTGCAAATCTTATACTTGACAGAGTAAAAGAGATCTATGAAAGAAGAGTTAAAAGAAATAATTGCTGATTTAAAAAAGACTGTTCATTTTTATAAAGAAATTGGTCTTGAATCTTTTCCATTATCAAAAAAGTCACTTTCAGGAGATCAGCTAATGGAAGAAGCTGTCCTTGAAAGGATAAAGACACTTGATGAGCTGAAAAGATACATAGAAGGATGCACAAGATGCAAACTTTATCAGAAAAGGCAAAATATCGTCTTTGGAGAAGGAAATCCTGAAGCAGATCTCGTCTTTGTTGGAGAAGCTCCTGGAAGAGAAGAGGACAGGGAAGGAAGACCTTTTGTTGGAGAAGCAGGAAGGCTTCTTACAAGGATTATAAGAGCAATGGGACTTGAAAGAAATCAGGTATACATATGCAATGTTGTAAAGTGCAGACCTCCAAGAAACAGAGATCCACAGGAGGATGAAATAAAGGCGTGCTTTCCTTTTTTAAAAACACAGCTTAAGCTTATAAGACCAAAGGTAATATGCACATTGGGAAGGATTTCATCTCAGGCACTTATTGGAAAAAGCTTTAAGATTTCACAAAACAGAGGAAACTGGTATACATATAATGACATTCCTGTTATGCCAACATTTCATCCAGCATACCTTCTCAGGAATCCTTCTGCAAAGAAGCTTGTATGGGAAGATATGAAAAAGATTATGGAAAGGCTTGGTCTTGATGTTAAGAAATAAGATTCTTCTTTTGCTATTTTTGATATTTCTGAATAAAGAAGCACTTTGTTCTAAAAAAGCTTTTGTAATAAGGCTTACGGGAACGATTAACCCTGGATCAGCAGGATATGTCGTAAGAGGAATAAAGAATGCTGAAAAAGAAGGGGCGTATCTCGTAGTAATCCAGATAGATACTCCTGGTGGACTTGCAACATCTATGAGGCAGATAATAAAAGCAATACTTAATTCAAAAGTTCCTGTAGTCTGCTATGTATTTCCAAGTGGTGCAGGAGCTGCATCAGCAGGTGCAATAATCACGATCTCTGCTCACATTGCTGCAATGGCACCAGGGACAAACATTGGTGCAGCTCATCCTGTAGCTGTTGGTGGAAGGGATATAGGAAGGAATATGTCTGAAAAGATTGTAAATGATATGGCTTCATATGCAAGAAGCATAGCAAAGCAGAGAGGAAGAAATGCTCGTTGGATAGAGAGGGCAATAAGGGAAAGTGTTTCTATAACTGCAGATGAAGCACTTAAGAAGAATGTAATAGACATCATTGCAAAAGACATGGATGAGCTTTTCAGAAAGATAAATGGAATGAAAGTAAAGCTTCCTTCAGGTGAGATAACACTTTCAACAGAGAAAATAGAGGTAGTTTATTTTAAGCCAAATCTGAGAGATAAGATACTTGAGACAATAAGTGATCCAAACATAGCATATATACTCATGATGATAGGTCTTACTGGACTTTATTTTGAACTTGCCCATCCAGGGTCAATCCTTCCAGGAATAATAGGAGCAATATCTCTTATCCTTGCATTTTATGCATTTCACACACTTCCCGTAAACTATGCAGGTCTTCTCCTTATAGCACTTGGAATAATCATGTTCATACTTGAAGTAAAGGTAACAAGTTATGGGCTTCTTACAATTGGAGGAATCATCTCTCTTCTTCTTGGATCAATGATGCTTTTTGAAGACATGAGAATATCTTTAAAGGTAATGTTTCCTACAATAATTATGTTTGCACTTTTTTTCCTTCTTATAACACTTTTTGCAATAAAGGCTCACAGAATACGCCCAAAAACAGGTCTTGAAGCACTGATTGGTGAGGAAGGGATCGTAGAAAGCTGGAAGGATGGAAGAGGTATTGTCTTTGTTCATGGGGAATATTGGAATGCAGAATCTGATGAAAATTTGAAGCCAGGAGATAAGGTAAAGGTAAGGTCTTTTAAAGGATTGACATTAAGTGTGAAAAAAGGAGATTAAAAAAAGGAGGGATTTTTTATGTTATTTTACATACTTGCAATCATATTCCTGATAATGCTTCTCAGTTCAGCTATAAGGATCCTTAAGGAATACGAAAGAGGAGTGATCTTTAGACTGGGAAGAGTCGTTGCAACAAAAGGACCAGGACTTATACTTCTTATTCCGATAATTGACAGGATGGTAAAGGTATCTTTAAGGCTCGTAACAATGGATGTTCCTTCACAGGATGTCATAACGAGGGACAATGTTTCCATAAAGGTAAATGCTGTAGTATACTTTCGTGTGGTTGATCCAGTAAAGGCAGTAGTAGAAGTAGAGGATTATCTTTTTGCAACATCACAGCTTGCACAGACAACGCTTAGAAGTGTCTGTGGACAGGTAGAGCTTGATGAACTCCTTGCAGAAAGGGAAAAGATAAATACAAGGCTTCAGAGCATCCTTGACAAGCATACTGATCCATGGGGTATAAAAGTAACTACTGTAGAGCTGAAACACATTGATCTTCCAGAAGAGATGCAAAGGTCTATGGCTCGTCAGGCAGAGGCAGAAAGGGAAAGAAGGGCAAAGATAATTAATGCAGAAGGAGAATATCAGGCTGCAGCAAAGCTTGCAGAGGCAGCAGGAATCATTCAGAAGTATCCAGAAGCACTTCAGCTCAGATATCTTCAGACACTTAGGGAAATTGCAGCAGAAGGAAGTTCAACAACACTTTTTCCAATTCCTATAGACCTTGTCATTCCTTTTATAAAGAAAGCAAAAAAACTTGAAGGAGGAGAATGATGGAGGAAAGAAGGGAAGAGCAGATACCAGAAGAAGAGAAAAAGAAGATCCAGGAAGAGATAAAGGGAATTATAGGAGACAGAAGAATAGAAAAGATTACTGCAACAGAGCTAAGAGAGATTGCAATGAAGATTCCATGGGTAAAAGGTGCACATGCAATGCAGAAAGAGGAGCTCGTAAAGATAATAAAGGATTTCCTGGAGATAAAAGAAGAAAAGGCTAAGCCAGCAGAAGGAAAGGAAAAGATAAGAGAGCTAAAAAGGAAGATAAGAGAGCTTAAGAAAGAAAGGGAAGAAGCTCTCAAAAATAATGATAAAAAAAGAGCAGCACTGCTTAGAAGAAGAATAAGCAGGCTTAAGAAGATGACAAGAAAGATTGCAAGAAAGCTTGCAAAAGAAGCTGCATGAAAGGAGGGAAAATATGAAGCTCAGGGTAATACAGGATGCTGATATGAAAGATAAGGTCGTCCTTGTTCGTGTTGATCACAATGTCGTAAAAAAAGGGAAAATAAAGGATCCATACAGGATAGATGCTACATTCTGCACACTTTATGAGATTGCAAAAAAAGGTGGAAGACCAATCCTTATGACACACATAGGAAGACCAAGGGATAAAAAGACTGGAAGGATAAGATGTAGCAGTGATGAGTCTGTAAGACCAATCGTAGAATATCTTGAAAAGAAGCTTCCTGTAAAGATACATGTCCCTGAGTTTCAGATAGATCCAGAAAAAGGTATCCTTCATATAGATGATTCTATAAGACCAAAGATAGAGGAACTGAAAAGAGGAAAGATTGACATGATTTATCTTCCAAATACGAGATGGTTTCAGGGAGAAGAAGCAAAGGGAAAAGAAAGGGAAGAGTTTACAGAAGAGCTTTCTTCCCTTGCAGAGATATACATAAATGATGCATTTGGTTCATGGCAGCCTCATGCATCTACATATGACATTGCAAAAAGGCTTCCTTCATATGCAGGAATCCTTATGCAGAAGGAAGTATCAAATCTTGACAAGGTCCTTTATCCAGAAAGACCATTTGTTGCAATTGTTGCAGGAGCAAAGTATGACACAAAGATAGGTCCTGTTAAGGTCCTTTATGAAAAAGCAGACAGGCTTATACTTGGTGGGGTCATGTATAATACTTATCTCTGTGCAAAGTATGACATCCGTATAAAAGGTGTTTCAGAAGAGGACATAGAGCTTGCAAAAGAGCTTATAGAGATGGACAAAAAGAAAAAAAAGATACTTGAGCTTCCAGAAGTTATAGAATCAGAAGATCTTGAAAGAAAAGAGGGAATGTATAGGAAAGTAAGTCTTGAAGAACTTAAGAAAAAAGGTTCTGCTTCATATATAGTTGACATAGCTCCTGATTCATATGCTCAGATAAAGGAAGAGATAGAAAAGGCAAAGACGATTTTTGTGAATGCAGTAATGGGACTTATGCCCTATTTTTTTGAAGGATCAAAGGCACTTTATGAACTCATAAGCAGAAATCAGAATGCAATTAAGCTTTTTGCAGGAGGAGATACACTTCAGGAACTAAAGGAACTCTGTCCTGGTGTGTATCTGAAAGGGATTGACAGTCCTGATCAGTATTACTTCTTTACTGGTGGTGGATCTGTGCTTAAAGCAATAGAGCAGGGAAGTCCTTTTGGATTAGAACCTGTCAGAGTCCTTCTTTCATAAAAAATGGAAAGGGAATCATTTACTTCAAGATGGGGATTTATACTTTCTGGACTTGGTATGGCAATTGGTGCTGGAAATATCTGGAGATTTCCAAGAGTTGCAGCACAAAACGGTGGAGGATCTTTTCTCATAGCATGGATGATAGCACTTTTTATGTGGTCCATTCCAATAATCATCCTTGAATTTGCAATAGGAAGAAAGACAAGGGCAGGTGTTGTTAAGTCATTTGGAATGATCTGTGGAGGTCAGTATTGCTGGATGGGAGGATTTGTTGCATTCTGCACAATGGCAATAATGTTTTATTACAGTGTTGTTACAGGATGGTTTATAAGATACGCAATAGGTTCATTAAAAAGCAGTATACTTCATTCAGATCCTCAAATCTTTTGGAAAAGGTTTATCTCAGGTTTTGAACCTCTTTTTTTTCACATAATCTCTTTTCTTTTGGCAGGACTCGTAGTAGCCTTTGGAATAGAAGGTGGAATAGAAAGGATAAACAAGATACTTATTCCACTTCTTTTTCTTCTTATGTTTATAGCTGCACTAAGATCAATCTTTCTTCCTGATTCTATAAAAGGAATAAGATACCTTTTTTTTCCAAAAATAGAAAATCTTTTTGACTATAAGACATGGCTTTCAGCAATATCTCAGTCTGCATGGTCTGTTGGACCTGGATGGGGGCTTATCCTTACATATGCAGTATATTCAAGGAATGAAGACATCGTTTCAAGTTCTCTTATTATAGGACTTGGAAATAACCTTGCCTCAATACTTGCTGGAATAGCTGTCCTTTGCACGCTTTTTTCATTCCTTCCTCAGGATGAGGCATTTAAGGCAGTATCATCAGGAAATGTAGGACTTACATTTATCTGGCTTCCTTCACTTTTTAAAAAGATAACCAGTGCATATCTTTTTACATCCATCTTTTTTATCTCTCTTTTTTTTGCTGCTTTTTCTTCTCTTATTGCAATGATAGAGCTTGCAGTAAGAGTTATTATGGATATGGGATATGAAAGAAGGAAGGCAGTTGTTTTTGTTGTTGTCTTAGGAATCATTTTTGGAATCCCTTCAGCAATAAGCATAGAATTTTTGTGTAATCAGGATTGGGTATGGGGAATAGGACTTCTTTTAAGTGGATTCTTCTTCTGTCTTGCTTCAATAAGGTATGGTATTTCTGATTTTAGAAAGGATCTGATAAATCCACATGAAAGGAAGATAAAGGTTGGATCTTGGTTTGATGTATTGGTCAAATATGTTATTCCTCTGGAATTTGCTGGACTTATCTTCTGGTGGTTCTATAAGGCAGTTATGCTTTTTGAAAAATGGTGGAATCCTTTTTGCAAGTATAGTCTTGGAACATGTATATTTCAGTGGGGGATTCTTATATTTTTACTTCTGATCCTTAATGACAAAATAGCAAAAAGATATAAGCTAAAAAAAATTCCTTGACAGTTGACAGATAATTTTTTATATGCTCCAAGACAAAAAAGGAGAAAGAAAGATTAGAAAAAAAGAAAGATGGACAGAATACCTTATACTCGTTACACAGCTTGGACTCACAGTAATAGGATCTATACTTTTCTGCTTTGCAATAGGTTATTACTTAGACAAGTGGCTTCATATAAAAGGTGTTTTTACTACGATCTTCATAATCCTTGGAATAATAGGTGGAGCTTATACTGCATATAGACAGATTCTTGAAGTAGAAGATGGAAGAAAAAAGGTTTCCAGCAAAAGAAGTAAAAAGATTTCAGAATAGGGTATGCAGTTTTGCTCTTCTTTTTGGTTCTTCTGTCTCTTTTTTTTCACTTATCTTAGGTATGCCTTCTGTAGCAAAAGGTTTTCTTCTTGGAACATGTTTCAGTGTAATAAACTTCATCCTTATGTGTTCATTCCTTCCTTTTTCATGGGGAAAAGAAAGGAGGAAAGCAGGAGCATTCTCTCTTGGTTCTCTTTTTATAAGATATGCCGTTCTTTCTATACCAATAATAGTTGCAATAAAGGACAGAAGCTTTAATATCGCTGCAACTGTTGCAGGGATATTTTCTGTTCAGATGGTCCTTTTTGGCTATTATGTAATTCTTAAACCTCTTCTGCTGGGAGAATAAACATGGAAGATTTTACTCAGATACTTCAGCTGAAGGTAAACCTTTTTGGAATAGTCCTAAGGTTCAATGTGAAGACAATAATAATGACATGGATCGTTATGGGAATACTTATTGTGTTTTCTCTTCTTGCAAGAAAAAGGATGGGAATAATCCCAAATCCATTTCAAACAGTTGCAGAACTCCTTATTACTGCATTCTATGACATATGCATTGATACACTTGAGGACGAAGAGCTTGGAAAAAAGTATTTTCCACTTATATGCGCACTTTTTATGTTCCTCCTTGTATCTAACTGGCTTGGAATAATTCCAAAGCTTTCAGAACCTACAAGAGATCTGAATACTCCTCTTGGTATGGGAATTATGGGATTCTTTATTGCACAGTATGCTGGAATAAGGGAAAAAGGTTTTAAGGAATACATAAAAGGTTATCTTGAACCTATCTTCATAATGGCACCACTTAACGTAATAGGAGAGATTTCCAAGGTAATCTCTATCTCATTCCGTCTTTTTGGAAACATAATGGGAGGAGCAATAATCATAATCGTTGTTTCATATCTCGTATACAGTCTTCTTCTTCCTCCTATTTTAAACCTGTTTTTTGGACTCTTTGTTGGAACGATTCAGGCACTTGTATTCACACTTTTGACCCTTGTATACATTGCTGTTCAGGTGAAGTAAGATGGATGTTCAGGCAGCAGTAAACCTTTCAAAGCTTCTGAGTGCAGGTCTCTGCATGGGACTTGGTGCAATAGGTGCTGCACTTGGAGAAGGATATACTGCTGGAAAGGCAAATGAGGCAATCTCTATAAGACCTGAAAAAGGAGGAGACATTGCAAAAGCAATGCTCGTAGGACAGGCAATGGCAGAAACTTCTGCAATATTTGCACTTGTCATAGCCATCCTCCTTCTTTTCTTAGATGTTTCAGGTGCTCCACTCCTTAAAGCATTTGCACTTATTGGATCTGGAATATGTATGGGACTTGGTGCTTTTGGTCCTGGTATTGGAGGAGGATTTCCTGCAGCAGAATGCTGTGTTGGAATAAGCAGGCAGCCTGCTGTAACAGGAAAACTTATTACTAATATGCTTATAGGATCTGCAGTTGATCAGACCCCTGCAATATTTGCAATGGTCATATCTCTGGTGCTTATGTTTGTAAATCTGAAAGGCGTTCCTTTTCATCCTGCATGGGCAGCACTTCTCAGCTCTGGCTTGAGCACAGGACTTGCGTCAATAGGACCTGGAATAGGTGCAGGAATACCTGCTGGAAAAAGCTGTGAAGGGATTGCAAGAAATCCAGAAATAGCAGCAACTCTTACGAGAGTAATGCTTATAGGACAGGCAGTATCACAGTCAACAGCAATATATGCCATGGTAATAAGCCTTGTTTTGATATTTGTCGTAATATAAAAAAAGGAGGGATTAAGAGATGGCTGTAAACATCACAGGACACGATCTTATTAAAGCAGCAGCAATGCTTGGTGCAGGAATTGCAATGGGACTTGGTGCAATTGGACCAGGGATAGGAGAAGGTTTTGCTGCAGGAAAGGCATGTGAGTCCATAGGAAAAAGACCAGAAGAGGCAGGACTTATAACAAGAACAATGCTTGTTGGACAGGCAGTTTCAGAATCTACAGGAATATATTCTCTCGTCATTGCACTCCTTCTTATATTCGTCGTATAAGGGTGAAGAAGGATGGAATTTGAAACCGTAAGAGGACTTATAACGATAAATGCCACACTCCCCCTTCAGATCCTTCATTTCTTAATACTTATGTTTATCCTGGATCGTATCCTTTTTAAACCAGTAATGAAGATAATGGCAGAAAGAAGAAAATTCATTGAGGATAAAAGAAAAGAGCTTGAAAAGATAAAAGAAGAGGCTGAAAGACTTAAGGATAAGTTTTTGAAAATAGAAACTGAAGCAAAGCTTAAGGCAGCTCAAGAAAGAGCTGGGATAAGAGAAGAAGGATTGAGGGAAGCTGAGAAGATTTTAGAAAAATCAAGAAAGGAAGTTTCTGTTATAAAAGAAGAGGCTGAAAAAAGAATTAGGGAGCAGATAGAAAAAGTAAGACCAAGTTTGGAAAAGCAAGCTCAAAAGATAGCAGAAGAGATTATAAAAAAGATAACAGTTGCTTCTCTTATCCTTCTTATCTTTCCTTCAATCTGTCTTTCAGCAAAGACAGCCCCTTCTAAGGCAAGGATCATCTATAACAACATAATGCTCTTTGTAAACTTTGGAATAATTGTCTTCCTTTTTATTCGCTACGGAAAAAGACCTCTTCTGGAGTTTTTAAAAAACGAAAGGGATAAGATCCAGGGAAATATCTCAAAGCTTGAAGAAGAGTATAATAGAGTAAAGAAGGAAATAGAAGAACAAAGGGAAAAGATAAGTAATGCAGAGGTTTATGCTGAACAGATAAGGGAAAGTATCCTGGAGATGGCAAAAAGGGAAAAGGAAAAGATAATAGAGGATGCAAAAAAAGAGGCTCAAAAGATGATAGAAGATGCAAATCTGTATTATAAGACAGAACTTGAAAAGGCAAAAAGGATGCTTTCAGACGAGATGATGAACATGGCTATAGCTGTTGTTGAAGAAAGACTGAGAAAGGAGCTGTCAAAAGAGATGAATGAAAAGATAATTGACAGATTCATAAAAGATATACAGAAGATCTAATCATCTATATGCAGGAAATTTCTGAAAACAACAAGCACCTTTTTCCTATCCTCGTAGTAGATGACGATTCTATATCAAGGATCATCTTAGAGAATCTTCTGAAAAAAGAAGGTTTTCGCGTAAAGAGTGCAAAGGATGGAGAGGAGGCTTTAGAGATTTTTAAAAAACAGTATTTTCCTATTGTTCTTACGGACTGGATGATGCCAAAGATAGATGGTCTTGAGCTGTGCAGGACATTAAGAAAGATTGAATCTCCAGGTTATGTCTTTATAATTATCATTACTGCAAAAGACGCAAAAGAAGACATAGTAAGGGGGCTTGAAGCAGGAGCAGATGACTATGTAAGTAAGCCATTTAATCAGGCAGAGCTCCTTGCACGAATAAAGACAGGAATAAGGATACTTAAGCTTGAAAGATCTCTTAGAGAAGCAAATGAAAAGATAAGAAGGCTTTCTATAACAGATCCTCTTACAGGATGTTATAACAGGGGTTATCTTATGGAATTTCTTCCTTCAGAGATAAAAAGAAGCATAAGATACAGTCATCCTCTGTCTGTTATTATGTGTGACATTGATCACTTCAAAGATGTAAATGACACATATGGTCATCAAGCAGGAGACATGGTTCTTAAGGAATTTGTAGGTATAATAAAAAAGCAGATAAGGGATGGTTCAGATTGGATTGCAAGATATGGTGGAGAGGAATTTCTTATAGTCCTTCCTGAAACAGATGCATACAGAGCTGGAACAGTTGCAGAAAGGATCAGAAGGAGTATAGAGGAAAGTCTGATAGATGCAGGAGGAGAAAAGATAAGGATTACTGCAAGTTTTGGAGTAGCTGGATTTGATCCTAAAAAGAAAAAGGAGGTAGTTACTTCAGACATTCTTATAAAAAAAGCAGATCAGATGCTTTATGAAGCAAAAAAAGAAGGAAGAAACAGAGTAAAACTGATTGAACTATGAAAAAAGCTCTTTTGTTCTTTTTTTTAATCTCTCTTGTTAGCCCTTCCTATGGAAGACTTCTTATAGAGAAAAGAGAAGTAAGTCTTGGTAAGGTTATAAAAGGAAGACCTATAGTCTATACATTTGTCATAAAGAACTTGGGAAAAAGGAAGGTGAGTATAAGAAAGGTAGTTCCTGGATGAGGATGCACTGTGGTCTCATGGGATGAGACCATACTTCCTGGAAAAGAAGGAAAGGTAAAGGTATACATTGATACTTCGGAAGATGAAGGAGAGATAAGAAGGACTGTTGCTATAGAAACAGATGATGTTGAACAGAGAAATCTTCTTCTTGTAGTAAAGGCAGAGGTTATATCTCCCATAGAGGTTTCTCCAAAAAGGGTATATCTTATTGGAAGAAAGACGGATATAATAAAAGCAAGGGTAATGATAAAAGCAAATCTAAAAGAACCTCTTTTTATAAAGCCAATGTCTTTTGATCTGGATAAAAGGAAGGTTCAGTATTATATTTCAGAAATAGAGAGAGGAAAAAAGTATGAGATAAAATTTGTAAAGTTTCCTTCAGAAGACAAAGAGATTGCTGGAAGACTGAAGATAAAGACGAGCTATTCCAGGATGCCATACATAGAGATATGGGTAAAAGGATATTTTCGTTAAGAAACATGATATTTCAGGCGTTTCTTATATTGAGTCTTTCTTTTTTTGCTGGGATGTCTGTAAATCAATTTAGAAAACAAAAGATAGATCTGTTTTCTGAGGATACTTCAGAAGAAAGGTTTAGGATAGACATAAAAGATGCAGAAAGGCTTTTTTTTTCAAAAGAAGCTGTCTTTGTTGATGCAAGACCTTCTTATTATTACAAAAAAGCACACATAAAAGGAGCAATAAATATTCCTCCTGATAAGGAAATAAGAAATATAAGACTTCCAAAGGAGAGACCTATAATAGTATATTGCAGTGAAGAGGGATGTGGATTAAGTAAAGAGCTGGTTTTTAAACTGTATGCCTTAGGTTACAGAAATGTCTATTATCTTCCTGATGGAATAAAGGGATGGAAAGCTCTTGGTCTTCCTTTGGAATCAGGAAAGTAACATTTTTGAGGTTGTTCTTGGGAGCAGTCTTTATATATGCAAGTCTAAGCAAGATAAGGTTTCCTTTAGATTTCTTAAAAGTAGTTTACAACTACAGACTCTTCCCTGATACATTATCCAATCTTATAGCCATTGTTCTTCCCTGGCTGGAGCTTTTCTTAGGGATATGTCTCATATCTGGATTCATGCTGGAAGGAGCTAT
This sequence comes from uncultured Desulfobacterales bacterium, assembly GCA_964513995.1. Taxonomy (GTDB): domain Bacteria; phylum Desulfobacterota; class DSM-4660; order Desulfatiglandales; family JALVZP01; genus CAZEOQ01. The sequence goes on along the minus strand of CAZEOQ010000004.1, from coordinate 35,891 downwards.
TCTTCTGGTAAACATCTTGCTTATCAGCTTTTTTTTAGCCATCCTTTTAAACACAATAAGAGGAATGAATGTAGAATGTGGATGTTTTGATCTAAAAGAGAATCCATCAGCAAGGATATCCATGATATGGTATCTTATAAGAGATGGAATACTCGTTATAACTGGCTTATATCTGTTTAAGGAGGTGAAGAGATGAAGATCCTTCTTGTTGGAAGCACAGGAATGCTTGGAAGTGACTGTAAGGAAGTGTTTTCAGAAAGACATGAGGTTGTCTGTCCTACAAAAGAGGAGATGGATATAAGAAAATGGGATAAGGTAATAGAAGTAATTCAGAAAAATTCACCTGATGTAGTTGTAAACTGTGCAGCATATACAGATGTGGATGGATGTGAGAAAGAAAAAGAGGTTGCTCAAAAGATAAATGTGGAAGGAGCAAGGAATCTTGCACAGGTATGTGCAAGATTTGACTGCAAGATTGTTCATATATCAAGTGATTATGTATTTGATGGAAAAAAGCCTGTTCCACAGCCATATTTTGAAGATGACGAACCAAATCCAATCTCCTTTTATGGAAAGACAAAAGCAGAAAGTGAAAAGGCAGTTATTGATAACATAGATGATTACATAATTATAAGGACAGGATGGCTTTATGGAAGAAAAAGAGACAACTTTGTAAAGTGGGTAATAAGGAAGGCTATAAAGGGAGAGAAGATAAGAGTAATAAGAGAACAGTATGGATCTCCTACATGGACATACAGAGTAGCTCAGCAGATACTTTTGCTTTTAGAAAGAAACCTGAAAGGAATATTTCATGTTACATCTGAAGGATATTGCACGAGAGCTGAATGGGCAAAGTTTATCCTGGCTACATTAAAGATTCCTGCAAAGATAGAGACATTTAGCATAAAAGAATGGGATGTTCCTGCAAAGAGACCTATAAACTGTCTTCTGGAAAATAAAGAACTGAGATTGTTTCGTGTAAGCATTATGAAAAACTGGAAGGATGATTTAAAGGAATTTTTGGAAAGATACGGAGAGGATCTTATTCAAGAGGCAGAAAGAAGCTAAGACTTTGCATAGCTGTGAAGTCCTGAAAGGAGAAAGTTTACTCCCAGGTATGTAAAAAGGACACACGAGAATCCTATAATAGAAAGTATAGCTATCTTTCTTCCCCTCCACCTTCTTACCATACGGGAATGGATAAGAGCAGCATATACAAGCCATGTTATAAGTGACCATGTTTCTTTTGGATCCCAGCTCCAGTAGCTTCCCCATGCATAATGTGCCCATACAGATCCCGTAATTATTCCAAGTGTAAGCATCATAAATCCTATTACCACTATCTGATAATTTAACTCCTCAAGAAAAATAGAAAATCTGCTTTTTTCATTTAAAAGATACACAATACTTAAAGCCATAGAGATTCCAAATGCAGCATATCCCATAAAACAAGTTATTACATGAGCTATAAGCCAGTTGCTCTTAAGAGCAGGAATAAGAGGCTGAATTTTACTTGTAACTGAAGGTGAAAATGATGCATAGGCCATAATTAGGAATGAAAGAGGTGTTACAAATACACCAAAGATCTTTGTTTTTGTCTTAAGTTCCAGGATTATGTATAAAAGCATTATAGCCCATGAAAAAAATATCAGAGATTCGTATAAGTTAGAAAGTGGAGCATGTCCTATTCCTAACTTATAGGATTCTATCCATCTCAGGATTATGCCTGAGGTATGAAGCAGAAAGAAAAGGATGGAGGAAAAAGATGCAATCTTCCCAAATACTTCTTTTTTCATTACAGACATAAGGAGATAAAAAAGAAATGAAATAAAATATCCAAATGTCGTATAGCTAAGTATTACTGTGTTATACATATTCTTGATATGTTCTCCTTTATATTTTCAAGAAAGCCTTTATCCTTTCTGTTTGACATTCCTGATATAGCTATTTCGGTTCCATCTTCCTTTTTCCGAACATATATCCAGATCCTTCTGTGAGAAGAAAAAAAAGTAAGGATAAGACCAAATGAAATAAAGAAAAAACCAGTCCATACAACAGGAACTCCTGGATTTTTACTTACTTGTAAACCTGTATAATACTTTGTTTCCAAAGATTCAACTGAAAATGAATAATTAAAAAAAGATGGGTCAAATATAGGTGAGTTTAACATTTCAGAAGGAAGTATCCTTTCTGCTTTTTTCCTTTCTCTGAAAAGTATAAGCTTTCTTTTTTCTCCATCCTTTTTTAGCTTGAGAAAAACAGCAGGACCTGCCCCTCCAAAATCCTCTCTTATGTCCAAGAGCTTAATCCTTATACCAAAAACAGAAGCCTCTTCTCCTAAGGAGATCTTTACTTTTTTTTCTTTTTTCGTAGTCTTATCCAAGACCTTGATAAGGACAGAATCTCCAACAGCTATTCCATAGCTTGCCTGATAAAATGTTATACCATCAAATCTTACAGGATGATTTACTTTTAAAGTCTTTCTGAACTCCTTTCCTCCTTTTATAAATGTCAAAAAAGATACATATTCCTTTGGCATACCATTTTCATAAAATTCTACCAGAAACTTATCACATCTTACTTGAAAATCAAGTTTAAGCTCCTTTTTATTCTTCAATCTTACCGTATCTTTTTTCTCCCCTTCCAGAATACTCATATATCCTTCAAATCCAAAAATAGAACCTATGATTCCTCCAAGAAGTATCAGTATGATGCTGAAGTGAACTATGTAGACACCAAAACATGAAAATCTTCCCTTTTCAATAAAAAAACATACCTTATCTTTTTGTTCCTTAAGAAGTCTGCATCTCAGATGAACTTCTATCTTCTTTCTTACTTCAGAAAAATCCTCTTTTACTTTTATCCTAAATTCCTCTTTTTTTGGCTCTTTAACCTCCTTTATCCTCTTCCATGTATCTGGAAGTCTGTCAACAGAACAGACGATTAGATTAAGTGCAAGAAGTCCTAAGATTGCCCTGAACCACAATGTATGATACAAGTCAAAAAGTCCGAGAAAATGAAGGATTTTGAAAAGTTCTGGTCTTTTCATTGCAAACCATATAGCTTCTTCTCCCTGTGGAATAATTGTTCCCAAGGTAGATGCTATGGCCAGGATTATTAAAAGAAAAACAGCAAGCTTTACAGACTTCAGTATCTTCCAGATATCTTTCATACTGGCTTTTATACTTTAATGAACACTAAAAGACAAGCTTTCACCTTGCCCAACAATAGGAGGTTCTATTATAAGCCCTGGTTTTGCTCCAAGATATGATTCAATAAGGACAAGACTTGCTCTTGAAGAAAGATCAGGATAAGCTATCTGGACCCTCTTTATCTCAAAACCTCCCTTTTTAAGTTTTGCTATTACCTCTGCCATCCTTTCTGCAGGATAAATAAGACAGAGTCTTCCTTTTTTCTTAAGTATCCTGCGGGATGTATTTATGATGTCATCTAAGGACAGAAGTATCTCATGTCTTGCTATAGCTTTTGATATGTCAGGATTTATCCTTCCACTTTTTACTGGTCTGTAAGGAGGATTGCAGACAACGAGATCAGCAAATTCTGCAGAAAAAGGAGGTCTTCTTATGTCTCCTACAATTATGTGCATCTTCTTTTCAAATCCATTGAGAATAGAATTTCTGTATGCTTGAGAAGCAAGCTCTTTTTGAATCTCAAGTCCTATTGCAACAGATATATCTTTTTCCCTGTAAAGGAGCAAAAGAAGAATTATTCCACATCCAGTTCCAAGATCTACTACCGTATCCCCTTTTCTTACTGTAGCAAATCTTGAAAGAAAAACAGCATCTACAGAAAACCTGTATCCGTGTTTTGACTGAATTATCTTTATCTTACCGTTCAGAAAGAAGTCTATCTCTTCATCTGGCTCAAGATATACCCTATGTGATAGATATGACTTCATTTGGATCTATCTTGTTAAAGACTAATCCTGTAAGGATCTTTGGATAAAAGTAAGTTGATTTTCTTGGCATGATCAATCTATTCTCAGCTATCTCTTTTATTTGCTCTATCTTTGTTGGATTCAAAAGAAAAGCCATCTGATATTCTCCTCTCCTCACCCTTCTTATAGCATCAGATATCTCTGTCGTATAATGAAACAGCTTGTCATTATCTAAGTCTTCCTTTGAGAATCCAAGTATTTTTTGAAAAATGACCTTTGAAAGGACAGTAACATCAAGTTTCTTTAATGAAGGATGAAGATCGTCCATTGATTCAATTGCTTTAGCCTTGGCAATAAAAAGATAAATGTTATCAGAATTTGAACAGACAAAACCAATAGCCGTCCTTTCCTTTCCATACTTCAAAAGCTTTTCCTTTATCTTTTCATCTGATTCTTCTTTTATCTCAAAATAAAATTCCATCCTCTTTAAGAAATCTCTGAGTTCAAAATTTGCCTTCTTTATCAGTCTATGAGATGGAAGAATCGTAATTCCCTCATCATCTATATTGCTGAGATACATCATTATGAATTCATATGATCTATCAGATGGCTTTCTTTCATATCTAAGTCTCATCATGTCCCTGAAAAGCTTTGCAGTCTCGTATCTGTGATGTCCATCTGCAATTATTATCTTCTTATCCTTCATAAGATCAGAGATCTGCTTGAAGAACTCAGGTCTGTTTTTTATAATCCACATCCTATGTCTTGTATTGTCTATGAACTCAAAATCCAATACAGGATTTTCTATGTCTATCTGCTCAATGACTTTTTTTAATATCACATTTTCTGGATCACTATAAAGTCCGAATACCTGACTTAGCTGAGCACTGCACGCCTTCATAAGTCTCAGTCTATCTTCTTTATGTGCAGAAAATGTCCTTTCATGAGGAATTATATAATCATCTTCTATCTTTACCAATCCAATAAAGCCCCATCTCTGTCTTACCTTTCCTTCTATGCTGTATAGGATAGATGTTACATAGATTGAAGGGGAATCAGCTCTTATAAGGATCTTTTCTTCTTGCCATCTTCTGAAATATTCTGCTGCACGAGTATATTTGTTATCCCAGTCTGTATCCCCTATTTTCTCTTTTCCAAGGATAATCCTTATTACATTGTATGGACTCTGTCTGTAATAGTATTCCTGTTCTTCTTGAGAGATAACATCATATGGTGGAGTTAAAAGCTTTGAGATGTCTTTCTTGAACTTTTCAAAATTATATGTAATACCTCTAAAAGGTCTAAAGGTTGCCATAGATCCTCCTTTTTTTGAAATAAAATTATACATAACAGAAAAAAGCAGTCTATGAAAAAATTTGATCTTGTGATAAAGGCAGGAATCCTTATCAGCACAAAAGAAAAGATCCTCAGGGATAAATACATACTGGTAAAAGACGGAAAGATAAAAGAGATTTCAGATTTCTTAGATCCTGAGATAGAATTCAAGGATTTTATTGATGCAGGAAACTGCATTGTCATGCCTGGTCTTATAAACTGCCATACGCATCTTCCCATGACACTTTTTAGAGGGATCTCAGATGATCTTCCTCTAAGAAAATGGCTGTTTGAGGTGATATTTCCTTTGGAAAAAAAGAAAATGAATCCTGAAACAGTTTATACTGGTGCACTTCTTGGATGTGCAGAACTTATCTCTTTTGGGACAACATGTATAGCTGATGGTTATTTCTTTCAGGAAGAGACAATAAAAGCTCTTTTAAAAGCAGGTCTCAGAGGTATTGTTGGTCAAGGAATAGCTGATTTTCCTACTCCAGACATTCCTGATCCAGAAAAGAATCTTTTTAAAGCAGAAGAATTTCTGGAAAGATGGAGAAAACATTCTGATCTCATAATTCCTTCTGTATTCTGTCATAGCCCTTATAGCTGTTCTGAAGATACACTGAGAGGTGCAAAAAAACTGTGCGAGAAATACGAAGTTCCTCTTATGATTCACCTTTCTGAAACTCATGAAGAGGTATCAGAGATAGTAAGTAAAAAGAAAAAAAGACCTGTTTTTTATCTTGATGAGATAGGAATACTTAAGGAAGACCTCATATGTGTTCATGTAATACATGTGGATGAAAAAGAAGTAGAGCTTTTGGCAAAAAGAAACACAAAAGTCGTTCATGTCCCTGAAAGTAACATGAAACTTGCATCAGGTATATTTCCTGTGAAGAAATTCCTTGAGAAAAAAGTAACAGTTGGAATAGGAACAGACGGTTGTGCTTCTAATAATAATCTGAATCTTCTGTGTGAAATAGAAATGGCTGGAAGGCTTGCAAAGATAAGTGAAGGAGATCCTTCCTTCTTAGACAGCAAGACCTTGTTTGACATGATGACGATTTCAGGAGCAAAGGTCCTTGGAATGGAAAATGAGATAGGGTCCATAGAAGTTGGAAAATCAGCTGATATTATAACCTTAGATCTCTCTGTCCCGTATATGAATCCCTTATACGATCCAATAACAGCAGTTGTCTATTCTTCAAATGGAGGAAACATAAGAGATGTTATAGTTAAAGGAAGAATTGTTATGAGAGATAAAAAGATAATTACTCTGGATGTAGAGGAAATATCAGACAGGATAAGATACCTATCCAAGAAGTTTCTCTGCTAAAGATATTGCATCTTCTGGATCTTCAACATAGTGTATTCCTGGAATGTTTTTCCATGTGTTTATTCCTATAACAGGCTTTCCTGACTTCAGTGCAAATCCTATTTCAGAAAGGGTTCCGTATCCTCCTCCTATTGCAATGAGAAGATCAGAACAGTTTATGATTATAAGATTCCTTCCTTCAGAAAGTCCTGTTGGTATAGGGATCTTTATGTAAGGATTTGCTTCTTTTTTTTCTTTTCCAGGAAGTATCCCAACAGTTATTCCTCCTTCCATACTGCATCCTTTTGAAGCTGCTTCCATAACTCCTCCAAGCCCTCCACATATAAGTATCCATCCTTTTCTGGCTATCTTTCTTCCTATATCTTCTGCTATCTTATAAACATGATAAGGACATTCTGATGCTCCTATAACTCCTATCTGTCTCATCTTTAAAGTTCCTTTTTTATTTTTGATTTGCTATAAAAAATTGTCTAAGGCAAGAGGAAAATGAGAGGAAAAAGAAAAAGGTTCCTTTATTTTATTTTAGCAGTTTCTGTATTGATCCTCTTTTTTCTTCTTTTCAGGATATATGAAAATGAAGCCCCTTTTATAAAGGTTGAAGAGATTCCAAGGTATATTTCAAAACCAAAAGATATAACCGTTATCTGTGAAGACAGGAAAATGGGGATAAGGAGTATAAAGGCAGAGATACTTAAAGGAAATGAAAGGTTTCTTATATTTCAGAAAAGATTTCCTTATAAAGGCATCTTGAACATAAATGGAGTCCACAGGATAAGGGAAAAGATAAGGCTGGATCCAAAGTATCTGGAATTGCCTCAAGGAAGCCTTCTTCTTAAGATATCTGTATGTGATTATTCAAGAAGGAGAAATGTCTCTACTTTTACTGAGGAGATAATCTTAGATACCATACCACCAAGTATAAGACCTATAAGCAGGCTGAATTATTTTACCATAGGAGGATCAGGGGTTATAACATACGAGGTTTCACCAGATACAACTGAAAGTGGAATATATTTGAATAACATCTTCTTTCCAGGATATCCTGTGAGATGCTTGAAAGAAGGGATATTTTGTGTGGCATACATTGCAATTCCTTATGACATTAAGCTTCCTGTGGATTTTTATATATGGGCAAAAGATAAGGCAGGAAATGAGTCTGTTTCTTATTTTTATTACAGGATAAAGAAGAAAAGATTTAGGAAGGATAGGATAATCGTTACAGAAAGGTTTTTGAAAAAAGTTCTTCCATTTTTCTCATTTTACAACCTTGATCCAAAAAAAAGCGACATAGAGAATTTCTTAAAGATAAACAGGGAGTTAAGAAGAGAGAATAATTTATTCTTAAGAAAGCTTCTGAAAAAGACATCTAAGAAAAGACTCTGGGAAGGAAGGTGGATATGTCTTAAAAGAGCAAAGTGCACTGCAAGATTTGCTGATTACAGGTCTTATTTTTATAAGGGAAAACTCATAGACAAAGAGGTTCACCTTGGCTTAGATCTTGCATCTGTTGCAAATACAGAAGTTCCAGCATCAAATAATGGAAGGGTCATATTTGCAGGAATACTTGGAATATACGGATTTACAGTTATCCTTGATCACGGACAAGGACTGTTTTCTTTATACGGACATCTGAGCAAAATAAATGTAAAAGTTGGACAAGAAGTGAAAAAAGGTCAAATCATAGGGATAACAGGTCAGACTGGTCTTGCAGGAGGAGATCATCTTCATTTCAGCATCATCGTAAACGGAATATTTGTAAATCCAGAAGAATGGCTGGACTATCACTGGTTAAAGGATAACATAATAAGGAAACTTAAGGAAGTTGATGAAGCATAAAGTATATCTGATTTCAAAAGATGCTGTTCAAAAGAAGATAGAAGAAGTAATAGAAGAGGAGCCACTTGACTTTTATGTGAACGAAAAAAAATACAGGACATTTTTCAGGACACCTGGTGAAGATCTGCCTCTTATTTTAGGATTCTGTTTTACAGAAGGAATCATAAAAGACAAGAAAGAGATTATCTCTTTTGAGGTCAAAAATGAGGAGGCTAAAGTAAAAGTTAAGTCTCTGTCTGTTAGAGAGAAAAGTTGGAATAGAGAAGGGAGGGTAAGTCTTGAAGAGCTGATAAGCTGTTTAAAGGAAATGGAAGAAAGGCAAAAGCTCAGAAAAAGAACAAGGGCATCTCATGCAGTAATGCTTTTTTCGTATAAACTTGAACCTATCTCTTTTTCAGAAGATGTTGCAAGACATAATGCACTTGATAAGGCAATTGGAAAGGCTCTTTTGGAAGATAAAATAGATGATGTCTTCTTGGCTGTTCTTTCATCAAGGATAAGCTTTGAAATGGTAAAGAAGATATCAAAGACAGGAATAAAGATAGTCTTTGCTGTTTCAAGACCTACTTCCATGGCTATCCTTTTTTCTGAAAAGATAAGATTATCTCTTATAAGTCTGGCAAAAGATGGGATTATCGTATACTCTGGAAAAGAGAGGATAAGAGTATGAGTAAAAGGGAAGAGTTTAGGAAAGAGACACTAAAAAAAATGATCTTTTACATACTTGGAAAAAGACCTGATGAATTTGGACTTTTACCTGACAGGGAAGGATTTGTAAAATTAAAAGAGCTTATTCAAGCACTTCATGAAGAAGGTCTTACCTATGTAAGGGAATCACACATAAGAGAACTCATATTAACAGAGCCTTCTTTAAGAGAAGAGCTTGAGATTCAGGAAAACAGGATAAGATTAAAAGGATTTGACTGGAAATTAGACCTTGAAAATCCAGCTTCTGAAATCCCAAAACTCCTTTATACATGCATAAGAAGAAGAGCTTATCCTTTTGTCTTAAAGAATGGTCTTATAGCCCCTTCTGACTCATTCCTTATCCTTTCTGAATCAAAAGATATGGCTTTCAGGATAGGAAAAAGAAAAGACAGTAAACCTATTCTTTTAGAAGTCATAGCTCATAAGGCAGAAGAAGATGGAAGTGTCTTTTTTAAGTTTGGAGAACTTTATCTGAGCAAATGGATAAATAAATCATGGATTATTGGACCACCTTTTGAAGAAGAAGAAAAGAAGAAGGAGAAGAAGAAAATAGAAGAGGCATTTTCTGCAGGGACATTTCCTCTGAAAGAAAAGAAGGGAAAGAAGAAAAAGACCTGGAAGGAAGAGGTAAGAAAACTCAGAAGAAAGAAACTTTTCTTTTAGATGAAAATCCTATACAGGTATTTCCTAAAAGAAATAAGCTTTACGGTCTTTGTGTGTTTCTCTGTCCTTACATTTGTCGTCCTTACAGCAAAGATATTTACATTTACTGATACAGCAATAAGATATGGTGCAAGTATTTCCCAGATAATAAAAATATTCCTTTTACTCATCCCGGAAGTTATTCTTTTTTCCTTTCCTGCAGCCCTTCTTATATCTGTCCTCATAGTATTCCTCAAATCATCTTCAGATAATGAGATAATAGCCTTGAAGTCTTCAGGAATAAGCTTCTATCAGCTTCTTCCACCAGTTATCCTCATTTCAGCTTTCTCATCCTCTTTAGCCTTTGCTATTTCCATGTTTGCAGTTCCTTGGGGAAACAGGGAGATAAAAAAGATTTTTATAAGGCTTTTAAAAGAAAAGACAGAGATTGGAATTAAAGAAAGGATGTTTTGTGAACCTTTTAAAGGAATAGTCTTCTATGTGAATTCCTTTTTTCCAAAAGAAAAAATCATGAAAAAGGTTTTTGTAGTAGACAGAAGAAGTGAAGAGTTTTCTACAATTATAGCAGAAGAAGCAAGGATAATAAGATGGAAGAAAGCCGTAATACTTCATTTTTCTAAAGGAACATTATTTTCTACTGATAAAAGCTTTGAGAAAGTAAGGATAATACAGTTTGAAAGCTATGATCTAAGTCTAAATCTGAAAAGGGATAAAGATGTGATACTTAAAATGAAGCCTAAAGAGATGGATCTTTCAGAGCTTCTGAAGGGTATAAAAGAAGAGAATGATCCTATAAAGAGGAATCTCATGATAATAGAGCTTATGGAAAGGATCTCACTTCCTTTTGGAGTCTTCCTTATGGGATTGATTGGAGCACCTTTAGGTATGCAAATAAAGACAAAAAGCAAGCCTGTAGGAATAACTGTAGGATTGGCTGTATTTTTCATATATTACACACTGCTTGCAGGAGCAAAAAGCATATCTGAAACTGGTTTTATATCTCCTTATGTGGGAATATGGATCCCTGACATCCTTTTGGTTATTTTGAATATAATTGCTCTGAAAAAGACAGAAAAAAGATGGTTTTAAAGATCCTGGATAAGTATCTCATAAAAGAAGTTTTCAGATACATGATGATATGTCATGCGGTTTTGTTCTTTATTTATCTCGTCGTGGACTTCTTTCAAAAGATAGATGACTTTATTGAGGCAAAGGTCTCAAAGTTTACGATAATAAAATTCTTTTTTTACAAAAGTCCATTTATCATAAGCCAGCTGATTCCTGTTTCCCTACTTCTTTCAGTTATAATTACAGCTGGACTGATGAAAAGAAACAATGAACTGATAAGTCTAAGAAGTTCAGGCATAAGTCTTTACAGGATATTTATGCCTTTTTTCTTTTTTTCTCTTCTTACGAGTCTTTTTTCATTCTTATTCTCTGAAACAGTTGTTCCTTATTCAAGTTCAATGTGTCAGGAGGTTTGGAACAAGGAAGTAAGAAAAGGAAAATACAGGAGATTCTTCAGAAGGAGAAATATATGGTATAAGGGAAAAAACTACATCTACTGGATAGAATGTCTTGAAGGAAGAAGGATGAAAAGGGCTATATTTTATTTTTTTGAAAGAGGATTTTTTTTAAAAAAAAGGATTCAGGCAAAAGAAGTATTATGGAATGGAAGTGAATGGATAGCAGAAGATGTCCTGATTCAGGAAAGGTGTGGAAAAAGGTATGTTACTAAAAGATTGAGAAGGTTAAAATTAAGTATCTCAGAAACTCCTGAATCCTTCTTAAGACCTGTAAGAAAGCCAGAAGAAATGAATTTTTGGGAACTAAAGAGATTTGCAAAACAGATAGAGGAAGAAGGTTATGATGCAAGAAGATATCTTGTTGATGCTTATGTAAAGACTGCTTTTCCTTTTATAAACATCATAGTAGTCCTTATAGGTATTCCTGCTACTTTAAAACTAAAGTCAGACAACATACCCTTAGCTGTTTCCTTAGGCATCCTTATCTGTTTTACATACCTTCTTGTTATGAGTATATTCAGATCACTTGGAATATCTGGAATTCTGCCTCCTTTTCTCTCTGCCTGGTCTGCAAATCTCTTCTTTCTCCTCTTAGGAATATACATGATCATGCATATAGATTAAAACGGAATATCCTTCCTTCATAATTCCTTATTATCCAGCAGTCTCTTCTCTTTTCTTTAATGTATTCTGGAAAAAGAGGGACTTTTCCTCCTCCACCAACAAGATCTATAGCAAACTGTGGAATACAAAGTCCTGATATGTATCCATACATCTTCTCCATTATCTTTAAACCAACTTCTATACTCGTCCAAAAATGAGAAGTCCCTTTTACATAGTCTGGATAAAAGAGATAATAAGGTTTTACCCTTATTCTTACAAGACTCCTCATAAGTCTTATCATAGTTTCAGCATCATCATTTACTCCTTTTAAAAGCACGGTCTGACAGAGGACAGGAATTCCTGCATCAACGAGTCTGCTACAGGCAGAAGAAGAAAGATCAGTTACTTCGTCTGGATGATTAAAATGGGTTATTACATAGATTGGTTTGAATCTTTTCAGGATACTTACCAGTCTTTTTGTGATTCTATAAGGAAAGGTGCAGGGAGTTCTTGTCCCAATCCTTATGACTTCTATGTGTGATATCTTCCTCAACCTGCTGAGTATTTCAAATATCTCCTTGTCTTCAAGAAGGAGAGGATCTCCTCCAGAAAGAAGAACTTCTTTTATTTCTCTGTGAGATCTTATGTAACTTATAGCCTCTCTGATAAAGCTTTTTTTTACCTGAAATCTCCCTACCTTCCTCTTCCTGTTACAGAACCTGCAATACATTGCACACTGAGAAGATACGAAAAAAAGAACCCTATCAGGATATCTGTGAATTAATCCTGGAACAGGAGACTGCTCTTCCTCTTTCAAAGGGTCTTCAATCCCTTTTTCATCTTCTATTTCCCTTATATCAGGAACAGATTGCCTGTATATAGGATCATCCTTCTTTTTTATAAGGGAAAGATAATAAGGATTTATCCTCATGGGATAAACAGAGATTACTTTCTTTATTTTTTCAGTATCTATGTCAAAAAACCTTCTCAGCTCTTCAGCTTTTGTAATGCTTTTTGCCAGCATTCTTTTCCAGTTCATTTCATGTTCCTCTTTATTATTTCCAAAGCCTTTTTTCCACAGTTAAACATAAGATCAAATATGGACAAGTTAGGAATAAATTCACCCCAGAGCTGAGGATAGACAGGAGGTTTTGGATTAAAAAAAATAAGCTTTATTTTTTCTTTTTTAAAAAGCTCTTCGTCTAAGTATCTCTTTGCACTTTTTTGAACAAGAAGACAGCTTGCACCTAATTCCTTACACATCCTGATACTCAAGTATGGCTCTTTTTCTTCTATTTTCAGTTCTGAAAGCAATATTATCTTTCTGTCTATCTTAAGATACTTCAGGACATAATTTATTATTTCCAGATTGAATTCTACAAGCCTTTCAATCCTTTTTTCCAGAAGCTCTTTCCAAAAAGAGATATGCTCAGAGAAATAAGGAGCATTCTTATATGCCATTTCCAAGCCCTTTATGACCTTTTCTGTCCAGTTTCTTTCATAGCATATAAGAACCTGATTTATCTTCTGTAATCCCCTTCCACTTTTCCACACAGGAATCCTTATCCAGTAAACCCCCTTGTCATTTTTAAACCTGTTTCTCGTAAGCCAGGATCTTCCTAAGGGGAACTGGACACTGTCCATTATGACAAATACATCAGAACGGATTATCTTTTCAAAAAAACTTGCAAATGGTGCAAAATATGGCTGATAGTATGAGATTATCATTGTTGAAATAGCCAGGGAGCTTTTTTCTTAAGATCTCTGTATTTTGCAAGAAGTGTTTTTTTTGCAAATTCAGGATGTGAAAGATAATTCACAGTCTTTTTTACATTTGATATAAAACCTTTCATCACATCTTCTTTTTCCTTTTCATCCACAAAATGCTTTTCCTGAACATAAGAATAGCTTACCTTATTCCCATAGTATTTTTTTAGAATAGATACGATCTTATCTGCTTCTTCAACACCACTTAAGTATCTTTTATCAACATCTATCTCTATCTTTGCCTCTAAAGAAACAAGCCACCTGTCTCCTGCAATTACCCTGCTTCTGTCAAGAAGTTGAAGTTCAAGTGAATTTGAAAGCTTTATTTTATCTATCAGTTTCATCTTTTGGCTTTTTCAAGTATAGTATAATAGCTGATGATTGACAATATAAGTTCAATAAGGTGGTATATTCCTGATAAAAGGATAAGGGAAGTCTTTTTAAAAGAAAGCTGGATAAAAGAGGCAAAAATCGTTGAAGTAATAAAGAGGAATCCTTTAAGGACGATATACAGAATAGTTTATGAAGACAGTGTGTTTTATCTAAAGCACGAACATCCAAAAGGATTTATTCCAAAAATAAGATCTTTTTTATTTAAAAAAGCAAAAAAAGAGTTTAGCTGTGCTCTTTTTTTAAAAAAAGAAGGGATTCCTACTGTTCCTGTTATAGGCTGGGGACATAAAGGTTCAGAAAGCTTTCTTATAACAGAGGAGATTCCTGGAGCAAGACTTTTAAAAGACATAATTCCGCTTTTTATAAAATCAGAGGAGAAATTTTTATGTCTTATTTCAAAAATTGCTGATTTTTTAAAACTCTTGGTAGAAAAACAGATAGATCATCCAGACCTTCATCCAGGAAACATACTCGTAAAAGAAGATCTTTCCTTTTTTCTTGTTGATCTTTATAAGATAAGGAAAAGTAAGAAAAAGGATCGTATATACAGGATCTTTGGCTGGATGCTGAATATACTCTGGCCACTTGATTGGGAAAAGATAGAAGAATTTCTTTTAAGAAGTGGTTTTTCAAAAAAGAAGGATGTAAAAGAAGATTGGAAAAGGCTTATAAGATGGAAAGTCAGATACGTGAGGAAAAAGGTAGAAAAAAGAAAGAAAA
>CAZEOQ010000004.1:0-21096 GCA_964513995.1 uncultured Desulfobacterales bacterium | reverse complement strand
AAAAAAAGCAGTCTGTGCGATGTTTATCATATAAGTGATTGGGAGATCTTTTTAAAAAAAGAAGCAGGGGAAAAAAAAGAAAAAGAATTTCTTCTGAGGACATATCCAGATGATGTAGCAGAAAAAAAATGGATAAACTCATATGTTCTTGATTTTTGTGGAATACCTGTTTTATCTTGTAAGCTCTGGTTAAGGGCAGAAAAAAGTATAATATTTCTTGAAAGACCTTCTGGAATTCTTTTAAGGAAGTTTATGAAATGGGCAAAAAAGGATGAAAGGAAAAGGATAAAGGATTTTTTAAGGAAGATAAAAGATTGGGCAAGACTTTATGGAGTTTCTTTTAGCCTGAAGGAGGCATATGTAGAAGAAGATTATCTTTTTCCACTAAGAGTCAGTCCTTAAAGTAGCTATATATCCCACATAAAAACCATAATACATAAGCTTTCCAAAAATCCCGTCTATAAGTCTTCTCAATATAGAAAAACGATAGCTCTTTGGATATACGAGTCTTACTTCACCTTTTATATTAGCAAGCTTTTTTGCAAGCTCTACTGCATCCTGAAAGTTTCCAAGTTCATCAACAAGACCAAGTCTTTTTGCCTGAGATCCAAGAATTATCCTTCCATCTGCTATCTTTTCTACCTCTTCTACAGGAATTCCTCTTGCCTGAGCAACTGCTTTTACAAACTGTTCTTTTACCTCCATAAGCATATCTCTTATAAGCTCCTTTTCACGCTGTGTCATCTTTCTGTAAGGAGCTCCTATGTCTTTAAATTCTCCTGTCTTTATAACAGAAAGTCTTATTCCAAGCTTCTTTAAAAGCTCATCTATCTGAACAAAATTCATAATAACTCCTATACTTCCTGTTATTGTTCCTGGATTTGCAACGATCTTTGTAGCAGCAGATGCAATATAGTATCCTCCTGAAGCCCCTATGCTTCCTATGGATGCAACTACAGGTTTCTCCTTTGCTGTCTTTCTGATTTCACGATATATCTCCTGAGTAGGAGCAACTGCACCACCAGGTGAATTTATCCTTATAATTATTGCCTTTATTGAATCGTTTTTTCTGAACTCTTCTATCTGAGACGTTATCTCATAAGAATCTGAAATTATTCCTTCTATAGGAATTACTCCTATCTTGTTAAAAATAGAGACTTCCTTCAATATAATGCTACTTATAAGACCAAATACGATACTTGTAAGGAAAAGAAGAGCCAGTAAAAGGAAAAAGGCTCTTTTCTTAGACATTACACTTCAAGTTTTACATTCTTTTCTCTCAGGATCTCCGCAAGACTCGTCCTGAATTCTTCCCTTTTCACTCTTTTTTCTTCCAGTCTCTTTATAGAAAGAGCTATTTTCTTTTCTCTTGGAGATATGCTCAATATCTTTGCTTCAACCTCTTCTCCTTCCTTGTATTCAGAAAGAGGTGTATCTTCAGGTATCTCAGATACATGAATCAACCCTTCTACTCCTTCTCCAACATCTACAAATATCCCAAAGTCTGTAATACTTGTAATAGTTCCTTTTACTGTATCTCCTGGTTTATATCGTTTTGTTATAAGTTCCCATGGATTAGGAATAAGCTGTTTTATTCCTAAGGAAAACCTTCTGTTTTCCTTGTCTATGTTTAACACAACTGCTTCTACTTCATCTCCTATCTTAAACATCTCATGCAGATTTATCTTTTTCCTTGTCCAGGATATGTCAGATATATGAACAAGTCCATCTATTCCTTCTTCCACACCTACAAATATTCCAAAATCAGTAATCCCTCTTACCTTCCCTTTTATTCTTGATCCAACAGGATACTTCTCTTCAAGTATGTCCCATGGATTTGGTTCAACCTGCTTCATTCCAAGAGCTATCCTCCTTTTTTCAGGATTTATATCAAGAACAACGACATCAACAATGTCTCCAACTTCCACTACTTCTGAAGGATGCTTTATCTTTTTTGTCCATGACATCTCTGAGATATGGACAAGCCCTTCTACTCCTGGTTCAAGTTCCACAAATGCACCATATTCCTTCAGTGCAACGACTTTTGCCTTCAGTCTTTTTCCTACAGGATACTTTTTTTCTGCATCTTTCCATGGATCTGGTGTAAGCTGTTTTATTCCAAGAGATATCCTTTCTTTTTCTCTGTCAAACCTTAGGACCTTTACCTTTACCTGATCCCCAGGTTTATAAAGATTCAGTATGTCTTTATTAATCCTTCCCCAGCATATATCTGTTATGTGAACAAGACCATCTACTCCACCTAAGTCTACAAATATTCCATAATCCACAACATTTTTTACTTTCCCTTCAAGAACTTCTCCTTCTTTTATCTTGCTCAGAGTTTTCTCTCTCATAATCTTTTGTCTTTGCTCAATTGCTGCCTTTCTTGAAAGGACCACATTTTTCTTCTGCTTCTCATACTTTATTATCTTAAACTCATGCTCAGTTCCAATAAAAGAATCCCAGTCTTTTACAGGTCTTACATCAAGCTGAGATCCTGGAAGAAATGCCCTTACTCCATCTATGTCTACAAAAAAACCTCCTTTCGTCTTTTCCTTTATAACACCTTTTACTGTCCCATCATTTTTATATACCTCATCCAAAAGCCTCCATGTCCTTAGCTGTCTTGCCTTTTCCTTAGAAAGGATAAAAAGATCTCTTTCTTCATCCTTCTGGACGAGCATAGCTTCTATCCTGTCTCCAACCTTTACCTGTATCCTGCCATCTTCATCCAAGAATTCCTTTATAGGAATAATCCCTTCTGTCTTATAACCAATATCCACAAGGACAAATTCCTTTTCTCTGTCTATGTGAACGACTTCTGCACTTAAGATTTCTCCTTCCTGAAGCTCTCTAAAGCTTCTGTTATAAAGACTTATGATCTCATTGTTTTGCTGTTCCATCAAACTCCCCCTTTTTGATTTTGTGTCTCATATATCAAACAGAAAGAATAACTTCAACAATTTTCTATGTATGAAATAAGCCTTTCTACAACTTCTTCTATGCTCATATTTGTTGTATCTATAATTATTGCATCTTTTGCAGGCTTAAGAGGAGAAATTGATCTCATCTGATCCTGCATATCCCTTTTTCTGAGCTCATCTTCTATTTGCTTCAAAGATACATCTTCTCCTTTTTCCCTCCTCTCCTTATATCTCCTCATTACACGAACAGGAAGACTTGCTGTAAGAAAGAACTTTCTTCTTGCATCTGGAAAAACGACTGTTCCCATGTCCCTTCCTTCTGCTACTGTATTTTCTCTCTGTGCTATTTCTCTCTGAAGCCTTGTCATTGCATCTCTTACTTCTTTTATCTGTGAAATTATTGAAGAAAGCATGTCTATTTCAGAAGTCCTTATCTTAGAAGTAACATCCACTTCATTTACAAAGATTTTTGGAGGATCACTCTCATATGAAAATCTTATTCTCAAAGATTCACACAACTTTTTTATCTTCTCTTTGTCTTCAACAGATATCCCTTTTTCCTTTATCATAAGAGCAACAGCTCTATACATAGCGCCTGTATCAAGATAAATATATCCCAGTCTTTTTGCCAAGATTCTTGCAACTGTGCTTTTTCCAGATCCTGCAGGTCCGTCAATTGTTATTACATCTGCCATACAAGACCTCTTTCAGTGCTGAGATAAATCTTTTATTCTCCTCTGGAAGCCCTACACTCACTCTTATATACTCTGGAAGTCCATAGCTTTCCATGGATCTTACGATTATTCCCTTTTTCAGAAGCATCTCATATGTCCTTTTTGCTCCAGCTGGAACTTTTATGAGTATAAAATTCGTATAAGAAGGAACATACTCAAGTCCAATCTCTTCTAAGCATCTATAAAGATATTCTTTTCCTTCTTTGACGACTTCAACAGTCTTTCTCAGATGTTCTTCATCATCAAGGGAAGCACATGCAGCTTCCTGTGCAAGACAGTTGACATTAAAAGGCTGTCTTACCTTTTCCATGTTTTCTATAAGGATCCTTGATCCAAATCCATATCCTATCCTAAGTCCTGCAAGACCATATGCTTTAGAGAATGTCCTTATTACAAAGATAAAAGGATGTCTGTTTATAAGTTCTATACCATTTGCTATGTCATCTCCTTCAGCAAATTCTATATAAGCTTCATCCAAGCATATTATCACATCTTCTGGAACTCTTTCTAAAAAAACTTCCATCTCCTCTTTCCTTATTGCCTTTCCTGTAGGATTGTTAGGATTTGTTAAAAATATCATCTTTGTATCTTTTTCAATCTTTCTGCATATCCCTTCAAGATCAATACAAAATCCTTTAAGTGGAACAGATATAATTTCCCCTCCATGACTTTTTACAATCTTTTCATACATAAGAAATGTAGGAAATGGCTGAATGACTTTTTCTCCTTCAAGGAGAAATGTCCTTATAAGGAGTTCTATAAGCTCATTTGAGCCATTTCCTATAATTATCCTTTCTGTTGGAATAGAAAGCTTTTCTGAAATCTTCTTTTTCAGATAAAAACAGCTTGCATCAGGATATCTGTTTATCTCTGAAAGCCTCTTCTTTATTGCTTCAACTGCCTTTGGAGAAGGTCCCAGTGGATTCTCATTAGAAGAAAGCTTTATAATATTTTTTAATCCAAGTTCCCTTTCAACCTCTTCAATAGGCTTTCCAGGAGGATATGGAATGAGTTCTTCAATGCTTTTCCTTGTAATTCTTCTCATTTTTCAGAACCCTTTCCAAGAATGGAATCAACTTTTTCTTACATATATTCTCTAAGGTATATTCCCTCATTGTCTTCCTGAACATATTGTGTGTATTTGTCCTTGAAAGATAATCAAGGATCTTTCCTGCAATTACAAGAGGAGGTTCATTTAGGTCAAAGAAACATACATCCTTTGCTATTTCCTCAAAAGGAGGTATTCTTGAACAAGCAATAGGAAGCTTTATCATACCTGCTTCAAGAAGTGGAAGACCAAAACCTTCATCCCTGCTTGTCATAAGAAGCATATCAGACATAAGATAGAGATCCCTTATAAGAGCCCTGTCTAAGACGAGTTCTTTTCCATCTTTAAACCTGTATTCTGCTAAAATAGCTATATTTTCAGAAAGATCAAGATTTTTTATCCAGTATTTCAGCCTCCTGTGATATGAAACGGCTTTTCTTTCATGTGGATCATATGCTCCTGTAAGGAGAAGAAGAACATCATATCCTGAAAGCTTTATTCCTCTTATGATGTGTATTGAAAGCTCTAAGTTCTTTCTTGGAGTTATCCTTGATGGTTGAATAAAAACAAAATCTCTTTCAAATATCCTCAGCTCTTTTGCAAGTCTTACAGATCTTTCGTCCAGATAAAAGAAACTCACAGGATCAATTCCATTAGGAATTACTTCCCAGTCTGCCTTCAGTCCTTTTTCCAAAAAGAGCCTCTTTCTATACTCAGATATGGTTACATAATGAATATTTGGATGAACTTTTTTGAGCATGATCCAGGGTTCTTTTCTCAGGTATTCTGGACAGTCAGGATAAAAATAAGGAGAATCATGAGCCCAGCTTATAACAGGTCTTTCTTTTTTTTCTGCAAATCTTAAAAGAGCAGCTGTAAGAGGAAGATTAAAAGGCATGTGAAGGACATTGTGACATATAACTAAGTCAAGCTCTTTTGTCCAGGATCTCAGGATTTCCAGTATCTTTTCTGAAAGATCTTTTACATACCTTACATCTCCTTCTTTGCATCTTTCGTGTGCATAAAGGACCTCATCATTACTTGAACTTATAAGAGGATTTATGTAAACAGGATATGGCAAACTTTTATCTCCTCCCATTCCAGCAAGGACAGCTACAGAATGTCCTAATCTTTGAAGAATAACTGCCTGATTGTTCATTACCTCTTCAACTCCTCCTACTACTGGAGGACAGGAATAATGTATAAGACCTATCTTCATTACCTTCCTTCAAATGACTTTATAAGATGAAGAAGTTTACTTTCCAGGACCTCAAAAGAAAAGTATTTTTTACCAATCTCATAATTTTTTTCTACTGTAGCAATGAGCTTACCTGGTCTCTTTATGTAGCTGAAAAGCTGATTTATAACCTCTTTTGTAATAAAAGACTCAAACTTTATTACCTCAAACCCATACGGCTCTATGTCCTCTATGAATATAGAATACCTGTTCACGACTATAAGCTTTTTAAAGTATACTGCTTCTAAAAAAGCATTTCCAAATCCTTCATATCCTGAAGGATAGCTTACGATGTCTGCTGCAAGATATGCGTCATCTATGCTGTATTTTCTGTCAGACTTCATTCCAAGAGACTTAAGAGGACCTACCTTGTGTCCAATAAATATAAGCTCTACACCAAGTCTTTCTGCATATTCTGAAATCCTTTTCTGATACACATCTCCCTCATCACCTGATTCATGAGATATAACAAGTCTTGGTCTTTCCATACCAAGAAGACTTACAAGCTCTATACTTCTTTCTATCCATTTTCTTGGAACAACACGAGTAGGCTGAAGGACCATAATTTCATCATCTCTGAATCCCAGCTCTTTTCTAAGCTCTATTGCCTTTGACTCTTCCTCATTTGGAGGGATGCTGAAATCAAAGACATTCGGGATTACGATATTACTCACTCCTCTCTGATACGAAAGCTGTCTTGATGCCATGGAATTTATTACGACATGACGGATGGAAGGAAGATTTGGAGGAAAGGCATAAAGTATATAATCATTTACTGCATTTACGAGAAATCTGTCCCTTTCCCAGGCAAAGTCATGATGATGTGCAATACAAGGTATTCCTGTTTCTGCAATAAACTCTGTTATTGCTATTCCAAGAGGGATATTTAGAGGGATTGCAAGTGCATTTTCTGGAATAATGAGATCTATTTTAAACTCATTGTAAAATTCATAGATCCTGTCTTTCAGGTATCTTGCAATCTGATGAATCTTTTCTGTAACAGATCTCTTCCTCACCTCTTTTCCAAATACCTCATTCTGGATTTCTAAGATCTCAGGATGTTCAAAGTGTGCTTTTGGTTCAAGGAATGATCTTTCTTCTGGAGTTGCAAGCTCTCCTGCAAAAAAGAAGCACTCAAATCCATTCCTCTCAAGTACTTTTACCCACTTGTAAGTCTCAAGAGAAACTCCGTCTGTCCCTGCAATTCTCGTAGATATAAATCCTATCCTCTTCATAAATCCCTCCTTTTTTCTTGACACATCCTCATTTTTTTTTTAAGCATAATGAGAAAGTAACTACATTATAGTTATCTTTTAGCTATGAGACAAACTAATTTTTAAAGGAGATGGATTATGAGGTTAAAAGACAAAGTAGCACTTGTTACAGGAAGTAGCAGGGGTATAGGAAGGGCTGTTGCACTTGCATTTGCAAAAGAAGGTGCAAAGGTTACTGTAAATTATAGCAGAAGTGAAAAAGAGGCAAAAGAGGTAGTTGAAAAGATAAAAGAGATGGGAAGTGATGCAATTGCAGTAAAGGCAGATGTATCCAAAAAAACAGAAGCAGAAGAGCTTGTAAAGGAAACAGTAGAAAGATTTGGAAGGATTGACATCCTCGTAAACAATGCTGGTTTTACAAGACCTGCAATGCTTGTAAACATGACAGAAGAGCAGTGGGATGCAGTAGTTGACATTCACATGAAAGGGACATTTCTTTGCACTCAGGCAGCAGCAAAGTATATGATAGAGCAGAAAAGCGGAAAGATAATTAATGTTGCTTCTGTTGCAGGAGTTTATGGAACAGTAGGTCAGGTAAATTACAGTGCTGCAAAAGGTGGAATAATAAGCATGACAAAGTCTATTGCAAGGGAGCTTGCAAGATATAACATATGCTGTAATGTTATCTCACTTGGTATTGTAGAAACAGAGATGACAGAAAAGATAAGGACAGACGAAAAGCTAAGAGAGATATACCTTAACAGGATACTTCTTAAAAGATTTGCAAAACCAGAGGATGTCGTTCCTGCATTCATCTTCCTTGCATCTGACGAGAGCAACTACATAACAGGACAGCTTATTTGTGTAGATGGTGGTTATGGTATGGTTTAAAAAAATTTAAAGGAGGTTTAAAGATGGCAGGAGTACCAGATAAAATTATAGCATGGCAGATGGTTGAACCAGGAAAACTTGAAAAAAGAGAACTTCCTGTTCCAGAACTGAAACCAGGAGAAGTCCTTGTAGAGGTTGCAGGATGTGGAATATGCCATACAGATCTCGGATACTTTTATGACGGTGTTCCTACAGTAAACAAACCACCTCTTACACTCGGACATGAGATATCTGGAAGGGTTGTTGCTGGTGATGAGGACATGATTGGAAAGGAGGTCATAATTCCTGCTGTTATGCCATGCAGACAGTGTTACTTTTGCAAGATTGGAAGAGGAAACAGGTGTCTTGCACAGAAGATGCCAGGAAATAGCCTTGGACCATATGGTGGATTTGCAAGTCATATTCCTGTTCCAAAGATAGACCTTTGTGTTGTTGAAAACAGAGGAGACTTCCCACTTGAACATCTTGCTGCAATTGCAGACGCTGTAACAACACCATTTCAGGCAGCAAAAAGGGGAGATCTTCAGCCAGGAGATAATGTAGTAGTAATTGGTGTTGGTGGTGTTGGAACATACATGGCACAGATTGCAAAGGTCCTTAATGCAAAGACACTCGTGGTAATAGACATAGATCAGAGGAAGCTTGATAGGGCACTTGAATTTGGTGCAGACTATGCAATAAATGCAAGTGGAAAGTCTCCTAAGGATGTAGCAAAAGAATTCAGAGACTTCTGCAAAAAGAATGGTCTTCCTACATATGGATGGAAGATATTTGAGGCATCAGGAACAAAGGCAGGACAGGAAACTGCACTTAACATCCTGAGCTTCATATGCAGGATGGTAGTCATAGGATTTGGTATGCATACAGTAGAGTATTCAATAAGCAGACTTATGGCATTTGACGCAGAGATTGTAGGAACATGGGGATGCCTTCCAGAATATTATCCAACAGTCCTTGATATGGTCCTTAAGGGAAAGATAAAGCTCTTTGTAGAGACAAGACCAATGAGCACGATTAAGGAATCATTTGAAGAAGCTCATAAAAATCCTCCACTTAACAGGATAATCCTTGTTCCTGACTTTTAAAAAGGAGGTCAAAAATGGCTTATAAGCATATAGAAACAGAGGTAAAGGATGGAATAGCCATACTTACACTGAACAGACCTCCTTTGAACATCCTGAACATAGAGATGATGAATGAGATAAATGATGCACTTAAGGGATGGCTTGAAAACAAGGATCTAAAAGCAGTCCTTATAAAGGCAAAGGGAAAGCATTTTTCAGCAGGAGTTGATGTAGGAGAGCACATAGGAGACATGGCTCCAAAGATGATAGAGGCATTTCATGGAATGTTCAGACTCCTTCACAGATTTGAAATCCCAACTGTTGCTTCTGTATTTGGTTCATGTCTTGGAGGAGGATGTGAGCTTGCAACATTCTGTGATATGGTAATTGCTGCTGAGAGTGCAAAGCTTGGTCAGCCAGAAATCCAGGTAGGCGTATTTCCACCTATAGCAGCTCATATCTTTCCAAGGATAATTGGAAGAAAAGCAGCAATGGAGCTTATACTTTCTGGAAGGGTCATATCTGCTCAGGAAGCATATCAGCTTGGTCTTGTAAACAGAGTTGTAAAGGATGATAAGCTTGAAGAAGAGACAGAAAAGTTCGTAGGGCAGTTTAAAAGCTTAAGTCCAATAGTCATAAGAAAGACAAAGAAGGCTGTTGTTCTTGGAATGATGGAAAACTTTGAAGATTCCCTGAAGATAATAGAAGAGGTATATCTTGATGAGCTTATGAAGACAGAGGATGCAGAAGAAGGTCTAAAGGCATTTCTTGAGAAAAGGAAACCTGTTTGGAAGAATAAATAAAAGGAGGGGGAAAGATGCCAAAGGATTATGAAAAGGAATTTCGTGACAAACTTCAAAAGTATGGTTATGACTGGCAAAGACATGAGAAGATATTTAGAGGAAGAGATCCAAAAGAGTTTGATTTTAAGGAGATCATATATGAGAAATTCTATGAAAAGTGGGCAGCAAGGATAACACTAAACAGACCACACAGATACAATGCATACACAGGGACAGAACTTGTTGAGATCTGTCAGGCACTTGAAGATGCAATGGTAGATGATGGAATTGCAGTAATCGTTATTACAGGAGCAGGAGACAAGGCATTCTGCACAGGAGGAGATGCAGGAACATATTCTGTGATCTATCCAGAAAGACCACATGAATTTTATGTATGGTGGACATATTATGAAAGGATGCTCTATCTTATAAGGACATGTGGAAAGCCTGTAATTGCAAGGATAAATGGTGTTGTTGCAGGAGGTGGAAACGAAATTAATCTTGCATGTGACATATCAATTGCTGCAGAACATGCCCGCTTTATCCAGCCAGGAACAAGGACTGGAAGTGTTTCAGCAGGTGGAGCAACTCAGTGGCTTCCACTTACAATAGGAGACAAAAGGACAAGATGGCTTGTTATGGTAGGAGATGAGATTGATGCAAAGACTGCTCTTGAATGGGGACTCGTAAATGAAGTAGTTCCTTATGAAAAGCTTGATGAGGCAGTTGATAAGGTCATAGAAAAGCTTGTAAACAAATTTCCTGACTGCATGCGCTATACAAAGGTTCAGTGCAACTTCTGGGGAGATCTTGCATGGACGACATTCCAGCATGCACGTGACTGGCTTACAATACACTATGCTACAGGAGAACCAATAGAAGGATTCAGTGCATTCCTTGAAAAGAGAAAGGTTGACTATATTGGTCTTAGAAAGCTTTCAAAGGAAGGAAAGAGCCATACATACTTCCCTTGGGGAGCACCAATCAAATACTGTGATAAATGTGGTGCAAAGTATCTTCCAAGAGAATTTAAATACTGTGGAAACTGTGGTGCAAAGCTTGAATAGATAAGGAAAGGGGGGATCTGTCATCCTTAAGGAGCTTAGAAAAAAGATAGAGGATACTCAATACAGGAGTGTCCTGGGATTTTATAAAGAAAGAGAAAAGGACAAGGTGGTCCTTGAGGTAAAGGATGATGGATCCTCCCTTTATCTTGAAATACCTACACACCTTAGAAACAGGGCAGAGATTGTTGTTGGCTCAAGACTAAAGGGAAGGCTGAAGAGGATATATAGAAAAGGAGGAAGGGAAAAGATAAAGGTTGAAAAGCCTTTTGATTGGGAGGTTGAAGGATACTGGAATGAACTTCACATTCCACATGAGGATGCTTCTAAGTTTGGAATAAAAAAGGGAGATTATCTTGAAATTTTGTTTGAAAAGGTTGTAAATTACGGAGAGGAGATCCCTCTTTAGATCTTCCAGAATTCCTTTATACTCTGTCTTACAGTATCTATGAAAGGTCTGATCTTATAATAGCTTTCATCTTCCTTTTTTTCCATATCCTCAAAATAGTCCTCTTTATAACATGTTCTTAGAACCTCAAATGATGAGCGATATACGGCTTCTGGATGATGACCTCCTTCAAGGACAAAAACAATCCTTCCATCACATACACTTTTTGAAGCCTTTAAGAGGATTCCTGCAAGTCTTCCAAATCCTTCTTCTGTAAGATACATCTCTCCGAGAGGATCTAAGTGATGGGCATCAAATCCTGCTGAGACCATAATAAGCTCAGGAGAAAACTTTTCTATAAGAGGAACAAGGATGTGTCTGAATACATTTGCATAATCTGTATCACCACAGCCAACAGTAAGAGGAACATTTACAGTATATCCTTTTCCAGCTCCTTCTCCTATTTCATCAAAATATCCTGTATCAGGAAAGAAAGGATACTGGTGGATTGAAAAATATAAGACATCTTGTGAGCTGTAAAATATCTCCTGTGTCCCATTCCCATGATGCACATCCCAGTCAACTATCATTATCCTTTTAAGACCAAACCTCTTTATAGCATAACATGCACCTATTGCTATGTTGTTAAATATACAGAATCCCATTCCACTTTCCTTTCCTGCATGATGTCCAGGTGGTCTTACAAATGCAAATGCCCTTTTCAGTCTTCCTTTCATTATACTGTCAACAGCTTCAAGGACCCCTCCTACTGCAAGTGAAGCAACCTCAAATCCATATTTTGATATCCAGGTATCTTCTGAAAGTCTTCCTCCTTTCTTAGAAAGCTCTTTTACCTTTTCAATATAGGAAATATCATGAACAAGACTGAGTTCATCTGTTGTTGCAGGGCGAGGCTTTATGTGTTCAAGCCACTGCTTTTTTTCAAGCTCCTTATAAAGAAGACTTATCCTGTCAGGTCCTTCAGGTGAAAGAGGCTCTGTTTCATATTCAAGGAATCTTCTTTCGTATACGACTCCTACCTTCATCTCAGCTTTTTATATAGCCTTTATTAAAAAAATGTAAAGAATTTTTTTCTTCTTGACACAAAAGGCTTATCTTGATATTTTCAACTTAAAAAATGGGGCTGTAGCTCAGTTGGGAGAGCGCGTGACTGGCGGTCACGAGGTCGGCGGTTCGAGTCCGCTCAGCTCCATTTTTTTATTAGAGGTATAATTGAGATGTTTTTTTACTGGAGAATCATAGAAGAGCTTAAATTCATAGGTGAACTGTGGGACTTTAAAGATCCTTCCTTAATGAGGGAATATAAGCTCTGGTTAAAAAGAAATGCTTATAGTCTTTCTTTAGCAGAATGCTTTGAATTTCCTTTATTTTCAGTAAATTAAAAGCCCTGCCAAAAAGGCAGGGCTTTTTATTTTTAAAATTCATCAAGGACTATTCCATCCCTTTCAAACTGTTCATCCCTCATCTCATGAGCCTTCTTTACCTCTTCTTCACTCCAAGGTTCAACAATAAGTGAATCTGCTACAAGCTCCCAGAGATATTTTACCTCAACATCAAGACCATATTCCTTTACGAGAGACTTCTTTATCTGATCCCTGCAGTTATGACATGGAGCAACAACTATCTTTGCACCTGTTTCCATTATCTGTTTTGCCTTAAGTCTTCCATAATATATCCTTTCTGCTGTATATGGCATTGCCCATGCACCACCGCCACCACCACAACAGTAATTGTTCATCCTGTTTGGTTGCATTTCTACGAACTGCTCACAGCATTGCTGGATTATCCATCTTGGTTCTTCAAAATATCCATGTCCAAAAGTCTTCTGACTTTTTCTTCCATAATTGCAAGGATCATGAAGTGTTACAGGTTCAGGATGCTTTGACTTGTCTACTTTTATCCTTCCTGTCTCTAAGTATTCTTTCAGAAGATCATGGACTGAAAGGACCCTGTATTTTTTGAATACCTCTGGATACCACTTTAGCAGACCAAGCCTGGTCGCATAATATGCATGTCCTCACTCAGGAAGGAGAAGTGCTTTGCATTCAAGCCTTTCAAGATTCCTTACGATATTTCCTACAATCTTTTTCATTGCCTCATCATCACCAGAAAAAAGTCCCCAGTTTACACCTTCCCAGTTTTCTGAACTTACTGTCCAGTCCTCTTTTGCACAATAAAATATCTTCCACCAGAATTTCATGTCATCTGGTTCACCAAATGGCTCCTTAGAATTTATTGTAACAAGAAGATTTGCTCCTTTTTTGTCTACAGGGACATAAAATCCAGGAAATCCTTCCTGTTCAAGCTCTCTTCCTACATCAGCAAGTAGAAAAAGGAAGTCGTCTTTTGGAATTGCAAGATTATTTCCTGTCTTAAGACAGTTTACTACACCTTTGTGTATTGGACCAGGAACTTTGTCTCTGTCTCTCATTCCCCTTATCTTTCTTATAAGATCTACAATTTCAACTCCTTGTGGACATGCATACTCACACCTTCCACACATTGTGCATATCCAAGGAAATCTTGATTCTATAAGCTCCTTGTCAAGACCAAGTGCAGCCATTCTTACGACCTTCCTTGGATCCATTCCATCAACACCTGATACTGGACATCCACTTGAACATGTTCCACATGTAAAGCAGATGTCTGCAAATTCAGGAGAGATGCGAAGTTTACTTTCCTTCCTTTTGCTTGCTAAAATAGCTTCCATTTACATATCCCTCCTTTTTTTGTTTTCACTTTCTATAACATTCTTTAAGACAGAAAGTCAATTAAGCTTAGATTCAATCAGCTCTTTTGCCTTAAATATACTTTCCAACCTGTATCCAAATCTTTTCAGATTCTCTTCTGCTCCTTCCTCTCTATCCACAACCACAACAACCTTTACAACTTCTATACCTGGAAACTGCTCTTTTACCACATTTATTGCCCTTAAGAGAGAAGATCCTGTTGTTGCAACATCATCAATTATTGCAACCTTCCTGTCTTCTTCTGTAAGAAGACCTTCTATCCATTTACTAAGACCATACTGCTTTGGTTCCTTTCTTACTATAAAAGTCCTGTAATATCCCTTTCCTGCAAGTGCACCAAGTATAGGGACTGCGCCAATAGGAGGTCCTCCCACTGCATCAACATCTCCTATCATCTCCTTCATAAGATCTGCAATAATTGGAGCAGCAAGGGAAGATGTTGAAACTGCTCTTACATCAATATAATAATTGCTCTTTTTTCCAGAAGAAAGCATGACAGGTCTTATGTGAAGAGCATATTTTATCAGGAGTTCTTTTAAAATCTTCCTCTTATCCATACTTCAAAAAAAAAGGGCGATGCGGGATTTGAACCCGCGACCTTTGGCTCCGGAGGCCAACGCTCTATCCACTGAGCTAATCGCCCTTTCTTTTTTTCTTGACTTAAAATACTAATAACAGTTATTGATATATTCAGTCAACCATAGAGGAATCTGTCATGATATTTAATTTAGAAAACGTACATGAAAAACCTGTTGACCTTGAATACACGCTTCCAAAGGAATGGCTGAAAAGAGATGAATACGACGATTCTATCTTGGGACTTGGATCTCCTATATCTGTTCGTTTTCACATAAAAAGGATTGGTGAAAGATATGTGATAGAAGGAAGGATTTCAGGAAAGATTATCCTGAGGTGTGACAGATGCACAGAAGAGTTTTCTTATAGTCTTGATTCAGATTTTAAGATATTTCTGATGCCTCAGCCTGTAAACATAAAACCAGATGAAGAGATAGAGCTTAAGGAAGATGATATGTCTGTTGTTTTTATATCTGAAAAGGAAATAGAACTTGATGAAATTGTGAGATCAGAAATCTATCTTGCTCTTCCTATGAAATTCCTGTGTAAGGAAGACTGTAAAGGACTTTGTCCTGTATGTGGAAAGAATTTAAACAGAGAAAGATGCAACTGTCAGAAAATGACTGGACATCCAGCTTTTTTGAAATTAAAAGAACTAAAGCTAAAAGGAGATAAGTGATGGCTGTTCCAAAAAAAAGGACATCAAGATCAAGAAGGGACATGAGAAGAGCACATCACAGACTCAAAATACCTAATCTTACTGAATGTCCAAGATGTCATGAGCCTGTCCTACCTCATAGAGTATGTCCTGAGTGTGGATATTATAGAGGAAAAAAGATTTTAAAGCTGGAAGAAGAAAGCTGATACATGAATATTGCTGTAGATGCAATGGGTGGAAACCATGCCCCTTCTGAAATAGTTAAAGGTGCTGTTGCTGCGTGTAAAGAATCAGAAATAAGCATAATACTTGTAGGAGACAAAAAAAAGATATCTGAGTTGATAAAAGATAAGGAAATTGAAAACATAAGGATATATCATTCTCCAGAAGTGATATACATGGACGAACCTCCTTTTGAAGCTTTAAGAAAAAAGAAGATGTCTTCTGTGAGACTTGCTTTTGAGCTTTTAAAAGAAGGGAAGGCTGATGCAGTTGTAAGTGCTGGAAATTCTGGAGCTTTTATTGGAGCAGCTATACTGAGCATAGGACTCTTAGATGGAATAGAAAAACCAGCAATAGCAACACTCATTCCAACAAAGAGATCATATACTGTGCTTATTGATTCTGGAGCAAATGTGGACTGTAAGCCTTTTCATCTTTTTCAATTTGGTCTTTTAGGACACATATTTTGCAGTTCTTTCCTTGGAATAAAAAGCCCAAAAATAGCTGTTTTAAGCATAGGAGAAGAGGAAGGAAAAGGAAATAAGATCGTAAAGTCAGTCTATAAGATTTTTCAGGAAAGTCCACTGAACTTTATTGGAAACATAGAGGGAAATGAGATTTTCAGTGGAGATGCAGATGTTGTTGTCTGTGATGGTTTTGTTGGAAATATTTCTCTTAAGATATGTGAAGGATTGGCAGATTTCATAATGGAATGGATTTCAGAAGATGTATCTGAGAGGGTCCTGGAGAAGATAAAAAGAAAGCTTGATTATGAAGAATATGGAGGAGGGATAGTCCTTGGGATAAATGGGATAGGGATAATATGTCATGGAAGGTCAACTTCTAAGGCTATAAAAAATGCCATAATTACAGCAAAAGATCTTTTAAAAAAACAAGTCTTGAAAGATATGAAAATGGAATTAAAAAATATCCTAAATAGCTTTGGGAGAAAAGGATATGGATGAAAGAGTCATTGTTGTGACAGGTGGATCAAAAGGTATAGGAAGGGCAATAGCCTTGAAGTTTACAGAAGAAAGACCTAAAGCAATAGTAATAGTCCACTATGATCCAGATGAGATTGAAGCTCAGAAAACCCTGGATATGATAAAAGAAAAAGGAATAACTGCAAAAAGCTTTAAAACAGATGTCTCAGATAAAAAAGCAGTGGACAAGATGTTTGAAGACATATTTTCTGAGTTTGAGAAGGTAGATGTTCTCATAAACAATGCAGGAATAACAAAAGACAGTCTTCTTTTAAGGATGAAAGAAGAAGATTGGGACAGGGTTTTGGCTGTTAACTTAAAAAGTGTGTTTAACTGCACGCATGCAGTTCTTAGATCCATGCTAAGGCAGAAAAAAGGATGGATTGTGAATATAAGCTCAGTTGTAGGGCAGATTGGAAATATTGGTCAGGCAAATTATTCTGCTTCTAAAGCAGGTATTATGGGATTTACGAAATCTATTGCAAGGGAAGTTGCATCAAGGGGAATAATGGTAAATGCAGTTGCTCCTGGATTTATAGAAACAGAAATGACAGCAAAGATACCTGAAAAGATAAAGAAGCAGTTTTTGGAACAGATCCCTATGGGAAGATTTGGAAGACCTGAAGAAGTTGCAGAAGTCGTCTATTGGCTATGTTCAAAAGGTGCAAGCTATATTACAGGTCAGGTGATTCATGTAAATGGTGGACTCTACATGTAGAATAAAAATAAGGAGGAGTGGAATATGGCAAGCGTAGAGGAAAAACTCAAGAAGATCATCTGTGAACAGTTGGATGTGGAGGAAGAGGATGTGGTCCCTGAAGCATCTTTTGTAGATGATCTGGGTGCAGACTCTTTAGATCAAGTAGAGCTTATTATGGCTATAGAAGAAGAGTTTGGGATAACTATTCCAGATGAGGATGCTGAAAAGATAGTAACAGTTCAGGATGCAATAGAATACATAGAGAATGCATTAGAAAATGCCTGAGGAGGAGGGAATGAAAAGGAGAAGGGTAGTTGTAACTGGAATGGGAATGGTTACTCCTGTAGGGATAGGTGTTGAAGAAAGCTGGAATGCCGTATGTGCAGGAAAGTGTGGAATTGGGCCAGTTACAAAATTTGATCCAACTCCTTTTCCTTCAAAGATTGCAGGAGAGGTAAAAGGCTTTAAGCCAGAAGATTTTATGGAAAGGAAAAAAGTAAGACATTTTGATACATTCATACACTTTGCAATTGCATCAGCAAGGATGGCAATAGAAGACGCAGGTCTTAAGATAAATGATTCTAATAGAGACAGGATAGGATGTATTACGGGTTCAGGAATTGGTGGTCTTCCTATGATAGAACACTTTCACAAGATCCTTCTTGAAAAAGGACCAAGAAGGATAAGTCCTTTCTTTATTCCTGGAATTATTGCAAACATGGTAGCAGGAGAAATAGCAATTGAGTTTGGTGTAAGAGGACCTAACAGTTCAATAACTACTGCATGTGCTGCAAGTGCACATGCAATAGGAGAATCTTTCAGGATTATAAGAGAAGGAAAAGCAGATGTTATGATAACAGGAGGTTCTGAAGCAGTTATAACTCCTCTTGCATTTGGTGGATTCTGTGCAATGCACGCACTTTCTACAAGGAATGATGAGCCAGAGAAGGCTTCAAGACCATTTGATCTTGAAAGAGATGGATTTGTAATGGCAGAAGGTGCAGGAATCCTTGTCTTAGAAGAGCTTGAACATGCAAAAAGAAGAGGTGCAAAGATTTATGCAGAGATATGTGGATATGGGCTTTCAGGTGATGCATATCATGTAGCAGCTCCTGATCCAGAAGGGATAGGTGCTGTAAACTGCATGAAGATGGCACTTGAGGATGCTGGAATAAGACCAGAAGAGGTTGATTATATAAATGCACACGGAACATCTACAAAACTGAATGATATTTCAGAAACAAAGGCAATAAAAAAGCTATTTAAAGAACATGCATATAAACTTGCAATAAGTTCAACAAAGTCCATGACAGGACATCTTCTTGGAGGAGCAGGTGCTGTTGAAGCAATCTTTACAGTCCTTACGATAAAACACGGAATAATCCCTCCTACCATAAATTACGAAAAGCCTGATCCAGAGTGTGACTTAGATTATGTCCCAAACAAGGCAAGGAAAGCAAAGGTAAAGGTTGCAATGTCTAACTCTTTTGGATTTGGTGGAACAAATGCATGTTTAGTATTTAAGGCATATGAAGATGAACAGTAAGATAATAATTGGTTCTGATCATGCAGGATATGAGTTAAAGGAGAAGTGTAAAAAGTATCTGAAGGAGGTTTTAAAAAAGGAATTTGAAGACATAGGAGTCTTCAGTCCTGAATCATCAGACTATCCTGATATAGCACACAGGGTTGCAGATGCAATATCAAAAGGAATTTATGAAAGAGGTATCCTTATATGTGGAACAGGAATAGGGATGAGTATTGTTGCAAACAGATATAGAGGAGTAAGGGCAGCTCTTTGTCATGACATTTATACTGCAAAATACAGCAGACTTCACAATGATGCAAATATACTTGTTATGGGAGGAAGGACTGTTGGTGAAGGAGTTGCATTTGAGATGATAAAGACATTTCTGGAAACTCCTTTTGAAGGAGGAAGACACAAAAGAAGGATTGATAAAATAGATAGGGAGAAGGTGTAATGCTTTCAGAAAAGAGTTTAAAAGAGGTTGATCCTCAAGTCTACAGTGCAATTGTTGGAGAGATAAAAAGAGAAAAGGATTCTCTTATAATGATTGCTTCTGAAAACTATGCAAGCAGGGCTGTAATAGAAGCACAGGCATCCCTTATGACGAACAAGTATGCAGAAGGATATCCTGATCAGAGATATTATGGTGGATGTGAGTATGTGGACATTGTTGAAAGGCTTGCAATAGAAAGGGCAAAAAAGCTTTTTAATGCAAAGTATGTAAATGTTCAGCCACATTCTGGATCACAGGCAAACATGGCAGTATATTTTTCTGTCCTAAAACCAGGAGATCTTATCCTCGGGATGGATCTTGCTCATGGAGGACACTTAAGTCATGGAAGTAAGGTAAATTTTTCTGGAACAATCTTCAGATCAGTATTTTATGGTGTAGATCCTAAGACAGAAAGAATAGATTTTTCTCAGGTAAGGAGACTTGCAAAGGAATATAAGCCAAAGATGATTGTTGCAGGAGCAAGTGCATATCCAAGAGAAATAGACTTTGCTCAATTTAAAGAGATTGCAGAAGAGGTTGGAGCATACCTCATGGCAGATATAGCTCATATTGCAGGTCTTATCATTGCAGGTCTTCACAAAAGTCCTGTAGGGATTGCAGACTTCGTAACATCAACTACTCACAAGACATTAAGAGGACCAAGGGGAGGAATTATTATTGCAGAAGAAAAATATTCAAAGCTTATAGACAGAGCAATATTTCCAGGGATACAGGGTGGTCCTCTCATGCATATCATTGCTGCAAAGGCTGTTGCATTTAAGGAAGCACTTGAACCAGAATTTAAGGAATATCAGAAGCAGGTAGTAAGAAATGCAAAAGTCCTTGCAGAAGAGCTTATGAGAGCTGGATTTCAGCTTGTATCAGGTGGAACAGACAATCATCTTATACTTGTGAATCTTACGAACAAAGGGATTACAGGAAAAGATGCAGAAAGGATTCTTGGAAAAGCAGGAATAGTAGTGAATAAAAACAGTATTCCATTTGACAAAAGAAGTCCAAAAGTAACAAGTGGAATAAGACTGGGGACTCCTGCCTTAACTTCCCGTGGATTTAAGGAAGATGAGATGAAGATTGTAGCAGGTCTTATAAAAAAGGTCCTTGATAATCCTGATTCTGAAAGGGTTATAAAAGAGGTAAGACATACTGTTTCAGAACTCTGCAAAAGCTTTCCAGTATATACCTTTCTAAAAGGGGCTTAAATTGCCTCGTCCAACCTGGAAACAGTATTTTATGGAAATCACAAAAATGGTAGCAAAAAGGTCAACTTGTCTTAGAAGAAAGGTAGGTGCAATTATTGTAAAAGATAAAAGGATACTTGCAACAGGATATAATGGTGCACCTTCTGGTCTCAGGCACTGTGAAGAGGTAGGATGTTTGAGAGAAAAGATCTCTGTTCCTTCAGGTCAGAGACACGAACTTTGTAGAGGTCTTCATGCAGAACAGAATGCAATAATTCAGGCTGCATATCACGGAGTATCTATCCGGGATTCTACAATGTATTGCACGCACTTCCCATGCTCAATCTGTGCAAAGATGATAATAAATGCAGGGATAAAAGAAGTAATATATGAAGAAGGTTATGATGATCCACTTGCAATGGAACTTCTAAAAGAGGCAGGGATAAAGGTAGAAAAATATAGTTATTAATTTTTAGCTATACTTGACAATATGTATCAAAAATATTTCATTTTGAAGTATGAAAGCGAGAGAAGTAATGGATATATTGCGAATATCAAGATCGATACTCAGGAATTTAAATTTAAGATGTGCAAAAGTTTTAGAAGATGCTCTTAAATAG
>CAZEOQ010000003.1:0-121298 GCA_964513995.1 uncultured Desulfobacterales bacterium | reverse complement strand
ATCCTGTAACAGTTAAGCTTGAAGGAAGATTTGATGTATGTGCTATTCCAAGAATAATTCCTGTTCTTGAAGCAATGGTAAAGATAACGCTTGCAGATCATTATCTAAGAAGTAAGACAATTGGAGGTCAGTGATGATAGGAAAAGAAATAAGACTTGAAAGGATATTTAATCGTGAGACAAAAAAGACTGTTATTGTTCCTATGGATCATGGAGTAAGTATGGGACCTATATATGGAATAACTGACATGAAAAAGGCTGTTTCTCAGGTTGCAGAAGGAGGAGCAAATGCAGTTGTCCTTCATAAAGGGATGGTAGTAAAAGGACACAGAGGAAGTGGACCTGATCTTGGACTCATAATCCATCTTTCTGCAAGCACATCCCTTTCTCCAGAACCAAATTCAAAGGTCCTTGTCTGCACAGTAGAAGAGGCAATAAGACTTGGAGCAGATGGTGTATCTGTTCACATAAACATTGGAGATGATAATGAAAGGGAGATGCTAAAAGATCTTGGAATGGTTGCAAAGATTGCAGATGAATGGGGTATGCCACTTCTTGCAATGATGTATCCAAGAGGAAGAAAGATAAAGGATGAATACAGTGTGGATGTAGTGAAACATGCAGCAAGAGTTGGAGCAGAGCTTGGAGCAGATGTCGTAAAGGTTTCATATACAGGAAGTCCTGAGACATTCAGACAGGTTGTTGAAGGATGTCATGTTCCTGTGGTCATTGCAGGAGGACCAAAGATGGATTCTGAAAGAGCAGTTCTTGAGATGGTAAAAGGTGCAATGGATGCTGGTGCAGCAGGGATATCTATTGGAAGGAATGTCTTTCAGCACAAGAATCCAACAAAGATGGTAAAAGCCCTCTGTATGATTGTTCATGAAGGAAAGTCTGTAGAAGAGGCATTAGAATTTCTAAGAAAGGAGTAGAATGTGAAAGAGTCAGAAGCTGACTGGCAAGCTCAGCTTGAAGAATACAGAAAAGAGATAGACAGAATAGATCAGAAGATATTTGAGCTTATCATAAAAAGACAAAGGATTGCATTAAAGATTGGTGAGATAAAGAGAAGATTTGGGATAGATATAATTGATCCTGCAAGAGAAAAGGAAAAGCTGAAAGAGTTTGCAAAAAAGGCAGATGAATCCCTTATAAGCTATTCTTCTCTTAGATCAATCTTTAATGAGATCATTTCTGCATCAAGATCTGTTCAGCTTCCTATAAGAGTTGGATTTCTTGGGCCTGAAGGAACATTTTCTCATCAGGCAGCAATTGCACTTTTTGGAAACTCATCTGTATTTGTCCCTCTTGAAAGTATTGAAGAGGTATTTTCAGAAGTAGAAAAAGGAAGCTGTCATCAGGGAGTAGTTCCAATTGAGAATTCATATGAAGGATCTGTAAAGACTACACTTGATATGCTCTATAAATATGATCTTAGGATAAACGGAGAAGTCCTTATAAGAATAAGACATAGTCTTCTTTCAAAAGAAGAAGATATAAGAAAGATAAGAAAGATATATTCTCATCCAATGGCAATATCTCAGTGTAAATTGTGGATAAAGACAAATCTTGGAAATGTTTCTATATATGAGACACAGAGCACTGCAGAAGCTGCAAAAATCGTCCTTAATGAGCCAGAGTCTGCAGCAATAGGGAACAGACTCCTTGCAGAAATATATGGTCTCAGGATCTTGAAACATGGAATAGAGGACAGTCCAGACAACATCACGAGATTCCTTGCAATAGGAAAACCTGGAAGACAGATTGAACCTACTGGAAAAGACAAAACTTCCATACTTTTTTTCCTAAAAGACAGACCAGGTGCACTTTTCAGAGCACTTGAAGCACTTGCAAAAAAGAAGATAAACATGACGAGGATTGAATCAAGACCAATGAAGACGAGAAAATGGGAATATCTCTTTTATGTTGATCTTGAAGGGCATGAAAAGGATCCTGTTGTAAATTCAGCACTGAAGGAGATGGAAGAGTCATGTGTCATGCTAAAAAGGCTTGGATCTTATCCTTCTGCAGATAGGCCATGGGAATAAAGGTAGGAATAATTGGTGGAACAGGAAGGATGGGATCATGGTTTGCAGGAATATGTGAAAAGGTTGGAGCAGAGGTTTTTAAAGTAGGAAGAAGGACAAGGATAAGACCAGAAGATGTTGCAAGTTCTTGTGATATCGTAGTAATCTCTGTTCCCATATCAGCTACATATGATATGATAAAAAAAATAGGTCCTCTTATTCCTGAGACCTCACTTTTTATGGATCTTACTTCAGTAAAAGAGATGCCAATATCTGCAATGCTAAAATATTCAAATGCAGAAGTTCTTGGTCTTCATCCTCTTTTTGGAGAAGACATAGATCCTGATCTTCCAAAAAAAGTTGCCATATGTGATGGAAGAGGAAAAAGGTGGAAGGGTTGGGTAATAGATATTTTGAGAAAAAGTGGTTTTGAGCTTATATTTCTTGATCCAAAAGAGCATGATAGACTTATGAGAAATATCCAGGGAATAAATCATTTTGAGACAATGTCTCTTGCTTTAAAGATGAAAAATTCTGGAATATCTTTTAGAAAAATAAAAGATGCATCAACACAGACATTTATGAAAAAGCTGAAAAGAATAGAAAAGATGTTTGAACAGGAACCAGAACTTTTCTGCTCCCTTCTTATGGATAACAGCTGGTCCCTGGATTTTATAGGATCTTATCTCTCAGATGCAAAGTATCTTTTTGGTATCATAAAAAATAAAGACAGAGAAGGATTTAAAGAAATCTTTTATTCAATAAGACAATTCTTAAAGGAGGAAAAAAATGAAACAGATATGGGTAAAAGCTGATCCATGGAATAAAGAACTCGTTACTGCTGCTCTTGAAGGAGGAGCAGATGCAGTAATCTGTCCAGATGACAGAATCAGTGAAGTAAAAGAGCTTGGTCTTATAAAGACTGTATCTGAAAATGGAGACATAAAATGGGGAAAGGATGTTGTCATCATGGAAATCCAGAAGGCAGAAGATGAAGAAAAGATCCTGAAAGAAGCAGCAACAAAAAAGGTAATCGTAAGGACAAGGGACTGGAAGATCATTCCACTTGAAAATCTTGTGGCAAAGACAGGGAATATATTTGTTGAGGTAAAAGACATAGATGAGGCAAAGACTGCTTTTGGAATACTTGAAAAAGGAGTTGATGGGATAATTATAACAGAAGAGGATCCAGCAAAGGTAAGGGAGATAATAAGTCAGCTAAGGAGTGAAAAAGGAAGGATAGAACTTGTTGAATTTGAAATAGAAGATGTCATTCCTGTTGGAATGGGAGACAGGGTCTGTGTTGATACATGCACAAATATGGGAAAGGGAGAGGGTATGCTTGTTGGAAATAGCAGTCAGGCACTTTTTCTAGTTCATTCAGAAAGTATAGAAAATCCATATGTTGAACCAAGACCTTTCAGAGTAAATGCAGGTCCTGTTCATGCATATATCATGGTTCCAGGAGGAAAGACAAAGTATCTTTCAGAGCTTAAGTCAGGAGATACCGTAACAGGAGTAAACTGGAAAGGTGAAACAATGCCTCTTGTTGTTGGAAGAGTAAAGATAGAAAGAAGACCACTTCTTCTTGTAGAAGCAAAAGGACCTCTTGGACCTGCAAGCATAATACTTCAGAACGCAGAGACGATAAGGCTTGTAGGAAAAGATGGAGAAGCACTGTCTGTTATAAAGCTAAAAAAAGGGGACAGGGTTATGGGATATGTAGAAGAGGCTGGAAGGCATTTTGGGCATAAGATAAAAGAGACGATTAAAGAAAAGTAGTTCTAAGAATCCTTCTCATCTCATCTGGACTGAAATGGCTTGCATAGATGAGATAGTCTGTTGTTGATCCTGTAAGTCTTCCAATGCATGGAAAGATTCCAAAAAGGACATTCCTGAATTTAGAAAAATCAGGATATCCTTTTTCAAAAGATGTCCTGTAACTGTAACAGATAGAAAGATCCTCTGGAATATATGCTTCTTCTATTCCATAATCCTTCATCCTTTTTTCCATAGCTGATCCAATAAAAAGTGTAAAATTTGACACTCCAGCAGTAATTATCTTATCCTTATTTTCCTTTAAAAATTCCATCGTCCTTTTTATGTCCTCCTTTTTTTCTCCAGGAAATCCGTGTATAAGATGGACCTGAACATGTATTCCTTTCCTGTTCAGGTTTTCAAATATATACGGAAGATCTTCTGCTTTTATGCCTTTTTTCATAAGATCAAGTGTCCTTTGAGATGCAGATTCCATTCCAAAGCTTATTGCCCTGCATCCAGAATCAAAAAGGATCTTTGCAAAATCTTCTTCTTTAAACCTTTTTTCACATCTTGCATCAAGACAATATGTAATCTCAAGCCTTTCTTTTATTATCCTCTTTGCTAAATCTTCTAAAAAAACTGTATCAATGGCATCAACACTAAAAAAGAATCTTTTTGCTTTAAACCTCTCTTTAAGTCCCTTTATAGTATCTATCAGATCCCTGAGATCCATCCTTCTGTATGGAGAACCAATATGTCCATATGCACAAAAAACGCATTTTCCATAATAGCATCCCCTTGTTATGTCAATAGGAATTACGGATTCTGGAAGAAGGTAATCAGAAGGATTCATCCATGAGAAGTCAGCAGGATATCTTATCTCAGAAAAATATCTTTTTGAACTGATATAAGCTGAGACTGTTTCTGCTACATCTTCCTTTCTTTTTATCTTTCCTTTTGCAAATTCAAAAAATGCTTCAGCATCTCCTGGAACAATACCATCTATTTCAGGAAATAACCTAATAAGTCTTTCTCTCAAGATTGATACAAAAGGTCCTCCAAAAATTACGACAATGTCCGATTTCTTTTTTTTTGAAAGCATAAGGATCGTAAGTGAAGAAAGGAGTTGAGAAGGATATATGACGCTTATTCCAACTATGTCAGCTTCTTCAAGAAGACTTTCCAGTCTGTATGAGAAGTATTCAAGATATGGATTCAGGTCAGAATCAAGAATAGATCTTATCTTTTTTGAGTCATAAAAGATGTCTGCTGTTGCATATCCTATATGTATAGGATAACCTTCAGAGAATCTTCTAAAGACTTCAGATATACAATCATATGCAAACTTGTATTTTTTTATGTCCAGAAAAAGGAATTTTATCTTCAAAATTGCAAGAGCTGTCAGGATCTTTTCTGAATCCTTTTCTGAAAGAACAGAGTTTATCACATACCTCACAAATGCGTTGTTTTCATCAAAAAAATCAAATTGAAATCCCTTAAAGATACTTTCAGCAGCTCCTTTTATCCTTGAAAGACAAAGAGGAGGACATGTTGGATCAGCAGAAGGAGGATATATAAAGACAAATTTCATAAGATCTTTTCTAAAAGCTCCTCTGCATTTTTAAGAACTTCTTCTATTCCTGAAAGACCAGCTCCTTTTACTATCCTGTCTGCAA
The DNA here is from genome assembly GCA_964513995.1 of uncultured Desulfobacterales bacterium. GTDB lineage: Bacteria > Desulfobacterota > DSM-4660 > Desulfatiglandales > JALVZP01 > CAZEOQ01. The sequence continues at coordinate 115,835 of CAZEOQ010000003.1, read as the reverse complement.
GATCTCTGCTCAGAAGATCACCTGGGCTGTGGGCATCAGAATTAAATATGAGTTTTGCTCCTGCCTTTTTTGCAACATTAACTATATGACCATTCGTAAAACTATGCCCTTTTCTTCCTGATATCTCAAGATATACTCCTTTTTTTGCAGCAAGAACTGCATCTTCATATGTAATAAGTCCTGGATGAGCAAGGATGTCTGCACCTGCCTCTATTGCAGCCCTGTTTGTTCCTTCTTTTACAGGTTCAACAATTGTTTCTCCGTGAACAACAACCAATTTTGCTCCAAGCTCTTTTGCTTTTTTTACCAGTTCAGGGATCTGAGGAGGAGGAACATGTGTAAGTTCTATACCAGGGATAACCTTTACTTTTTGATAAAGATTAAGATCACTTGCTACTTTGACAATCCTGGGGATTATGAAATCCAGAGAAGACGAATCTGCATGATCAGTAATTGCAACAAAACTGTATCCAAGAACTTCAAGCCTTCTTACAAGTTCAGAAGGGATAAGCTCCCCATCACTGAATACAGTATGTGTATGCAGATCTATCACATCTTATACTTTCCAAAATCTTCTGGTTTAAGTGATTCAAGTATCTTTTCCCATTTGTCTGATTTTTTAGCCTCTTCAGAAAGCTTTGCAGACTTTATAAGAACCTCTTCTGCAACATATATAGGAGCATTAACTCTAAGAGAAAGGGCAAGTGCATCACTTGGTCTTGCATCAATGGCATATTCCTTTCCATCCTTTGTAAGAAGATGAATAAGAGCATAGTATGTATTGTCTCTTAAATCACATACCTCTACTTTTGTTACCTTTACATCAAGTGTTTCCATTATGTTTTTCATAAGATCATGTGTCATAGGTCTTGCAAATTTAATATTCTCAAGAGCGCTTGCTATTGCAGTAGCTTCCATTATACCAATCCATATTGGCAGGATCTTATCTCCGTTTATTTCTTTAAGGATAACAATAGGAGTATTTGTTATAGGATCAACTGTTACTCCTGAAACACTCATTGGAACATACATAAACAATACCTCCTGATTTTTGTATCTGAAGTTATTCTTAAATACAAGACTATTTTTGTCAAGAAACTTATCCACCTATGAGACACATAGGTTTTTCTATGAAGTTCTTTTCTGGAATAGGCTTATTGTATACAGCAGAAAGTATAATTTTTTTTAGCTTTTCTTCTGAAGCTCCTTTTCTTATAGGATTCTTTATGTCCACCTCATAATGATGAAGGAGACATGGTCTTATGTGACCATCTGCAGTAAGGCGGATCCTGTTGCATCTTTTACAAAAATGGGAAGATACAGGACTTATAAATCCTATTTTTCCTTTTGCTCCTTTAAACTTAAAATATACTGCAGGACCAGGATAGATTGAGCTTTCATCAGAAGTAGGAATAAGTTCTCCAATTTTAGAGATAGTTTCTTTTATCTTTTGATTTGACACAAAAAAATCACCTCTTCCAACATCCATGTATTCAATAAACCTTACATGAAAAGGCTTTTCCAGAGAAAGCTTTGCAAAATCAATTGCTTCATCTTCATTTATCCCTTTAAGAACAACAGTATTTATCTTTACGAGAAAACCCATCTTCTCTGCTTTACATATAGCCTCCCATACCTTATGAAATCCGTCATATCCAGTAATCTTTTTGTATTTTTCTGGACTTAGAGAATCAAGACTTATGTTTATCTTCCTTATCCTTGATCTTTTAAGGGTATCTAAGTGTTCCTCAAGAAGGATTGCATTCGTCGTAATAGCAACCTCTTCTATTCCTTTTATTTCTGAGACCTTTTCTATAAAAAAATCTATTCCTTTTCTTAAAAAAGGCTCTCCTCCAGTAATCCTTACTTTCCTTATTCCAAGCCCTACGAATATACTTATAACTTTCAAGATTTCCTCATAAGTAAGAATCTCTGTATGATCAAGTTTATGAAGCTCTCCTCCACAATATATACACCTCAGATTACATCTGTCTGTTATAGAAACCCTAAGGTATGTAATATTTCTTCCATATTTATCCTTTAGCATAACCTTCCTTCCTTATCCATTCCACAAGAGAAGGAAGATCAGACTTTAGCTTTCTTATAGCCTCTGCTCTATGACTTATCCTGTTTTTTTCATCAGGTTCCATCTGAGCAAATGTCTTTTTGAAAGGAGGATAATAAAACAGTGGATCATATCCAAATCCCTTATCTCCCATAAGTCTTTCTGTTATAATTCCCTTACATCTTCCTTCATATATCCTGCTTTTTCCATTAGGAAGGCAGATTGCAATGACACATACAAACTCTGCTCTCCTGTCCTTTACATTCTCCATCTCTTTTAGAAGTTTTAGATTATTCTCAAGATCAGTTGCACCTTCTCCTGCAAATCTTGCAGAATATATACCAGGAAGACCTCCTAATGCATAAACTACAAGACCAGAATCATCTGAAATTGAAGGGATTCCCGTATTTTTTGCAACATAACAGGCTTTTTTTATTGCATTTTCCTGAAAAGTCTTTCCATCTTCCTTTATCTTTCCTATTTCAGGAAAGCTGTCAAGACCTATTATTTCAAAAGGACTTTCTCCAAGAAGCTTTTTAAACTCCCTTATTTTTCCTTTATTTCTTGTTGCAAGAACTATTTTCATGTCTTAATATTTATTAACATACAGCATAGGGTGTCAATCAAAAAAATTTTTGACATAAAAAGAAGAAGATGTTAAAAAATAAAATTGATAAGGGCCGTTAGCTCAGGTGGCAGAGCAGCGGACTTTTAATCCGTTGGTCGGGTGTTCGAGTCACCCACGGCCCAGTAAGCGTCCCCATCGTCTAGCCAGGTCCAGGACACCGGCCTTTCACGCCGGCAACAGGGGTTCAAATCCCCTTGGGGACGCTTTTTTTTTCTTAAATTTTCCTAAGGACAAATATATGAGGATAAAGACCTCCTGCCTCAACAACTCGTTCATGAGAGATTGTGAAATGTCTGCTTCTGAAAACAAGGCTTCTGAAAGATGTAGCTCTTAGTGTTATAAGAACAAGGATTCCGTCTTCTGGAAGAACCTTATAAAAGACTTCAAGAAATTCTGCATAAAAAGATTTCAGCTTTTTCCACTCACCCATCCTTACTCCATAAGGTGGATTCGTAACTATTCTGTCAACCTTTTTAAAGACTCTATCAATTTCCCTGACATCTAAGATACAGAACTGAACAAGATCTTTTATTCCTGCTGCTTCAGCATTCTTCTTTGCACCTTCAATAGAGGTCTTACTGCTGTCTGATCCAAATATCCTGATTTTAGAACCATAAACCTGGGCTGCTTCTATAGGAATAGTTCCTCCTCCACACATAGGATCAAGAAGGAGATTTCCTGTCTGAATATCTGCTAATCTTAACATAGCATATGCTAAAGGAGGTTTTATTGCAGCAAAGTGATTAAAAGGTCTTTCAAATCTTCTGTAAAGTGATTCTTTTGTAAGATTTACCCCTATCCAGCATCTTTTTCCAATTACATCAACGATTATTTCCACATCATAATTTTTAAGATCCACTTTTTTCTTGTATCTATCAAGAACAGCTTTTCCTGCAATCTTTTGTATGTCAACCGACTTAAAGGAATGAATTCCTATCCTTTTTGAAGTCACACGAAAACTTTCCACATCTTCTATTTCAGGTATCTCTGTTTCATATACCTTCTTATAGATCGTCTCCAATCCTTCCTCTTCAGGACTTATTTCAAAACTTCCTATATAGCGGATTGCATGGTAAATTGATCTGAGTTTTAAAAGTAGAGATTTGTTTTTTTCCTCAGTTTCAACAAGCACTCTTCCTTGAAGATTCATAAATGGATAAATTACTTTAGCATCCATATTTTCAAGAACTTCCCTTTTTACGATATCTTCTATTCCAGGATTTGTCGTAAGGAGAAACTTTTGAACTGTCATATTTTCTTTAGTTGGATCTTAAGGCTTCCAGAAGAAGTGGGAAATGATCAGCTGGAAAAGCTTTTATCTGTTATTCCAGAAGCTATCTAAATCTCAATTCTTCTTCCAACACCTATATCTATGTAACAGTTTCCAAAAGCTTCTTTAAACAGTTTTCTTGCAAGATCTCCAGAGCAATGACATGGACCAAAGCATTTTACCCCAATCTTTTTTAATTCTGAAATAATCCTTTTTATTTCTGATTCATTTTCCCAAACAAGATGAAATCCTCCCATTATCAAAAAGATCTCTTTTTTAAACATCTCCTTTACTTTTTTTGCTATATTTACAATTCCAGGATGTGCACATCCTGTAATAAGGACAAGACCTTTTTCTGTGCAGATTACAAGTGATTGCTCTTTTATAAAAAGACCAAGTTCTCCTGTAGAATATATATCTTTGCTAATCAAGGTCTTTTCCTTTATCCTAACAGGATCTGCTCCTTTTTCTTTTATAAAATCTTCTATATCCTTTGGGAAAGATGCTGGAATATAGACTTTAACAGAAGGATTTTCTTCAAGAAAGTCTTTAAGCCCTCCTGTATGATCTGCATGAATGTGAGAAAGAACAACTCTGTTTATCTCTTTTGGATCTATTCCAAGTTTTTTCATGTTTGAAAGAAGTATCTTTCCATCCCCACCTGTATCAAAAAGAACTGTATCTTCTGATGTCTTTATTACACATGAGAAACCCCAGCCTGTCTTTAATCCGTCCCTGTAAGGATTGTTATCATAGACGACCGTAATCTGAATTGCTTCTGCCATCTTTAAAAAAAAACTAAGGACTAAAATTAATATTATTTTCATTTGTCAGGATAAATTCTGCAAGCTCTTTTATCTGCTGAAAGCTAAACCTAGGGACACCCAGATCCAGATCCTCTTCACTTACAACTGCAATAAGTTCATCTCTTCTTAGAAGAGGAGAATGACCTTTCTTTATTACCTCAATCTTTGGATATTTTGATCTTTTATAGCCTTCAGCAATAATCAGATCCACATCAAAAAAAACTGAAAGCTCTTCTAAGCTATGATCATGATCTACATCCATAATAATTCCAATCCTTTTTGGAGATGAGATAGCAGTTGCATCTGCTCCTGCTTTTTTAAACCTCCAGCTGTCTTTTCCTTCCCTGTCAAACTCAAATCTGTCATGTGGGTCATGTTTTATAACAGCTATCCTGAGACCTTTTTTCTTTAGCTCTGGAACAAGCCTTTCTATAAGAGCTGTCTTTCCTGACTTTGATCTTCCAACAACACATATAATCCTCATTTTTATTCCACATAAACAGGTTCTCTCATAATAAGAGAAATTGCAGAAGATGCCTTTTCAGAAAGTTCTGGATGAGTGTCCTTAAGGTTTGTTATCTGACGAAGGTGATCTACTGTTCTTATGACAAGTGAAGCCATGTCTCCTTCATCCATTGGAACAGCTTTAAGGACATCTTCCCAGCTAAAACCCTTTGCCCAGAGATATACTGCAACTCCTACAGGAAAAAGAAGTGAAGGATCTTCAAATCCTCTTTTTCTTTTGAGTTCCCTTATCTGTTTTATGCTTTTCAGGATCTTTCTGAAGACCTTTCTAAAACTTTTTATTTCAGAAGCTTCTTCAAGTCTGAAATACAAATCTTGACTTCTGTCCCATACAAATGGTGCAACAGCACCTGCAAGCTCTTCAGGAGAAAGACCATCCATTGCACCTTTTCTTATTGCTTCTGCAATAAGAAGAGGATGATCAATTCTTAGCTTTGATGCCCATATTCCATCAGGAGTAAGCCTGTTATTTTCATCTACAAATCCTGTAAGCTTTAGAAACTTGAGATGTTTATTAAAGCTTTTCCAAAGCCAGTTTGTTGTTTTTCCATAACGGATCCTTTCCTGATATTTTGCAAATGATCTTTCAAGAAGCTCTTTTATGTCATCTGGTTCATGAGAGAGAAGAAGATTAAGTGTCATGGAAAAGTTTATGTAAAGCTGACTTGATATTGGCTCTGGAGGAGACTTCCAGAGTCTATATATGAGCTCTGGATCCTGATGTGCAGCAGGAAATATAAAAGCAAAACCTATATTGTCCTTTCCTCTTCGGCCTGCTCTTCCTATCATCTGATGAAATTCTGTTGCTGTAAGATCAACAAATTCATGACCATTGTATCTGTCAGACTGGATGAGGACTACTGTCCTTGCAGGAAAGTTTACTCCTGCTGCAACAGTTGTTGTTGAAAATATTGCTTCAAGAAGACCCTTGTTCATGAGGTGTTCTATAAGGAGTTTCCAGTATGGAAGCTGTCCTGCATGATGACTTGCAACGCGTGAGTTTATGAGAACAGAAAGGTGTTTGTGTCCTTTAAGGTGAGGATAATATTCAAGGAATTTCTTTACCTCTTTTTTAAGTCTTCTTTTTATCTGTCTGTCACCTTGTGTAGGAGGACATGAAAAGATTGCTTCATCACAGTCTCTTCTTGATTTCAGGAAGAATATTGCAGGAAGGAGATTCAGTTCTCTCAGATACGATATTATCCTTCCATAGTCTATCTTTTCATATACAAGACCAGATATCTTTTTTATCTTTGGATTTAGCTTTCCTTTTTTTTCAAAAGGAACAACTGTTCCATCAGGAAGCATTGATATAAGCTGAAGAGGGACAGGTCTTTTTGTAGCCTTTACAATTTTTACCTCCTTTCCTTTTATCTCCTTAAGCCATCCTGCAATCTCTTCTGGATTTGATATTGTTGCAGAAAGAAGAAGGAGTCTTATTCTTGGAGGCATATATATAAGAGTTTCTTCCCATACAACTCCTCTTTCTTCATCATTCATATAGTGAGCTTCATCAAGTATTACAAGATCTGCATTCAGGCTCCCTCCTTCATGCATTGCATCATATAGCTGATTTCTAAGTATTTCTGTTGTTCCAACTATTATAGGAGCATCTGGATTTTCTTTTCTGTCTCCTGTAAGTATTCCACATTTTGATGGTCCAAATTTCTGTATAAACTGGACATAGATGGAATTTGAAAGTGCTTTCAAAGGAGATGCATACCAGATCCTTCCTCCTCTTTCAAGATACATCCTTGTTGCCTGTTCTGCTATCCATGTCTTTCCAGATCCTGTAGGTGCACATACAAGGACATCATACTGGTCTATAAGGTCAAGTGCTTCAAGCTGGAATGGATCTGGTATGAATTCCTCTTTTGGTTTTCCTATCTTTTCAAGAACAGACGAAAGTGAAGGATCAACAGTTGGTCTTTTTGGCATAAAAAAGGCTTTTTTCTTCTTTTTTGTTAAAGCCTTTGCAAAAGTCCTCATATCCTCTCCAGAACAGTTTTTGATACAAGATTCATGTCTTCAAGATAATTTTTTGAAAGATAAGAAAAATCTATTTTCTTTATCTCGTCTCCTACAGTAAGTTTCTTTCCACATCCATATGCTATTGTAATTCCATTTACAAAAAGCTTCTCCATTGCCTCTTTTACAAAAAGTCTTGATGCTGCTTTTATAAAATCTTCTCCATCAGCTGCTTTATGACAAAGGGAATCTGCTATCTCACACCAGGTTATAATGTCTGCAAGAAGAAAAAGTATGTGCTGTTCTTTTGAAAGCTTCTGCTTTCTTATCTCCTTTATAAGCTCATTCAGAATTCTTATTCCTTTTGAAAGAGCAGGACCATATGTATCTTCTGGAATCTTTTCTAAGGAATCAGCCATCCTGCTGTAAAACTCTCCTTTTGACCTTACAGTATCCCTCATCCTGAATGTTGATATTATGTTTCTCTGGATCTCACTTGTCCCTTCATATATCGTAAGTATCCTTGCATCTCTCTTTATCTTTTCCACCTCATACTCTCTCATATAACCATATCCACCAAGTGCCTGAATCCCATCGTTTGCAATGCTGTCTGCAATCTCTGAAGAAAAATACTTTGCTATTGATCCTTCTGCATGAAGATCTTTTTCCCCTTTGTCTATCCTTTTTGCTACTTTTTCTATGTATGCTCTTGCTGCTTCTAATTTTACAGCATTTGGAGCAATAAATCTATGGGTATAACCCTGTTTTTCTGAAAGTGTTGTTCCAAACTGAACCCTTTCTTTTGAATACTTTATAACCCTTTCAAGAGATGCAGTTCCTGCACCAAGACCAAATGTTGCTACCATAAGTCTCGTATATCCAAATACCTCATTTGCCTGTTTCAGACCTTCACCTTCTTTAAGTCCTATAAGGTTTTCTTTTGGGACATAAAGATCCTCAAAACTGAGTGCACATGTATTTGACGCCCTTATTCCATGTTTATCCTCATCCCTTCCAGTAATAAGACCTTTTTCTCCTTTTTCTGCTATAAAAAATGATGGGCCATCTGGAGCACGAGCAAGTATTGTATACATGTCTGCAACACATCCATTCGTAATAAACTGCTTTGTTCCATTCAGCTTATATCCCTTAAGGACTCCATTTTCATAAACCCTTTCAGCCTTTGTCCTTATTGCCTGAACATTTGATCCTGCTTCAGGCTCTGTTACACAGTATGCAACAATGAGTCCTTCTTCTGCTATTCTTCTTATAAATTTTTCCTTCTGCTCTTCTGTTGCACCAACCCTCAGTGGATCCATACCAAGACAGATTCCAAGAAAAGATGTTGCAATTGCAAGATCCATCTTTGCCATCCTTTCAGAAATCAGTGCAATATCTGATGCACCTGCACCAAGCCCTCCATATTCTTCTGGGATAAATACAAGATGAAGTGCCATTTCAGGACTCAGCATAAATCTTATTATCTCTTCTGGAAATCTTCCTTCTTTGTCAAGCTCAAGCTTTTTCTCAGCAGAAAGCCAGTCTTTTTCAAACTTATCCAGTGTATCAAGGATCATATTGAGTGTCTCTCTGTCCATAAGATCTTCTCCTTACAGGTTTTTAAGAATAAGCTCTCTTGCAATCTTTGGATCAGCCTTTCCTTTTGTCTTTTTCATAACCTGACCTAAGAGGAAGTTTATTGCTTTTTCCTTTCCTGCCTTTATGCTTCTTACTGTATCTGGATTTTTCTCTATCACTTCTTTTACTATCTGTTCAAGAATGGATCTTTCATGAAGGACTTCTATCTTTTTCTCCTTTATTATCTCTTCAGGCTTTTTCCCTTTCTTAAACATCTCATCAAGAACAGCCTTTCCTATCTGATCAGTCAGTCTTCCCTGAGATACAAGATTTACGAGTTGAGAAAGATCTTCTGGACTTACTGGACATCTTTTTATATCCATTGAAGATTCTTTAAGAAGTCTAAAAAGTTCATTTGTTATCCAAAGACAAAGCCTTCTGTAATCCTTACAGAACCTTGAAGCTTCTTCAAAATAATCTGCAACCTCCTTTCTTCTTGTAAGAAGAAGGACATCCTTTTTGGAAAGACCATACTTTTTAACAAATCTCTTTATCCTTTCTGAAGGAAGTTCTGGCATCCTTTTCTTTATCTCCTCTAAGAAATCCCTATCTATTCTTATTTCAACAAGATCAGGATCTGGAAAATATCTGTAATCTGGAGCATCTTCTTTTGTTCTCATAGGAACTGTTATCTTTCTTTTTTCATCAAAAAGTCTTGTTTCCTGAGCAGGTCTTTTTCCAGACTTAAGCAGTTCTATCTGTCTTTTTATTTCATATTCAATTGCTTCAAGGATAAACTTAAAAGATGCAATATTCTTTATCTCTGTCCTTTCATTAAGCCTTTCTTCTCCCTTTCTTCTTACAGATACATTTACATCACACCTGAACTGTCCTTTTTCAATTATACAATCACTTACTCCTATGTATTGAAGGATCTGTCTTACTGTCTCAAGATACCTTCTTGCTTCTTTAATTGATCTTACAGGTCTCCTGTGATCAGATACGATCTCTATAAGTGGAACTCCTGCTCTGTTAAAATCAACAAGACTGTATCCATCTTCAAGATGAATAAGTCTTCCTGCATCCTCTTCAAGATGAATCCTCTTTATCCCTACCTTATACGGACTTCCATCATCTGCCTCTATCTCAACATATCCGTCTTCGCAGAGAGGATATTCATACTGACTTATCTGATATCCTTTTGGAAGGTCTGGATAAAAATAGTTCTTTCTTGCAAAGACTGCCTTTTCGTTTATCCTGCAATTTAGAGCAAGTCCTGCCATTATACAGTATTCAACTGCTTTTTTGTTCAAGACAGGAAGTGTTCCTGGCTGTCCTGTGCATACAGGACATATATGTGTATTTGGTTGTGCATCAGGATCTACTTTGCAGGAACAGAAAAGTTTTGATCTTGTTTTAAGTTCAGCGTGTATTTCAAAACAGATTACTGGTTCAAACTCCATCTTTCAGCCTCTCATAAAAGTGTGCTAATTTTATAATGAGATCTTCTCTGAATGCATCTGCTATTATCTGTAGTCCTACAGGAAGTCCATCAACATATCCACATGGAATACTTATTGCTGGAAGTCCTGCAAGGTTTACTGAAACAGTATATATGTCTACAAGATACATCTTCAGTGGATCATCTATCCTTTCACCAATCCTGAAAGGAAGAACAGGACTTACTGGAGTTATTATACAGTCTACTTTTGAAAAAGCATTTTTGAAATCCTCCCTTATAAGTGTTCTTACCTTAAGTGCCTTTAGATAATATGCCTCATAGTATCCTGCAGAAAGGACATATGTTCCAAGAAGTATCCTTCTTTTTACCTCTTTTCCAAATCCCTTCATCCTTGTCTTCTCATACATTTCTATTATCCCTGAACCATTTGCCCTATAGCCATACTTTACTCCATCATATCTTGCAAGGTTGCTACTTGCCTCTGCAGTTGCAATTAGATAATATGTGCTTATTGCATACCTTGTATGAGGAAGAGATATGTCTTCTACAGCTGCTCCATTTTCTTCAAGCTTCTTTACTGCATCCATTATCTTTTCCTTTATCCTTTCATCTATTCCTTCAACGAAATACTCCTTTGGAATCCCTATCCTTATTCCTTTTATATCCTTCCACAGAGCCTCTTTCATATCAGGAAATGGAAAAGGAGCAGATGTTGTATCCTTTGGATCATGACCACAGATATAATTTAGAATCCTTGCACAGTCTTCTACAGTTTTGCAGATAGGTCCTATCTGATCAAGTGAAGAAGCATATGCAATGAGACCATATCTTGAAACCCTTCCATATGTAGGCTTGAATCCTACTACTCCACAGAATGCAGAAGGCTGTCTTATAGATCCTCCAGTATCTGATCCAAGGGAAGCTATTGCTTCAGAAGCAGCAACTGCTGCAGCAGATCCTCCACTTGATCCTCCAGGGACATAACCTTCTTTTATTGGATTCTGTGTTGGTCCAAATGCACTTGTCTCTGTAGATGATCCCATACCAAACTCATCCATATTTGTCTTTCCAACAATTACTGCACCAGCTTTAAGAAGTCTTTCTACTGCTGTTGCACTGTATGGAGGAATATAATTCCTTAAGATATTTGATCCACATGTTGTCCTTATTCCTTTTGTGCATATATTGTCCTTTATTGCAAAAGGAATACCGTCAATTTCTGAAAGCTCTTCTCCTTTCAGATATCTCCTTTCTGAAAGTCTTGCCTGCTTTCTGGCAACCTCCTCAGTAACCGTTATAAATGCATTTATCTTTGGTTCTTTTTCTTCTATCCTCTTCAGAACAGAAGAAAGGATATCAGAAGGAGATATCTCTTTTTTTTTCAAAAGCCTGTAAAGCTCTGAAGCACTGAGTTCACATAGCTCCATCATATCACCTTTGGAACTTTAAAATAGTCTCCTTCTCTTTCTGGTGCACAGTTCAGTATCTTTTCCCTTTCTCCATCTTCTTTTACCTCATCTTCTCTCCATACATTCTTCATCTGAAGAACAGCTGCTGTAGGAGGAACATCTTCTGTATTGACTTCATTCAGCTGTTCTACATAACTCAGAATCTTTGAAAGATCTTTTGAAATAAGATCCAATTCTTCTTCATCAAGATTAAGTCTTGCAAGTCTTGCTATGTGCAGGACATCATCTTCTTTTATCTTCTTTTCTGTTTTCCTTCTTTCCTCCTTAAAAGAATCCTCAAGACCTATTCCAAGCTCCTCAAGCTGATCTTTTTCTACATCTGAAGGCGCTCCAGTTAAAGGACATATTGCCTTTCTGTTTTTTGGAAATGCTATGACATCCCTTATAGAGTTTGCATTAAGAAGAATTGCAACGAGTCTGTCTATTCCAAGAGCAATTCCACCATGAGGAGGAGCACCATATCTTAATGCATTCAGGAAGAAACCGAATTTTTTTTCAGCTTTTTCACTGCTAAGACCTATTGCAGAAAATACCTTTTTCTGAATGTCCAGTCTATTTATCCTTATGCTTCCTCCACCAATCTCTTCTCCATTTATTACGACATCATATGATCTTGCCTTTATCTTCAAAAGACTATCCTTATCAGATGGATCAAAGTCTTCTTTTGGCATTGTAAATGGATGATGAACCGTATGAATCCTGCCATCCTTTAGCTCAAACATAGGAAAATCAGTAATCCATACAGGCTTATATATTCCTTTTTTAATAAAACCACATCTTTTTGCAAAATCTATCCTGAGCTCTCCAAGTACCCTGTTTAAAAGCTCTCTGTCAGTATCTGCTATCATTATAAGGACATCACCTTCTTTTGCATCAAATCTTTCTCTTATTGCTTCAAGTTCAGATTCTTTAAAAAACTGAACAATATTTGACTGAAGCCTTCCATCTATGAGCTTCATCCATGTCATGCCTTTTGCACCAAAAGAAGGAGCTATCTTCATTGCATATTCATTTTGAAGAAGATTTTTGCTAAGTCTTTCTGCCATCCCCCTTATACAGAAACCTTTTACATATCCTCCTTTTTCAACAATCCTTCTGAATATAGAATATCCTGTATCTTTCACGATATCTGTTATCTCTTTGAATTCCATATCAAAACGAAGATCTGGTTTATCTGTTCCAAATCTTTCAATTGCCTCATCATATGTATATCTTGGAAAAGGTCTCCTTAGTTCTATTCCACAAAGATTAAAAACCCTTACAAGAAGCTCTTCTACTGTCTCATATATGAACTCTTCATCAATAAACGATGCCTCTATGTCAAGCTGAGTAAATTCTGGCTGTCTGTTCTGTCTCAGATCCTCATCCCTGAAACACCTTGCTATCTGGAAATATCTGTCAAATCCACCTATCATAAGAAGCTGTTTAAAGAGCTGTGGTGATTGTGGAAGGGCATAAAACTTTCCTTTATGCAGTCTGCTTGGAACAAGATAGTCTCTTGCACCTTCAGGAGTGCTTTTTGTAAGATAAGGAGTCTCTATTTCTATAAATCCTTTTTCATGAAGGAAGTCTCTTATACACTTTATTATCTCATATCTTTTCTTTAGCCTTTCCTGAACAGATGGTCTCCTGAGATCAAGATATCTGTATTTGAGTCTAAGCTCTTCATCCACATTTTCTGGACTTGATTTAAGCTTTTCTCCATATACCATAGCCTTTTCTGAGATTTGAAAAGGAAGGATATCTGATTTGGAAATAACAGTAAGATCATATGCTATAACCTCTATTTGTCCTGTTTCAAGATAAGGATTTTCTGTCCCTTTTTCTCTTCTTCTTACTTTACCAGCTACCTGTATAACATATTCCTCCCTTAGCTCTTTACTCAATGTATATGCCTTCTTGCTTTTCTCAGGATCAAATACGACCTGAACAATCCCTGAACTGTCTCTTAAGTGAATAAACAGAAGGTTTCCGTGATCTCTTATAGCATCTACCCATCCCATAAGTATTACATCTTTTCCTGAATCAGAAAGCCTGAGCTTTCCACAATATGACCTTTTTCTCCAATCCATTTCTTTCTCCTAAGGATTTGGCTATCAAAATATATAGGATATAATTTTTATGTTCAAGGTAAAAGTAAATTCTTGACCAAAAAAAGTAGCCTGATAAAATATTGCATCCAAAAAAGGAGGTGATCTTATGCCAAATACAAAATCTGCTCTAAAAAGAATGAGGCAGAATGAGAAAAGAAGACTCAGAAATAAGGCTTACAGGACAAGGGTAAAGAATGTTATAAAAAAGATAAGACAGTTTGTTGAAAATAATGATCTGGAAAATGCACAGAAAGCACTTCCTGAAGCAGTATCAATAATACAGAAGGTTGCAGCAAAGGGAATAATTCATAAAAATAATGCCTCAAGAAAGATCTCAAAACTCTATCGCATGGTAAATGAATTAAAGAACAGGTTAGAAAAACAAGCAAAAGAAGCACAGGCTTCTTAAGAACACATCTCTATTATAACCTGTTCTAAGATAAGCTGTGGAGATATTGAAGTTGATTTTATAAGTGAGTCTGCTCTGTAAAGTTGAGAAAAGGCATTGTCTATTTCTTTTTCGTTCCAGTGCTTGCTCTGCTCAAATATCTTTTTTGCTAAAAAACTGTGTATCTGCAATTCCTTTTCTATCTTCTTTACATCACCACCTTTTTTTACTATATCCTTTGCCTCCTGAATAAGTCTCAGCTGTCTTATAATCATTCCTACTGTTGCAAGTGCTTTATCCTTTCCTTCTCTTTCCATGTAGCTTTTCAAGATCTTTAATGTCTCAGAAAGATTTCTTGCAAAAAGACTATCTATAAGCTCAAATATGGTGAAATCTCTTGAAGAAGATACGATCTCTTTTACCTCCTCTATTCCTATCCTTCTTTTTCCATAACACAGGAGTTTTTCAAGTTCAGAAGAAAGCTCATCTAAGTTGTTTCCTACTGACTGATATAGAAGATAACAGGCTTCATCTTCTATTTCCATTCCCATATCTTTTGCTTTTGACTTTATCCAGGATAAAGCCTGCTGTTCATTAAACTGCCTGAAGTTTACTGCTTTTCCTTTTTCTTTTATATACTTAAAAAAGCCGTTTTCAAAATCTGGTTTTTTTGCAGAAAATATAATACAGGCAGAACTGGAAGGATTTTTAAGATAATCAAGAAGTCTTTCAAGAAGAGATACTTTTATCTTTTCTGTGCTTCTTACTACAAGAAGCTTCATCTTAGACATAAAAGGTGAAGATCTTGCAAATTCTAGTATAGGAGAAATATCTGACAGTTCATCTCCATAGATTATCCGAAAATTAAACTGTCTTAGCTCTTCTTCAATCAAACTTTTCCTTAACTCGTCTATTATCCTTGCTTTCTGGAATTCATTATCTCCGTAGAAGAGATAATAAGGAGAGAGTTCTCCTTTTTTTAAGTGAAGGAGAACTGTTTCTGGATAAAGATCTTTTTGCATCAGAATCTTTCCATTGTCCTGAGATATATTCTCTGAGCAATCTGTTCTCCTATGTATCTAAGTGCACGCATCTCATTAGATCTCGTAAACATCGGATCAGCATGTGGATCCACACTATATGGAGCCTTTTCTCTAAAAGTAGCCTTCCATATAACTTTTCCTTTTCTTCTGTCTATAAGCATTGCTTCCATCTTTACTTTTAGCCATCTTGCACTTATAACCTCATATCTTCCTTCCCTTACAGTATAGCTTATAGGCTCTCTTTTTATTTCCACTATCTTTGCTATAAGAATGACATCTGCTTTATATTCTGGAACGATGCGAAGT
Source organism: uncultured Desulfobacterales bacterium (assembly GCA_964513995.1). Classification (GTDB taxonomy): domain Bacteria; phylum Desulfobacterota; class DSM-4660; order Desulfatiglandales; family JALVZP01; genus CAZEOQ01. The sequence goes on along the minus strand of CAZEOQ010000003.1, from coordinate 100,234 downwards.
TTTGAATGACTTATAAACTGTCTTCTTATCATTTTAGTAATCTCTGCTTCAAATCCAAGTTGTGAAGAAGGACTTTTTATTATAGGTATTGCTATTTTCCTTGCATCAAGAGAAACAGGATACTTCGTAGATCTCAGATGATATCCACATCCAAAAAAGAAAATAAATGAAAGCAAGAAAAGCCTTTTCATGCAGCAACTATGTTTATAAGCTTATCCTTAACAAATATAATCTTTCTTATCTTTTTTCCTTCTATATGCCTTTTGACCTTGCTGTCAGAAAGTGCCATCTCTTTAATCTTCTCTTCAGAAGTCCCTGCTGGAACCTCTATCCTGCTTCTAAGCTTTCCATTTACCTGAATAACAATAAGCCTTTTTTCCTCTTCAATTGAAGAAGGATCCCATCTTGGCCAGCTTATATTTATAAGATATTCCTCATGACCAAGCATATGCCAGAGTTCCTCTGTTATGTGAGGGACAAATGGAGAAAGAAGAATTATGGCTGTTTCAACTGCTTCTTTTATAACTGACCAGGATAAGCTGTCTTTTGCCTTTGGAACAGCCTGATATATCTCATTTACAAGTTCCATAATAGCAGATATTGCAGTATTGAAATGAAAACGATTTTCTATTTCTTCTGTTACCTTCTTTATCGTCTGATGTGTCTTTCTGTGAAGGCTTCTTATTCCATCAGAAAGTCCCTGAATACCACCTTTATATGCCTCTGTGTTTTTAAGGTTTTCAAAGTTTTCTGTAACAAGCCTCCAAAGTCTGTTCAAAAATCTATAAGCACCTTCTACTCCCTGATCATTCCAGTCAAGATCCTTTTCAGGAGGTGCTGCAAAAAGACAGAATAGCCTTACTGTATCTGCTCCATATCTCTTTATGAGATCTTCTGGATCTACAATGTTCTTCTTTGACTTTGACATCTTTGTGCTCTTTCCAGTCTCTACAGGAGATCCACAGTGAATGCATCTTTCATCCTTTACCTCATCAGGATAAAGATATCCATGACGAGGACACCTCTTTGTCTCCTTACAGACCATACCTTGTGTTAGAAGATTCTCAAAAGGTTCACTGAAGCTTACATATCCAAGATCACGAAGAACTCTTGTAAAGAATCTTGAATAGAGGAGATGAAGTATTGCATGTTCTATTCCACCAATGTATTGATCTACTGGAAGCCACTTTTCTACCTTTTCTTTTTCAAATGGTCCTTCCTTATAATCCGGAGAGATATATCTCAGGAAATACCAGGATGATTCCACAAATGTATCCATTGTATCTGTCTCTCTTTTTGCTTTTCTGCCACACTTAGGACATGTAGTCTCATAGAATGATGGTTCAAATGGAAGTGGAGATCTTCCATCAGGAAGAAGATCAAGGTCAGTAGGAAGAACAACAGGAAGCTGATCTTCTGGAACAGGAACTTCTCCACACCTTTCACAGTATACAATAGGAATAGGTGTTCCCCAGTAGCGCTGTCTTGATATTCCCCAGTCTCTGAGTCTGTATGAAACTGTCTCATATCCAAGACCTTTTTCCTGAAGATACTTCACTATATTCTTCATTGCCTCTCTGTTATCCTGCCCTGTAAATGGTCCTGAATTTACAAGGATCCCATCTCCCTCATATGCTTTTTCCATTTCTTCTTCAGAAAGTTCTTTGTCTTTTGGCTTTATTACGACTTTGATCTTCAGCCCATACTTTTTTGCAAACTCAAAGTCTCTCTGATCATGTGCAGGGACACACATTATTGCACCTGTTCCATATTCAAAAAGGACAAAGTTTGCAACATATATAGGAATCCTTTCTCCTGTAACTGGATTTATACAGTATCTTCCTGTAAAGACACCTTCTTTTTCTGCTCCTTCAGCTGCCCTAAGATACGCCTCTTTCTTTAATGTCTTTTCTATAAACGAAAGGACTTCCTTTTCCTGTGGAAGACCTTTTACAAGCTCCTTTATCTTTGGATGTTCTGGTGCAAAACAGAGAAATGTTGCACCATAAATTGTATCTGGTCTTGTTGTAAATACTTCTATCAGATCGTCTTCTCCTTCAAGTTGAAACTTTATTATTGCTCCCTTACTTTTTCCTATCCAGTTCTTCTGCATCGTAAGGACCTTTTCTGGCCATCCTTTAAGCCTGTCGCACCATTCAAGAAGTTCATCAGCATATGCAGTAATCTTAAAGAACCAGCTTTCCATTTCCTTTTTTACGACCTCCTGATCCGTATGTCTCCAGCACCTTCCATTTTCTACCTGTTCATTTGCAAGGACACTCTGACATTTATCACACCAGTTTACGAGTGTCCTTTTTTTGTAAACAAGTCCTTTTTCATACATCTTCAAAAATATAAGCTGTTCCCACTTGTAATATTCAGGATCACATGTCCTTATTTCCCTATCCCAGTCATAGCTAAATCCCAATCTCTTTAGCTGTCTTTTCATGTTCTCTATGTTCTCATATGTCCACTTTGCAGGATGAACTCCATGTTCTATTGCTGCATTTTCTGCAGGAAGACCAAATGCATCCCATCCCATAGGATGAAGAACATCATAGCCCTGCATCCTTTTATACCGTGCAATAACATCTCCTATCGTATAGTTTCTCACATGTCCCATATGTATTCTTCCAGAAGGATAAGGGAACATCTCAAGAACATAATATTTCTTCTTTCCTGGATCATCTTTTGTCTTAAAAAGTCCTTCCTCTTCCCATATCTTTTGCCACTTTTCCTCTATCTTTTCAGGATTATACCTCACCTGCATTTTCCTCTCCTTTTATCATAGTATTGTATATATTGTCCAATATGCCATTTACAAAGCTATATGATTCATTTTCTCCACCAAACTTTTTTGCAAGCTCTATTGCTTCATTTATGGATACCTTTGGAGGAATGTCATCTCTGTAAAGCATCTCATATACTGCAAGTCTGAGTATGGACTTGTCAACCTTTGCCATCCTGTGAAGTCTCCAGTTTTTTGAAGCTCTTTCTATTATTCTATCTATCTCTTCTCTGTTTTCCCATACACCAAAGACGAGCTCCTTAGAAAAAGGATCTATCTTTTTGTTAAAGTTTTTGCATATAAGATTCCATGCCTCTTCAGGAGAAGAGGCTTCAAAGTCAAGACTAAAAAGAACCTGAAGAGCAAGCTCCCTTGCCTTTCTTCTTTTTTTCCACATAATATGGAAGGATTATATCTTTTTGAAAAGATTTGCCATTTCTATTGCAGAAATTGCTGCACTGAATCCTTTATTCCCAAGCTTAGATCCTGCTCTTTCTATTGCCTGCTCAAGTGTATCTGTAGTAAGAATACCAAATACTACGGGAACTTCTTGTTCAAGTGATACTGTTGCAATTCCTTTTGCAACTTCTGAAGCAATATATTCAAAATGTGGTGTTTCACCTCTTATGACAGCACCAAGACAGATTATAGCATCATATCTTTTTGTCTTTGCAATCCTTTTTGCAGTAACAGGGATCTCAAATGAACCAGGAACATAAAAGACAGTTATATCATCCTCTTTACATCCATGTCTCAGAAGTGCATCCATTGCACCTTCAAGAAGTCTCTTTGTAATGAACTCATTAAACCTGCTTACTATGATTGCAAACTTGAGATCCTTTGCAATAAGATTTCCCTGAATAACATTCATTTAGTTCTCCTCCATCTTCTTCTTAAGTATATCCATTATATGTCCAAGCTTTTGACATTTTGTAAGGAGATATTTCTCGTTTTCTGGTCTTGGAGGTATCTCAATTGGAACCCTTTCTGTTACTTCAAGTCCAAATCCCTGAAGTCCTACGATCTTTCTTGGATTGTTCGTAAGAAGTCTCATCTTCTTTACTCCAAGAGCTACAAGTATCTGTGCACCAATTCCATATTCTCTAAGATCTGGCTTAAATCCAAGCTTCTCATTTGCCTCAACTGTATCATATCCCTTTTCCTGAAGCTCATATGCCTTAATCTTATTTGCAAGTCCTATTCCTCTTCCTTCCTGATCATGAAGATATACAATTACACCTTTTCCTTCTTTCTGTATAAGCTCCATTGACTTCCTCAGCTGATCACCACAATCACACCTGTATGAACCAAATACATCTCCTGTAATGCATTGTGAATGAACCCTTACAAGAACAGGCTCATCTGGCTTTATCTCTCCTTTTACGAGTGCAATATGCTCATCCTTGTTTATCTTATTCCTAAATGCCACTATTTTAAATTCACCATATGGAGTTGGAAGATGTGCTTCTGCAACCTTTTCAACAAGCCTTTCTGTCCTCATTCTATATGCAATAAGATCAGCTATTGTAACTATCTTTATTCCGTGCTTTTTTGAAAATTCCTCAAGATCTGGCATCCTTGCCATTGTCCCATCATCTTTCATAATCTCGCAGATAACAGCAGCAGGCTTAAGTCCTGCAAGCCTTGCAAGATCAACGGATCCCTCAGTCTGACCAGCCCTTACAAGAACACCTCCTTCCCTTGCCCTGAGTGGAAATACATGACCAGGACTTACGAGATCCTCTGGTTTTGCGTCATCCCTTATTGCAGTAAGTATTGTATGGGCTCTGTCATATGCAGATATTCCAGTAGTTACTCCATGTCTTGCTTCAATTGATACAGTAAATGCTGTTCCGAACTTTGATTCATTATTTGGGACCATAAGTGGAAGTCTAAGTTTGTCAACGATCTTTGGATCAAGTGCAAGACAGATAAGTCCTCTTCCATACTTTGCCATAAAGTTTATTGCTTCAGGAGTTACCTTTTCTGCAGCAATTGTGAGATCTCCTTCGTTTTCTCTGTCTTCATCATCTACGAGGATTATCATCTTTCCTTTTCTAAGTTCTTCAATTGCTTCTTCTATTGTTGCTCTTGGCATGGCCATCACTCCCTATATGAATCCATATTTTTTTAGTTTTTCTTCTGTTATACCCGATTCTTTTCTTTCCAAAAGCTTTTCCACATACTTCCCTATTATATCAGTTTCTATATTTACCAGGTCTATCCTTTTTCTCAAAATCGTTGTCCTTTTTGCTGTTTCTGGAATGATGTTTATCTCAAAAAAGCCTTTTTCACACCTGTTTACAGTAAGACTTATTCCATCTATTGCAACAGAACCCTTCTCAACTATGTATTTCAATATATCCTCATCTGCCTCAATCCTTATTATCCAGGACCTTCCACTTTTCATTTTTGAAACAATCCTTCCTATACCATCAACATGTCCAAGGACGATATGTCCACTTAAGCGATCTGAAAGCTTAACTGCTCTTTCTATGTTAACCAGATCTCCTGTCTTTAGCAAGCCTAATGTAGTCCGTGAAATCGTTTCCTTTGATACATCCATAAAAAGACATTCCTTATTCATATCTTTTACAGTAAGACACACTCCATCAACAGATATGCTTTCTCCCAGTTTACATTCAGAAGGAAGAAAAGGGGGATGAACTGCTATAGTCATGTCTTCATTTTTTCTTAAAACTGCTTTTATCTTACCAGTCCCTTCTATTATTCCAGTAAACATGTCTCAGAGAAGATCAGGAATAATCATCCATGAAACAGACCAGTTCTCCTCTTCTCTTCTAAGACAGACGATTCCAGCCATTCTAAAAGCTATTATATTCTTTTCTGGATCTCCTACAAGAAGAAGAGAAGAAAGTCTTGAAAGATGAGGAAGATGACCTACAATCATTATGTCTTCATCCATATTTTTTATTCTTTCAGCCCATACCTTTGGATCATCAAGTGGAGAAAGACTGTCCTTCTGAACAGGATCTATACCTATGGCATTTCCTATAATTTCTGCTGTCTCCCTTGCCCTTTCTTTTCCACTGTGAAATATAGAAGCTGGTTTTATTCCTGCATTTTTCAGAAAAGAAGCAATTTTTTGTGCATCCTTTTTTCCTTTTTCTGTAAGAGGTCTTTTTGGATCTTCTTCTTTACTTTTTGCCTCACCGTGCTGGACAAGATAAAGTTTCATAAAGCTTGACCTCCTTTTTGGAATTAAGTATAGAACCCGAACAAAAAGATAAACTATAATTATTCTGGTGTCAATTTTTATAGGGAGAGAAAAGATGGAGTATAAAAGGATAAAGAAGATTCTTGTAGCAAACAGAGGTGAGATAGCAATTCGTATATGCAGGGCTATACATGAAGAAGGACTTGAGGCAGTTGCTGTATATGAGACACCGGATCAGGAATCCCGTCATATAAGAGAAGCAGATGAGGCTGTATGGATAGGTGATGGTCCTCGCAAGGATTATCTTGACATAGACAAGATAATCTGGGCAGCAAAGAAAACTGACTGTCAGGCAATACATCCAGGATATGGATTCCTTGCAGAAAATCCAAATCTTGCAAAGGCTTGTGAAGAAGAAGGTCTTATATTTATAGGACCTCATTATAAGTCAGTAAAGGATCTTGGAGACAAGACCATATCAAGAGCTATTGCACAAAAAGCAGGAATTCCAGTAATTCCTGGAAGCAGTGTCCTTCCACAGGAAAATCCTATTGAAGAAGCAATTAAGTTCGTAAGAAAGCATGGTTTTCCAGTAATGCTTAAGGCAGTTGCAGGTGGAGGAGGAAGGGGAATAAGAAGGATAAACAGTGAGCAGGAGCTTATAGAACAGATTCCTGTTGCAGAAAAGGAGGCAATAGCTGCATTTGGAGACGGAAGACTATATCTTGAAAAATGTCTTATAAGACCAAAACATGTAGAAGTGCAGATCCTTGCAGACAGATATGGAAATATCGTTCATCTTGGAACAAGGGATTGTTCAATTCAAAGAAGGCATCAAAAGCTTGTAGAAGTTGCTCCTGCAATGATTGATCCTGAGGTTGAAAAAAGGATATGTGAAGCTGCTCTTCTCTTTGCAAAAGAAGCAGAATACATTAATGCTGGGACAGTTGAGTTTCTCGTGGATCAGGATGGAAACTTCTACTTTATGGAAATAAACACGAGACTTCAGGTAGAACATACCGTAACAGAACTCATAACAGGAATAGACATCGTAAGAAGACAGATAAGGATAGCAGAAGGCATGCCACTTGACATAAAGCAGAAAGATGTCGTGTGTAGAGGATGTGCAATTGAGATGAGGATAAATGCAGAAGATCCAAAAAGGGACTTTGCACCAGAAGGAGGAAAGATCGTATCTGTATATCAATCACCAGGAGGACCTGGTATAAGACTTGATGGTATTGTGTATCAGGGATATCGCATTCCAAAGGAATATGATTCACTTCTTGTAAAGCTTTCTGTATTTGGTTTTGACTGGAAAGAGGCAACGAGCAGACTTTCAAGAGCACTGAGAGATTTCATCATCGTAGGTCCAAAGACCACGATTCCATTTTATCTGAGACTCGTTGAAGAAAAAGAGTTTCTTGAAGGAAAATTTGATACGGAATATCTTGAAAGACATCCAGAGCTTTTTGACTACAGACCACTTGAAAGAGAAGAGGCAAAGATTGCAAAACTTATAGCAGAAATACATCACAGAGGATATAATCCATTTGCAATGTGAGGAGGGATCTCTATGAGAATAACTCCTGATATTCCTCCTGAACAGGGACTTAAGATGATAAGAGAAGCAAAAGGATATTTTATTACAAATACAGAAAGGGATCTTTCCCAGTCTGACTTTAAAAACAGGATCCTTCTTCACACAGAACTTCTCGTAGCAGAAGAAAGGGATGAGGCAGGATACTTTTCAATAGAGATATCAGGTGGTGCAAGCATTCATGTTGATATGCTCAGAAAACAGGTAAATCCTTTTGAAAAACTAAAAATACTTAAAAAACACATGCCAAGAACTATGTTTCAGACACTTTGCAGAGGAGTAAATCTTTTTGGATATAGACCATATCCAGAAAATGTAATAAGGCTTACGGTCAGGGAATTTGCAAAGTATATTGAAGTATGGAGGGTATTTGATTTTCTGAATTATGTTCCAAATATGATTCCTGTTTTTGAAGAGGTAAAAAAAGCAGGAAGATACCTTGAACCTGCAATCTGCTTTTCTACAGGACCAGAGCATACTGATGAGTTTTATGTAAAAAAAGTAAAAGAGATAATTGATGTTACAGGACCTGACATAATCCTTGCAATAAAGAATCATTCAGGACTTGGAACACCTGCTCGTATTGGAAGACTTATAAGAGCAATACTTGACAAGTTTCCAGACCTCATCATCCACTATCATGGACACAATACAGACGGAAATGATGTGGGAAGAATAGTTGCTGCAGTCAAAGCAGGTGCAAAGATTGTGGATGCTGGAGACCATGCAATGACAGGATTCTTTGGTCCTCCTCCAATCCTTACAGTAATTCAGGCTCTTGCAGATGAGGGATATGAGCCAGAAGGGATAAACATAGATGCAGTCATTGCAACGAGTGATAAACTGAAGAGAGTAAGACCTGCATATAAGGCATTTGAAAGTCAGTATAAGGGATTTGATCCAACTGTTCATATTCACAAACTTCCAGGTGGTGCTATGGGATCAAGTTTTGAGCAGGCAGAAAAAGGAGGATTCCTTGACAGGATGCCAGAAATCCTTATGAAGGAGCTTCCAAGAGTTCACAAAGAACTTGGGAATTTTTGGAGTGTTACACCAGGATCACAGATACTTTGGACAACAGCAGTAACACATGTCCTTACAGGAATAAGATACAAGAATGCATCAGAAGATCTAAAAAGACTTCTTCTTGAAAGATATGGTCCATTTCCGTTTTATCGTCCTGACGATGAAATATACAGGGCTGTATTTGGAGAAAAATGGAAAAGGATTGTGCTTAATGAATCTGGTCTTGAAAAAGCAGAACCAATAGACATAGAAGAAGAAAAAAGAAAGCTTGAAAAGGAGCTTGGAAGAGAAGTGACAATGGAAGAGGTCGTTCTTTATCTTCAGCATCCAAAAGACGCAGTTGAATTTTTTAAGTTTGAAGAAGAATATGGAAAGACATATGTCCTTCCTCCTGAAGTATGGTTCCGTGAAGGTGGATTTGAGGTAGGAGAGACGATAAGGTTCAGGGATTATACTGGAAAATATCATCAGATAACGATAGGACCAAGTTCCAGGCTTGAAGATGGAGCAATCATTACCTACTTCATGGTAGATTATCATCCTGAACCATTTGTATACAGACCAGAAGAGGAAGGAAGAAAGAAGGAGGAGAAAAAGAAGAGTATAGAAGAGATTATGCTTCTTGCTGAAATGGGAGAGGTATGCTCTACGACAGATGGGACAGTTGTTGAAGTGAAGGTAAAGAAAGGGGACATGGTAAAAGAAGGTGATATACTTGTGATTATTGAGTCAATGAAGATGTTGAATAATGTTGAAAGTAAGGTAGAAGGAGAGGTAAAAGAGGTTGCAGTAAAAGAAGGGGATCAGGTAAAAACAGGTGATCTCCTTGTAAGGATAAAGCCAAAAAAGAAATGAGCATATGACAAAAATACATCTTGACATTTTCTAAGTAGTGTTTATATTATGAGCGAAAGATCAAAATAATATGCCGAGACCAAAAAAACCAAGATATGTCCAGGGGCCACCAATTGCAAACATGTTCATCCCAAACATATGTCCTCCTTTTGGAAGAGGACAGGTAATCCTTCCAATAGAAGGATATGAGGCAATAAGACTCGTGGACTTTGAAGGAATGGATCAGGAAGAGGCAGCAAAGATGATGAATGTGTCAAGACAGACATTTGGAAGAATCCTTGCAGAAGCAAGAGCAGCTGTTGCAGAAGCACTTGTTATGGGAAAGGTATTGAGGATTGAAGGAGGAAACTTCGTCTTTCCACCTTTTGGCGGTCACAGACACCGCTGGAGGTGGAGAGGAGGTTTTTAAAAAAAAAGGAGGTGAGATATTATGTGGTGGGCACCATGGTATTTTGGACCACCTATGTGGTGGTGGAGAGGATTTGGCTGGGGAAGAGGATTTGGTCGTGGTAGAGGATGGAGGTGGAGGTGGTGGTTCTTTGGTCCTCCACCTTGGTGGTATTAAAAGAAAGGAGGTGAAAAAGTATGCCAGGATTAGATGGAACAGGACCTTGGGGAATGGGACCTATGACAGGAAGAGGACTTGGCTGGTGCAATCCTTGGAGTCCTCTTAGATGGTGGTGGAGAGGATTTGGTTGGGGAAGAGGATGGTGGGGAAGAGGATGGAGATGGAGATGGTTTGCTCCTCCATTTGCACCATACCCACCATATGGTCCTTATGGAATGACACCTGAAGAGGAAGTTCAGATGCTTAAAGAAGAAGCAGATCTTCTGAGACAGGAGCTTTCTGAAATAGAGCAGAGGATAGCAGAGCTTGAAAAGGAAAAGAAGTAAAAAAGATTAGCCCAGGTCTAAAAAGGCCTGGGCTTTTTCCCACACCTCCATTATCTTTTTTGAAACAGAAGATTCCCTATCAAATTCTATAACTGTCTTTTGCTGAATCATTGCTGAAGTAAAAATTGGATCAAATGGAATCTTTCCTAAAACCGGAATGTTTCTTTCCTTAGCAAAGGATTCTATCCTTTCTGTTTCTTCAGGATTAAGATCTGCCTTGTTTATACATATCATTGCAGGGACATTAAAATGCCTTGCAAGATCTATTACTCTTTCCATATCATGAATTCCTGAAACAGTAGGCTCTGCTATAATAAGACAAGCACTCACTCCTCCAATAGACGATATTACGGGACAGCCAATTCCTGGAGGACCATCTGTAAGGATAAGCTCAAAGCCACCTTTTTCTGCAATCTCTTTTGCCTTCTGTCTTACTGTTGCAACAAGCTTCCCTGAATTTTCTTCTCCAGGACCAAGTCTTGCATGGACCATAGGACCAAATCTCGTTTCAGATATAAAATACTCTCCTGTTTTTTTCTCTCTGAATTCTATTGCACCTTCTGGACAAAAATGATAACAGACACCACATCCTTCACAATCTATTGGATCTATAGAAAAATCTTCTCTTATTGCATTCCACCTGCAAAGTTCTATACAAAGTCCACACTTCGTGCATTTTTCTCTGTTTATCTCTGCTTCATGTCCTGAGAAAAAGTCCATCCTTTCTATTATCCTTGGAGAAAGGATAAGATGAAGATCTGATGCATCTACATCTGCATCACAAAGAACGACCTTTTTTGCTATGGAAGCAAATGCACCTGTAATAGATGTCTTTCCTGTCCCACCTTTTCCACTAATTATTACAAGCTCCTTCACTTTAAAGCCTCCTCTATTTTTCTGTAAAGCTCTATAAATCTTTCTTTCCACTCTGGTATCTCTTCCACAACTGGAATCCCTCTTGAATACGCTTCTGCAATTCTTCTTTCAAACGGGATCTCCATAAGTATAGGAATACCTTCTTCTTTGGCGAATCTTTTTACTCTATCATCTCCTATATCTGACCTGTTTATAACTATCCCACAAGGAATTCCAAGTTTTTTTACAACAGAGGCAGCAATCTCAAGATCATATAGTCCAAAAGGAGTGGGTTCTGTCACGAGAAGGACAAAGTCTGTTTTTTTTATTGATTCTACAGCCGGACAAGATGTTCCAGGAGGTGCATCTATTATGGTTATCCTTTCTCTGTCCTCATACCTTCTTACCTCTCTTATAAGAGGTGGACTCATAGGTTCTCCTATCTTAAGCCTTCCATGAACAAACTCTATTTCCCCTCTTCTTCCTTTTTCTATTATCCCTATAATCTTTTCTCCTTCTTTTATAGCTCCTTCAGGACATATCCTCATACATCCACCACATCCATGACACAGTTCATGAAATGTAAGAACAGTTTTTCCAACAACTATTATTGCTTTATACTGACACAGCTCAGCACATTTCCCACAAAAAGAACATCTTTCTCTGTCAACTTCAGGAACAGGCATCTTTACAGAAATCCTTTCCTTCAGATCTGGTTTTAAGAAAAGGTGAGCATTTGGTTCTTCAACATCACAATCAAGGAAGATACAACTTCCAAGAGAAAGAGCAAGATTTGTTGCAACAGTTGTCTTTCCTGTCCCTCCTTTTCCACTTGCAATGCTTATTATCATTTTTATTTCCTCACCTGTTTTTTCATGTAATCACTTAAGGCTTCCTGAAGTGTTTCTGCTGCAAGATATGCACAGTGTTTTTCTTCTTCTGGAAACTGACCTATCTCTTCAAGTATCCTTTCTCCGGTAATCTCTACGATCTCTTCAGGTTTCTTTCCAATTGCAAGCTCTACAGCAAATGAACCACATATTGCACTTGAAGCACAGCCATATGTCATAAATCTTGCTTCCTTTACCCTTTCTCCCTCAAACTTCAGGAATATCTCTATCGTATCACCACACTTTCCAGTAATCCTTGCATATCCATCAGGATTTTCTATTCTTCCCATATACTTCATGTTCAGCCATCGGCTAAATCCTTTTTCTCCATAAAGTCTTCTTGCCTCCTCATATATTTCCTTCTGAAGCTCCTCTGCAAAGCTTTCAATTTCCTTATCTTTCAAAAAAATTCACCTCCTTCTATTCCCTTATCATACGAGATCCACACTTTGGACATGTCATCTGAGAACATGGAATACCTCTTTCATGAGGAACTCTTTCACCACAGTTTGGACATATGCAGTTTCCACCAGGACCTCTTCCCCATCCCATTCCTCTTCCTTTTCCCCTTCCTTTTCCCATTCCTTTTCCTTGCATGATCTCCTCCTTTCTTTAATGATCACAAACATTTTCACCTACTTCCAGTGTTCCCCTCAGATATTCCTCAATTGCCCTTATGGGATCTATCTGAGGAGCACCAACAATTACTCTTATTCCATACTGATCAAAATATCCCAAAGCCCTTCTTCCCATACCTCCTGTAATTATCACATTTACTCCAAGCTCATTGAGCCATCTTGGAATTGCTCCTGGTTCATGAGGTGGAGGATTCATGTATTCTGTCTTCTTTATCTTTCCATCCTCTATATCAGCAATAAGGAATCTTTCAGCATGACCAAAATGCTGGGAGATAAGTCCGTTGTCTATAGGAATGGCTATGCGAAATGATCCAGAAGGCTTTTCAGTAACCGTTCTCTTAGGAGTTCCTGTAAGCTGACTTATCCTTTCTTCTATCCTTTCAAGCTGTCTTCTTAATTCTGCTGCCTGTCTTTTTAACTCCTCTAGTTCACTTTCTTGAGTAACACCTCCAAATCTCATTCCCATTCCAAATCTCATTCCCATTCCCATACCTCTTCCCATTCCTCCCATTCCAAAATGGGTTTCTACAGTAGGCTTAGTTGTTGGTGTAAGTTTTCCTGTTTTAAAGTCTTCTATAGCCTGTCTTACCGTCCCACTATATCCTGCAATTACCTTTATTCCAGCTGCTTCAAGTGTCCTCATGGCATTTGGACCACAGTTTCCAGTTATTACTACCTCAGCCCCTTTTGATGCAACAAATTGAGCAGCCTGAATACCTGCTCCTCCACTAAGTGCCATACTCTGATTTTCAAATACTTCGTATTCCATACTTTCAGGATCTACAATAATAAAATAAGGGCATCTTCCAAAACGAGGATCTACCTGAGAGTCAAGACTCTTTCCTGTTGAGCTTATCGCTATTTTCATTTATATCACCTCCTTTTTAAAATTTCCCTCTTCTGCATCTTCCTTCTACCTCACATGGAGGAGAGCTACATCTTTCTTCTCTTCCACAGCATGTCCTTCCTGGAATCCTCTGGTTAAAGGTAAATGATGTTGCAGAAAGAACCCTTTCCATATCACTGCTTCCACAATTAGGACATACTATCTGCTGATTAGAATCTCCTATGATCAAAAATTCCTGAATTCTTCCACAGTTTTTGCATCTGTATTCATAAATAGGCATTTTAGACCTCCTGAGTTTTGAGCTAATGCTCATAATAAGATAACACCTGATCTTCTGTTTTTCAACAGAAAAATTTTGACTATGGACAAGATTGTTTTTTTTTAGTAAGTTTTAAGAAGATAATGGAAAAAGAAAGAAGGAAGAACTTAAGGGTATTATTTGATGCAGAAGTAGATGTCATTTCAGAAAAAGGAGAAGGCATAAGAAGCAAAAAGGTAAGGGATATAAGTTTAAAAGGGGTTTATGTAATAAGTGATGAGAAACCTGCTATAGGTGAGATATGTAATGTAGAAATAAAGCTTGATAAGGAAAAGAAGATCCGCTTTAAAGGAAAGGTTATAAGACATGATGAAAAAGGGTTTGTGATTGCATTTCTGGCTACAGACCTTGCCTCTTTAGGTCATCTTAAAAATGTCCTGTATTACAATTCTGGAGATCCAGAAAGGATTGATAAAGAACTGAAGGATCTTTTTGGTTTAAAGTAAGAGGTTTCTTATGAAGCCATATAAGGTAATGGTAATAGATGATGAGCCAGAAGTATGCAGTATTTTGAAGCAATTTCTTGAAAGCCTGGGATATCATGTAATTACTGCTTTGAATGGAAAAGAAGGGCTTGAGCTTATATCAAGAAATGCAGTAGATGTCCTGATACTTGATCTAAATATGCCAGGAATGCACGGACTTGAGGTATTAAACAAGGTAAAATCACAGTATCCTGAGATAGTCGTAATAATCCTTACTGGATTTCCTTCAATAGAAACGGCTGTTCAGAGCATGAAACTTGGTGCATTTGATTATCTCGTAAAGCCCATAGACTTTAAAAGACTTGAAGTAGTTCTTGAAAAGGCATTTGAACAGCTATTTCTGAAAAGAAGACTCCAGGTCCTTGAAAAGAAGGTAAAGGAAGAATACATGTTTGAAGGGATGGTGGGAAAGAGTCTGAGCATGCTGAATGTCTTTCAAATGATAAAACAGATAGCTCCTTATTCTACGAATGTCCTTATTACTGGAGAAACTGGAACAGGAAAAGAAATGGTTGCTCATGCAATTCACAATCTGAGCCCAAGGAAAAACAAACCGTTCGTAGTAATAAATTGTGCAGGTCTTGTAGAAACACTTCTTGAAAGCGAGCTTTTTGGTTATGTAAAAGGGGCTTTTACTGGAGCAGTAAAGGATAAACCAGGACTTTTTGAAGTTGCAAATGAAGGAACGATATTTTTGGATGAAGTTGGAGAACTTCCTCTTTCACTTCAGGCAAAGCTTTTGAGAGTCCTTGAATATAGAGAAATACAAAGGATTGGAGATACAAGGACGAGGAAGGTAGATGTAAGGATTATTGCTGCTACAAATGTGGATCTGAAAGCTCTCGTAGATGCAGAAAAATACAGAAAAGATTTATACTACAGACTTAACTCATTCCAGATACATCTTCCTCCACTTAGAGAAAGAAAAGAAGACATTCCTCTTCTCTGCGAACACTTTATATCTGAGCTAAACAAGGAGTTGAAAAAAGACATAAAAGGTGTTACACAAGAGGTCCTGGATCTTTTTATGGAGCTTCCCTGGGAAGGAAATGTAAGAGAATTGAGGAATGTTATAGAAAGAGCTTATATAATGGCAAAAGGGGAATTTATAAGTATTGAAGACATACCAGAGGAGTATAGAGAAAGGAAGATAAAGACAAAAGATGAGGAGAAAAGTCTTGACGAAACTGAATTTGAAGAAACCCCTACTACACTTGAGGAAGTAGAAAAAAGATATATTGCAAAGATATTGAAACTTACTTCGGGAAACAGGTCAAAAGCAGCAAAGATCTTGGGACTTAGCAGAAGATCACTTTACAGGAAGTTAAAAAGATACGGGATGTTATGAAAAAAAAGCTTGGACCTCAAACTCTCCTTTATCCTTTACCTGCAACCCTTATAGGAAGCCTTATTAATGAAAAACCAAATTTTATGACGGCTGCATGGTGCAGTATCTGCTCCCATAAGCCTCCTTCTATATGTGTTGCAATTCACAAAAGCAGATATACTCTTGAAGGAATAAAGGAAAATCAGACATTTTCAGTAAATATTCCTAACAGAAGGCTTGTAGAAAAAGTTGACTTCTGTGGCACACATACAGGAAGAAAGGAAGATAAGTCAAGGATATTTAAGGTATTTTATGGAAGACTGAAAACAGCTCCTATGATAGAAGATTGTCCTTTAAGTATTGAATGTAAGCTTAGGAAAATATTTGAGATAGACAGCCATGTTATTGTTATAGGAGAGATCGTTGAGACATACATAGATGAAGAATGCATTACAGAAGGAAAACCTGATCCAAAAAAGATAGATCCTATTGTCTATCTTACATCTGTAAGAAAATATGCTACCTTAGGAGAATATATAGCAGATGCATTTAAAAAATAGTCTTTTTCTTTTGCTATTTATCTGCAATCTTTGCCTTGCATCAGCTCGTCCTATAATAATAGGAGTTCCTACAAGTTTAAAAACAATTGAGGGAATGGATGCATGGAGAGCTGTTCAGCTTGCTGTATATGAGATAAACAAAAAAGGAGGAGTCAGGCTAAAAGATGGGTATCACATGCTTAAAGCATATTCAATAGACACAAGAGGAGCAGAAGCAGGAGTCCCTGTATATGATGCGATTATGGCTATAGAGAAGCTTATACTTGAAAAAAGACCTGATGCAATAATTGTTGGAGCAAGCAGATCAGAAGTTCTTTTGGCATCCATGGATCTTATAGCAAGATACAGAATTCCTTATATATGCACAATAGCTCTTAGTTCTGAGTTTCAGAAAAGGATAAAAGAGGACTACTCAAAGTATAAGTATCTTTTCAGAATGGGAATAGACTCAGGTTATGTGGTTTCTTATTTTAAGAAGTTTATTTCGTTTCTGGAAAAAACTCAAAGAATAAAGAAAAAGGCATACATAATTGTTCAAGATGTGCTTTGGACAAGACAGACAGGAAGTTCATTAAAAGAATGGTTAGAAAAAAATAAATGGAAGGTTTATGGATTTGATGTATATCCTATGGGAACAACAGATTTTTCTTCTTCTCTTTTTAAGATAAAATCTTCTGATTCAAAACTCCTTCTTATATTTTTTGACATGCCTGAGGCTGAAATCCTTATAAAACAGCTTTACTTGATGAAGATAAAAGCAGTCGTTACAGGAATAATAAGTCCAGCAGCTCCAGAATACGCATGGGAAGTGACAGATGGTGCAGTTGAAGGAATCTTTGGTTTTATTCTTGAGGCAGGATCAATTCCTGTAAAGAAGATTCCAAAGTCCTTGGAGTTCTATAATGCATATAAAAGATTCTGGGGAAGTGAAAAAGCAAAAAGACTTAGCTGTCACGGTGCAGCAAATTCATATGATGCAGTATATGTCCTGAAAGAAGCTATGGAAAGGGCAGGTGAGCTTGATCCTGAAAAGATAGTAAAAGAAATTGAAAGGACAGATATGTTTGGTGCTGTTGGAAGAATAAGATTTTCTAAGTTTCATCAGCTTATATTCAGTTTTGATCCAAAACAGGGTGCAATTGCTTGTATATTTCAGTGGAAGAAGCCAGGGATAAGGGTCCCTGTATTTCCTGTTGCAATAGCTGAGGGGAGGATAGATCTTCCATGAACTGGAAGATATGTGTTTCTATATTGTCAAAAAATACAGAAGATGCTCTTAAGAAGATGGAAGAGGCAAAGGATCTTGCAGATCTTATAGAGATAAGACTTGACAGTATGGAAAGTTTTGATCTTGAAAGATTGATAAAGAACAGTAAGCTTCCTTTGATAGTTACATTTAGATCAAAGAAAGAAGGAGGGTTTAATAAGGAGATAAGTGAAGCAGAAAGGATAAAGGTTTTGAAAAAAGCAGTATCTCTTGGAGCAGACTATGTTGACATAGAACTTGATACAGAAAGGGATCTAAAAGAGGAGATCCTGAAGTCAAAAAAGGATACAAAGGTAATCATTTCAAAGCACTTCTTTGAGCCTGTTCCAGAAAATCTGCTTTATGAACATGCATACAGGATATTTTCAGAAGGAGCAGATATAGGAAAAATTATAGGATATGCAAAAGGATGGTATGACAATTTTCTATTCTTAAGACTTGTTGATGATTTTAGAAAAAAAGGATACAGTCTTATATCATTTGCAATGGGTGAGTATGGAAAACTTAGCAGAATAATTTCTCCTATATTTGGTTCTCCATGGACATACTGTTCACTCAGAGAAGAAGAAAAGGCAGCACCTGGACAGATCACTGCTACTTTTTTAAGAAGGATATGGGAGGAGATAAAAGGATAAGTCCTGATACAATGATATTTGGAGTTGTTGGATATCCATTATCTCACAGTCTTAGCCCTGTTATGCACAACACTGCTTTTCATGAAAAAGGAATAAATGCTGTATATCTTTACTTTCCTTGTAAGGATGTAAGCTGTGTTGTCTGTGGAATGAGATCACTTTCTATTAAAGGGCTGAGTATAACGATTCCATATAAGGAAAAGATATGTGAATATCTTGATGAGATAGATCCTCTTGCAGAAAGGATTGGAGCAGTAAATACACTTCTGAATGATAATGGAAAGATAATAGGATATAACACAGATGCATATGGTGCTATAGCTGCTTTAAAGAAAGAGGTAAATGAACTTAGAGGGAAAAAAGTCCTTGTTATAGGAGCAGGAGGAGCTGCAAGAGCAATCTGTTTTGGACTGAAAGAAGAAGGAGCTACTGTAACTGTATGTAATAGGACAAAAGAGCGTGGAGAAAAGCTTGCAAGGGATATAGATGCAGAATTTATTCCTCTTTCTTCACTTAAACAGACAGATGCACATATAATTATTCAGGCAACTTCTGTTGGAATGTATCCTGATGTGGAAAAAAGCCCTGTATCAGGATCTATTTTTAGACCTGGAACAGTTGTTATGGATGTTATATATAATCCTTTGGAAACAGAGTTCCTTAAGATGGCAAAAAAAGCAGGATGCAGAATAATAACAGGCGTAGATATGTTTGTTTATCAAGGAGCAAAGCAGTTTGAACTTTGGACCAAAAAAGAAGCTCCTTTGGAAGTTATGAAAAAAACAGTCCTGTCATGTCTTAGAGGAAAAGATCCATGTTAGAAGTAGAAGTTCCTCCTTCAAAAAGTATAACGCATAGAGCACTCGTTATATCTGCTCTTGCACTTGGAAATTCTGTTATAAAGAATCCGCTTCTGTGTGATGATACGATCTATACAATGGAAGCACTTAGAAAGCTTGGAGTGGATATAAGAAGGGAAGGGGAAAGGATTTATGTAAAAGGAACAAATGGAAGGATAAATCCACCTGAGGAAAAGACAGAGATATATGTTGGAAATTCAGGGACTTCTGCAAGATTTCTTACGGCATTTGCTTCACTTGCAAAAAAGGATGTCCTTATTACAGGAGATAAGAGACTGAAAGAAAGACCAATGGAAGATCTTCTTCAGGTTTTATTCAAAGTTGGGATAGGACTGAAATTTTTAGAAAAAAAATGGCACATCCCTTTTATAATAAGAGGTCCACTTATTGGTGGAACATTTCTCCTTCCAAAAGCAGAAAGCAGTCAATTCGTATCTGCACTGATTATTGTTGGTCCATGTCTTAAGTATGGAATGGAACTTCTTATAAAAGAAATACCTGTTTCTGGAAGCTATATAAGACTTACACTTGAAGTTATGAGAAAGTTTGGAATGAACTACAGAGTATCAAGTGATCTCAGATGGTATAGATTTCCTTATCATCCATATATGGGAAGGGAGTTTTCGGTAGAGCCTGATGCATCAAGTGCAGCATATTTTTGGGCAGCTGCTGCTGTTACAGGAGAAGAGATTAAGGTAAAAGGACTTAAAAGAAGTTCTAATCAGCCAGATATAAAATTCCTGGATGTCCTTGAAAAGATGGGATGCACTGTAGAAGAAGAGGATGATGGGATAAAGGTAAAAGGAGGGGAGCTTGAAGGAATAGAAATAGACATGAACAATATGCCTGATCAGGTTCCAACACTTGCTGTAATAAGTCTTTTTGCAAAAGGAAAGACACACATATTTAATGTTCCTCATCTGAGAGGAAAAGAATCAGACAGACTGAAGGCAATGGCTACAGAGATAAGAAAGCTTGGAGGAAAGGTAGAAGAAAAAGAGGATGGACTTATAATAGAAGGAGGAAAAAAGCTTCATGGTGCTCAGATTGAAACATATAATGATCACAGGATTGCTATGAGTTTTGCTGTTGCAAAGCTGAAAGTAAAGGACATAGAGATAAAGGGAAAAGAATGTGTAAGTAAGTCTTTTCCAAATTTCTGGGAGGTTTGGGAGAGGGTATTTTATGGAAAAGATAAGACTTGACTTTTCTAAAGGAAATGGTTTAATTCCTGCTATTGTTCAGGATTACAAGACTAAAAAAGTCCTTATGCTTGCATATATAAATGAAGAAGCATGGAAGAGGTGTCTTCAGACAGGAGAAACACACTTCTGGAGCAGATCAAGGAGGAAGATTTGGCATAAGGGAGAAAGCTCAGGAAATGTTCAGAAGATAAAAGAGATATTTGTTGACTGTGATAATGATACAGTCCTTTTTCTGGTTGAACAGATTGGTGGAGCTGCATGTCATGAAGGATATGAGAGCTGTTTTCATAAAAAAGTAGAAAAGGATGGGACATACAGGATTGTTGGAAAAAAGATATTTGATCCAAAAGAGGTGTATGAGAAATGAAGAAGTTAAAGCTTGGGATTCCAAAAGGAAGTCTTCAAAATGCAACAATAAACCTTTTTGAAAAATCTGGATGGAAGATTACAGTAAATGAAAGGAGCTATTTTCCTGATATAAATGATGAAGAGATTGAATGCACAATCTGCAGAGCACAAGAGATGTCAAAGTATGTAGAAGATGGAACACTTGATGCAGGAATTACTGGAAGGGACTGGATAGAAGAAAATGAGTCAGATGTGATTGTTGTGGAGGACCTTGTATATTCAAAGACGACAAACAAGCCTGCAAGATGGGTCCTTGCAGTAAGAGCAGATTCAGATATAAAAAGTCTTGAAGATCTAAGAGGAAAAAAGATTGCAACTGAACTCGTAAGATTTACGAAAAGATTCTTTAAACAGAAAGGGATTGATGTAGAAGTTGAATTTTCTTGGGGAGCAACAGAAGCAAAGGTTGCAGCAGGTCTTGTAGACGCTATAGTTGAAGTGACAGAAACAGGAAGCACAATAAAGGCACATGGACTTAAGATCATATATGAGTTTATGAAGACAAATCCACAGCTTATTGCAAACAAAGAAGCATACAAGGATCCTTGGAAAAGAAGTAAAATTGAGCAGATTGCACTTCTTCTAAAAGGTGCTCTTAGAGCAGAAAGTATGGTAGGGCTTAAGATGAATGTTCCAAAGGAAAGACTTGATGAGGTCATAAAGATTCTTCCAAGTATGAAGGCACCAACTGTAGCAAGTCTTTATAATTCTGATTGGCTTTCAGTAGAAGCAGTTGTAAATTCACAGGTAGTAAGAGATCTTATTCCAAAGCTTATAAAAGCAGGAGCACAGGACATAATAGAATATCCACTGAATAAGGTAATATAGTGCCAACAGTTATATCTCATGCTGTAGTTGGACTATCAGTAGGATTTGCACTTTCTTCTAAGGAAGATCTCAAGTTCCTTCTTTTTTCTGTCCTAAGTTCTGTATTTCCTGACATAGACGGAATATCTTTTTTTTTAGGAATACCTTATAGCAGTTTTTTTGGACACAGAGGGTTTTTTCATTCCATATTCTTTTCTCTTATCCTCAGCATATTCCTAGTCCATGTATTTTTCCACATAAAAGCATTTACAGGAAAATGGTTCTTTTATGAAGGGATCGGTTTTGGTCTTTCTCTCCTTCACTCTTTTCTTGATGCAATGACAGCAGGTGGAAAAGGAGTTGCATTTTTTTCTCCTTTTTCAAACAAAAGATATCTTCTTCCTTGGAGACCAATGATTGCTTCTCCTGTAAGGATCAGTGATTTCTTCAGTGAATGGGGAAAGATTGTCATAATAAATGAGATCATATGTCTTTGGATTCCTTCGTTTTTCCTTATTCTTATATCACTTTTAAAGTGAAAAAAGGAATCTTCTTGGAAGATTCTCCATTATTCCATTTGACATAAAGATGACTATATCACCTTTTTTTGTCTTTTTTAAAAGCTGAGAAAGAAGCTTTCCTTTATCAGGAAAATAATATGCATCTAAACCTCTTTTTTTAAGGTCTTCTACAAGAAGGGCTGAAGAGAATCTTTCATCTTCTGGAATTCCTTCCATCATAGGTGGTTCTGGAATCATTACTATGTCAGCACTGTCAAATGAAAAGACATAACTCTTCTGGAATACATCTCTTCTGCTTGAATTTGTCCTTGGTTCAAAAACAGCTATTATCCTTCTTTTAGGAAACCTTTCTCTAAGAGCCCTTAAAGATTCCCTTACCTCTGTTGGATGATGAGCAAAATCATCTATGACAAGGATCCCATTTTTTTCTCCAATATGCTCAAGCCTTCTTTTTACTCCTTTAAATCCTTCTACTGCATGCCTTACTGTATCTTTTTGAATTCCAAGATAATCAGATATTGCTATTCCTGCAAGGATATTAGACAAATTGTGTCTTCCATAAAGAAGTGTGCTAAGTTTCATATATTCTTTTCCTTCTTTACAAACAAGGAAAAAGGTTCTTCCTTCCTCAGTCCATGTATCTTTCACATACCATAAAGAATCCTCTGTCCCATATGATATGATCCATGAAGAAGATTTTTTTGCTTCAAGGTCAAGTATATAGCTTTCTCTGTTATATACAAGGATTCCATCTTCAGGAATGAGCTTTATAAAGCTTCTAAAGCTTAAAATAACATCGCTTATATCTTTATATATGTCTGCATGATCAAATTCTATGTTTGTAATAACTGCAAGACATGGATCATAATGAAGAAACTTTGGTCTTTTATCAAAGAATGCACTGTCATATTCATCACCTTCTATTACGAAGAATTCTCCTTTTCCCAGATAAAAATTTGAATCAAAGTTCTTTGCTATTCCACCTATTATAAAAGAAGGATCAAGACCTGCTCTTCTTAGTATCCAGCTTATAAGAGCCGTTGTCGTTGTCTTTCCATGTGTTCCTGCAATTACTATGGACTTTTTTCCTCTAAGAAGGAGCTTTTTTACTGCCTGTGGAAAAGAAAGATAATGGATGTCTTTTTTAAGTATCTCTAAAAGTTCTGGATTATCTCTTTTTATGACATTTCCAATAATTACAAGATCTGGTCTTTCTTTCAGATTTTCTGGACTGTATTTATACACAGGAATACCCAGTCTTAAAAGGAGCTCACTTACAGGAGGATAAAAGTTGCTATCAGATCCTTTTATCTTATATCCCATAGATCTTAGGATTCCTGCAAGTGCAGACATTCCTACACCACATATTCCCATAAGATATATCTTCTCCAATCTTTCTGGAACAGTATTCTTTTCTGGATCAAGCATATTCTCAGAGTAAGCTACTTGTTAAAATATGTCAAGAAAACTACTTTTTAGGTTTCTGTGTTTTTGGTATAAAAAAGCAGAGATGAAAGAGCCATTCAGGATATTTGAGGACATATATCAAGTAGGAGGACATGATCTTTCTTATGAGGATGACTGTTCTGTTTATCTTGTAAATTCACATCCTTATCTTGTTCTTATAGATTCTGGTATAGGAGATGGTGTAGAAAGGATTGTTGAAAATATAAAGAAGCTCAATTTTGATCCAGAAAGACTAAAAGCAATAATTGTCACTCATGGTCATGTTGATCATATTGGAGGACTTTATAGATTTAAGCAGATGTTCAATCCTGACATAATAGCTCATGAAAAAGAAAAACCTATGATAGAGGAAGGAAAAGGAACAGGTGCTGACTGGTATGGGGTATCTTACAGCCCATGCAAGATAGATATAAAGATAAAAGGAGAGGAAGAAAAGATAAGGATTGGAAAATATGAATTCTTCTTTCTTCACATCCCAGGACACTCTCCAGGAAGCATTGTATGCTATGTTGACATAAAGGGAAAAAGGATACTTTTTGGACAGGACATACATGGCCCTTATTTTATTCCAGGAGCAGATCCACAGCTTGCAAAAGATTCCCTGAAAAAGATAATAAGACTTGATGCAGACATACTCTGTGAAGGGCATTTTGGGATATACAGAGGAAAAGAAAAGGTAAAGGAATATATTGAATACTATCTGAAAAAGCTTGGATAAGGAGATAGGTGTTATGGAAAAAAGAGTCCTTTTTCTGAATCCCCCGTCTTATAAAGGATTTGATGGAGGGGCTGGAAGCAGATATCAGGCAAGAAGAGAAATAAGATCTTTCTGGTATCCTACATGGCTTGCACAGGCAGCAGCACTATGTCCTGGAAGCAGACTTGTAGATGCTCCTCCTCATGATATAAGTGCAAAGGAGGTTATAGACATAGCAAAGGATTTTGACATGGTAGTTATATTTACAAGCACTGCTGGATTCAGGAATGACTCTCTTCTTGCAGAAAATCTAAAAGACACTTATCCAAATATCCTCATAGGAATGGTAGGTCCTCATGTAACAGCACTTCCTAAGGAGTCCTTAGAAGAAGCAAGGGCTGTTGATTTTGTTGCAATTGGTGAATTTGACTATACGATACTTGACATTGCAAAAGGGATGAGACTTTCAGATGTAAAGGGAATAGCATACAGAAGAGGAAAGGAGATCGTAATAAATCCAAAAAGGGAATTTATCCAGGATATGGACTCACTTCCATCAGTCCTTGATGTCTATAAAAGAGACCTGAAGATAGAAAATTACTTCATAGGCTATCTTCTCCATCCATATCTTTCACTTTATACAGGAAGAGGATGTCCTGGAAGATGCACATTTTGTCTTTGGCCACAGACGATTGCAGGAAGAAGGTATAGGAAAAGGTCTCCTCGTGTTGTTATAGAAGAGATGAAAAGGGCAAAGGAGATGTTTCCTCAAGTAAAAGAATTCTTTTTTGATGATGATACATTTACTGCTGACTTTAAAAGAGCTGAGGAGATTGCAAAAGGTCTTGGAAAACTTGGAATAACATGGTCATGTAGCTCCCGTGCAAATGTTCCTGAAAGGACTCTTTCTGTTATGAAGGAAAACGGTCTGAGGCTTCTTATGGTGGGTGTTGAATCTGGATCTGATGAGATCTTGAAGAACATAAAAAAAGGTATAACAACTGAGCAGATAAGAAGATTTATGAAAAGTTGTAAAAAACTTGGAATCTCTGTGCATGCAACATTCGTTCTTGGACTTCCAGGTGAAACTCGTGAGACAATAGAAAAGTCAATAGAATTTGCAAAGGAGATTGATCCTGATACAATCCAGGTATCAATTGCCACACCATATCCTGGAACAGAACTTTATGAAGAAGCAAAAAGGAATGGATGGCTTGTTTCAGAAGATGTCGTATCTGATGGTATTCAGATCCCTGCACTTGAATACGAAAATCTTTCAAAAGAAGAGATATTTTTAGCTGTTGAGAGATTCTATAACAGATTCTATTTCAGACCAAAGCCAATCCTCAGGATAATAAAGACAATGATTACTGATCTTGATATGTGTAAAAGGAGGCTTAGAGAAGCAAAGGAATTCTTTTCTTTTATGAGAGAAAGGAAAAAAAAGATGAAATGCTGAAGATTATAGCAATTATATGGTCTGCATCCATTATCTATCAGCTTATTTCTGCTTTTTGCAGCAGGGCTTTTAAAAAAAGGCTTAAGGAAGCAAAAAAAATAAAAAGATTTCCAAAAGTCCTTTTACTTAAGCCACTTTGTGGAATTGATAAGGACTTTTTTGAGAATATACTGAGTTTTTTAAGGATTCCTTATCCAGGATACAAGCTTCTTCTTGGAGTTGCAAAAAGGGATGATCCTGCATATAAGCTTGCAAAAAAAATAAAAGATCTTTTTCCAGATAAGGTCATTCTTACAGAAGGAGAAGCAAAGGAGGGTTCTAACAGAAAAGTAAGAAATCTTATGAACATGGAAAGACACATCCCTCAATCTTCTGAAATCATTATACTTTCTGATTCTGATACAAAAGCAGAACCGTCTTATATAGAAAAGATGATAATCCCTATCTTAGAAGATAGCTCCGCAGGAGCAACAACAGCAATATACAGGATAGAAGGAAGACATTGTATTGCAGATCTTATAGAGATACTGAATGTAGAAGCAAACTTTATTCCTGCTGTTCTTTTTTCTGCTTTCTTTACAGGATACAGTCTAAGGTATGCATTTGGAGCATCTATTGCAATAAGAAGAGATGTTCTTGAGAAGATAGGAGGATTTTCTTCTGTAAAGGACTATCTTGCAGATGATTACATGCTTGCAAAACTTATAGTTCAGAAAGGATACAAGGTCATCCTTGCACCATATATAGTAAAGATTACATCCGAAGGAAAAGGAATAAAGGAGGCATTTTTGAAGGTCTTAAGATGGAACAGGACAGTAAAAACCTGCAATCCTTTTGGATATTTCTTTACATTCCTCTGTCATCCAACACCTTGGGCACTTATACTTTACCTTATTACAGGAGAGATTTTTCTCCTTCTTTTTACTGTTCTACTTAGAATCATATGTGGACTTGAGGTCCTAAGATCAATAGATTCAGACAAAAAGATCTGCATTTTTACTCCTTTTGGAGATTTCCTCTTTCTTTTTTTATGGCTCATATCTTTTCTTGGAAAAGAGGTATTCTGGAGAGGAAAAAGATACAGGGTATATTCTGATGGAAGGATGGAAGAGATAGGATGATTATTGTTACGGCTGATGATTTTGGAAAGAGCTTATCTGTTAACAGGGCTGTAAGTATTGCAAAAGATGAAGGGATACTTACATCTGCATCAGTTATGATAACAGGAGAAAGGTGGGAAGATGCCATTTCTTTGGCAAAGGAAAAAGACATAGACATAGGAATTCATGTATCAGTTACAGAAGGAAAAAGTCTTTCCTTAGGAAAAAGGATAAACATATCTCCTGCAAAGATAGGACTTCTTGCACAATTTAGCAAACAGATATTTTCGTGGATAAAAAAAGAGATATCTTTTCAGTTCAGAAAGGCATCATCTCTTTTTAGACCATCACATATAAATTCTCACCATCACATCCATATCCATCCAAAGATACTGAAAGAGATAACAGAGAATTGCAAAAGATTTGGAGTAAGATGCATAAGATTTCCTTATGAACCATGGAATATATATCCAAAGGAGCATATCATAAGAAACAGCTTTTATAGAATTGCATTTTCAGCTCTTTCTAAGAACTTCAAAAAAGAAGCAGATTCTGCAGGGCTGATCTATCCAGATGGAATAATTGGTCTTTATAAGACAGGAGAGATAACAGAAGAATGGCTTATTTTTGTCTTAGAAAAAATTTCTAAAAAAAAAGGCATCTTTGAGATATATCTTCATCTTGATGACAGAAAAGGAACAAAAGGATTTGAAGAACTAAAAGCTGTAACGAGTTCTAAGGTAAGAAGGCTAATAGAAGATCTTGAGATAAGACTTATAAGCTTCTCAGATCTTATTCATATCTGAGAGCGTCTATAGGATTCATATCTGCTGCTCTCTTTGCAGGAAGAAAGCCAAATATTATGCCAATAAGAAGAGAAAAGCAGAATGAAAGGATTATTATCTTTATGTCAAAGACAAATGGAACGAGAAGGATCTTACAGAGCCAGTATGAAGCTATAATTGAAAGAAGTATTCCTATTATTCCTCCAAAAGAAGAAAGTACCATTGCTTCTACCAAGAACTGAAGGAGTATGTCCCTTTGAAGAGCTCCTATAGCCATTCTTATCCCTATCTCTTTTGTCCTTTCCGTAACAGAAACAAGCATAATGTTCATTATTCCTATTCCTCCTACGATAAGACTTACTGCTGCAATTGCTCCAAGGAATGATGTAAGGACCCGTGTTGTCCTTGAAAGTATCTTTACTATTTCTCTCATATCCAATATGAAAAAATCATCTTCTTCATAAGGAGATATATGTCTTCTTTCTCTCATAAGAAGCTTTATGTCTTCTATTACCCTATCTATGGAATAACCATCTCTTATAGATACATATATGCTTGTTACATAATTGTTTCCTGCAATCCTTCTGTGAAACGCTCTTATAGGTATAAGGATAAAATCATCTCTGTCAGCACCAAAACTTGACTGTCCTTTTTTTTCAAAAACTCCTATTACCTTAAAAGATATCTTCTTAAGCCTTATCCTCTTTCCTACAGGATATTCTCCACAAAACAGCTTTTCATAAACAGTATTTCCTAAGATACATACAGCCTGTCCTGATCTTATTTCTCCTTCAAAGAATCTTCTTCCAAATCTTATCTTCCAGTCAGAAACATCTATGTAGTCATTTGTGCTTCCTATTACCAGTGTCTCCCAGTTTCTGTTTCCATATATTGCCTGAATCTGCTTTCCTGCAACAGGTGCAACAGCTTCTATTCCACAGATCTGTCTTTTGATCATTTCTGCATCCTTTATCTTAAAAGGTCTTGCCTGTTCTCTTATTCCAAAATGTCTTGGTCTTTTTCCTGGTCTTATCTGTATAAGGTTTGATCCAAGACTTTTTATCTCTTCCTTAACCTTCTTTGTAGCTCCATTTCCAAGATTGACCATTGTTATTACTGAAGAAACCCCTATTACGATTCCTAAGGAAGTAAGGATTGATCTCAAAAGATTTCTTCTTATCTCCCTTATCGCAATTATAAATGCATTCCAGATCATTCTTCTCTTACAATCACACCATCTTGAAATATTATTATCCTTTTTGCATACTCTGCCATGCTTCTTTCATGTGTTACCATAATAATCGTCATTCCATCTCTGTTTAACTCTGAAAGAAGCTTCATTATTTCATGACTCCTTTTTGTATCAAGATTACCTGTAGGCTCGTCTGCAAGAAGAAGGATAGGATCTGTTACGATTGCCCTTGCAATAGCTACTCTCTGCTGCTGTCCTCCTGAAAGTTCAGCTGGTGTATGATCTTCAAAACCTTTTAGTCCAACTTTTTCAAGAGCAAAAAGTGCTTTTTTTCTCCTTTCAGCTTCTGGAACTCCCTGATATATAAGAGGAAGTTCTACATTTTCCAGAGCTGATGTCCTTTCTAAGAGGTTATATCCTTGAAATACAAATCCAAGATAGTATCTTCTTATAAGTGCCATCTGATTTTTTGTAAGCCTTTCTGTCCTGATTCCATTAAATACATAAAAGCCAGAAGTCGGCTTATCCAGAAAACCAATTATATTTAAACAAGTTGACTTTCCAGATCCACTTGGTCCCATTATAGCAACAAATTCCCCAGGATATACTCTCAGATTTATTCCCCTTAAAGCCTCAACTTTTGCCTTTCCTGATCCATAGACCTTTCTTACTGAAATAAGCTCTACGATAGGTTTCATCTTTTGATTCCAACAATGACTTCTGTTCCTGGTTTTATGTTATCAGAAAGGACCTGAGTCACAATTCCATCTGTCTCTCCTGTTTTTATAGATACTTCTACAGGACGACCATTCTTCAGAATCCATATCCTGTCTTTTTTTTCTTCCTTAAAGACCTCTGATCTTAATGGAGGATGAGGTATTATCATTGAAAGGAAGCTTTTTTTCCTTTTCTCTTTCTTTATCCTTGGCATTCTGAATCTGAGAGCTTTGTTTGGAATAAGTATAGCATCTTTTATTTGTTTGACTATTATCTTTGCAGTTGCTGTCATTCCTGGTCTGAGAAGAAGATCCGGATTATCTACTTCAAGAATTGCTTCATATGTCACAACTCCTTCAACTATTTTTGGAAAAAACCTGACCTCTTTTACCTTTGCCCTGAAAACCTTTTCAGGATATGCATCTACAGTAAATTCTGCAAGCTGTCCCACTTTTACTTTTCCAATATCTGCTTCATCTATATCTACATGAAGCTCCATCTTCCTTAGATCTTCTGCAAGTGTAAAAAGGACAGGTGTCTGAAATCTTGCTGCTACAGTTTGTCCTTCTTCAACATGTTTTGCAAGGACGATCCCGTCTATTGGTGAATATATTATAGCCTTTGAAAGCTCTGTTGTGTAATATTTAAGATCTGCCTTTGCTGCAAAAATTTCTGCTTTTGCAGATTCAACCTTTGCCTCAGCTATCTTTAGTTTTGCTTCTGCTTCATCAATCTCTTCCTTTGAAGGAACTTTTCCGTGACTAAGCCTGTAAGCTCTTTTTAGCCTCCTTATCCTTATCTTTGCAAGCTGAAGTTCTGCTTCTGCTTTTTTCAGTTCTGCCTGTGCTGCTTTAAGTCTTGCTTCTGCTCTATAAACTTGAGCTTCAAATTTTGAAAGATCAAGTCTTGCAAGTATCTGACCCTTTTTTACATGATCATTATAGTCCACATAGATCTTCTCAATTGTTCCTGATACCTCAACTCCTATTTCTACTTTATTTAAAGGCTGAAGATTTCCTGTTGCCGTAACAGTTATAACGAGATCTCCTCTCTTTACCTTCTGTGTTATATACTTAATTGAACTGCCAGAGTTTCTTTTTAGAAAGAAGATCAAAAAAAAGAAGAATAACAGGAAAAAAACAATAAGATATGTCCTTTTTCTGCTTTTTTCTTCCAGGTCTATCTTTTCCATAATGCCTCTACTTTTGAACAAGGAAAAGAGATCTATTAGACGAAGAACAGAGTATTTTATATCTGAGTCCAAGTCTCCTTAGTCTTTCTTTTACATCTTCTGTATCTCCAATTATAAAAGCCTTCCCTTTTTCCTCTAAGATCCTCAAAAAATCTTTATCATCAATATAAAGCCTTCTCCTTTCTTCATATCCTGGAAGATTCTCTTTTCCTCTCAGTATATAAACCTTCTTTCCTGTAT
Source organism: uncultured Desulfobacterales bacterium (assembly GCA_964513995.1). Classification (GTDB taxonomy): domain Bacteria; phylum Desulfobacterota; class DSM-4660; order Desulfatiglandales; family JALVZP01; genus CAZEOQ01. The sequence goes on along the minus strand of CAZEOQ010000003.1, from coordinate 69,420 downwards.
AGAAATTAACTATAGCAACATGAGAAAACTCAGGAAGATTACTACAAAAGATAGGGTAATCCTTTTTTACCTTCTTTAAAACATCTGTTGCAAACTTCATGGAATCATTATCAAAATCTGCTATATACATCCTTTCTGTGCATAAGAAAAAAAGAAGCATATATAGAGAGATAAGGAAGGATGAAAGCTTAAGTCTTCCTTTTTTAAGTAAAATGAAGATAAAGAGACCAAAAAAAGATGAGATAAGAAGAAAGAATCTTGCAACAGAAACAGAAGGAATGTCAAAAAGGTCTGGTTTAATACCTATAATGAAAAAAGAGATAGCTGATAGGATAAAGACGAAAATCCATGGATATGCCCATAAACCAAGATTTTCTCTTTTTTCAAAAAGCCTTTTTATCTCATAAGAAAGGACAACTGTCAGGCCAGGATATACATGTAGTCCATAAAAGTCTACTTTGTTCTTAGATATAGAAAAGAGCAAAAGGGGGATGGCTGACCAGACAAAAAGAAGTATAAACTTCTCTTCTTTTTCTTTTATGCCAAAAAAAAGTCTTTTTGCTATTATGTGGATATACATAATCCAGGGGAAAAATTCTCCTGCAACATGAGCTAAAAAAGAGGATGTGGGGAAAATTGCTTCTTTTGTGTCTCTTTGTCCAGTAATCCTTCCGATATGTTCATTTATTATGAAGTAGCTGAAAAAGTCAGGATCTTTTAAGGACATAATCAAGGTCCATGGAAGAACTAAGACAAGAAAAAGGGTTATTCCAGGAAGATAGATTATCTCAAAGAGCTTGTGTAGTTTTTTTGTAAAAAGAAGAAAAAAGAATATGACAGCTGAAGGGATACAAAATCCAAGAAGTCCTTTTGTCATGTATCCAAGTCCCATGGATAAATAGAAAAAAAGAAGATAGACCTTTTTTCCCTTTTCCCAGTATTTCCAGAAGAAAAGGATTGAACTTATGATGAAAAATATAAGAGAAAACTCTATTCCTGCATCTAAACAATAAGCAAATACTTCTGATATAAGAAGAAAGATGGCAGATGTTATAGGACCAATCCATCTTCCAAAAAGTTCCTCAGCAAATATACCCAAAAGGAGAGAACAAAGGAAAGCCCAGATTATGTTTATACTTCTTGCAACAGAAGGACTTATACCAAAAATCTTATATCCTATGGCTGTTATCCAAAAACTGAAAGGAGGTTTTGTGTAGTAATTTACAAAATCAAGCTTAGGAGACAGCCAATCACCACTTACAAAGAATTCCCTTGGAATTTCAACATATTTTGACTCTGCATCTCTTATTGGTCTTACTGCTGTAGGAAAATATATGAAAGAAGCAAAGAGGAATATAAGGATCCAGACAGCTTTTTCTTTTCTCATTACCTGATAAGCTTAAACTCAATTACCCATACTTCAGGATTTGCTGAAGATGGAAGATTATATATTTCCTTGAAGACCTTTATAAACTCCTCCTTTGTTTCCATTCCTTCTGCCTTTACTTCTGCATCAGTTATGTCATAAAGTCTCTGTTTCCTTATCTTTGTTATCTGGACATAAGCAAATGCAGAGCTAAACCTGCTCGTTTTACAAGCATATATTCCTCCTACTTTTAGCTTTGGTTTCTTCAGCCTCCTTGTCTGCCATTTTTTTCCAGTAAGTATAGGTTCTATGAATCTCTTCTTAAAAAGAAGCATCTTCCTTTACTTTTCCATATCCTACATAAAGGATCTTATCAGGAGAAGATGCTCTGAGGACTTCTGCTCTATGAGTTGAAAATATCATAGTAATTCCTGACTGTTTTACAAGTGAAGAAAGTCTTCTCGTTACCCTCATTGCAGTAAGTAGATCAAGATGAGATGCCAGTTCGTCAATTATAAGAAGATTTGGACTTTCTGCAAGAAGTGAGGCAATCTTTACTCTTTCTTTTTGTCCTGTTGAAAGTTCAAAAAATCTTGCTCTGTAAAGGACTGCATCAGAAAGACCACATCTGTTAAGAATTTCAACTGCCTTTTTTTCATCTTCTGTCTTTTCATATATATGCTCTATTATGGACTTTTCTTTTTTAAAATCTGGTTCAAATTCTCCTGGAATAAGAACTGCTATTTTTACATTTTCAGGAATATATATGTTTCCATCATTTACTTTAAATCTCTCATCTCCAAGACCTAAAACCCTTCCTACGATAAGTCTTAAAAATGTCGTCTTTCCTGCACCTGAAGCCCCAATAAGTGCAACAATGCTTTTTGGTTCTATCTTTACATTCACATTACTTAAAACCCTTCTCTGTATCCTTCTTTCAGATACACCAAAGTCTTCTAAAAGTTCTTTAAGATTTTTTGGAATGTTTTCCAGATCAAGTCTGTTTTCAAAGAACTTTGATACATTCTCAAATACGATACTTCCAGCTATAGGTTCTACTTTTCCATATGAGCTTCTGTAAAGCTTTCCTTTATGTTTTGAAGCAAGTTTGTCCTTTTCTAAAAAATCATCAATTATCTTTTTTGCCCTTTCAGAGATAGGAAAATAAAGGACTGGTCTTCCTGAACCTGTATCCCAAAGATACTTAAATCCAACTTTTTCAAAGAAAGGATTAAATCTTGCCATCTGTGCTATAACTTCTATAAGCTCCTTCTTTTTTTTCATCTCAGGAACCCTTCTTTCTTTTATCCAATCAATTGCTGCACTTACAGCTATCTTTCCAAGACCGTCTGCTCTGTAGTCTGGATGAATGACAACCCTTGCTATCCTTGTTATGGCTGTAGCTGTCTTAAAAATTGCCTTCCATCTTGCATCTTCAATGTCTTTTTCAAAATGAAAAAGAGGAGAGATCCATTCAGGAGGAAATACTTTTTCTCTTATGTCCTTTATGATCTGATCTTCAGAAATACGTCTGTTCATCTTTGGAACAGGAGGATCAACCCTTACATATCCTATAACCTCTGGTTCATACTTCTTCTTTGATTCAAGCTCTAAGATAAGGAATCTTGAAGTAGGAAGAGAACCTTTTATCTCAAATATATTTACATCTCTGTCAGAACCACAATTTTTGCAGATCGGTTTTACATTTGCCTGTATGTATGTATTGCAAGAGCTACACTTCCAAATCCCTATAACTTCCTTTTGTGATGCATAATGATACTGTTCAAGTTCTACGATGTTTTCAAAATCTGTCTTTCTTACAGCCTCCCTTATCCTGAGATTATAAGAATAAAGGATACCTCTTCTTACTGGATCAGGTATAGATATCCTCCTTATCTCCTCAAAAGGAGGCCATACCTTTATCTTCTCTCCTTCATATGTTCTCCAAAGACTGTAGTTTTCAAATTTAGGATTTTTTAAATCCTCTATCTCAACTTCTACTTTTTCTCCATCATAAAGCCATTGAGAAATTACTCCTGCACAAGGAAGAATAATCTCTTCTCCTTTTTCTAATTTCAGCTTTATCCTTCCATACCACTTCGTTATAAATCTCTCTTCCTTTTTACCAGCTATTTTCCCTTCAAGAAACATACTTTTTTTTCACTATAATATTTTTCCTCCCCTTGACAACAGAAAAAGTATGTTTATCTTTTGGTAAACAAAAATCCTCTTAAGGTTTCTTCAAAAAAATACTGAAGGAGGTAGAAGTATGAAGGTAAAACCTCTGTATGATAGGGTTCTGGTTCAGAGGATAGAGGAAGAAGAAAAGACTCCAGGAGGAATCATTATTCCTGATACAGCAAAAGAAAAACCACAGCAGGGAAAAGTTATAGCAGTTGGTCCAGGAAGGTTAAATGATAAAGGAGAAAGGATTCCTATGGAAGTAAAAGTAAATGATAAGGTTCTTTTTAGCAAATATGCAGGAAATGAAATAAAGATAGATGGTGTTGAGTATCTGATTATGAGAGAAGATGATATCCTTGCAATTCTTGAAGACTAAATTAAGGAGGTGGAGGCTATGACAGCAAAGCAGATTACATATGATGTCCGGGCAAGAGAGAAGATAATGAAGGGAGTTGATACACTTGCAAATGCAGTAAAAGTAACACTTGGTCCAAGAGGAAGGAATGTCCTTATAGAAAAGGCATTTGGTTCACCAAAGGTAACAAAAGACGGTGTAACTGTTGCAAAAGAGATAGAGCTTGAAGACAAGTTTGAAAACATGGGAGCACAGATGGTAAAAGAGGTTGCATCAAAGACATCAGATGTTGCAGGAGATGGAACAACAACAGCAACAATCCTTGCACAGGCAATCTATAAGGAAGGAAGCAAGCTTGTTGCTGCTGGTGCAAATCCAATGGCTCTGAAAAGAGGAATAGACAAGGCAGTGGCAAAGGTTGTTGAAGAACTGAAGAAGCTTTCAACACCTACAAGAGAAAAGAAAGAGATTGCACAGGTAGGAACAATATCTGCAAACAACGATCCTTCAATAGGTGAAATCATAGCAGAGGCAATGGAAAAGGTAGGAAAAGAAGGTGTAATTACAGTAGAAGAAGCAAAGGGAATGGAGACAACACTTGAAGTAGTAGAAGGAATGCAGTTTGACAGAGGATATCTAAGCCCATACTTCATTACAGATGCTGAAAAGATGGAGGTTCACCTTGAAGATGCATTTATCCTGATCCATGAAAAGAAGATAAGCTCAATGAAGGATCTTATTCCAATACTTGAAGAGGTTGCAAGATCAGGAAAACCACTTCTCGTCATAGCAGAAGATGTAGAAGGAGAGGCACTTGCAACACTCGTAGTAAACAAGCTTCGTGGAACACTTAAGTGTGCAGCAGTAAAGGCTCCAGGATTTGGTGAAAGAAGAAAGGCAATGCTTGAAGACATTGCAATCCTTACTGGAGGAAGGGTAATAAGTGAAGACCTTGGAGTAAAACTTGAAAATGTAACACTTGATGATCTTGGAACAGCAAAGAAGATCATAATAGACAAAGACAATACTACGATTATAGAAGGTGGAGGAAGCAAGGAAGCTATAGAAGCTAGAGTAAAGCAGATAAGACTGCAGATAGAAGAGACGACAAGTGACTATGATAGAGAAAAGCTTCAGGAGCGTCTTGCAAAACTGATTGGTGGAGTTGCAGTAATCCGTGTAGGAGCTGCAACAGAAGCAGAAATGAAGGAGAAGAAGGATCGTGTAGAGGATGCTCTGAATGCTACAAAGGCAGCAGTTGAGGAAGGAATTGTTCCTGGTGGTGGAGTTGCATACATAAGAGCACAGAAGGCACTTGAGGATCTAAGTGACTTCAGTGAAGAAGAAAAGCTTGGAGCAGAGATTGTAAAGAAGGCTCTTGAAGAACCACTTAAACAGATTGCAAATAATGCAGGATTTGAAGGATCAATTGTAGTAGAAAAGGTAAAACAGGGTGAAGGTGCATTTGGATTTAATGCAGAAAAAGGTGAATATGAGGATCTTGTAAAGGCAGGAGTAATTGATCCTACAAAGGTAATAAGACTTGCTCTCCAGAATGCTGCATCAGTAGCAAGTCTTCTCCTTACAACAGAGGCAATGATTGCTGAAAAACCTGAGAAGAAAGAAGAAAAGACACCAACACCAGGAAGCGTAGAAGAGTTCTAAACTGACTGAAAACAGACCCGCCTCCTTTCCGGGAGGCGGGTTTTTTTTTATATAAAATGATAGAGGTAAAGAATCTTACAAAGATATTTGGAAAAAAGGTAGCTGTAGATAATGTAAGCTTTTGTGTAGAAAAAGGTGAAGTCCTTGGTTTTTTAGGTCCAAATGCAGCAGGAAAAACAACTACAATGAGAATGATAACAGGCTTCCTTACTCCTACCTTTGGAACAGCACTGATAGGAGGCTATGATATAGTTGAAAATCCGGTTGAGGCAAAAAAAAGGATAGGCTATCTTCCAGAAAATGCTCCTGTATATCCGGATATGACCGTTTTGGGTTTTTTGGAGTTTATAGCAGAGATAAGGGGATTTTATGGAAAGGAGAAAAAAAGAAGGGTAGGAGAGATACTTGAAAGATGCTTTCTTTCTGATGTGATGTATCAGTCAATAAGCACATTATCTAAGGGATTTAAACAGAGAGTATGTCTTGCACAAAGCCTTATCCATGATCCAGAATACCTTATCCTTGACGAACCTACAGACGGATTAGATCCAAATCAAAAACATGAAGTAAGAAACATGATAAAACAGCTGTCAGAAAAAAAAACCATCATCCTTTCTACTCACATACTGGAAGAAGTAGAAGCTGTCTGCACAAGGGCAATTATAATAAGTAATGGAAAGATTCTTGTAGATGATACTCCTGATGGTCTTAAAAAAAGGTCATCTTATTATGGTGCTGTAAGGGTATCTTTTCAGGAAGAGATAGATGATGAATTTTTGAAAAGCCTGAAGAAGCTTCCTGGAATAAGGAATGTAGAAAAAACGAGTCTTGATTCTGTTATCATATATCCTGAAAAACCAGGAGCTGATTTTGTAAGTTCCATAATAGGATATCTCAGAGAAAAGACAAAGAAAAAGATAAGGTATTTTTTTGTGGAGCAGGGAAGACTGGATGAGGTCTTCAGAAAGATTACCTTAGGAAAATGAACCTCAGGAACATATCTTCAATAGCAAAAAAAGAGCTTTTATGTTACTTTACTTCTCCTGTTGCTTATGTATTCATGGTCATATTTCTCATGCTGTGTGGTTTTTTTACATTCTCTGTAAGCCATTTTTATGAATTGGGACAGGCAGACCTCAGGGCATTCTTTCAATGGCATCCCTGGATTTATCTCTTTCTTGTCCCTTCTGTATCCATGAGGCTTTGGGCAGAAGAAAGAAGACTTGGAACAGTTGAGCTTCTTCTTACACTTCCTATTACAAGTATGGAAGCAGTCTTAGGAAAATTTCTTTCTGCCTGGATCTTTATAGCAATCTGCCTTTTTTTCACATTTCCTTTAGTTCTTACTGTTCTGTATTTAGGGGATCCTGATCTTGGTGTAATCTTCTGTGCATATCTTGGAAGTCTTCTTATGGCAGGAGCATATCTCAGTATAGGCTGCTTTACTTCATCTATTACAAGAAATCAGGTTATAAGCTTTATAATTTCTGTCGTAATATGCCTTTTTTTTGTGCTTTCTGGATGGCCTCCAATTACAGAATTCTTTTCAGGCTGGGCTCCTTCATGGATAATAGACTTCCTTGCTAACATAAGCTTTATGACGCATTATGAGTCAATACAAAGGGGTGTTTTAGACCTGAGAGACATTGTTTATTTCATTTCAGTAATAATCTTCATGCTATACCTTACAAAAACCATCCTTCAAAACTACAGGGAATAGTATGGAAGAAAGGAAGGACATAAAAAGGATTGCAGTTTCAGTAATAGAAGTCTCTTTACTTCTTTTTTTACTCATACTCATAAATGTCCTTTTATCTTATGCAAACCTAAGGTGGGACATAACTGAAGAAAAACTCTATACACTTTCAGAAGGAACAAAGAACATAATATCTAAAATAAAGACACCCATTACCATAAAGTTTTTCTACAGTAAAAGCAATCCATCTGTCCCAGCATACATAAAACTTTATGCAAAAAGGGTAAAAGAATTTTTGGAAGAGTATGAAAAAGAAGGAAGAGGAAAGATAAGACTGGAAGTATATGATCCAAAGCCTGACAGTGAGGAAGAAGAATGGGCAGAAAAATATGGACTTAGAGGAATTGAGACAGAAGGAGGAGAAAAGATATACTGTGGGCTTGTATTTCTTTCAGAAGAAAGGATAGAAAGGATTCCCTTTCTTGATCCTTCAGAAGAAGAGCTTCTGGAGTATAAAGTAACTCAGGCTATATATAAGCTACAAAATCCAAAGAAAAAAGTGATAGGGATACTGAGTTTTCTTCCTGTATTTGAAAAAAAAGAATGGCTTTTTGTAAAGGAGCTGAGAAAGATGTATGAAGTGAGAAAGATTAAGAAAGATGTAAAAAGGATAGATCCTGATACAGACCTCTTGCTTATAATTCATCCTAAAAAGATAGACAAAAACCTTGAATATGCCATAGATCAATTCATCCTTTCAGGAAAAAATGCCATTATCCTTACAGATCCGTATTGCATATCAACTGAAACACCTGACATTGGTCTAAGGACAGGTTTAGAAGATCTATTCTCTTCATGGGGGATAAGTGTTGTTCAAGATAAGGCTGTGGCAGATATAGAACAGGCAACATATGTAAGATCAGGTAATTTGATAAAAGAAAGTCCTGTGGTCATAACAGCAAGAGAAGGTTCTTTCAGTAAAGAAAGTGTTATAACTTCTGGTCTGGAGAATATGCTTTTTCCTATTGCAGGGTATATAGAGAAAAAAAAGAAGGATATCTCTTTTGAGACACTTATCCACTCAAGTAAGTCTTCTGATACCATAAGTGTGTTTATTGTGGGAATGGGAAGTGAATTTGTAAGAAAGAGAGTAAAACCTAAAGGGAAAGAATATCCTATTGCAGTGCTTATCAGAGGAAGGTTCAAATCTGCTTTTTCTTCTCCTCCAAAAGGTTTCTCCAAGAAAGATCACATAAAAGAAGCAAAAAAAAGTTCTGCTATAATAGTTGTTGCAGATAGTGATTTCTTAAATGATGACTTTTATGTAGAAAAGACACAGATCTTTGGTCTTGTCATAAGCAGGATATTTAATGATAATCTGAACTTTCTTTTGAATGCCTGTGAGTATCTTACAGGGACAGAGGATCTTATAAGTATAAGAACAAGAGGAAGATTTGAAAGACCTTTTAAAAAGGTTCTTGAGCTTAAGGCAAAAGCTCAAAAAAAATGGCTTGAAAAGGAAAAGGAGCTTGAAAAGCAGGCAGAGATAATAAATGAGAGACTGAAGGAGTTAGAGAAGAAAAGGAAAGAATCGGGAAAACTTGTCTTATCTTCTGAGCTTGAAAAAGAGATTCAAAGGTTTAGAGAACAAAAGATAAGGATCCAGCATGAATTAAGGGAAGTAAGAAAGACACTCAGGGCAGATATAGAAAGACTTGGTATGATACTTAAATTTATAAACATCTTCCTTATGCCACTTTTTATCTCTTTTGCAGGAATAGGTCTTGCTATATACAGACAGAGGAAGACAAAAAGATGAGGAATATAATTTTACTTTCTGTCTTTTGTTTAGCTCTTTTAGGAATTGTCTTATTCTTAGGGAAGTATAAAAACAGGTCATATAAAAAGACCTTAGGTCTGCACATATTTTCAGATATTCCACTGGAAAAGATATCCGAGATAGACATCATAAGTCCTGAGGGAATAAATGTAACTCTTATAAGAAAGGATGGGGATTGGATTGTAAAAGAACATTTTGGATACTTTGCAGACTTTTCTCAAATATATGAGCTGATAGAAAAACTGAGAGGTGTAACTGTAGGGCAGGTCTTTAAAGCAAAAGAAGATACTTTGAAAAGACTTTCTCTTCTTGATCCAGAGGAAAATGGAAAAGAAGAAGAGAAGGGAAGATGTCTGATATTGAAGGATAAGGAAGGAGGTTTGATAAAAAAGATAATATTTGGAAAGGCAATGAGAACGGAAAAAGATGGTTTTCCAAAAGGGCAGTTCATAAGAATAGGAGATACCGTATATCTTATAGACCAATATTTCACTTCACTTATACAGGGACCAGGAGAATGGATAAAGCTTGATCTTTTAGACATAAAGGAAGATGAAATAGGGAAGATAAAAGGGTATAAAAAAGGAAAGGTGAAGTATGTCCTTGTAAGAGAAAAAGGAAATTTTAAGCTTATAAAAGGAAAGCTGAAAAAAGATGTCATAGAAAAGCTAAAAGAAGGACTGGATTATCTCAGGATAGATGATGTAGTTGATCCTTCAAAAAGCATGAAAGAAGTAGGTATAGAAGAGGATTCTTATGTAGAATATAGGCTTCTGAATGGTATGATAATAAGGATATTTCCAAGTAAGAGCTGTAAGGAAGATGAATGTTACATGAAGGTTTCTGTCCTCTATGAAGGAAAAGAAAAGAAGATTATGAAAGAAGCAGAATTGATGAACAGAAAACTAAGTCCATGGGTATACAAGATATCAAAATGGAGACATGATTCATTCTTTTTGCCATAATATTGCTCCCCATCCCTCATCTTCTTTCTCTTCTATAAAAATCCCATCTTCTTTTAATTTATCCTTAATCACATCTTTCCTTGAACTGATAAATCCTGAAATTATAAGAAGCCCTTTTTTTTCAACCATCTCCTTTATCCTATCCATTATCCTTTCAGTTACATGAAATATGATATTTACAAGGACAAGCTGAAATCTTCCTTTTATACAATCCTGATCTCCACAGACTATACCTATTTCAACATCATTAATGCCTGCATTCTCTTTACACTCAACACATGCTTCATAATCTATATCAACCGCAAATACCTTATTTATCCCAAGCTTTTTTGCCATGATTGCTAAAATTCCATTTCCTGTTCCAAGGTCAAGTGCAGTCCTTATAATAAAACCTCTTCTTACAGCTTCTAAAAGGAGCTGAAGGCACATCTTTGTGGTAGGATGAAAGCCTCCAAATGCAAGCCCTTTCTTTAAAATGATCTCTTTTTCCTCTGTTCTCTTTTTTTCAGCTCCTATAGTTATCCTGTATCCGTGAAGATCCAGCTCTTTTCTGAAAGATAAGGAAGTATTTATTATTTCAGAATCTTCAGGAAGTTTATCTTCTATGTATTTTAGGATCTTGTCTATCTCAGTTTCATCCTTTATAGGAAAGGAAAAAAGTAGATATCCTTTGACCCTTTCTATAAAGAATCTCCTCCCCAGATCTTTTATACTGTCTTCCAAAACTTTATCTTTTCCCTTTATTACTACTTCCAGTCTCATATTCAAAAATCAATACCCTGTTTTTTATTGAACAGAGCATCTCTGTCTTTTCCAAGACCTCCTTTACATCTTCAACAGGGATCATACTCCTTTTTAATGTCAATCTTCTCAGAAAAACAAGACAATTCTTTCTTAACCTGTATCTTATATCCCAACAAAGAGGACCTTCCTTTCCAAAAGAAGAAGGAATAAATACTGGTTTTATACCTTCAGGTAAGATGAGTTTTAGCTTAAAGATCTCTGTTTTTGTCCTTGGAATAAAAAGAGGATATCTTCTTTTAGTGAGAAGTCTGCTTAGGTGTGAAATGATATCTGGTTCAGGTATAGGAAAGAGAAGAAGATCTTCAGATCTCATAAAAGGATTACTTGTCAAGAATGAAAAAGAAATTTCTACCTTCTTTTTCAGATCTTCTATCTTAAAATCCTTAACCTTTGCCAAAGGATCCATAGAATGGATGTATTTTGAAATCCTTATCTTTAACTCTTCTCCTTTCAGATACCTAAATGATCTCCTTATCTGAGAAGCATATATTCCCCAGAACTCATCTTTCACCTTTCCATAAGCCCCTTCAGAGGATATACTCATACTTATTTCTCTCCTTTTTTTATTCTCTCCTTCTGGAATCTTTATTAGCCTTCCTTCTTTTATACTAAGTCCAAGTGTTCCTTCAGAACCTGTAAAACCAGGTGAAAGGTATCTTTCAGAAAAGGAATAAAATTTTCCATCTGTATAAACAAGGATCTGATCAAAAAGTTCAGGAAAATAGCTTTCTTTTAAAATAAAAAGACCTCTTTTGTTAGCAAGAAAAAGGTCTACATCTTTTCCTTGAGACTTGAGTATGCTGTAAAAAAGAAAAGCAAGATCAATTGAACTTCCATATCCTTTTTTTAATGTAAGATATGGATCCTGAGGAATAAGGGAACTTTTAAAAAGGTCAAGAGGATATAAGTTTATGTGTTTCAGAAGAAGCATGTAACAGAGGTCAGGATCTTTCTTTGCCCAGGAAGGAGGTCTTATTTTCCTTTGTAACTTAAAAAAATTCTTAAAAAAATTTGCTACATCTTTCCATGATCCAAAGCTTGATACAAGAAGACAAAAGGGCTGATTTTCTATTTCAGGGCTGTTTGGCTCATCATACAACTTAGGAAGATCTCTTCCTTCCCATATATAGATAACCCTTTCTCCTTTTTTCTTCTTTTCAAACTTCACCTTAGGATCTTTTATACTTACAGTAAGCTTCATATGAGAAGGGACATCCAGTATGACTTTCTTTTCTCTTGTAGGATTCAGGAGTCTAAAGTTCTCCTTAGCCCAGAATCCTATCTTTGACAACAATTCAATTCTGATTTCTATCTTTGATCCTATTTCTACTGAAGGGAAGTTTATGACCTTTAGTCTTGCTTTTGAATAAAGAGAGCTTTCAGAAGTTGATGGATCTAAAATATCGTGAATTTCTTTTTCTGTTACCTCCTTTACTCTTCCTGAAGGAAGTATTGTCCTTGCTTTTCTTATAAACACTTCCTGATACTGGCTGTTATATGGATATTTAAAATCTGCCCATTCTTTCTTTCCCTTATATGTCTTTATCTCAATCTGCATTTCTAAGAAAAGCCTATAGCTTCCATCTGGATTTATTCTATACAGCTTTCTGACATAATTATTTATTGCATCTGCATTTTCAAAAACTGATTGAGAAAGACAAGAAGATGTCAGAAAAAATAAAAATAGTGCTATTTTCAATAGCATAGTCTTATAGGAAGAAATGCTTCATATTTTAAGTCATGCTTTAGTCTTAATATCAGGGAATATTCATCAGCTGGCACTTCTAACTTTTTTAAGCTGAGATATCTTGTTATTTTTATTTCAGAATCCTGTATCTCAAATGATGTCCAAAGAGAAAACAGTTTATTTTGATGATTCTGCATAACAGGAAACTTTATCCTCTTTGGTTTCTCTTCAAATTCTATTTCTTCTACAATTTTACTTGCAAATACATACCCAAATCTTATTGGAAACCTTCTTCTGTTCATATCAGCTTTTTCAAGGATCCATCTGTCAAGAAGTCCAAGATATTCTGTTGAACTTATGGGCCAAAAAAATGTCCATTTTCCTTTGGAAAAAGTAGCATTTTTTATCTTAAAAGAACAGGAGAAGTGAAAATTTACCTCTCTTTTATCCGGATCAGAAAAATCTATATCCTCAATTTTCATGTCCCTTCTTTTTCCTTTGAGAAACCTTATCAAAAACCTTTCTGCTTCTTCTCTGTTCTTATTCATAAAGATTGACCTTATTACTGTATCAGAAAAACCAAAGCTTATTCCTTCTATTTTTCCAAAAAAAGATCCATCTTTTTTAAGTCTTCCTTTTATCTTTATCAAAAAAAGGTTTTCTTCTGGGGTCTGAGGAGGAATCTTCCCTAAGTAAGAACCTTTTTTATGTGCAATAAGATAAGATGAATTTCTGTCATAATCAGGGAGAAACTGTTTGCTTGTTTCAGATGTAGGATCAAGAAAGATGAAAGGTCTTTCAAGTTCATCTAATACAGCCACAATTACATGGTTAAAATAAGGAACGACAATTTCTTCATCAAGCCTTTCTCCAATACTTACAAGCACAGGTGCAGCACGAAAACCAGCTATCCTGAGCATACAGACAAGAAGTGCAGCTTTATCTCTGCATACTCCGTATTTCCTCGTAAATGTAAGGTTTACATCGTGGGGTTCAAAGCCAGGTCTTTTTGATTCTGCTATTATCCCTAAGTATCTTATCTTTCTGGAAACAAAATAATAAAGAGAAGCTATCTTTTCCATATCATCTTTTCCCTTTATAAGCTGTCTTACTTTTTTTACAATCTCTTCAGAAGGCTTAAGCTTTGGCTCTACAAGTTCAAAATACCATCTTGATACATCCTTCCATGAAGGGATTGTTGAAAAAAGTAGTCTCATTGCTACTTTGTGAAAAGGGGGCATATTTGGTTCTGGAACAAGTTTTGGAACATCTTTAAATTCCCATATAAGCCTCTTTTTTCCATTTATTATCTCATGATAAAACTTTACCTTTCCTGCCTTATTCTTTATCAGATACTTTAATCTTTTTTCTTTTGGAAACATAAGCTCAAGCCTGTAATAGTTCACAGGAAAATCTCTCTGAATTATTACCATTCCATATATCTGTCCAGGAATTATCTCCTTAAACCTTCTTTCTTTTATCTTCCAGTGAATCACATCTCCTGGGCTCAGACAAGGAACAAATACCTTTAAGACTTTCCTGTTTGGATCATATATGTTCTCCTCAACCTCAAACATCTCTTCTTTACTGTTTCTTTCTACATCAACATCTATCCTTCTTCCATCTTTCTTTATGACTTCAAGGTGTTCTATCTTTAGTTCAGAATAGTGTCTGTTCTGATAAAATACCTGAACCTGTTCTCTTATGACACCTTTCTTGTCCAATACCTTCAGAAATACCTCATCCTCATGTATTGATGATCCATCTTCAAAATAAAATATCTTCTCAAACTCTTTTAATAAAACCACATGTTCATCTTCACAAAAACCATACGAAAACAGTAAAAAAAATATCAGGAATATTTTTCCCATAGCCTTTCCACCTTTTCAGCTATCTCACAAACCCTTTCTCTTTCAACTCTAAATGGCTTTTCCTGAAGTGAGAGCCTGTTTAGCATAGACCTCAGCTCAATATAAGCATTCTTCAGAAAGATTCCATCTTCCTTATCCATAACAGATACCCTTACAAGCTCTTCTATGAAATGAATGTGAGATCTCCTTTTCAGGATCTCAGGAAAAAGATGTGCATTAAGAAGAACAAGATACTGGATTAGGAATTCAATGTCTATGATTCCACCTCTTTCATACTTTATGTGAAAAAGACCTTTTACTGGTTTTAACAGATTTTTTCTTATCCTTTCTTTCATGTCCCATACTTCTTCAAAAAGCTTCCCTTTTTCTCTTTTCTTTGAAAGCACCTTATATCTTATATCCTCAAATGCCTTCATGACCTTCTTGTCCCCACATATCCCCCTTGCTCTAAGGAGTGCTTGATGTTCCCATGTCCATGCCCTTTCTAACTGATACTTTTCAAATGAAGAGATGTTTACTGAAAGGACTCCTGAACTTCCATCTGGTCTTAGTCTTGTGTCTATTTCATATACCTTTCCCATGACTGTATATGTCGTAAGAAGCTTGAGGATGTGTTGTGAGACTTTTATATAAGAGGATGGATCTTCTGTATGGATAAATACTATGTCAAGATCAGAGTTATAACCGAGTTCCCTTCCTCCAAGCTTACCATATCCTATAATACAAAATCCATCTTTTTTTCCAAATTTATTCATAGAAATCTCCAAAGCCTTTTCCAAGACAACTTCTGCTATATGCGTAAGGAGACTGCTTACCTCAACTGTAGAAATAGCGCCTTCTATGTCTGCTGCAGCAACTCTAAGTGTGTTTGTCTGTCTGAAAAGACATAGCTGTATTATTTGATCCTCTAAATCAGAAATCATCTTCAGCCTGTTATTTATGTCCCTTTTCAGCTCTTCTCTTCTTGGTGGATTATAAAGTGTCCTTGGATCTATAAGTTCATCTAAGAGTGCAGGATTTTTTGAGACAAATGAGATTATCCATGAGCTTTCTTTTGCAAGTCTTATAAGATGATCAATAACAGATGGATTTTCAAGAAGAAGAGAAAGATAATTTGTCCTTGTCTGTATGCTTTTTATAATCCTGGATATTGCCAGAGATACATTTTCCTCTTCTTTAAAGATCTTTTTTAAGACGACTGGCATAAGCTTATCAAGGATCCTTTTTGCATTCTGTCCAAGGTATCTTGTCTGTTTCAGTTCATCAATTATTGTCTCAACTTTTTTTGATGCTCCAATAGAAGAAAGAAGCCTTTTTCTCTTTTCTCTTTCATCTGTATTCCATATTGACACAAAGATGTCTTCTGTCTTTTCTTTTTTTCCTAAAAGCTGAGAAAAGTTTTTTCTTACAAAAGAGGACCAATAAAGCAGAGTTTTAAAAAAGCTATCCCAGTCTTCAAATCCCATTGAAAAAGCTAATTTTATCCTTTCTTTCCTTTCTTTTGGAAGCCTGTGTGTCTGTAGATCCTTATATTGCTGAATCCTGTTTTCAAGTCTTCTGAAAAATCTATATGCAGAGATCAATCCAGAACAGATCTTTTTGTCAAGATATCCCTTTTCTCCAAGAACAGAAATAGCCTTCAGCAGACTTGGTGTTTGAAGTTCAGGATCTATTCCTCCTCTAAGCAACTGAAAGACTTGAACAAAAAATTCTATCTCCCTTATTCCTCCAGGCCCAAGTTTTATATCCTCATCTATACTCATATCCTTTGTTTCTGATTCTATCTTCTCCTTCATCTCTCTTAATGCCTCAAATACTCCATAATCAAGATACTTCCTGTAAACAAATTTCCTGATCCTGTGTATAATCTCCTCATTCCCTCCTATAACCCTTGCTTTTATAAGTGCATATCTTTCCCATTCTCTTCCATATGTATAGTAATAATCTTCCATTTCATCAAAGTTCATAACTATTGGACCACTTTCTCCAAATGGTCTGAGTCTCGTATCTACTCTAAAGACAAATCCATCTTCTGTATGTTCACTTAATATGTTGATAATTGATTGAGCCATATATGAAAAAAATTCACTGTTTGTAATTTTGCTATATGTTACTCCTTCTTCAGGATAGGCAAACATAATGTCAATGTCAGATGAAAAATTGAGTTCTTCTCCTCCCAATTTTCCCAAAGCAATAACCGTTAAAGTCTGAGCTTTTTCTGCAGGAGAACCAAATCTGTGTGAATACATCCTATAGGTATATTCCATAGTCCTTAGAATACAGGCATCTGCAAATGCTGAAAGCTCTTTCATCACCTCAAATACATCACATCCTTCCACGATGTCCTTCCATGCAATCCTTAAAAGCTCTTTATTTCTCTGTCTTCTCAGCCTTTTTTTAAATTCACCTATCTCCTCTTCTATACAATCCCCTATCCTCCTTATGTAATCCTCTTTTCCAAACCTTTTTTTTATCTTCTCATCTATAACTTCCAGACTAGAAGGATAATTCAGGATTGTATTAAAAACAAAATCACTCAATAAAATAATCTTTTTCAGCTTTTCTTTATCTATACTTTCTCCTGCAATCTTTTTTAAGACCTTATACCTTTCTTCTGCTTCTTCTTTAAGCTCTCTTGGAAGCATCTTTTATAAACATCTTTCCTGGAATCTGTTTTACAGCTCCTTTAAGTTCCATTTTTAAAAGAAGACTCAGGACATAAGCTGTATCAAATCCTGTTTTTCTTACGATCTCATCCACATGTAATGGTTGATAATAATCCAGACACTCGTATATCTTTTTTTCTTCAGGACTCAGTTTTAAAGACTCTTTTTCCTCTATCCTTATCCCAAACTCCTCAAGTATATCCTCTATGTCTTCAACAAGCTTTGCACCTTGTTTTATAAGAAAGTGCGTTCCCCTGCTTCTTTCAGAATCTATATTTCCAGGAACTGCAAATACTTCTCTTCCCTGATCAAGTGCAAATGATGCCGTAATAAGAGAACCACTTTTTCTCGTTGCCTCAACGACAAGGACTCCTCTGCTCAACCCACTTATTATCCTGTTTCTTATAGGAAAGTTTTTTGGTTCAGGAGGTGTTCCTGTAGTAAATTCTGTTATGAGTGTTCCTGATTCTGATATCTGTTCAAAGAGCTTACTGTTTCTTTTTGGATAAACGACATCTATACCTGTTCCAAGAACAGCAACAGTATATCCCCCTGCTTTAAGTGCACCTCTGTGTGCAGAACTGTCTATTCCTATTGCCATTCCACTTACAATCCCTATTCCTATCTTTGCAAGTCTATAAGAGAAATCTTCAGCAATCCTTATTCCATAAAGACTTGGAATTCTTGATCCGACAATGCTCAGAAGGAAACTATCTTCTGGAATGTCTCTTCCTTTTACATAAAGGACAGGAGGAGGATAGTGTATGTTTCTTAAGATTTCAGGATAGGTCTTATCATTATATGTAATAATCCTTGCACCAACCTCTTCAATCCTTTTTAACTCCTTTTCAGGATCTTTTTTAAAGACCCTTTTTACTATATTCCTTGCAACTTCCTCTTTTATTCCCAAAGAGATAAGCCTTTTTTGATCAGAACAGAATATCTCTTCAACACAAGAAAAACTTCTTATAAGATGAAAAAATGTTGAGTTTCCTATGCCTTTTATAAGATAAAGTGAAAGCCAGAGGTATTTATCTGATAAGGATGAACCTGATATATCTTTCATCTAAGTCCTTTATAGCTACATTTTCATATTCTTCTCTAAATTCATCCCACAGAGAAGAAAGTATATCCCTTAGAATCCTTTTTTCCTCTTTTTCTCCTGAAAAGTAACAGCTTATATCTTCTATAAATCTTTCCCTAAATCCTTCCATCCTATATGGAGGTTGGCTTTCTTTTTCTCTGAGTTTTTCAAAGAACCTTCTTACCTGATCCATATCTATTGGTAAAAATCCAGGATCAAGTTCCAATATCTTTCTTGCCCAGAATGTGAAAAGAAAAGGGACATAAGTTATGGTAGGATCTTTAAGAAGACCTTTTTCAATTGGATAGAACGATGTAAGATCAGAAAAAAGCCTGTCAAGGACTTTTATCTTATAAAAGATACTTCTGCATTCCTCTATTTCCTTCAGGCTCTGGAAAGGTCTGTATTCTTCTCCATCTTCTATTCCTACATAATAAAGAGGTTTTTTGTTAAGAAGACCTATAAGGATTTCTCCGTCTGATCCCCAGAAACTGAAGTCTATCTCCTGACTCCTAAACCAGCTTTCTTTTATCCATCTTTCTACTTCCCATCTCAGCCTAAGTGCAATACCAAATCCTACTCTGAATATAGAATGAAGTGAATTCTTCTTTATAAGCTCTATAGCCATATTTACATCATTACCACATACCTTTTCAAAACCTATGTTCAGATAACCTGCTGCTTTTTTACAGACTTTTATAAGATCCTCATATCCTCCAATAGAAAGTCCGTCAGCAGAAAGAAGTTGATTGCAAAGACCAGCAAATTCAAGCTTTATTCTGTCAAGAAGGACATTGTCTTTAATGTTCCTTAAGGCAAGCTGAAATATGCCTACAGGCTGAAGACTATACATTGGAAAAGATGGGATTATGTCCTTTACCTCATCATCAACATAAACTATCTCCTTTCTTCTGTCCTTCTTTTCTAATACAAGATCCTCTGGATCAAGTGGGGCATATATTCCAACTGCTTCTTCAAATGGAAGGAAACCATATTCTGCAATCCTTACACTTCTAAGCCTATATAGCTCTTCCTCTGTTGATGCAGGAAGAATTGCTCTTGATGTCATAAGAAGTGCTTGATACCTTAGGAAGCTTTCACTTGCTATAAGCTTTAGGATTGTCTCAATAAGATCTCTCTGATCAGGATCTCTTAGCTTCAGATAAAATGTTCCGTCAAGTGTAAAGTAGTCTTCAGGAATGTCGTATATGTTGTCATCTGTTGCAATTATTATGTCAAGCATCCTGTAGAGATAATAGTAAGTAAACATTTCCATTTCTTCAGTTATAAGCCATCTTGCAAGTCTTTCAGCATCTGCTTTCATAAATCTCCTGAGCCATTCAGATACCTTCCTTATGTTTATCCTGTCCCTTACCCATACTTCTATATCAAGTATGTATTGCCATTGCTCTTCTGAAGCAAGTTCAAGAATGGGAATAGAATCATCTTCTCCTATCTTTTTTATGATCCAGTAAAGGTCAACTGAAGGAAGGTTCTGAACAAGCTCTTTTGCATTTTGCTGAGAAAGTATAAGGTCAAGTGCTTTTTCTGGAGGAAGACTGAACAGTCTTTCTAAAAAAAGCTCCCTTCTTCTTTCAGCAACAGTCTGCCCTTCTCTTTTAAACTGAATTACCTTTTCTTCCATGGCTAAAAGTGAGTAAGAGGGACTTTTCCTATTGGATATACATTAAATCCTATTTCAAAAAGTCTTCTGTGATCAAGTATGTTTCTTCCATCAAATATAAATGCAGGCTTTCTCATACTTCTGTATATCCTTTCATAATCAAGTCTTCTGTAAAGATCCCATTCTGTAAGAACTGCTATTGCATCACAGTCTTCTGCTGCAATGTATGGATCTTCTATGTATTCCACATTCTGATCTATCCCTTTTAGATCCCTTTTTGCATTTTCAAGTGCCTTTGGATCTGTTATCCTAAGAAATGCCTTTTCTTCAAGAAGCCTTTTTGCAACATATATTGCAGGACTTTCCCTTGTATCATCTGTATTTGCCTTAAATGCAAATCCAAAAAGGCATATCCTTTTTTCTACAAGTGTATGAAACATTGCAGAGATCATCATCTTTACAAACCTTTCCTTCTGATACTCATTTATCCTTACAACCGCCTCCCAATAGTCTGCAACCTCATCAAGACCATAGTATCTGCAAAGGTATACAAGATTCAGTATGTCCTTTTTAAAACAAGATCCACCAAATCCCACACTTGCATTCAGGAATTTACTTCCGATTCTGCTGTCCATCCCAACTGCCTTTGCTATCTCCTGGATGTCTGCCTCTGTCTTTTCACAAAGTGGAGTAATAGAATTTATGGAAGAAACCCTTTGTGCAAGAAATGCATTTGAAACAAGCTTTGCAAGCTCACTACTCCATATATTTGAAGTTATTATCCTTTCCTTTGGAACCCAGTGTGCATAAATCTCTACTATCTCATCCTTTGCCTTTCTTCCTTCTTCTGTATCCCTGTATCCTATAAGGACCCTGTCAGGATCTTCCATATCCCTTATTGCTGTTCCTTCTGCTAAGAATTCAGGATTTGATATTACTTCAAAATGAATACTTCTGTTTCCTGCCTTAAGTATCCTTTCCATTGCCTCTGCTGTCCTTACAGGAAGTGTGCTTTTTTCTACTATTATCTTGTCTGAATCTGCATACTCCTTTATCTTTCTTGCTGTCTTTTCCCAGTATTGAAGATCTGCTGCATAGCCTGCTCCTTCTCCAAATGTCTTTGTAGGAGTATTTACACTTACAAATATTATGTCTGCCTCTTTTATTGCCCTTTCCATATCCTTTACAAAAAAGAGATTCTTCCCTCTTCTTTCTTTTACTATCTCATAAAGTCCTGGTTCATATATAGGAAGATCATCTGAGTTCCACCTGTCTATCTTTTCATGATCAACATCAACAAGTGTAACTTTATATTCAGGACACTTTTTTGCAATAACAGCCATTGTAATTCCACCAACATATCCTGCACCTATACAAAGAATCCTTTTTTTAAAGCTCATACCATCCTCTCCAGATCAAACTGATCTTCAAAATTTTTCTGAAGCTCTTTCTTCATCTTTTCAAACTCTTCTTCAGTCTCTGTCTCTATTACAACATATCTTTCATCAAGTAGTTTCAAAAATCCATATTTTTTTACGATATCTATAAATTTTTCCACATCCACAGTAACCCATCCCTTCATCCTTCTCAAAAGCTCATCTGCCTTGAAAGGTCTTTCTATGGTAAGTGATATGTCCCTGAACTTCCCTTCCCATCCCAAAACAGCAGGTCTTACAAGAACAGGAGTTACAGGATCTCCTACAGCAGCACATCTGAGCCATAGCTTAGCCCTTACCATCTTCTTCCCTCCCAAGTCTTTTTTTAACTGGATGTGTATTCATCTTTTTTGATGGAAGGACAACTGTTGCTTTTCCAATAAGGACATTTTCCCCTCTCTGATTATATGTATTCGTTTCTATCTCTACAACAGGCTCACCTTCTTCATCCACATACTTCCTTGTGACTTTTCCTTTAAAACGGATAACATCAGAAAGAAATACAAACCTTCTGTATTCTGCAGAGCAGCTTTTTAGCCATCCATCATCTCCCATCCAGTTTGTTATGTGCTGTATATACCAGCACTGTCTTTGTGGTCCAAGATCATATGGATATGGAAGACCCATTGCCTTTGCTGCTTCTTTGTTATAGTGAACCGCAAGAAGAGGTTCCATTGCACCTGTTTCTGGATCACGGAATGCCCATGCAGGTCTTTTTCTGTATTCCTCAAGTGCAACAGCCTGACCACATATCCTTGCAGGAGCAAGTCCAACACTTATTGCAGAAATTATGTCCATGATTCCAATTGGTCCTTTTACAAGATCTGGAAGCTCTTCTCCTACTTTAACATCTTCCCAGTATCTTATCTCAGATCCCCTTATCTTCACATTCATAACCTCTTCTTCTATCTTCTTCAGCTCATCTTCTTTCCATGGATGTGGAAGCTTTATTCCTTCATAATAAGAACGAACTCTTGCACTTTTTCTTTCTGCTCTCAGGATCTTTCTTATAGACACTGCTATGAGTTCTCCTTTCTGATTAAAATACCTCTCTCTGAATGTATCTATGACAACCTTTCCTGCAAATCTGCTCTTTTTTGGACCTTCAAATCCTACATATACCGATTCACAGCTCAGGACATCATCAAGCATTATTGGTCTAAAGAACTTTATCTCAGTTGAGATGTGAAATCCTGCAAGACCTTTCCATCCAAACTGGACACCAGAAAGAACAGAAAGTATCCATGAAGGTGGTGCAACTATGTCTCCATATATAGTATTCCTTGCATATTCCCTGTCTCTCCAGAGAGGATTAGGATCTCCTATTGCATCTGCAAACCTTTCTATTGCCCTTTTTGTTGCCCTGTCGTGAAAAAGGACATCTTCCACATAAAGCTTCTTCCCTCTTCTTTTTTTCATCTCCTCTATAAGCTCTTCTGTAATCTCTGCTTCTGCCATCTTTACCTTTGACTCTATCATACTTTACCTCTTAAGAGATTTCTCAACCCTTTTTCCAAAAAGAGAAACAACTGCTGGCTGAAATGTAAGAGAGAATATAAGATTTATAAAGAAGATAAGTGAATAGAACATTCCCATCTGTGCCTGAAATCTTATCTCTGCAAGAAATCCCCAGACAGAAAGAGGAATGATCATGACAAGTGCAATAAAAAGGATTGCTTTTCCTACAGACTTTGCACCTTCAATAAGATTCCTTTCCATATCTGTCCTTATTGCATACTCCTCCTTGTATCTGCTATAAAGATAAATGCTAAAGTCTACTCCAATTCCAACACCAACAGCAGCAATAGGAATCGTTTCTATCGTAAGACTAAGACCAAGAAGGCTCATAAGTCCAAATCCTACGATGTTTGCAACAATAAGAGGAGTTATAAGGAAGCTTGCAATAAGAAGTGATCTGAATGTAAGAGCACATATAAGGAATATTGCTGAAAGGACAGTAGAGTCTATGCGAAGATGCTCTTTTTCAATCGTCTCATTTATTGCTGCATGAACTCCTATTACTCCTCCTGCTGGTTTAAATTCTCCAAGTCCTTCTATTTTTGGTGGATATCTTTCAAAGAACTCTTTCATGTGTTTCATGATTCTTTTTATTGTCTTTTCAGTATGATCCTTGAAAAAAAGGACTGTGTTTCCAAATCTAAAAAGCCTGTCAGCAAAACAGTCAAATCCACCAGGTGGCTGCTTTTGTCTATATAAAAGGATCAGATCCTCTGTTGCCTTTTTCTTATCAGGGATAAGAAACCATGATGGATCTCCTTCATGAAACATACAGTTAAGTCTTCTTATGATTGTCGTAAGAGACTTCCATCCTCCACATATATCAGGCATCCTTTCCTTCATATAATACTCAAATGCTTCTATGTAGTGAAGGAATCTTGGATCTTCTACTGCCCCTGGCCTTCCTTCAAAAAATAGAATTAGTGTATCAGGACCAATCTTGTCAAACCTGAGTGTTATTTCCTGAAAATCCCTATTATATACAGAATCAGGCTTAAGAACACTTGTCCCAGGAGCTATTTCTCCAATTGGTATCCTTGCTGCAAAGATTCCAAAGAAAAAGGCAACTGTAAAGACAAAGCCTATAACAATCTTTTTTCCAAAAGGTGTTATGGAAAATCTTGCAATCTTTGTGTTAAATCTTGCCCAGATATCTTCTTTTGAAGGTCTGAAGAATCTGCTCTTATAAGAACTTGGTGCAGGAAGATAATATGAAAATATTGGTGCCATTATCCCACTCAAAAATATCAGATTCAGTATCCAGAGTGTAAGTATGATGCTTATGTTTTTTAAAAAAGGGATGTCTGAAAGGATCATAGCAGCAAATCCTGCTCCATCTGTAAGGACTGCTCCAAGACATGGAGGAAGCATACTCCTTATAGTATTCTTTGCAGCAATATCCTTTCTCCTTGTCCTTAGCTCCTCTTCCACATATCTTTCACATTTCTGAACAGCACTGCTTATGCATCTTACAGAAACAAGGAATGGAAGGACGATCATAAGTGGATCAAAGTTGAGTTTCAGGTATCCACAAAGACCAATCCCCCAGATGCTGCTTAAAAATGCAACAGCAATCGGGACAATAAGTCCTATAAGACACCTTAAAAAAAGGAAAAGAAGGATTCCTATGATTGCAAATGTTATTGCAAATATAAAGAATATCCTGTTCCAGTGACCATATATTGTGGCAAGAAGTATTGGTCTTCCTATGAGGTGTATGCTCGTATATTCGTTATTATACTTTTCTCTTAAGTCTTGGACAAATCTGTAAAGCTTCTTATAATCAATTGTTGGCTTAAATTGAGCAACAATAAGAGCAGCCTTTCCATCAGCTGAAACAAGGACACCTCTATAAAGAGGACTTCCAAGTGTATGTTCTTTAAGTTCTTCAAGCTCTTCCTTTTTCTTTGGAATTCTTGGCCATACAAGTGATCCAATGTATACCTCACCCCTTCCTCTTACACTTATGTATTTTGCCTTCTGAAGAGTAATAGAATCTACGAGAAGAGGATATACATCGTCATAATAGCGAAATTTGTATGTTACTTCTTTGAGTATCTTTAAGAATTTTGGATTAAATATGTCTCCTTCTTTTACCTTAAGTTCACAAAGGACTGTATTTGCTCCACCAAATATTGCCTGATATTTTTTGTGAAGTTTTATATAAGGATGACTTTCTGGAAGCATGTCCTCAAGTCTTGCTTTTGTCTGAAGTCTTCTAAGACCAATTCCCATATATACTGTGATAAGGAATGTGAGGATGAGAAGTGGAATTCTGAATCTGAAGGCATATTCTGCTATAAATCCTGTTATTCCCCTATGGTCTTCCATACCACACCATCATCACTGTAAAGGATTGTTCCTTTTATTCCAAGGATCCAAACCCTTTTCCCATTATTCCAGCAATCATAAAGCCATTCACCATATGGAAGCTTTAAAGGAAGACGAGCTTTTTTCCATGGTCCATAAGGGTCTTTGCTATAATAGATAGACTTCATACCAAATGTGATTATCTTATCCTTGAATTTGAGTATCCTGAAAAGGCTATTCTGTCCATGATATTTCTCAAGAACTCTTATCCTCTTCCATCTTCCAGTATAACCTTCCTTTATAAGAAGGAGTGAGGCTATTCCTGATGCAACGATCCTTTCTTTTCCAATACATGCTATTGACCATATGGTGTTTTCTTCTGCAGCTATTCCATTGTCTTCAAGATACCACTTCTTCAGATCATATGCATATATGACACCAAATTCACCTGCTGCCCATCCATATCCTTCAGGAGAAAAGGCAATTGAATGGAATACAAGGTCGTCTCCAGTAATAAGGACCTTCCAGTTCTTTCCACCATCTTCTGTATAAAGGACTGTTCCCATCTCTCCAACAATCCATCCATGAAGCTTGTCTTTAAAGAAGACAGACTTCCAGAAATAAGGCAAAGGACTTTTCTGTTTTTCCCATCTTTTTCCATCAGATGTATGAAGGATAAGTCCTCCATATCCTACCGCCCATCCATTCTTCGTGTCAACAAAATACATGTCCACTATATTTTTCCTCGTTCCACTTTCCTGAATCTTCCAGCTTTTTCCACCATCATCTGTATGCCAGATCATTCCAAAATGCCCTGCTATCCATCCTTCCTTATTGTTTGGAAAACAGATACATAAGGAAGGATAAAGCTTTCCTGGAAGAAGAAATTCTTTTTCTGCTTTGCAGAAAGAAGGGGCAATAAGAAGGACAGAAAAAATAATTAAAACAAAAGGGCGGAATAATCCGCCCTTTTGTCTTCCTTTTTTCATCCCTCTTCTATATCACTCCCATCTTCTTCTTTCTCTCTATCTCTCTTTCCCTAAGCACCTTCCTTCTTATCTTTCCATCAGGTGTCTTTGGAATCTCGTCAATAAATTCAACTTCTCTTGGATATTCATGCTTGCTGAGCTTATCCTTTACAAACTCCTTTATCTCTTCTGCAAGCTGTGGAGTAGGACTGTATCCTTCCCTTACTTTAATAAATGCCTTTACAATGTTTCCTCTTTCTTTATCAGGACTTCCAACAACTGCACACTCTTCCACTGCTGGATGTTTCTTAAGAGCTTCTTCAATCTCTATTGGTCCTATTGTATATCCTGCAGATATAATGACATCATCTGCTCTTCCAACATACCAGAAGAATCCATCTTCATCCTTATACACAAGATCTCCTACCTTTATCCATTTATCACCTCTTTTTATTGCCATCTGTCCTACTTTTCCTGGAGGACATATGTTTCCTTCTTCATCAAGGACTTCTACTTCTGCTCCTATTGCTGGCTTTCCAAGACTTCCTGGCTTTGGCTTCCAGGTTTCAAATCCTGCAAAATCACATGTAAGAGGACCTACCTCTGTTGTTCCGTAAAGGACATAAGGTGTAATTCCCCATTTTTTCTGTATAAGCTCTATTATGTCCTTTGGCATAGCCTCACCAGTATACGTAAGCTTCCTTAGCTTAAGCTTGTATTTATCAACATTTGGAGATGTGACCATAAGTCTGTAGTGTGATGCAATTGCAGAGATGTTTGTTATTTCAAAGTTCTGAAGTGCTTCAAGACATACATCAGGATTAAACCTTCCTGAATATGCACCAACAGCAACTCCAAATATAAGTGGTGCTATTGTTCCATACCAGATTCCATGTCCCCATGCAGGAGATGATGGACAGAAGTAGTTGTCATCAGCTGTAATTCCTACGGCAAACCTTACAAATGGTGCTGCAACAGTAATTGCACCATGTCTGTAATTTACTATCTTTGGTGCACCTGTTGTCCCACTTGAGAACTGATACATTGCAAGATCATTTGCACTGGTATTAGGAGTAAATTCTGTTGATTCCTTGCTTATCTGATCAAGAAGATCGTCTGCATATATTATCTGAAGATTCAGCTTCTTTCTTACATCATCAGGAATAAGATTTGTCCTGTCCTTTGTTGTAAGTATTGCCTTTGCACCACCTTTTTCAAGACGATATCCAACTGCTTCTGGTCCAAAAAGTGGAGAACATGGGATTACGATAGCACCTCTCTTAAATGTCCCAAACATTCCCACATAAAACTCAAAGCATGGATGAAGAAGGAGTGCAACTCTGTCTCCTTTTTCTATTCCTCTTCCAGCAAGGAAGTTTGCAAACTGTGATGTTGCTTCTGAAAATTCCTTAAACTTATAAACCTCTTCCCTTCCGTCCTCATACTTTATCCTCAAAGCAACATCCTCTTTTGGATGTCTGTCAACACATTCATGTGCAATGTTAAAGTTTTCTTTTGTCCCATCAAATACCTTCCATCTGTCAGACCACTTGAACTTTTCTCTTGCTTCTTCGTAGCTCTTAAATTCATCCAAGAAGGTTTTGAGTGGCATCTTCCTCCTCCTTTATTTTATTCCTTCCTTTTTTACTCTTTCTTCTACTGGCCAGTAGTTCCTTTCTCTTGACGGAAGTGCAACTATTGCAAGTCCTGGCATTACATTTTCTCCTCTCTGATTTATTGCATATGTCTCTATCTCAACAACAGGCTCTCCTTCATCATCTATATACTTCTTTACGACCTTTCCTCCAACCCTTATCACATCAGAAAGATATACAAAACCACGGTATTCTGCCCTTGCCATCTTCAGCCATCCGTGATCACTCATCCAGTTTGTAAGAAGATGTCCCTGCCAGCAGTGTCTCTGTATTCCGACATCATATGGCCATGCAATACCTGTCTGTGATTGTGCTGCATATTTATTGTAGTGAACAGCATAGACTGGCTCCAAGGCATATGTTTCAGGATCTCTGAAATACCATGCAGGATGCCTTTGTTTATGTCTGTATGCAAGCTCATGACCAAATGGTCTTACAGGAGTTGCACCACCAAGGAAGAATGCAATCATGTCAGAAAGACCAATTGGTCCTTTTATTACTGGCTTTAGCTCTTCTCCAACCTGAACATCTTCCCAGAATCTTGGTTCTGCTCCTCTTATCTCTTCTGAAAGGATCTCTTTTTCTATCTGTTCAAGTTCTTCATCTGTCCATGGATGTGGAAGCTGAGGACCTTTTTTCTCTTTCTTTGCTTCTTCCTCCTTGCTCTTTCTCATTGCAGCTCTTTCAACCCTTATATTCATCTGATTATAAAGACATACAAGCTCACCTTTTTCATCTACATACCTTTGCTCAAAATACTCAAATACCATCTTTCCTCTTTTCCCTTCCTTTATCTCAAAGTCCTTGAACTGTGATGTAGGCTCTATGTGCATTCCTGGACGGATAGGCTTATAAAAATGAAGTTCATTCCTTGCATTGAATCCACCAAGTCCTCTAAATCCAAACTGTGGTGCAGCAGGAAGGATGGAATATACAAAAAATGGTGGAGCTACAAGTCCTTTATATGGACTCTTTTTTGCATATTCCTCATCTCTGTAAAGTGGATTCCAGTCTCCTACACCATCACAGAAACTTCTTATTGCCCTTTTCGTAACATCAACATTATTTATATAGTCATCAACTCTTAGCATAAGTCCTTTCTTTCCTTCCATCTCCTTTATAAGCTCTGGAGTAAGACGACCTTCAACAAGCTTTCCCTTTTCTACCTTTTCTATTTTCTCTTCCATACTGATTCCCTCCTTTTTATTTCTTTCCTATGTCTTCTCCAAATACCTTTCTCAGCTCTTCAAGATAATTTGGATCAACATAACCTGCACCTTTTCCTACCTGTTTTTCTATAAGATCAAGTCTTGTTGGACGAGGAGGTGGAAATCTTGGAACAGTCCCTATGACTTTTTCTTCTTCAAGTTTCTTGAGCTCATCCTTGCTCATTCCAAGAAGCTCACAAAATACATATTCATTGTCTTGAGCAAAAAGAGGAGCCCTTTTTGGAACAAAGCTTTCTACACCCAAAAACTTTGCTGGCATCTGTTTTCCTACTGGTCTTTTTCCAACAGCCTTTCCATGATCAATGACCTCAAAGTATCCTCTCTGGATTAGATGAGGATTCAGATGAACCTGCTTCATGGAAAGGACTGCACCTGCAGGAATTCCTTCTTTCTGAAGCATTTCCATAAGTTCTATGTTATCATAATTCTTTGTCCACTCTTCTATAATTTTGTTCAGCTCCTCTCTGTTCTTTACCCTGTCTTCTGCTTTTGCAAATCTCGGATCATCTTTAAGTTCTTCTTTTCCCATAAGCTTGCAAAGTGCCTTCCACTGTTCATCATTTTCTACTGCAATATTTATCCATGAGTCTTCTCCCTTGCATCTATAACATTCATGTGGTGCCATTTCTGGATGGAAGTTTCCAGCCCTTTCCCTTACTCTTCCATTAAGTGTATAGTCCATTATCACATCACCAATGTGAATTATTATCGCTTCTCTTCCTGCAACATCCACATACTGTCCTTTTCCTGTCTTTTTTCTGTAATAGAGTGCAGTAAGAGCTGCAGCTGCACCTGTTACTCCTAACATCCAGTCACCATATGCATAGTTTGAAAGAAGTGGAGGTTTGTCAGGATGTCCTGTTATGTATGTAAGACCGGACATCCCTTCCATTCCTGTCATATACATGTAGTAGTCTCTGAGTGGTCCATAATGTCCAAGTCCACTCATTGATACCATTATTATGTCAGGCTTAACTTTCCTGAGCTCCTGATATCCAAGACCAAGATTATCCATAACTCTTGGAGAAAAGTTCTCCATTACAATATCACTTATCTTTACAAGTCTCTTGAATATCTCCTTTCCTTTATCCTTTGATATATCAAGACTTATCCCCTTTTTCCCTGCATTAAGGAGATGAAAGTATCCTCCTGCATTCCAGTTTTCCTTTTCAGGTGGTTCATTATCAGGATATGCTGTCATTCGTGTAAAAAGATCTGGTCTTGATGGAGACTCTATCTTTATTACTTCTGCACCAAGATCTGCAAGTATTCTTGTTCCCATAGGACCTGCATATACTGTCGTAAGATCAAGTATTCTTATTCCTTCAAGAAGCTTATATGCCATCTTTTTCCCTCCTTTATATTATGCCTTTTTCTTTGAGATCATTTATCTGATCCTCAGAATATCCTGCTTCAGAAAGGACCTCCTTTGTATGTTCTCCAAGAAGAGGAGCCCTTCCTTCCTTCCATGGACTTTCACTGAGCTTTGCAGGTGCTCCAGGATATGTTACCTCTCCCATCTTTGGATGATCTACCTTTGCAAAGAACTTCCTTTCTTTAAGCTGTGGATCTTCAAGAAGTTCTCCAGGACTAAGTATTGGTGCAAATGCGAGCTTGAGTTTTTGTGCTTTTTCTGTAATTTCCCATTTTTTATGCTCTTTTAGCCATGGAAGGATCAGCTGTTCAAACTTTTCTGGCTCTTTTACCCTTGCTCCAGCTTTTACAAGGAGTGGATTTTCTCTTTCTTCTGGCTTTTCTATAAGATCAGCAATGACCTGTGTTCCACCAATTCCTGGTGTAAGATTTACATAACCGTCTTTGCAAGGATAGTTTTCCTGTGTTGGAAATCCATGTATTGCCCAAGGAAGTGTCCTTCTGCTAAGTCCAAGATATGAATAGTCTGCCATAATTCCTGTAAGTGTGCTCGTTACTGATTCCATAACAGAAAGATCAATCCATGTCCCTTCTACTTTTGGACTTATGATGGCACTTAGTGTAGCTATGTATGCAATAAGACCTGCTGTATATTCTGCCTGATATCCTCCAAGAACGGCAGGTCTTATGTCTGGCCACTTTGTTGGTCTCATGACATACATTGCACCACCAAGACCATATGCGACAAAGTTATTTGCTTTATAGTCCCTGTATGGTCCATCTTGTCCAAACCAGGTTATAGAAGTCATGATTATTTTTGGATTTACATTTTTCAGTTCCTCATACGAAAGCCCAAACTCCTTCATCTTTCCAGGCTCAAAGTCCTCTATAATGACATCTGCTTTTTCTACAAGTTTTTTAAGAACATCAGCGCCTTCTTTTTTTGTAATATCAAGTGTAATGCTCTTCTTATTTGTATTCAGATAAAAGAATGTTCCACTTTTTTCAGGATCCTTTTCATCACCCTTAAAAGGACACATCTTTCTTAAAGGATTTCCTTCAGGAGGCTCAACCTTAATTACCTCTGCACCAAAGTCTGCAAAAAGCTTTCCACAATATGATCCTGCAATATTTCTTGCAAGATCAAGGACTTTTATTCCTTCTAATGCCTTTTCAGCCATCTGCCCCTCCTTTTAAAGTTTTCATTTCATATTTCCTACAAAAAAGATTCCCTTTATGTCAAGCTGTTACATAAAGCAGTTCACAAATTTTACCTTCATCATTGCTTTTTCGTATTTTGGTGTTTAATATTTATAACATCTAAGGAGGGAATTGTGGAAGAACTTCTTACCTATGTATTTCCTGAAAAACCACCTTTCTTAATTCACCTTTTCCTTCATCTGATTTCTAAGCACATAAAAATAGACAGAAGTCTTTCAGATAGACTAAAAGAGATTGGGAAAAAAGGAGTCATAATATATGCAACAAAATATCCAAGCCATTTTGACTTCCTCATATATCACTATTGTTTAAGAAAGGAGCGTCTTCCTTATCCAAGACTCTCTTTTGATCTTGATTTTAGATTATATTTTCCCATAAGAAAGCTTTTAAACTGCTTAAAAAGAAAGGAAACTCCTTCCTACAGAGATGCTCTTTCAAAAAAGATTCATGGACTGATTTCACTTATAGATCCAAAAAGATTTTATGAAGAAAGACAACCAATCTTTCATCTTATCCAGATCCAGAAAGATCTGAATTTTCCTATATTTATAGTCCCGATCCTTATCCTATACAGAATCAAACCAGAAAGAAAAGAAGGATCCTTGTTTAGAATAATCTTTGGACCAAGAGATAAGCCTGGAATTTTTACAAAACTTGCTTCCCTGTTTCTTAAAAATTACAGAAAGGCATTTATAGACATAGGAGAACCCGTAAATCTTATGCAATATGTGGAAGAAAACAGGAGCTTGAATCCAGAAAAGCTTGCAATAAGGCTAAAAGAAGAACTTATGTCAGCTATGGATAACCAAAAAAAAGCTGTTCTTGGACCTATAGAAAAGTCAAAGCAACAGATAAAAGAGATAATCCTTACGGATGAAAGGTTAAGGAAGGTCATAAAAGAAATGGCAAAAGGGGACAGTAAAAAAGAAAAAGAGTTAAAGAAGGAAGCTGAAAGATACTTTGATGAAATAGCTTCTGACTTCAGTATTACATATGCTACTGCATTTCATGCATTTTTAAGGCTCATATGGAAAAAAAGCTTTCAAGGAATAGACATATTAGAAAGTGAGATAAATGAGATAAGAAGATGGATAAAAAAAGGTCTTCCTACAGTATATGTTCCTTCTCACAAAAGCCATATTGATTACCTTGTCTTAAATTACTTTCTTTTTAAAAATTACATATATCCTCCAAAGATAGCAGCTGGCAGAAATCTTGCATTCTGGCCAGTAGGATATATATTCCGGAAATGTGGAGCATTCTTTATAAGGAGATCATTTAAATTCAAAGGAGTTAGGATTTATACATTAGTTCTTGACAGATATGTAAAATTTCTCCTTCAGGAAGGATATCCTATAGAGTTTTTTATAGAAGGAGGAAGAAGCAGAACGGGTAAACTTGAGCTTCCAAAAACAGGTTTTCTTTCTATTCTTATAAATGCTTGGAAGGAAGGTTTCTGCAAGGACATAATCTTTATTCCCTGTTCTATTGTATATGACAAAATAGTAGAGGAAAAGACCTATCTTAAGGAGATAGAAGGGAAACAAAAGGAGCCAGAAAGTCTTTTTCAGGTTATAAAAGCAAGGAGAATCTTAAAAAGAAATTTTGGTAAGATTTACATAAGATTTGGAAAGCCTATTTCTTTAAAAGAACATTTTACTTCAGTAGAAGAATTTGCATTTGTTTTATCAAGATCCATAAACAGGATAACAGCAGTAAGTCCAAGTTCTTTTTTGGCAATTCCGATCTTGTCAAAACATAGAGATGGATTTCATTTAGATGAACTCATGGAAAGCTGTAAGGTTATATTAGATTTTTTGAAAGAAAATAATGTTCCTTTAGCTGATCAGATAAAGAAAGACTTGAAAAAGACAGTAGAAGATACTCTGGAATTTTTTATAAAGGAAAGGATAGTTTTTTCTTCTGATGAAAAAGATGGATTTTTTGAACTTAATGAGAAGAAAGCCTTTGAGCTTAGCTATTATAAGAACTGCATCCTTCAGTATTTTTTACCTTATAGCTTTGTAGCAATAGCTCTCCTTTCAGGAAGAGAGGAGATAAAAGAAGAAAAGATAAAAGAAGTAGCTTCTTTTCTGAAATCCATATTCAGCTATGAGTTCATATATGACGAAGATTTTGATGAAAGCCTTGATAAGGCAATTGGATACTTTTTAAAAGAAAGGTTTATTTTAAAGGAAAAGGATGGTTTTAAAATTACAAGACATGGTTTAGAATTTCTTTCCTTATGGGGAAATCTTATAAGGAGCTATATAGAGTCGTATTGGACTGTGGCAAAGGTTTTGAATAAAAATAAAGGGAGAAAGGTAAAAGAAGAGGAGATTTTAAAAAGAGCAAGAAGTGAAGGAGAAAGTCTTTATGAATTAAAGGCAATAAAACATATAGAATCAATTTCACATCTGACATTCAAAAATGCTCTGAAGTATATAAAGGGAAACATTCCTGAAGAAAGACTTTTTGAGTTTTCTCAAACCCTTTATTCCCTTCTTCGTTAAACCTTATGTTATCTTTTTCTTTCAGGAAGTTTTAGTTCTATAACCTTTGCCTTTTTCTTCTTTGACTCTTTTTCTTCCTTTTTATCCTCTTCTTTTTTCTGATTCATCTCTCCCAAAAGCTTTGCAGGAGGTCCTATTTCAACATCTCCAAGTCTCATAGGAACTCCACCCATAGTGAATATACTTCCATCAATGTATTCTTCTCTCAGTATCCAGGTAACTATTTGTGCTGGGATACTTAAAAGCAAAAGTTTTACTTGATACCATCCTTCTTTTACATCAGGTTCTATGGATTCTATTCTTGCATAAACAGAAGGCTTTCCCATATAATAGATAAGAACAAGATCACCAACTTTTCGCATATCTTTATCCCTCCCTGTTTTTTAAATATATGCTCCATAAGCTTTTCTGTCAAATATATTGACAAAATCGGCTTTTTGTTTTATCTTTTTAATAGCTGATGCGGGGTGGAGCAGTCAGGTAGCTCGTCGGGCTCATAACCCGAAGGTCGCTGGTTCAAATCCAGCCCCCGCTATGAAAAAAAAGGGGTTAGTAGCAAAAGCTAACCCCTTTATTTTTATGTGAAAATGCGTCTTTTACTTATAGATAATTACGACTCTTTCACATACAATCTATTTCAGCTTTTTTCTACATTTAACATAGAGGTTTTCGTATACAGAAACGATGAGGTAACTGTAGAAGAGATTTCAAGAATGAAATTTGACTGGATCTGTATATCTCCTGGACCAAAGACTCCTAAGGATTCTGGAATAAGTCCTGAAGTCGTAAGGATATTCTATAAAAAAGTCCCAATCCTTGGAGTATGCCTGGGAATGCAAGTAATAAATGAGGTATTTGGAGGAAAAACGACTCTTGCTCCTCTTCCCATGCACGGAAAGAAAGATCTGGTTTATCATAACGGAAAGTCCATATTTAAAGGGATACCTTCTCCTTTCTTAGCAGCAAGATATCATTCTCTTCAATGTTATCCTGTAGGAAAGCCTTTGGAAATTCTTGCCAGAAGTAGTGATGGAGTAGTTATGGGAATTTCTCATACAGAATATCCTGTCTGTGGAGTTCAGTTTCATCCAGAATCATTTATGACAGAATTTGGAAGAGAAATAATAAGTAATTTCCTTTCTCTGAGATGATTCCAAGACTTATCTATTCAGCTGAAGTTTTTTATTGCAGAAGTCCTGAAGAATTTTTTTTCCTCTTTTCTCCTTACATGAAAGATATAGCCGTTATGCTTTTAAGTGGAGGAGAATCTGACTGTTCTAGATACTGTATAGCTGGTTGGGATCCTATTATTATACTCAAAGCAAAAGGTAAGTCTGGAATCCTTTGGTCAAAGAATGAAGGAATGAGAAAATTCAGCTCCTTTCAGCTCATCAAATATATAGACTACTTGATTGACAAAATAGGACATCCTTGCGAAGAAATTCCTTTTACTGGAGGATTCTTAGGATATGTTGCATATGAATATAAAAACATAATAGAACCAATACTTCCACAAACTGCTAAAGACGATTTAAAACTGCCTGACTTTTTCTGGATATTTCCTTCAAAGGTAGCAGTATTTGACAAGACAAAAAAGAATACGGCTTTCTTTTTCTGGGATTTTGAAAAAACTTATAGTCCAAAGATAGAACTGCTTAACAACAGCTTTTCACTAAATTCCTATGAATTTGGGAAGATTGGAAGTAATTTTACGAAATCTTCCTATATTTCTGCTATAAGGAGGATAATAAGATACATAAGGAAAGGAGATGTGTATCAGGTGAACCTGTCCCAAAGATTTTTTGCAGAATTTCACGGTGATCCTTTATCTCTTTTTTATAAACTTTTTATTTCAAAACCTGCTCCTTTTTATGCATATATAAATGCAGGTGATCATTATATAGTCTCTACTTCTATGGAAAGATTCCTTTATAGTAATGGAGAAAAAATAGAAACAAGACCAATAAAAGGGACAAGACCAAGAGGAAGAACAGAAAAGGAGGATAAAAAATATAAGTTAGATCTTTTGAAGGATCCAAAAGATGATGCAGAACTTTCAATGATAGTTGATCTTTTAAGAAATGATTTGGGAAAGATATGTAAACCAGGAACAGTAACAGTAAAAGAACACAAAAGAATAGAGACATATTCGTATGTCCATCATCTTGTATCCATCATAGAAGGAGAGCTTATAAAAAAAGGATTTTCAGATATAATAAAAGCAACATTTCCAGGAGGTTCAATTACAGGATGTCCAAAGATAAGAGCGATGGAAATAATAGATGAGCTTGAACCAAATGTAAGACATTTATACACGGGATCTATAGGATATGTAGGAATTGGTCATAAGTTAGATCTAAGCATAGCCATAAGGACACTTATTATAAAGGGAAATTTCTGTTACTATGGAGCAGGAGGAGGAATTGTGTATGATTCTGATCCTGAACAGGAATATAAAGAGACTTTAAATAAAGCAGAAGTATTTTTTGATGCAGGAAGAGATGAAAAGGTATGTGTGTATAAATGGAGAACTTCTTGAGGCTGAAAAGGCAAAGATTTCTGTTTATGATAGAGGGCTTATATATGGAGATGGATTCTTTACTACAATGAGATCAGAAAAAGGAAAGATATTTTTCTTTGAAGAACACTTAGAAAGACTTAAGTATTGTTGTGATTGTTTTAAGATAAGGTTTCCTGAAAGGCTTAATGAAAAAGAGATATTCAGAAAGCTTATATCTCTTAATGGGCTTGAAGATAGTGTTGCTGCAGTAAAAGTAATGATTACAAGGGGTAGTTTAAAAGAGGAAAAAGGTCTTCCTTATGGAGAAACTCCTACATGGATAATATTTGCTAAAAGATATCACATCCCAGAAGAAAAGTATAATGAAGGATTTTATCTTGTTCCTTTTAAACTTAAAAGATCTACGCCTTTGGCTTTTTATAAAAGCCTGAACTATCTGTATAACATGTGGGCAAAAGATTATGCTGTAAATCTCGGAGCAGATGATTCTATTCTTATAGGATATGATGGATATGTAAAGGAAACATCAACTGGAGCTATTATTTTTAGAAAAGATGGTCTTTGGTTCACACCTTATGGAGATGACATATTGCCAAGTATAACATTAAAGATGTTGAGAAGGGTCTGGAGTGAAAGAGGGATAAAAATAAAAGAAAAAAATGTGACAGTTGAAGAGTTAAAAGAATCAGAACAGATATTCGTCTTGAACTCACTCATAGGAGTTATGCCTGTCAGAAGAATAGAGGAAAGGGTATTTAAGAAAGATCTGGTTTTTGCAGAAAAATCAAGAAATTGGCTTTGGGAGTATGCAAGGTCATTGTCTTGACAGTATAAAAGAAGTGATTACTTTTCTATTGGAAAACCTCTCAGAAAGGAGGTGAGGCATTATGGGAAGGATAGTGGAGGTTGTTCCTTACAGAAGCGGACTTCTTGAAAGCTTCTTTGACAGATTTGAGAGCTTGTTTGAAGATCTGACAATGCCAAGCCTCCTTGAAGAGAGGAATGTCTGGGAGCCTGCATTTGACATAATAGAAAATGAAAAGGAATATGTTGTAACAGCAGAGCTTCCAGGAGTTGATCCAGAGGATATAGATATAACAATATCTGGTGGGATACTTACTATAAGAGGAGAAAAAAGAAGAGAAGAGGAAGAAAGGGGTGAAGGATATTACTTCTTAGAAAGGAGATATGGTTCATTCCAGAGAAGTTTCAGACTTCCTGAAGACATAAAGGAAGATGAAATAGAGGCAACATACAAAAATGGAGTATTAAAGCTCGTAATTCCAAAAGCACATCCTGGAAACATAAGAAGGATTGAGATAAGGAAGTGCTAAAGAAAAAAAATGGGTGCTACAGATCAGCTCCTTTCTGTAGCACCCATTTTTTTATGATTTTTCTGAGAGATTCAACAAGAAGAAATAGACTTAGGATTAGAAGGATAGCTGATATTGAAAAAAGTATGTATTGAGTTTTTTTTATGTAGGTAAGTATCTGAAGAAAAAGAGAAGAAAATGTTGTCAAAAAGACAAATGTAGTTAAAGATAAGATGAGTTTAATTTTTTTCTTTTTTGAAAAAAGCCAGCCCGTTACGACAAAAAAAGTAAAAACAGCTAAAAGCTGATTAGAAGCACCAAAAGCAGGCCATATAAGCCTCCATTTTCCACTGAAACTTAAGATTCCTGCAAGTCCTAAGATAAAAGCCGTAGTGATAAATCTGTTCTTTATTCCTGTCAGTTCTGAAAAGACATGTCTGGATATTCTTGTAGCAGTATCTAAGGTAGTGAGAATAAAGGTATTAAGAATTACTACTGCTATGGTTTCTCCAAATCCTCTTAAGATAGGAGATGTAACAGCTCCAAATCCTTTACTAAATACAAGAATAGGTCCTCCTTTTGATATAACTTCCTTAAGCATTCTGTAATCTTTAATTCCTGAAGCTATGCATAAAAGAGAAAGTAAGGCTAAAGCTCCTTCAAGTATCATAGCTCCATATCCTATCTTCTTTGCATCCATTTGATTTGCAAGCTGTTTTGATGTCGTTCCAGTAGCAATAAGTGAATGAAATCCTGAAACTGCACCACATGCAACTGTAACAAAAAGAAAAGGCCAAAGAGGATATTCAGTTTTGATAAAAGATGGGATGTGGATTTCAGGATGAGAGAGGAAAATTCCTGTGTATCCTGTTGCTATACCAAAGAAAAGAAGATAAGCACTTAGGTAATCCCTGGGTTGAAGTAAAAGATGAACAGGAGCAGTTGATGCAAAGAATGCATAAACAAGAAGAAGGATAATCCAGACTTCAAGCCTTTCACATACAGAAACAATTCTTCCTGCTAAGATAAGAAGAAAAAGGAGAAGGAGACCAAAAATAGTAACCTTGAACTGATTTTTCTTCAGTTTATATATAAAGATCCCACAGATCAAAGCAACAGGTATAAGTCCTAAAGAAGGAATGACTATATGTGGGTCAGTAACAAATGTCTTTGCACACAGATAAACAAATACAGAGATGACAAGAAGAAGAGTAAGAAGGATAAAAAAAGAAAATACAGATCTTGCCTTGTAAGATATAACATCCTTGGCTATCTGCCCTATTGTTTCTCCGTCTTTCTTTACTGATATACAAAGTGCAGAAAAATCATGAAGTCCTCCTATGAATACACTTCCCAAAACAATCCAAACAGCTACAGGAAACCATCCCCATATGCTTACAGCAATTATTGGACCTACTATAGGAGCTGCTCCAGCTATACTTGAAAAGTGATGACCAAAAAGTATTAACCAGTTTTTTGCAGGAACATAATCTATTCCATCATATCTCGTATAAGCAGGGGTCTTTTCAGAACTTCTTAGTTCAAAAAGTTTTTCTAACTTATTTGCATATACTGAAATACCGAACAGGAATACAAGAGATGAAAAAACGACAACTAATACAGAATTCATCTTTCTTCATGATTCTTGAACTGTAATTCATAGAGAAACTGAAATCTCCCTTTCTTTGATATAAGTTCATTCCAGGTTCCAGATTCTACAATCATTCCATCCTCAAGCACATAAATCCTGTCAGCATTTGCTATGGTATTTAATCTGTGAGCAGAAATAAGGATTGTGCACTTACCTTTAAGCTTGTCTATGGTCTTCTGAATAAACTTTTCACTTTCTGCATCAAGTGCTGAAGCAGCCTCATCAAGTATAAGTATACTTGGATTTATAAGAAGGGCTCTTGAGATTGCTATCCTCTGTTTTTGACCTCCAGAAAGAAGATCTCCCTTGTCTCCTATTATAGTCTTGTAGGATCTTGGCTGTTTTACAATAAAATCATGAGCATATGCAGCTTTTGCAGCTTCAATGATCTCTTCCATTCCTTTTTCAGGAGCACCGTATTTTATGTTATTTTCAATCGTATCATGAAAAAGGATTATATCCTGAGTTACTATACCTATCTGTCTTCTGAGAGATTCTAAGGTAACTTCCCTTATGTCATATCCGTCTATAATAATGCTTCCAGATGTGACATCATAAAAACGAGGAATCAGTTCAAGAAGAGTGCTTTTTCCAGATCCAGTAGATCCCACAAATGCTACAACTTCACCAGCATTTATCCTGAACGATATGTTTTTCAATACGAGTTTATCTGGATCATATCCAAAACTTACATTTCTGAATTCTATATACTTTTTATGTCTTGGAAGGACTTTTGCATCCTTTTTTTCTTTTATCTCAGGCTCAGCCGAAAGAATTTCAAAAACTCTTTTTGTTGCTCCATGTAGTGTCTTTATGTCATTATTTATCTTTGTAAGTTTTTTTATAGGCTGATAAATTCTTGAATAGGCATACAGCATTGAGATAAGTTCACCTAAGGTGTGGTGAAAGTGGAGTTTTCCTATAAGCAGGATTCCTGGAATAAGGAAAAATATAGTAACATCCATCATAGGACTCAGTCCCAAATGCCACTTCCTCCACTGTATAACTCTTTTGTAAAGCTCATCTGCCAGTTTTTCAAACTTTTCCACCTCATCTTTTCCTCTATAAAATCCATGAATTACTTTTAGACAAGAAAGTGTCTCCTGATATGCAGAAGTCACATCAGCCATTGCTTCTTGCATTTTCAGTGCATTCTTTTTTACTTTATTCCCAAATACTTTTACAAGAAATACAATTACAGGAGATATAAAGGCAACAATAAGGGTCATCTGAAGATCCATAATAAGCAGATATATGAGGAAGACAAAGATGATAAGAGGATACTGGATAAGTCCAATTAGAATATTTGCAATGTTTGACTGCATTATGTTTATGTCTGCTGTAGCTCTTGCTATAAGCTCACCTTTCTTTCTTTTATGATAAAAGCTTAAAGGCAAACTGATAAATTTTTTATAAAGATCAATCCTTAAAGCCTGCACAGCTCTGTTAGAAAAAGCAACAGCTGTTATTCCACTAAGATAAGAAAACAAAGACTTAAGTATTACAGAGACTGCTGCTATAGCTCCAAGTAAAACTATTAGTCTGCTTTGTGATATCTCTTTTATCAGGACTATTTCTGTTTTATGCCATGAAGTCAGAGAATCAAATCTAATCCATGTGATCTTCCAGCTTGCAGGTTCAGTTCCTTTTTTCATACATTCGTCAATAAATGGCTGAAGAAGATAGGCAGGTATTACGACAAAAAAAGAAGAAAGAATAGCAAAGCTTATTGAATAAAAAATTAATCTGCGATAAGGTCTTATGTATCTTGCTATATCCTTTCCTAAGATGTGTTCTATCATAAAAAAATTTCAGGAAGGACCCGGCCGTGCATCCCTACTCGATCTGCTATAAGGACTCCTTTTCTGACTTAGGATCAGTGGTGGTCCTTCCATGACCCAGACCTACTTACTTACCGTTGCTCCCTTCCGGGCCTGGCGGGGTTCGTAAGAGGTCTGTCCATGGGGCTTCCACCATGTCCTAAGCCAGAAAAAGGAAATCCCATAGCAGACCTCATAGGGCATTCGGCCCCGCATAAGCGGATTTCGGGTACAGGGAACCGCTAACTCCCCGCCTAGCACGGCCGGGTTTCATTCTATGTCTACTCTCTTTTTCAAATCTTTTCCTACTTTAAAAAAAGGCAATCTTTTTGGTTTTACATCTATCGGTTCACCAGTTTTTGGATTTCTTCCTCTGTATCCGTCATAATGCTTGATTTTAAAACTTCCAAATCCTCTGATCTCTACCCTTTCAGAATTCATAAAAGCTCTTTCTATTTCTCCAAAGAAAGTATTTACTACTTCCTCTGCTTTATAAAGAGGAAGTTTTTGTTCTTCTGCTAAAGCTCTTATAAGCTGAGACTTATTCATAATCCACCTCTTTCCAAGAGGTTTTTAATAATATTAATTCAAATCTTACTTAAGTCAAGCTGTGAAATGACTAATCCTTTCTTTTAGCTTTTTCTATAAGCTCTATAAGTGATACTATCTTGGTTTTTGGTGGTTTTATATCTTTCAGTTCGTCTTCTCTAAGGAGATCTTTTACTTCAGGTCCCCAGCAATCAAATATTCTGTAACAAGGCTTTCCATTATTTTCCCTCCTGCAATATCCAAAATCTACTTCATCTCCCAGCTTAGGACATCTTATTTTCATCTCTTCTTTGGCTTTGGAAGATTTTCTATCTCTTTTAGAGCTTCTTTTATCTCATCATCCGAGAGAGAAAAATCAATAAGCTCTCCTCTAAGATAGGCATT
This sequence comes from uncultured Desulfobacterales bacterium, assembly GCA_964513995.1. Classification (GTDB taxonomy): domain Bacteria; phylum Desulfobacterota; class DSM-4660; order Desulfatiglandales; family JALVZP01; genus CAZEOQ01. Next base: position 27,151 of record CAZEOQ010000003.1, on the reverse strand, counting down.
GTATGCAGAAAGATCTAAAAGTCCATGTCCACTCCAATTAAAAAGTATAGTCTTTTCTTTTCCTTCTTCCTTTGCTTTAATAGCTTCCTGAATTACAACAGATATTGCATGATTTGTTTCTGGCGCACTGATGAAACCTTCTGTTTTTGCAAATATTATCCCTGCTTTGAATGTATCAAGCTGACTTACTGCCACTGCTTTTATGATCCCCTGTTCTACGAGATGACTTATAATAGGAGCCATTCCGTGATACCTGAGTCCTCCAGCATGAAGTGGTTTTGGAACAAAGCTGTGACCAAGTGTATGCATGGGAAGAAGAGGGGTTAGACAGGCTGTATCTCCAAAGTCATAAGCAAATTCTCCTTTTGTAACTGTAGGACATGCTGTAGGCTCTACAGCTATTATGTCTATGTCTTTCCCGTTTATTTTATCTCTTACAAAAGGAAGACAAAGTCCTCCAAAATTGCTTCCTCCACCAATACATCCTATTATTACATCAGGATATTCTCCTATAAGCTCCAGCTGTTTTTTGCATTCAAGACCTATTATCGTCTGATGAAGAAGGACATGATTCAGGACACTTCCAAGTGCATACTTTGTATCTTTATCTGTTACGGCAAGCTCTATAGCTTCACTTATAGCTATTCCTAAGCTTCCAGGTGAATCAGGATCTTTTTCTAAGATCCTCCTTCCTGCCTCTGTTTGACTGCTTGGACTTGGAATACATTCTGCTCCCCATGCTTCCATCATAATCCTTCTGTATGGTTTCTGTTCATAGCTTATCCTTACCATAAATACTTTACACTCAAGACCAAACTGAGAACAGCTAAATGCAAGTGCACTTCCCCACTGTCCAGCACCTGTTTCAGTTGTAAGTCTCTTTGTTCCAGAGATCTTATTATAATATGCCTGGGCAATTGCTGTATTTGGTTTATGACTCCCAGAAGGACTTACTCCTTCGTTTTTAAAGTATATCTTTGCTGGAGTTTTCAGGTATCTTTCCAGATTTAATGCCCTGTATAGAGGAGTAGGTCTCCATATTTTATATTTCTCAAGGACTTCTTCTGGTATTTCTATATCTGTTTTTTGAGAAAATTCTTGTTCAATAAGAGGAGGAGGAAATATTGCTTCAAGATCAGAAGCAGATATAGGTTTTCCTGTTTTTGGATGAAGAGGAGGAGATAATGGGACAGGAAGATCAGGAAGGATGTTATACCATTGACGAGGAAGTTCTGATTCTGGTAAATTGATTTTACGCATTCTTATATTCCTCCTTTTTTTTAACAGCCAATTTGTACAACTGATATGAAAAAAAAGCAAGACCTTAAGCTCCTTCAGATTATAAACAAGGTAAAGTCTACAATAATTGAATACAACATGATTGATGAAGGTGATAAAATCGTTGTAGGGGTCTCAGGAGGACCTGATTCTATATGTCTTTTACACATCCTTTACGAACTTAAAGACGAATTTAAGTATCAGCTGATAACAGCTCACTTTGATCACGGAATGAGACCAGGAGAAGACGAAAGAGAAACAAGGTTTGTAAAAGGATTCAGTGAAAAGTTAGGAATTCCATTTGAATACAAGAAGACTGATGAAGATATAAAAAGTTCTGGTTCAATTGAAGAAAAGGCAAGGATTTTAAGATATAATTTTCTTGAAGAAGTAAGGGAAAAATATGGAGCAGAAAGGATAGCAGTAGGACATAATATGAATGATCAAGCAGAAACTGTCCTTATGAGACTTATAAGAGGAAGTGGGACTTCTGGTCTGAGAGGGATTCCTCCTGTAAGAGGCAGGATAATAAGACCTATAATAAAGTTGACCAGGGAAGAAGTGTTGTATTATCTTAAAAAAAGAGGTCTTAGTTACATGATAGACTCCTCTAATATGAGTTTAGAGTTTTTGAGAAACAGAATAAGGCACGAATTGATCCCTTATCTTCTGAAATACCAGCCAAATATAATAGAAATCTTAGCAAATACTGCTGAGATCCTCTTTTTGGAAAATGATTTTTTAGAAAAAAATGCAAATGACTGGATTAAAAGAAATGTAAAAGAGATTGGAGAAATTTCAGTTCTTAAATTAGAAGATCTGAAAGCTGTTCATCCAGCTTTGAAAAACAGGATACTTAGAAATATCCTGGAAGAAAAAATAGGAAGTCTAAAGAGGATAAGTCACAAGCACATAAGTTCTATTTTAAAGATTGCCTTTTCTGAAAAGGCAAATGCTGAGGTCCATATCCCTTATGGAATCAAAGTTGAAAAGTCTTATGACAGGCTTTTTATAAAAAGGAAAGAAGATGTGCAAGACTTCTGTTACATCATAAACGATTATGGAAGATACTATATAAGAGAGATAAAAAGCTGGATAATCTTGGAAAAATCAGATGATGCTTTAGATGTAAGCTTCCCTATTGTTGTAAGAAATATGAGGAAAGGTGATAGGATTTCTGTAAATGGACATAAGAAGGTAAAGGATATTTTTATAGACCTGAAGATTCCTAAAGGATTAAGGAAAAAGCTGCCTATGATTGTCAAAGATGGAAAGCCTGTTTACATATGTGGAATAGAAAGGGTGGATAAAAGATATAAGACAGGAGTAAAAAATGGTATAAAGATAAGATTTGAGACAGAAGAACCTTTATTAAAAGAATATCTTCAGGGAGGTTCTGAAAATGCTCTTAGATGAGCTTTTAAAGCATCCTTCAAATATAACCAGATCAGCTATAGAATTTCTTGAACAGCTCTCTTTTACAGAAAGAACAAAAAACATCTACAGAACAGTCATTCTTCTTTTTATAGATATGCTCAGATCAGATCCTTATGCAGTAATAGAAGGAGAAAATGGAGAAGAGCTTTTAGCAGCAGACTGGAGCGATTATCAAAAGGAAATTATTTCTGATTTCATTGACTGGTGGCTTCCAAGAAAGTGGATAGGAAGTGATGTTGTGCTTATCAGAGCTCCTATAGTCATGAGAAGATGGATAAACTGGTGTTATAAAAGAGGATATATTACAAAAGAGCAAAGGAAGGAATTCTTATCAGTGATTCCAAGAGATAAGTCTAAGGAGATAAAAAGGCTTCAGGAAGCAGCATATAAGCTATATCTTTTGCATACTCCAAATCCTGGAATGTGGAATAATAAGGTCGTGTCAATAGATTCAATGAGAGAACCAGAAGATTGGGATGAAGGATACATGAAGATACTTTACTTTGAAGGAAATCTGGCTTATTTGGAAAATGAAGAAGGGATGAAAGTAGGTCCAGTTCTTCTTACAAAAGAGCTCGTGGAACTTTTAAGACCAGGAGATGTGATAAATGTGGTCATAGGGAAGTTTGGAAAAGTATGGAAAGTATTGGAAAGTGGAAATGTATATGCGGATGGAGTTATAGGATAAGTGAAGTGGTTATTAGCTTTTCTGATAGACTTTATCTTAGCAGGAATTGTTTTTTCTAAGACCTTACTAACATCACCTTTAGAACCAAGGTTATATAAAGGAAATCTTCAGAAGATAGAGAATTTTATAGAAATTCGGAAGAATTTCATAAATCAGCTTATATCTCAGTTAAATCTTATCCCAAAAGAGGAGCTTAAGGAAGAAGAAAGAAGAATTATTTCTGAAGCAATAGAGCTTTTAGAAGGAACATCTTTTTTGCTTTCAAGGCTAAAAAGAGAAATAAAAAGTAAATATCAGATCCCTCAAATCCCTATCTTTAGCCCTCCATATAGACTAAAGGACTTTGAAAAAAGACTTTCCTTTTATCAGGATTCTATTCAAAGACTAAAAAGATTTCAGAAAGAGGAAAAAGTTCTCTTAGATGAACTTTCAGGAATTGAGCAGGAACTAAATCAGCTCTTTCTGAGGTATGTGGAAGAGAAGGAAAAAATAAGGAAATATCTTTTGACTGCTCAGCTTTTAAGTCTTCAGACAGAGTATGCGATAAGGATGATAAAAAAGATGAAGTTAGAAGAGGCTGAAAGGAAACTTCTCATTCTCGTAAAAAAGCAGGAGATGGAATTGGAAGATATGTTTAAAAATTTGAGGTTTTCTGAAAGAGAAAAGGATGAGGTTCTTAAAGAGATAAGAGAGATTAGCAGAAAAGAAGAAAAGTTAAAGGAGGAGGTTATTTCTGAGCAAAAGAGACTTAACAGAAAAATACTTCTTTTTGAAATAAGACTTGAAAAAATGAAGGAGCTATCTCCAAAAAGGATTCTTGAAGTAGAAAAAGAAAGGATCAAAGCTTATCTGAAAAGGTTTCAGTATGAGAAGGAAGCTCTTTCACAAAAAAGATTAGCTATTTCTTTAAAGAGGCTATATGCAGGATTTAAGTATGCATGGATGAAAGAAAAAGGAAGTTTAAAGAAATGTGAGGGAATGGTAGATGAGATAGGGGAGAAGATAAAAAGACTGGAACATGAGTTTGAGAAAAGAAGGTATGAATATTCTATCCTTAATGAAAAGATTATAAGGATAAGGAATGAAATAAAAACAGAGGAAGATGTCCTTGTTAAGGATTCACTGAGGAAGCTTTATGAAGAACTTCTTTTAAACAAAAAATACCTTGAAAGACTTTTAGAAAAGATCTCAGAAAATCTTTCATATGCAAGAAGGACATTCTGGAACACGAGATACATCCTATCACTCGTAAAAAAAGAAAAAGGCTTTTATGAAAACTTCTCTTACACATTAGTGAACTGTTTTAAAAAACTAAAGACCGTCGTATCATATCCTATCTGGAGCATAGGAGGAAGTGTTATAACTGTTTTAGCCATAATCAAGTTCTTTCTTTTTTTATGTCTCGGAATATTTGTTTTAAGACTTCTAAGAAAAAAGCTTTCATCTTTTCTTATAAAAAGATTTGGTTTATCCGTAGGAGTTGGAAACTCTATATCAAAACTCAGCTATTATTTTCTCCTGATCCTTCTCGTTCTTATTGCACTTTCTACTGCTGGTGTAAACCTGAGTCAGATTACTATAATACTTGGAGCACTTGGAGTTGGTATAGGTTTTGGACTTCAGACAATTGCAAATAACTTTATAAGTGGGCTGATACTTCTTGCAGAAAGGAGTATAAAAGTAGGAGATATCATAGAACTTGAAAATGGACTTTTGGGAAAGGTAAAGGATGTTTCAATAAGAAGCACGATAATAAGGACATATGATGGATTAGACATAATTGTCCCAAATTCTGAACTCGTATCAAACAAGGTTGCTACATGGACATATGGAGATGACTGGAGGAGATTGAGGATTCCTTTTGGAGTTTCATATAATAGTGATCCAGAAAAGGTTGTAAGGATTGCAAAAGAGGTGGCAAGAAAAATACCAACAACAAGAGAAGATGAAGAACATCCTATAACAGTGTGGTTTGAAGGATTTGGAGAAAGCAGTCTTAATTTTTCTCTTCTTGTATGGTGCAGGATGGAAAAACTAAGACCTATAACAGGACTTATAAGTGATTATTATTTTGAGCTTTTCAGAAGATTCAAAGAGGAAGGAATAGAGATACCTTTTCCACAAAGGGATATTCATATCAGATCTTTTCCTGAAAGTATTAAAAAAGGAGATGAAAAAAATGAGGTATAAAAAAGAACTTCTTATACCAAGGGAACTCATTCAAAAAAGGATAAAAGAGATAGCAAGAAAAATCTCTCAAGACTACAAAGGAAAAGAACCGATACTTATTGGAATACTTAAAGGAGCTGTATTTTTTTTAACGGACTTGGTAAGGGAGCTTACAATTCCTGTAAAGATAGACTTTATAAGAGTAGCAAGTTATGGTTCAAAGATGGAGCCAGGAAAAGTCGTTTTTACAAAAGATATAGAGCTTCCAATAAGAGATAAACCAGTGATAGTTGTTGAAGACATAGTTGATACAGGCAAAACCTTATCTCAGGTAGTAAAAATCCTTGAGGAAAAAGGTCCTGAATCTGTAAGGACCTGTGTTTTGATAGATAAAACTGAAAGGAGAGAAGCAAAGGTTGAAATAGATTACTGTGCATTTAAAGTAGAAAAGGGTTTTCTTATAGGATATGGTCTTGATTTTAATGAAGAAGGAAGATCTTTTCCTGATATATATGTCCTGAAAGTAGATGAATGAAAAGGAAGATTGTTCGTGGATTTTTTTTACTCTTTGGAATTATCCTTTTGGGAACAGCAGGATATATGTTCATTGAAAGATGGAATTTTTTGGACTCACTCTACATGACAGTTATTACAATTACTACTGTTGGTTTTCAGGAAATAAAGCCAATCTCTCCTTCAGGAAGGATATTTACTATCTTTCTGATACTTACAGGAGTTGGAGTAATAGCATATACACTTGGTCTTTTTGCTCAAACAATGATAGAATTTCAGATTGTATCTATACTTGGGAGGAAAAAATTGGAATTAAAGGATCATTACATAATATGTGGTTATGGTAAGCTTGGAAAGGTCGTAGCAAATGAACTTATGCTTAGAGGAATTCCTTATCTTGTTATTGAAAAAAATCCAGAACTAAAAGATGATTTAGAAAGAAACAGACATCCTTATCTCATAGGAGATGCAACAGCAGAGGATATCCTCATAGAAGCAGGAATTGAAAGGGCAAAAGGGATTGTTGCACTTCTTTCATCTGACGCAGACAATCTTTTCCTTACGATGACAGCAAGAACACTTAATCCAAATCTTTTTATACTCTCAAGAGCTGATGAGGAACATACTTATAAGAAACTTCTCAGAGTAGGAGCAGACAGAGTAATTATGCCTCATCTTGTTGGAGGACAAAGAGTAGCAAATCTTATTGCAAGACCCACAGTATCCGAATTTTTAGAACTTACTGTTTATAACAGAGAAATAGAACTTGAGATGGAAGAACTGAAAGTAGGAAAAGGTTCTCCTTTAAATGGTGTTACACTGGAAGATTCAGGAATAAGACAGAAGATGGATGTTATAATAGTTGCTATAAGGAAAAAAGACAGGGGTATGGTATTCAACCCTTCTTCTAAGACAAAGATAGAAGAAGGAGATATACTTATTGCTTTGGGACAGAGAAATTCTCTAAGGAAGCTTTCAGAGCTCCTTAAATCCTCTTAGAGATAAAAATCTTCCTTGCATATGAAAGGCTATCTGGATCATCAATTCCCATTGCTTCATCCTTTTCTGCAATTACATAACCAACCTTTAATCCATCTTTATTCATATACTCCACTATATCTGTAAAAAAATATTCCTTTATCTTTCTCAGCCTTCCATTTATCCGTTTTTCTACTGTATGAGGTCTTGAAGAAAGGACAGGGATATATCTGAGAAGGATCTCTTTTTTTACTGCATATATTCCAGCATTACACAGACATTCCTCCTTAATAGAAAGATCTTTCCATACCTTCCATTCTATTATTCTTTTTACTGCGTTCTTTTCTATCTCCAGGATTCCATACTGTCTTTTATCTTCTGAACTAAAACCAAGAACGACAAGATCATCTTCTTTAAGTTTATCTATGAGCTTAAGATAAGTCTGTCTTTTAACAAAGGGAGCGTCTCCTACAGTTATCAAAACATAATCCATTTCAGTTTCTTTTATCAATTCAGATGCAGAAATAACAGCTCCTCCTGTCCCATTCAGCACGGGCTGAATGCAGTATGTTACATCAAGCTTTGAAGTTACTCTAAGTATGTCTTCTTTTCTGTAATTTACTACGATAATCCTTTTTCCTAAGGGAAGATTCTTGAGTATCTCTAAAATAATAGGATATTCATAGCCAGTCTCTTCTGGAAAAAGAGACAGGGTAGTCTTATTTTTATAAGATCCCATCCTTGTCCCTCTTCCAGCTGCAAGAATAACAGAAATGACTAACATTTAAGAAGTTTCTGCAAGATCTCTGGATTAAGTTCTTTCAGAGAATCTACAATGAGATCAGCTTCCATAAGATATTCTTTAGAAACTGTTCCTGTAAGAGCAACTACAGAACATCCTGCTCTTTTTCCTGCTTTTACACCAGCAGGAGAATCTTCTATGACAATACATCTGGATGGAAGGATTTTTAGCTTTTCTGCAACCTTAAGAAACACTTCTGGATCTGGTTTTCCTTTTTTTATTTCACTCCCACTTACTATTGCACTGAAATACCTACCAGCAGGAAGTTTTCTAAGGACTGTTTTTATATTTTCAAAAGGTCCAGATGATCCTATACCCAAAAGACCTCCTGCTTTATGAATTTCTTCAATAAGCTCAGATGCTCCTTCCATCTCAGGAAAATCTTCTTCTATTATCTGTCTAAATATCTCCTCTTTTTGATTAGCCATCTTCTCATATTCCTCTTCTTTTAGATCTGGAAAAATCCGAGAAAGTATATCCCTGTTTGTCTGACCAAATGTAGAAGAAAATTCTTCTTCACTCATTTCCAATCCATATCTTTTAAGCATCCTTTTCCAAGAAAGGAAGTGAGCTTTATAGCTGTCTATGAGAACTCCGTCCATGTCAAATATTACAGCCCACCTCTTCATGGATTCTTTCCGACTACTTCCTTAAGATTGTCCCAGTGTTCAAGGAGTCTCAAAGCAAATCTTACCTGATTGTCTTTTTCTATGAGTTCTTTTGCCTTTTTGCTGACAATCTTTTCTTCTTCCTTCATCTTTTCTGCTTTCAAGACATTTCTTCCCAGGTCCTTTTCTCTTAAAAATCTTATCTTTTTCTTTCTCGGAGGAATGTATTCTACTTCAATATCCGGTTCTATACCTGTCAGCTGGATACATCTTCCACTTGGCGTGTAATATCTTGCTGTTGTAAGTCTTAAGGCAGAGCCATCAGAGAGAGGAATAACTGTTTGAACAGATCCTTTTCCAAAAGTTCTTGTTCCAACAATAATTGCTCTTCTGTTGTCCTGAAGAGCACCTGCAACGATTTCTGCAGCACTTGCTGTCCCTCCATTTACAAGAACTACCATAGGATAATCCCTTTTTTTCTCGTTTTTATGAGCTACTGCTTTTATATTCTGATTTTCTCTCCTTCCTTTTGTTGTTACAATAATTCCAGAATCAAGGAAAAGATCAGCAACTTCTACAGCCTGATTCAGAAGTCCTCCAGGATCATTCCTAAGATCCAATATAAGTCCTCTTAGACCTTTTTCTTCTAGTTTTTCTAAAATCTTTTTTAACTCCTTTGAAGTATTGCTCTGAAATGTTGATATCCTTACATATCCTATATGAGGAGTTAACATGTATCCTTTAACACTCCTTATAGGAATCACATCTCTTGTTATAACGAACTCAAGAGGCTTTGGTTCACCTTCTCTCAGTATAGTAAGCTTTACTTTTGTCCCTTTTGGTCCTCTTATATTCTTTACTGCTTCCATAAGAGTCATGTCCTTTGTCGGTTTATCATTTATCTTTATGATCTTATCTCCAGGTTTTATCCCTGCTCTGTAGGCAGGCGTTCCTTCTATAGGAGCAACAACAGTAAGCACATTATCTTTTATCGTTATCTCTATTCCAACTCCTGTAAAACTTCCTTTAGTTTCTATCATAAGCTCTTGATATTCGTCCTTTGTCATAAAGGATGAATGTGGATCAAGTGTCTTTATCATTCCTCTTATTGCTCCATATATAAGCTTTTCTGGATCAACAGGTTCTACATAGTTTTTTTGAATCTCTCTTATGACTTCCATAAGGAGGTCTATCTTTTGATAGAAGTCGTCAAATTCTGATGTCTTGCTTTTATAAGGAATGAAAACAAGGGAGGATAGAAGTAACAGGATAATAATTAAGCTTTTCCTTTTCATCTTTCTTTTTTAGCTTATAAAAGTCATGCAAATTTATCAATAAAAAATAGTACATTTTTTTTCTTTCTGCCGATATAATTATAAAAAAGGAGGTAGGATAATATGCATATATTTGATCTTTTTTGGATCTTTCTGGTTCTGATCTCATTGCAACCTATACTCAGACAGAAATCCATAGAGCTTAGCAGGCAAAGGCTTATATCAAAACTTGAATCAGAAAGAAACTCAAGGGTTATTCTCCTTGTTCACAGACAGGAGACTATGAGTTTCTTAGGTTTTCCTATAATGAGATATATAGATGTTCACGATTCAGAAGAAGTTCTTAGAGCAATCCATATGACTGATCCTGACATACCTTTAGATATCATAATCCATACACCAGGAGGACTTGTCCTTGCTGCTTTACAGATTGCAAGGGCTTTAAAAAGGCACAGGGCTCCTGTAACGGTCTTTATCCCACATTATGCTATGAGTGGAGGAACTCTTATAGCCCTTGCAGCAGACAGAATCGTTATGAGTCCTGATGCAGTCTTAGGACCTCTTGATCCACAGCTTGGAAAGTATCCAGCCCCATCTCTTCTTAAAGCTATTAAAAATAAGCCAATTGAACATGTAAGTGATGAAACACTTATCATGGCAGATCTTGCTGAAAAGGCTATAAGACAGCTTCAAGATGCTATAGTAGAGCTTTTAGAAGACAGATTTGGAAAAGAGAAAAGTTATGAGATTGCAAAGAAGCTAACAGAAGGTCACTGGACCCATGATTATCCTATAACAGCAAAAGAAGCAAAGGATTTGGGACTTCCAGTTTCTACAGATATGCCAGAAATTATCTATCAGCTTATGTCTCTTTATCCACAACCTGTAAGGAGGATTCCAACAGTAGAGTATCTTCCAGAACCAAGGACAAAAGGATCTAAGTTTTCAGACTGAAGCTTTGCCATCCTCCTCCAATTGCTTTGTATAATCTTATAAGATTCAAGACAACTTTTCCTCTACTTTCAGCTAATTGATCTTCTAAGGTCTGGACAGCTTTTTCAGCATCAAGGACATCAGTAAAATCTATAAGTCCAGCTTTATATCTGTCCAGTGCAAGCTTGTAAGTCCTTTTTGCAGAAGCAAGGGCTTTTTCTAAAGCTTTTTCCCTTTTCTTCTCCTGTACATAGGCTATTATAGCACTTCTTACCTCTTCTATTGCCTTAAGAACAGTGTTTTTAAACTTAAAAAAAGCTTGTTTTTGCCTTTCACTGTAAACATTTACTGTTAACCTCAGTTGATTTGCATGAAATATCTTCCATGTTATCCTTATTCCCAAAGACCAGGTTCTTCTAGCCCATCTGAAAAGATCTCCTTTTTCAATAGCTTCAAGTCCTATACTTCCAGAAAGATCAACCTTAGGATAAAGATCTGCCTTTGCCTTCCCAACAGCATATGTTGCAGCAGCAAATTCCATTTCAGCCCTTCTTACATCTGGTCTGTTTCTTAAGACATAAGCAGGAATTCCTATGACTATTTCTACAGGAGGTCTTGGTATAGGACGAGGAGTAAAAAGTTCTTTTTCTAATTCTGCTGGCATCTTTCCAAGAAGAACAGCTATTCTGTTTTTTACCTTCTCTATCTGCTCTTCTAAATAAGGGACTTTTGCTCGCGTGCTTTCCAGTATATACCTTGATTGAGCAACAGCAAGTTCGTCAATAAGACCTGCCTTAAATCTTGATAGATTCAGCTTATATATTCCTTCCTGGGCTTTTATGTTTGCCTTTAAAGCTTTAAGCCTTGCCTGATAAGTCCTAAGCTCAACATAATTTATTGCAACTTCTGATACAAGACTTACAAGCACATCTTTTACATTTTCCATTTCTGCAAAAAGTCTTGCTTCTGCCTCTTCTATAGATCTTCTTATCCCTCCAAATATGTCTGCTTCCCAGCTTGCATCAATATCTATTGAATAAAGCTCAGATGTCTTTCCTGTCTCAGGATGTCTCTTCCTTGTATAAGCTGCTGAAGAGTCTATCCATGGGAAAAGTTTAGACTTTTCTATTAATCTAAGAGCTCTTGCCTCTCTTAGTCTGGATAAAGCAACTTTTAAGTCCAGATTTCCTTTTATGGCTGAATCTATAAGCTTAGACAATACAGGATCTTTCAGTTTCTCCCACCATCTTCCAATCTCAAATTCCTTTTTTTCCCTTATCCCTTTTTCTGAAATAATACCCCAATCTTTTGGAACTTTTATTCTCTGAGGTTCATATTCAGGTCCAACAGAGCAGGCTGTAATGAAAAAAAGAAGAAGCAGTATCCTCATCTTTTTATCTTATCTATGAAGGACTGTATTACGAAGTAAAAACCAGGAATAAAGAATATTCCTACTGTTGTTGCAATAAGCATTCCAAAGAATACTGTCGCACCTATGTGGATCCTACTTATAGCACCTGCTCCTTTTGAAAAAAGCAAAGGAATAACACCAAATATAAATGTAAATGCCGTCATAAGGACAGGTCTAAATCTTATCCTTGCAGCTTCTGTTGCTGCTTCAAAGGTTGAAAGACCTTCTTCTTTTTTATCCCTTGCAAATTCTACTATAAGGATAGCATTTTTTGTAGCAAGGGCTATAAGAAGTATGATTCCTATCTGAGCATATATACTCAAGCTTATCCTCAGAAGATTTAATCCCAAAAGAGCACCAAATGTGGATATAGGAACATAAAAGATTATAGCCAGAGGAAGAAGCCAGCTTTCATAAAGAGCAACAAGGATGAGATATGTGAAAATAAGAGCAAAGAAAAACAAATTCTTTAATTGTCCCTTTGTCCTTATTTCCTGAAATGACACAGATGACCATTCGTATGAAAAACCTTCAGGAAGAACTCTTTTCATAATCCTTTCCATCTCTCTTATGGCATCTCCTGAACTGAATCCAAAAGCTGCTTCTCCATTTATCTGAGCACTTGGAAAAAGGTTATAGCGATAAATAAAAGGTGGACCTAAGGTATGTGAGATCTTTATAAGAGTTTGAAGTGGAATCATCTCTCCCAAATCACTTCTTACATATATCCTCCTTATGTCTTTTATTTCATCTCTGAATTCTCTTTTTGCCTGAATCTTTACCTGATAAACCCTTCCATAAAAGTTAAAGTCATTTATGTAGTATGAACCAAAGTAAGCCTGCAATGTAGAATAGATCCTGCTTATTGGAACTTTGAGTATCTTTGCTTTTCTTCTTTCAATCTCTATATATATCTGCGGACTATCTGCTCTGTAAGTTGTAAAAACTCTTGTAAGGACAGGACTTTTGTTTGCAGAAATGATCAAAGACTTTACAACAGAAGCAAGCTCCTGAGGAGATTGACCTTTCTTTGCAAGGATCCTTAAATCAAATCCTCCTGTTTTTCCCAAACCAAGGATCTGAGGAGGAGGAAAGGCAAAGATGTCTGCATCTGGAATAGAAGAAAATATCTTCTGCACATTTCTCATTATTGAAAAAAGATGAAGCTCTTTCTTTTTTCTTTCATTCCAAGGTCTTAGTATAACCACTCCAAATCCTAAATTGTCTGCACTTCCACTTAAAAAACTATATCCACTTACTCCTATAACATCACTTACACCTTTTACCTTCCTTATCTCTTCTGTCAGTTTCATTATAATCCTGCTTGTCCTTGGAAGGGATGCATTTTCTGGAAGCTGAACATTGAAGAAAAAATATCCTTGATCTTCTGGTGGAAGAAAGCTGAATGAGAGTCTTTTAAAGAGAAAGTATGCTATGATAAGGATAAAGATAAAAAAGGAAAAAAGAAGAGGAAGCTTCTTCAAAAGCCATCTTGATAAACTGACATACCCTTTTCTGAATTTTTCAAAGATCCTTGCACTCCTCCTTTTTGATACAGGTCTCAGAACTGTTGCACAAAGAGCAGGACTTAGACTGATTGCACATATGGAAGATATAACGACTGCTGTGCAAATAGTAAAAGCAAACTGTCTGTAAAGTTTTCCGGGTATCCCTTTTATGAACCCTACAGGAACAAATACTGAAAGTAAAACCAAAGTAGTAGAAACAATAGGACCTATTACCTGTCTTATAGCCTTTGGAGTAGCCTCTTCAGGTGAAATCCCTTCTTCTTCCATTATCCTATGAACATTCTCAACTACTATAATAGCGTCATCAACCACGAGTCCAATTGCAAGAATAAGAGCAAAAAGTGAAACAGTATTTGCACTATAGCCTATGATAAGAAGAAAAGGAAATACTCCGATTATAGAAACAGGAACAGCAGAAGCAGGAATAAGTGTTGCTTGAAGGTTTCTGAGAAAGATAAAAATAACGATAATGACGATAAAGAAGGTCAAAAAAAGCGTATTTCTTATTTCTCTTATTGCACATTTTACATATTTTGTAGTATCAAGGATTATCTTGTATTTTATATCCTCAGGCATTGGAATCTGCTTTAATCTTTTCCTTATCTTCTCCATCGTCTTTATTGAATTTGCTCCTGGCATCTTATATATTGCTACAGTCACTGCAGGAACTCCATTTAGAATAGACTGATGGGTATATGACCTTGCTCCAAGCTCTACTTTTGCAATATCCTTTATCCTTACAATTCCTCCTTTTTCATTTGTCTTGACAATGATGTTTTCAAATTCTTCAACATCTCTTAGCCTTCCTTTTGCTCTTATAATATACTGAACCTTCTGATTCTCCTTTATTGGAGGAGAACCTATAGCACCAAGTGCAGCCTGAATGTTCTGTTCTCTTATAGCTCTGATTACATCAGATACTGTAAGTCCTAAAGAGGTTAGCCTATCTGGATCTAACCATATCCTCATACTGTATTCCTTTTCACCAAATATAATGACATCACTTACACCTTTGATTCTTATAAGTTCATCCTTTATGTATCTGCTTACGAAGTTGCTCAAAAAAAGCATGTCTCTTTTTTCAGAATAAAAGCTTATTGCTGCCATAATGCCTGAAGCCCTTTTTCTCACTTCTAACCCAATCTCAACGACCTCTTTTGGAAGCTTAGGAATTGCTAACTGAAGTCTGTTTTGAAGATTTATTTGATCTATGTCAGGATCTGTTCCTACTGCAAATGTTACTCTAAGCACATATATCCCTGTATTTGAACATGTAGAAGACATGTAAAGCATGTTTTCAACACCATTTACCTCTTCTTCTATTGGAGCTGCTACTGACTCTTCCAGTGTCTTTGCATCTGCACCAGGATAAAAAGCAGTTACTACTATTTGAGGAGGAGTTATTTCTGGATATTGGGAAGTAGGTATGTGGAAAATGGATATAAGTCCAAGAAGAGTTATTACTGTTGAGATGACAGCTGAAAGCTTAGGTCTCTTTATAAATATCTCAAGCATTACTCAAAAGCCTTTACTTTTTGTCCAGGTCTCACTTTTAATATTCCCTGAACAATTACCTTTTCACCTTCCTTTAATCCTTCTTTAACAACCCATTCAGTTCCTGCCATAAAGGATACCTTTATCCTTCTTATTTCAACTTCTTCTTCTCTGTTAACAACAAGAACAAATTTCCCTTTTTTATCCTCTAAAACAGCAGATTGAGGAACAGTTATAAAAGCCTTTTTTTCTTTAAGGAAAGGAATAGCTATGACATACATTCCAGGTTCTAAAAGTCTTTTTGGATTTTTAAATACTGCCCATATGGAAATTGTCCCTGTCTTAGGATCCACATGATTATCAACAAAATCTATCTCTCCACATTCTGAATACATGCTCCCATCTGGAAGTTTTAACTTTACAGAAAACATCTTCTTCAAACTTAACTGTATCTCATCCAGGTCTTTTTCACTTACAGAATAAACAACTCTTATAGGATCTATTTGAACTATCCTGCATAAAGGTCCAGTATTAGGTCCTACGAGATTTCCTTCTTTTAAAAAAGACTTTCCTACAATGCCATCTATTGGAGCTTTTATTAAGGTATACCCTAAATTTATCTTTGCCTTCTTTAATCTTGCCTTTGCTTCTAAAAGCTCTGCTTTTGCAAGCATAAGATCTGCTAAGGCATCATCCAGATCTATCTTTGAAACACTTTCAGGAGATGCAGAGCGAAGTCTTTTCAGATGTTGTCTTGCTTTAAAAAGATGAGCTTTTGCTTTTTCAAGTATTGCTTTGGCTAGTTCAACTTCTGCTATATATGGCTTTTGATCTATCACATAAAGTATCTGACCTTTCTTTACATAATCTCCTTCTTTAAACCTTACTTCCTCTATATACCCCTCAACCCTTGACTTTACATATACCTCTCTTATAGCTTCTACACGACCTACATATTCTTTATTTAATTCAAAGATTTTCCTTTTTACAGTGATTACCCTTACAGAAGTTACAGCATAGCAGAAATTGGATAAGAATATCAGAAAAAGAATGATTCTCATGGGATAAATCATAGGAAATCATAGACAAATAAAAAGCTTTTTCTTGAGGAGATAATTTGTTAAATAATACCATTATGCTAAAGAAGTTCATATCAAAAGTTGTAAACAGAGAGGATCTTAAAGAAGAAGAAATGGAGCTTGCTTTTTCTTTTATAATGGAAGGAAAAGCTACCCCTTCCCAAATAGCAGCATTTATAACAGCCCTTAGGATGAAAGGAGAAACAGCTGAAGAGATATGTGGAGCAGCAAAGGCTATGAGAAAAAAGGCATTATCTGTAAATGTAGAAAAAGAGGATCTGCTTGATACATGTGGGACAGGAGGAGATGGATACAATACTTTTAACATATCCACTGCATGTGCATTTGTTACTGCAGCTGCTGGAGTTTGTGTAGCAAAGCATGGAAACAGATCAGTTTCAAGCAGATGTGGAAGTGCTGATCTCCTTGAAGAATTAGGAGTGAGGATAGATCTTTCTGCTGAACTCGTAAAGAAGTGTATAGAAGAAGTAGGGATAGGTTTTCTCTTTGCTCCAGTCTATCATCCTGCAATAAGGTTTGCAGCTTCTCCAAGAAAAGAACTTGGAATAAGAACAATATTTAATCTTCTGGGACCTCTTACAAATCCTGCAGGTGCAAAGATACAACTCCTTGGTGTATATTCTCCTGATCTTACAGAAAAAATAGCTTGTGTACTTCTCAAATTAGGAGTAAAAAGGGCTATGGTAGTCTGTGGATTTGATGGAATGGATGAGATAAGTATATGTGATAGGACAAGGATATCGTATCTTTATGAGGAGAAAATAAAGACATTTGAAATAGGACCAGAGGACTTTGGAATAAAAAGGGCAAGCCCTGAGGAGGTAAAAGGAGGGGATTCAAAAGAAAATGCAAGGATAATACTTGAGATATTTCAGGGAAAAGAAAAAGGACCAAAAAGAGACATAGTTCTTTTGAATTCAGCTGCAGCTCTTTTTCTTTCAAAAAAAGCAAAGGACATAAAAGAAGGGATAAAGATAGCTGAAAAGATAATAGATTCTGGATTAGCAATGAAAAAACTGAATGAATTAATAGATTTTACTAGAAGATGCACAACAAACTGACTCAGATAATAGAAGAAAAAAGAAAAGAGGTAGAAAGACTGAAAGAAAAAGGAATACCAAAAATAGAGGATTTTTTTGAAAAAAGAAGTTTTAAGAAGGCTATATCAAAGAAGGAAAGATTAGATCTTATTGCAGAAATAAAATTTTTTTCACCCTCAGAAGGAAAGATAAGAGATCTTTCTGATCCTGTTTCAATTGGAAAAATATATGAAGAAGAAGGAGCTTCGGCAATATCTCTTATTACGGAAAAGAAGTTTTTTAAGGGAAACATAGAGTGGCTTCCTGAATTGAAAAAGAAAGTATCAATCCCAATTCTTAGAAAAGACTTTA
Organism: uncultured Desulfobacterales bacterium; assembly: GCA_964513995.1. Taxonomy (GTDB): domain Bacteria; phylum Desulfobacterota; class DSM-4660; order Desulfatiglandales; family JALVZP01; genus CAZEOQ01. The sequence continues at coordinate 9,546 of CAZEOQ010000003.1, read as the reverse complement.
TAATTGATCCTATTCAAATAGAAGAAACAAAAAGTTTTGGAGCTGATGCAATCCTTTTAATTGCAAGAATACTTCCTGAAAATCTCCTAAAGGAGTTTATTTCCATATGCAAACAAGTTGAACTTGATCCTTTGGTAGAAATACACGATTTAGAGGATCTTAAAAAGGCTTTAAGATGTGAAGCAGAGATCATAGGAATAAACAACAGAGATCTTTCTACATTCAGGGTAGATATAAGAAAAACAGCAGAACTTCTGAAATACATTCCAGAAGGTCTTTTGATCGTAAGTGAAAGCGGGATATCAAAAAAAGAAGATGTAGAGTTTTTGAAAAAGCAAAGAATAGATGCAATCCTTGTTGGAACATCTATTATGAGAAGCAAGGATATAAGGAAAAAGGTAAAAGAGATTGTGGCTTCAGCTAAAAGATGAGAGTAAAAGTATGTGGAATAACGAACATAGAGGATGCTAAAGTATGTGTTGAGCTTGGAGTTTATGCTATAGGCTTTATCTTTGCTAAAAAAAGTCCAAGAAGAATAACATTTGAAAAAGCAAGAGAGATAATTTCTTCTCTCCCCCCTTTTATCCAGTCAGTAGGAGTATTCGTAAATGAGGAATATCAGCTTATAGAAGATGCTATAAGATATTGTGGACTTGATCTTGTCCAGCTCCATGGAGATGAATCACCTCAGATTTGTGAAAGGCTTATGCCAAGAGTAATAAAGGCGATAAGAGTAAAGGATAGGTCTAGCTTAGGTGAGATAGAAAAATACAGAGGTAAAGTAAAGGCTATACTTCTTGATACTTATGTAAAAGAAGTAGAAGGAGGCACAGGAAGAAGTTTTGATTGGTCAATAGCAAAAGAGGCAAAAAAATTTGGAATTCCTATTATACTTTCAGGAGGGATTGGACCTGATAATATAAAAGAGGCAATAAGGACTGTTAATCCCTTTGCAGTGGATATAAACAGTAAAGTAGAAGAAAGGCCAGGAAAAAAGTCAGCTTATCTTTTAAGAAGATTCATGGAAGAGTTAAAGGATGTTGTCAAGGAATCTTCTTAGAGTTTCTGAATCTTCCACATTATAAACAGATACTTTTTTATCAATCTTTTTCAAAAGACCTGATAATACTTTTTTTGGTCCAATTTCTACAAATATATCCACTCCATCATTTATCATCTTTCTCATGCTGTCATACCATCTTACAGGACTTATAAGCTGTCTTACCATAAGCTCCTTTATCTTTTCAGGATCTTCTTCCTCTTTTGCAGTTGCATTAAATATAATCTTTGAAGTAGGTCTTTCAAATCTTATCTCTTTTATAAATTCCCTAAACTGAGTTGCAGCTTCATTCATAAGCTCACAATGCCAAGCACCACTTACTTTTAGTGGAATTGCTTTTGCTTTTTTTTCTTTCACAATCTTAACAGCTTCTGAAAGAGGCTTTTCTTCTCCAGTAATTACTATCTGTTCTTCAGTATTGTGATTTGCAACAGATATAATTCCATAAGATTTTGCCTTTTCCACAACTTCCTGAACCTCTTCTATACTGAGACCAATTATAGCTACCATTCCTCCAGGTCTTTTCATTGACTGTTTATGCATAAGCTCTCCTCTTTTTTGAACGAGCCTAAGTGCATCATATGAGCTTATAACTTCTGCTGAAACAAGTGCACTGTATTCTCCTAAGCTATGTCCTGCTGATACATAAGGATTTATTCCATGTGCCTTGATTACAGAAAGACAAGCAAGACTTACTGCAGTAATTGCTGGTTGAAGATTTTCTGTAAGGGTCAGATCTTCTATAGGACCTTCAAAACAAAGCCTTGATATTGATTTTTTACATACTTCATCTACTTGCTCAAATATCTCTTTTACATAAGGAAAGTTCTCAAAGATGTCCTTTCCCATCCCTACATACTGAGAGCCTTGACCAGGAAAAAGAAAAGCTATCTTCTTCATTTAATAACTCCTATATCTTCTTTGGTTCTCCCAATTTCTTCCTCAGCATCTGATCCAGAACTATTTCATACTCTCTTGAACCAGGAATGAGGTTTTTGTTATGTGAAAGCTGTTCCATTATCTCTTTTTCTATCTTTTCAAATTCAGCATAGCTTTGTCTCAATACAGAATTTATTGTCTTATATATCTGTTCATCCGTTCCGTATATCTCAATAACATCTGGATGATCAATAAGGACTTCCAGGACATATTGAGTCATGTAAAGAGAAATAGGATCAGGCTTTGGAACAAGATCTCTTATAGGAGATACAAAATACTGAAATTCAAAATCAGAACTTTTGAGAGCCTTTTTCAGTCCTTCTGCAAGTGCCTTTGCTACAGAAGTAGGATTATTTGTCTCTATTATCTTGTTATTAATAAGAGCCTGCATTAATTTGTTTTGTATCTCATCCATCTTAAACCTAAAAAATCTTTCCCTCTGAAACCACTGTTGCTTTTCAAGCCTGTCTAAGTGTCTTATAATCCTGTTTTGCACTCTTTCACCATCTAAAGGATGCATGATCTATTCTCCTTTTTTATCTTTTTTCTCTTTCTTTTGCTTAGCCTTTGATCCATAATCCGTTACATACCAGCCCGTCCCTTTAAGATGAAAAGAACACTGAGATATAAGCTTCTTCATCTTTCCACCACACAGTTCACATCTTTCAATTGGAGGATCAGAAAACTTCTGCATTACTTCTATCCTCTTTCCACACTTCGTGCATTCATACTCATATACTGGCATATCCTTCACCTCCTTTCGCATACATCTCTAAGACATAGCTTAGCCTTGGAAGTTTTACTGACTTCAGTATCTCAAATGTAATTGAGTCTACAATCTCTTCTTCTTTTTCCTTATCTTCCGAATAAAAGCTTTGATAAAAGTTACAGAATCTTACTATATGAACAAGCTCATGAGTTAAGATATATACCAAAAAAGGCAAAAGAGAAAGATTCTTGTCTTCTAAAATAGCCCTGAGTATCAGATGATCCTGAAGGCAGATAAGATAAACATTTTCTATTTTTTGAGGAACACAGCTTAAGTCTTTTATCTTGTCCTGGTATATTACAGCAAAAGCCTTATCAGTTATCTGATATTTTTTTAGTGAGATAAGAGTTCTTACATCATACTTATGTCTCTTTTTCCATTGTGTTGTAGAAAACTTGTAGAAGTTTGCTGTCAGATCCTCAGCTATTTCTAAAGCCTCATCAATTATACCAAAATCCCTTTTTTTAAAGTAAAGCTTCATCAGTATTTAAAAAAGTGGCGGTGACAGGACTCGAACCTGTGACCCTGCGGATATGAGCCGCATGCTCTACCAGCTGAGCTACACCGCCACTTTTTAATAAATATTAACAAAACTTCCTGATTTGTCAATTTAGAAATTCAGACTTCCTCCTAAACGGATTCCCCAGCAAGTCGTATCATTCTTAGGTTCAACTACAGATAAACCACTTCCAGGAATCCCTACCTGATCTGATTCCTTTATGTTCCAGTATTTCATATAAGGTTCAAGCCAAAGGCTTATCTTCTGTGTTATCTTTCTTTCAAGCTGAACAGCAAACCTGAATCCATACCCATCTCCAAAATCAAGCTCACATTTTGTATCACCATATGCAGAATTTGCATCACTTATATTTTTCTCCACCTTTCCATCCCAAAGAAGATCAAATTCAAACATCGTCTTAAACAGCCATTTGTCATTTATTGGAGAGACTGTCTTTACTCCAATTGGTGAGTAGTGATACTCTGTCTCCTGTTCAAATCCAGGAACTTGTGGATTTCCTGCTACAGTCTGATCTCTCAGATCAGGATTGTCCATATTCCAGTAGCGATAGCCATATCCTATGTAAGGGGTTACTATGTGCTTTCCTAATGAAAAGTCATATCCTACAAGACATCTTACTTCCAAAAGATAATTATCAGAATCTCCAACTACATACTTGCTTGGTGTACCTGAAGCACTATAATCAGGATACCATCCGTCTGTATCCATATCATTGCTTGTTGCAAATTCTACATCTGTCTCAAACATCAAAGGAATTCCAATAAACCCATGATCATGATAGGTATATCCACCAAAAGTTCCATACATGTAATCTTCTACATCAATTCCACTTGTCTGATCATAGTCAAAATGAACTGCCTCAAAGCTTGCACTAAAGCTATGAGTTGGAAGGATGTCTGATCCTTTTGCATAACACAAGGAAAAGCCCAAAAGAAGAGACACAAAAATTCCTAAAAGCTTCCTCATCTCTTTACCTCCTTTGTTTTTTTTCAGTAAAATATAAGAACAAAGTTCTTTTTGTCAATATGAAAATAGAAAAGATAAAAAAAATCCAGGAAAGGCTTTCTAAGAAAGTAAGGTGTGAACCTTTAAAGAAGGAGGTATCTCTTATAGCTGGTGTGGATGTTTCAGTAAAGGAAAAAAAAGGAATTGCATGTATAGTGGTTATGGAATATCCTGAGATGAGAAAGGTAGAAGTTTCTATTGCAAAAAAAGAGATCAGATTTCCATATATTCCAGGATTTCTTAGTTTCAGAGAAGGTCCTGTTATACTTAAGGCAATAAAAAAACTTAAGAATATTCCAGATCTTTTTTTATTTGATGGACAGGGAATAGCTCATCCAAGAGGGATAGGAATTGCAAGTCACATAGGAGTCCTTATAGATATGCCTACTGTAGGATGTGCAAAATCTGTGCTTTGTGGAAGTTATAAAGAACCTGGAATAGAAAAAGGTTCCTGGTCTCCTCTTATATATAAGAACAGAACAGTTGGGGCAGTTCTCAGGACAAGGAAAGGAGTAAAGCCAATAGTTGTTTCAGTAGGTCATAGGATAACGCTTTCTCAAGCTATAAAAATAGTTCTTGATTCCTGTAAATACAGGATTCCAGAACCTATAAGATATGCTCACATGATTGCAGGAAATGAAATGTCCATATAAGGAACTTTATATTTATCTTGCTGACAGAAGGATTAGTGAAAGAGAGGAGAAGCTCTTGGGTGAAAATTACCTGGGAAACTGGATTGAAGATGATCTTTCTTTTTTGTTTTTTACAAGACCTGAAGAGGAAAGATTAAAGAAGTTGTCTATAAAGATTATTGAAAAATACCAGATCCCATATGAACAATGGCATGGAGAGATGTATGATTCTATAAAGATAGGAGAATTCATTATTGTTCCTTTTTGGAATACTGAAAAGATAAAAGATGATAATGTGATAATACTTGATCCTAATGTGGTCTTTGGAAACTGTTTACATCCAACAACAAGGGATTCTTTAAAAGCAATCTCTCTTATTTTTAAAGAATACATGCCTAAGAAAGTCCTGGATTTAGGAACAGGAACAGGAATACTTGCTATTGCTTCAGCAAGACTTGGAGCAGAAGAAGTAATAGCAGTGGATATAAATCCTATCTGTATAAGGGTTGCTAAGAAAAACATAAATTTAAATAAGTTAGAAGATAAAATTGAAGTGTTACTTGAAGATGCAGCTTTAACAATCAGAAGAGAAAAAGCTGATCTTGTTATTGCTAACATAGGCTATCAGGTTATAAAAAAGATAATTGACTTTTTAGAAGCTGAATATTTTGTCTTTTCAGGAATACTGAGAAGTGAGATATCTGAAGCAAGACTTCTTATTGAAAAAAGGGGATATAAAATAAAAGAGTTTGATCATGAAATGACATGGTATACTATGTTTGGAAGGAGGAAAAGATGAGGATCTTTTTGTTTTTTATTCTCATAAGTATAGCATGGGCTCAGTCAGATGAGATAAAAAGACTGGAAAAGATGGTTAAGGAAAATCCAAGGAGTGCTGAAGCTTATTATAAGCTTGGATGTGCATACAGTGATGCTGGAAGACATGAAGAAGCTATTTCTGCATTTGAAAATGCTATTTTAATAAGACCAGGATTTGTGGATGCCCATTATAGACTTGGTCTTGAATATAAAAGGACATTTCAGCCTGTAAAAGCTGTAAGGGAATTCAAAAAGGTTATAAAACTGGATCCAGATCATCTTGAAGCACATTATAATCTGGGTGTGATCTATGGATGGGCAGGAATTGCAAAAGGTGCTGTAAAACACTTTAAAGAAGTTGTTCGTATAAATCCAAATCACATAAATGGACACTTTAACTTAGGAGTTGCTTATGGAATACTTAAACAGCACAGAAAAGCTGCAGATGAATTTAAAAAAGTAATTCAGCTTGATCCAGATGATGCTCAGGCTCATTATGGATTTGGATATGAATCGGCACAGATGGGAGATATAGAAACTGCAATGAAGGAAGTAGAGATTTTAAAAAAGCTAAATAAAGAGATGGCAAAAAGATTGTATGAATTTATATCTCAGAAAAGAAAGGAAAGCTATTAAAGGTGAGTGGAGGGACTCGAACCCTCGACCACTGGGGCCACAACCCAGTGCTCTGCCAGCTGAGCTACACTCACCACTTCTGAAAATAAAATATCAGATTATTTTTTTCTTTGCAAGAGAAAGATGAAAGAGCTTTTAAGAAAGATTCCTTCTGTAGACAAGATCCTTGAAACAGAAAAGATAAAAGAGATTTTGAGGGAAAATCCAAGAAGCATTGTTGTAAAGGCTATAAGGATGGTTCTTGAAGAGATAAGGAAGGGTATAATGGAAGAAAGGATATCAGAAATTATCTTTGAAGATATAGTAAAAAGGGCTGTTGAGAAATTCCATGAAATAAACAGACCTAGTTTAAGAAGGGTAATAAATGCAACAGGTGTTATAACACATACGAATCTTGGAAGATCACCTCTTGCAAAAAGGGTTTTAGAAAGGTTAGCAGAAATAGGAGGATCTTACAGTAATCTTGAGTATGACTTAGAAAAAGGGAAAAGAGGACTTAGATATACTCATGTAGAAGAACTTCTAAAAGAGCTTACATCTGCAGAGGCAGCAATGGTCGTAAACAATAATGCAGCTGCTGTCCTTATCTGTTTAGATACCATTGCAAAAGGAAAGAAGGTTATAGTATCAAGAGGAGAGCTTGTTGAAATTGGTGGATCTTTCAGGATTCCAGAAGTTATGAAAAAAAGTGGGGCTATAATGGTAGAAGTTGGAACGACAAATAAGACACATCTGAGTGACTATGAATCTGCTATAGATCAGGATACAGCCCTTCTTCTTAAAGTCCACAGAAGCAACTTTGCAATTGTTGGATTTACTGAAGAAGTTCCATTAAAGGATCTCGTAAAGCTTGGAAAAAGACATGGTATTCCTGTAATGAAAGACTTAGGAAGTGGATGTTTTGTTGATCTTTCAAAGTATGGAATACAAAAAGAGCCAACAGTTCAGGAAGCAATCTCTGATGGTGCAGACATTGTAACATTCAGTGGGGATAAGCTTCTTGGAGGACCACAGGCAGGTATAATTCTTGGGAAAAAACAGCTTATAGAAGAAATAAGAAAGAATCAGCTAAACAGGGCTTTAAGAATTGATAAACTTACACTTGTAGCACTTGAAGAGACTCTAAGACTTTACAGAGACGAGAAAATGGCAATAGAGCAGATCCCAACACTTTCTATGATATGCGAGCCATATGAGAGTGTAAGAAAAAGGGCAAAAAGGATCCTCAGGATGATAAAGGAAAGTAAAAAAAAGGATTTTATTTCTATTTCTGATGGGATTTCAAAAGTAGGAGGGGGTGCTCTTCCTCTTTGTGACATAAAAACAGCTGTTATTTCTATAAGATCAGAAAAGATGTCTTCTAATGAAATAGAAAAATGGTTCAGACTGTATGATCCTCCTATTATATGCAGGGTAGAAAGGGAAAGAGTTGTTCTTGATGTAAGGACAATCCAAAAGGAAGAAGTTCCTATTGTTGCAGATGCTATATCTAAGCTTATAAGAGAGGTTCTAAGTGGAAAAGATAATACATAAGATCCTGGAAGAAAGCATAAGGATAAAGAAGGACTTTATTGAGAAAAACATATCAAAGATTATCTTTTTGGCAAAAAAAATAGCAGATGCCTTCTCAAATGGAAGAAAACTTCTTATATGTGGAAATGGTGGAAGTGCTGCTGACAGTCAACACATTGCAGCAGAATTTATAAACAGATTCAGGATAGAAAGAAGACCTCTTCCTGCAATAGCTCTTACTACTGATACATCTGTAATAACAAGCATAGCAAATGATTATTCATTTGACAGGATCTTTTCAAAACAGATAGAAGCAATAGGAAAAACTGGAGATATACTTCTTGCAATAAGCACAAGTGGAGAATCTGAAAATGTGATTCAGGCTGTTCTTTCAGCAAAAAAAATGGGAATATATACTTCTGCTTTTACGGGAAAGGATGGAGGAAGACTTTTAAAAATTGCTGATCTTTCTTTAAAAGTAGAAAGCAGTGAAACTGAAAGGATACAGGAAGTTCACATAATGACAGCTCATATAATATGTCATCTCGTAGAGGTCTTATTATTTGAGGAAAGATAATGGAACCTATATCATTGAAGAACATAAAGAGGTATTCAATACGAGAAAGGAAAAGTAAGGTAAAAGTAGAAGAATTTGGATCTGCCTGGAATGGTGGAACACTTCTGGATTGGCTTTATTCACTTCCAGACATCCTCTGTGCAAGAGATCTGAAACAGATAGTAAAAAAGGTTTCTGATGCTGTCCAGTCAAGAAAGATGGTCCTTTTAGGAATGGGAGCACATCCTATAAAGATTGGTTTGAGTCCTGTTATAATTGATCTTATGAAAAAGAGGATAATCAGAGGGATTGCAATGAATGGTGCATGCATTATACATGATTTGGAGATTGCAATGGCTGGAAATACTTCTGAAGATGTTGAAGAAGAGCTAAGATGTGGAAGATTTGGTATGACAGAAGAAACAGCTGTTCTTTTAAACAGAGCAATATCTGAGGGATATAAAAAAAGGATTGGTCTTGGATGTGCTGTAGGAAAGATGATCTCTGAAAGTGATTTTCCATATAAGAAATACAGTATCCTTGCAAATGCATATGAACTAAAAATTCCTGCTACAGTTCATGTTGCAATAGGAACAGACATAATTCATATGCATCCAGAAGCTGATCCAGCTGCAATTGGATGGACATCTCATCTTGATTTCAGAATATTTGCAAAGCTTGTATCAGAGCTTGAAGGAGGGGTATTTATAAATATGGGGTCAGCTGTGATTATTCCAGAGGTATTTTTAAAAGCATTGAGTCTTGTTAGGAATCTGGGATATAATGTCTATGAGTTTACTGCTATAAATCTTGATTTTATAAAACAATACAGAGCAACTGTTAATGTTGTTGAAAGACCAACAAAGGAAAAAGGAAAAGGATATTACATCATAGGACACAATGAGATCATGTTTCCACTTATTGCTGCACTCATCCAGGAAGAACTAAAAAGGAGGTTGAAAGATTGAAGGGATGTTGTAAGCAGAAGGGGAATGTGTAGTCTCTTTTGCTTCAAGGATATACGGCAAAAGAGGAGGAAGGCATGAAGATAACAGTAGTTGAAAGACTGGAAATTAATAAAAACCAGGCTAAATTACT
>CAZEOQ010000002.1:48310-125751 GCA_964513995.1 uncultured Desulfobacterales bacterium | reverse complement strand
GAACAGATAAGGGATGAGAAAAAAGGTCTTTTCATTGCCCTTGACGACATAAACGCTCAGCCCTCTCTTGCCAGAATCTTCAGCATCATAGAAATAGGACCTCTTTTTGATAAAGAAGTCCGGGAATTCTTTGAACGCACCTTTAACTCCGTGAATATGAAGGTTGAGCGTAAGGCTATGAAATTTATGGTTCACTACTCCACTGGTCTTCCTTTCCTCATGCAGGAAATAGGTGATGCAACATTCTGGATAGATGAAGACGGTATCATCAAAGATGAAGATGCCCGTAGGGGAATTATAACAGCTGCTGAAGAGATAGGAAAAAAGTATCTGGACGTGAAGGTATATCACACAGAAGCTTTGCAGTGACAGACCAGAGAGAAAAAAGTTCTTCCTTACTTCCTCAGAAGAATGAGGAAGCTCGGAATAATAGAGGAAGACAGAGAAGCAGGTCCCGGTTCATACAGATTTGCAAACGAGATGTATCCCGTGTACTTCTGGCTTGAGCAGCTGAAAAGGACTTCTTCAAACAGGACAAAAAAAACAGGTTAAAAAACAAAACCCCATCCTCCACCACCTGGTGTCTCAATCCTTATTGAATCACCTTTTTTCAGAAAAGCAGAAAATTTTCCTCCACATTCAATCCTTTTTCCATCCTTTATAATGACATTTTTTCCAGAAGCTCCAGGACTTCCACCATAAAGACCATAAGGTCTCGTCTTTCTTCTTTCTGAAATAACAGTTACTTCACAGTCAGAAAGGACCATAATTTCCCTTATTATTCCATCTCCTCCCTTATGTTTTCCATCTCCTCCAGATCCCCTTCTTATAGAATACTGCCTTACAAGAAGAGGATAGCTGTATTCAAGTGCTTCTATTGGTGTATTCATCGTATTTGTCATGTGACAGTGTATTGCACTTTCACCGTCCTGTTTTGCACTTGCTCCCATTCCTCCTCCAATTGTTTCATAATATGCAAATGGTTTTCCTTTTCTTGGATCTATTCCACCAATTGTGAGATTGTTCATTGTTCCTTGAGATGCCGCAGGTATCTTTTCAGGAATAGCTTTTGAAAGTGCTCCCAGAATAACATCAACAATCCTTTGAGCTGTTTCAACATTTCCTCCTGCTACAGCAGCTGGAGGAAATGCATCAACGACTGTTCCTTTTTTTGTTATAACCTTTATAGGTCTTAAGCAACCTGAATTTGCAGGTATTTCTTCTTCTGCAATTGACCTAAATACATAAAGGACTGCTGAAAGGACTATTCCATATACTGAATTTATAGAACCTTCTGTCTGTGGATCACTTTCAGAAAAGTCAACATATGCCTCTTCTCCTTCTATCTTCAGCTTACAGCTTATCTTTATCATTTCATTTCCAGCTCCATCATCATCCATAAAATCCTCAAAACTGTATTCTCCATCAGGAATCCTTCTTATCGTATCTCTCATAACAGCTTCAGCATAATCCATAAGTGCATCAGAATATCTGATAACCTTATCAGGATCTTCTTTCATAAGCTCTTTTATCCTCTTTATTCCTATTTTGTTAGCCATAATTTGTGCTTCAATATCTCCTTTTCTTTCTTCAGGAGTTCTTACATTTGAGAGTATAAGCTTCATTATTTCACGATCTATTCTTCCTCTTTTTACAATCTTTACAGGTGGTATAATAAGTCCTTCCTGAAATATGCTCCTTGATACGGGCATTGATCCAGGACTTATCCCTCCTATGTCTGAATGATGAGCCCTGTTTGCAACGAAAAAGCAAAGACTTTTTCTAAAAAAAACAGGAGCTATAATTGTTATGTCAGGAAGATGTGTTCCTCCCTGAAAAGGATCATTAAGTATTACCATGTCTCCTTCTGAAATCTTTATCTCTTTTATTGCTTCTTTTACAGAAACTGCCATAGAACCAAGGTGAACAGGGATGTGAAGTGCCTGAACAACAAGTTCTCCATCTTTGTCAAATATTGCACAAGAAAAATCTCTCCTTTCTTTTATATTTGGGGAATAGGATGAATTTTGAAGAACTGCTCCCATCTCTTCTGCAACAGAAGAGAATCTGTTCTTGAATATCTCAAGTTCTACAGGACTTATTTTTTCCATGTCTGGATCAGTATGTTTCTGAATCTGTCTATCTTTGCTTCTGAATCTGGTGGAATAAATACTGTTGATGAATATTCAACAATTATTGCAGGACCATCTATTCTGTTTCCTGGAAGAAGTTCTGATCTTTTTAAAACAGGACAGCAATATTCTTTTCCATTAAATATAACCTTTCTTTCATCAAAAAATGCCCTTTCAGGTATCTTTTCTTCAAATATCCTATATTCCCTTATCTTTGGCTTTTCTGTCTTTCCCCTTACCCTTACTCTCAAGTTCACAATCTGAACCTTATCGTCTTTTCTGTATCCATAAAGTCTTTTGTGAGCTCTGTGAAACTGTTCTATAAAGTCTCTCCTAAACGGAACGATTATTTCATACGACTGTCCTTCATATCTCATATCAAGATACCTTTCTATGTAAACTCTTTTTGACTGCTTTTTTACTTCAGAAACAGCTTCAGACTCAATCTTTTTGAACATCCTGATAAGTTCATCTTCATCAATCTGATCTTCACCTTTCATAACAGTAAAAGAATGATCCTTTATTATGTCTGCCATAAGCATTCCTATTGCAGAAAAAAGTCCTGGATTTTCTGGAATAATGACGAGTGGGATGCTGAGAAGTCTTGCAAGCTCACATGCATGAAGTCCTGCAGCACCACCAAATGAAAAAAGAACAAACCTTCTTGGATCATATCCTCTTTCAACAGATATCCTCCTTATTGCCCTTTGCATATTTGAATTTGCAACAGCAATTATTCCTTCTGCAAGTTCAGATGGTCTGAGTCCTGCTTTTTTTGAAAGATCATAAAAATACTTTTCTATCCTTTCCCTGTAAATCTTCATCTCTCCACCAAGGAAATATTCAGGAATGAGTCTTCCTAAAAAAAGATTTGCATCAGTAACAGTTATCTTTTCTCCTTTTCCATAACAGATTGGTCCAGGATCTGCTCCTGCACTTTCTGGTCCAACCCTAAGTGCTCCTCCAGGATCAAGCCTTACAGTTGATCCTCCTCCAGAACCAACACTGTGTATGTCTATCATTGGAACTTTTACTGGAATTCCTGATATCTCTGACTGTGCTGTTATCCTTATTTTGCCATCTATAAGAGATACATCTGTTGAAGTTCCTCCCATATCAAATGAGATTATCCTTCTAAATCCTGCTTTTTTTGCAATTTCATATGCACCTACAACACCTCCTGCAGGACCAGAAAATATCGTTCTTACAGGCTGATCCATTGCAATTTCAGCAGATATTATCCCTCCGTTTGACTGCATTATCCTTAACTGTGAACCCAGTCTTTCTTTAAGATTCCTTATATAGCTTTTCATCCTTGGTCCAACATAAGCATTTAGAACAGCAGTGGAGAATCTTTCGTATTCTCTAAATTCTGATACAATCCTGTGTGAAAGTGAAAAGAATATTCCTTCTTCTGAAAGAAGTCTTCCTATAACAATCTCATGCTCTGGATTTGCATATGAAAAAAGCATACATACAGCAACAGACTCTATTCCCCTTTTTTTTATCTCTGAAATTACACTTTTTATCTCATCTATATCAATCGGTTCAATCTCTTTTCCACTGCAATCTATCCTTCCCTTTACTCCAAATCTGTTTTCTGGAGATACAAGACACTGAGGTCTTCTGTATGAAAGATCATACAGTTTTTTTCTGTTCTGCCTTCCTATCTCAATTATATCCTCAAATCCTCTGTTCGTAATTATTGCAGTAAGAGAACCTTTTCTTTCAAGGATTGTATTAGTTGCAACAGTAGTTCCGTGAACAACAAATTCCTTTTCAACATCTCCTGAAACCTTTTCTATTCCTTCTATAACAGCCTTTGCAGGATCTTCTGGAGTTGAAAGTATCTTATATACCTTCCAACCTCCATCCTTTCTAAATACTATGTCAGTAAATGTTCCTCCTGTATCAACACCAATAATCATCCTTCAAATCTCTTTTTGATATCTTCTGGAGATATTTCTGCCTCAAATCTATGAAGACCTTTTTCTATTGCCTTTTTTATATTCTCCATAAATCTATCTTCTTCACTGCTCCAGCTGCTCCATCCGTCTATATCTATGTATCCCTCATATGATGTGAGCCTAAAAGGATCGTATATCCTTACTCCTTTTTCTTCATGAAATTCATACCTTACATTCTTTCCATCAAAAAGCTTAAGATCTTCTTCACTTAGACCCATTTTCATAAGCAATTCTTTATGCTCTTTTTTTATCTCCATGTGATTCCCTCTTTTTTTTAAGCTTTTATAACAGAAGCATACAGAAAATATCAACTCCTTGAAATTTTAGGAATTATAAGATAAATTGAAACCATCCAAAAAAGATGAGAGATGTATTCTGGAAAAGGATATCAAGGTTAAGGACTGTTTTTTCTAAAAAAGGACTTGATGCATTATGGATATTAGGACCTGAAAACAGAAGATACCTTTCTGGATTCAGTGCATCTGACATACACATAACAGAATCTTCAGGATCTCTTCTCATAGGAAAGGACTATGCTTTTCTTATAACTGATCCAAGATATGAGATACAGGCAAAGGAAGAAGTTCCTGATTTTGAGATAAAGTTAGTAAAGGACGACATACTTGATCAGATATGCAGGATAATTTCAGAAACAGGTGCAAAAAAGATAGGTTTTGAGGAAAATTATCTGAGTTATGGAACTTATAGAAAGATAAAAGAGAAGGTTTCTCTTGAACTTATTCCTGTTGAAGGAATTGTTGAGGAACTAAGAAGGATTAAAGAAGGATGTGAGATAGAGCTTATAAAAAAAGCTGCAAAGATGGCATCTGAAATAATGGATGAAGTGATATCCTGGATAAGACCAGGAATTTCTGAAAAGGAGGTTGAGCTAAGGATAAGAGAGCTTGCATACAGAAAAGGAGCAGAAGATCTTTCATTTCAACCAATTGTTGCATCAGGAAAAAACAGTGCACTTCCACATGCATCTCCTTCAGAAAAGAAACTCCTTCCACATGAGCCAATAATTATTGATATGGGAGTAAAGGTAGAAGGATACTGTTCTGATATAACGAGGACGGTATTTATAGATGGTCCGGATGAGGAATTCAGGAAGATATATTCTGTTGTAGATGAGGCAAAGAAAAAAGCTATATCTTTTGTAAAACCAGGAATGAGAACTGATAAATTAGATGGCATAGCAAGAGATGTAATTAAGGGGGCAGGATTTGGAGATTTTTTTACTCATGGTCTTGGTCATGGTGTAGGACTTGCTGTTCATGAAGCTCCAAGAATTTCAAGGTCAGATCCTACAATACTTGAACAAGGAATGGTAATAACGATAGAACCAGGAATTTACCTGCCTGGAAAGGGTGGGGTAAGGATTGAAGAAATGGTTATTGTAGAGGAGGGTGGTCATGAAATTATTACAAAGACAGAGTATGGATGATCTGATTGAGCAGTTCTTAAGTTATATGATCACAGAAAAGGGGGCTTCAGAAAATACTGTTTCTGCTTATGAAAAGGATCTGAGGAAACTGAAAAGTTTTGTTGAAGAAAAAGGAGAGGATATAAGAAGGATAGATACTGGTATGCTTACGGAATATGTGAATTATCTAAGCTGCAGGATCTCTAAAAGAAGTTTGGCAAGGAATATATCAGCTATCAGGACATTTTTTAAGTTTCTTGTTCTTGAAGGAATAATATCTGATAATCCTTCAAGATTTTTAGAGATTCCAAAAGTATCAAAACCTCTTCCAAATATATTGAGTAAACACGAAATTGAGCTCCTTTTAGAACAACCAGATCCATCTAAGGAAAGAGGAATAAGAGATAGGGCAATGTTGGAACTTCTTTATGCAACAGGACTTAGAGCTTCAGAACTTGTAAAATTGAGATTAGAAGATGTAAACTTAGATGTTGGGTATGTGAAGGTCATGGGAAAGGGATTAAAGGAAAGGTTTGTTCCTGTTGGAAAAAAGGCAATCTGTGCATTAAAGCAGTATATAAATGGAGCAAGAAGGAAGTTTGACAGGAATGGTTCACCTTATCTTTTTCTGAATAACAGAGGAAAGCCTTTTACAAGACAAGGATTCTGGAAGATGGTAAAGCTTTATGCAAGAAAGGCAGGGATAAACAAAAAGATAACTCCTCATGTCATAAGACACAGTTTTGCTACTCATCTTTTAGAAAACGGAGCAGATCTGAGATCTGTTCAGCTTATGCTTGGACATTCAGACATATCAACAACACAGATATATACTCATTTGGACAGAAGTTATATGAAAAATGTATATAAGAGATGTCATCCAAGAGCATGAAGGAACTAAAGAAGGAAATACTTAAAAAGATACTTGATACTATAGACTACAGGATAGTCGTTGTTGATCAGGATATGACAATACATTATGCAAATGAAAAGTTTCTGAAGGAGCATAATGTTACAAAGGCACAGACCTTTGGTAAAAAATGTTATGAGATAATTCATGAACACAGAGGACTTTGTGAAAGTTCGTGTCCTTTAAGAAGAGCAATAGATACAGGGAAAAGTTCAAGGAAGGTTCACAGGATAAAAGAGGAAGAGATTTTTGTAGAAGTATTTCCTGTTTTTCAGGAAAAGGGAAGATCTTTTTATCTTATTATATCAAACAAGCTTACAGGATATGGTGAGCTTATAAGTAGAATAAGAAGGTCTGAAGAAAAGTTTAAAACAATACTTGATACTGCAACAGATGCAATCCTCAGCATAAATAAGGATCACAAGATAATACTTTTTAACAGGGCAGCTGAAAGGATATTTGGATATTCAAAGGAGGAGATTATAGGAAAGGACTTGAATATACTTATTCCTGCATACTATGGTGATCACTCCCAGTATGTAAAAAGATTTCTTGAGACAAGAAAGCCAAAGATAATAGGAAAGACAGTATCGTTAAATGCACTGAGAAAAAACGGAGAAGAGTTTCCAATAGAGCTGAGCCTTTCATGCACAGAAATAGATGGAGAGATAACATTTACTGCTATAATAAGGGATGTATCAGGGCAGAAACAGATGGAAAGAAGGCTTCTTCAGTCAGAAAGACTTGCAGCAGTTGGGAAGGCAGTTGCACATGTTGCTCACGAAATAAAGAATCCTCTTATGATAATAGGTGGATTTTCTCAGCAGATTCGTCGTCATCTTACAGATGAAAAGCTTCTGAAAAAGGTTGATGTGATACTTGATGAGGTTGCAAGACTTGAAAGACTCGTAAACAACCTTGGAGACTTTACAAGAGAATACAAGCTTATAAGAAGACCTTCTGACATAAATTCAGTAATAAGTGATGTGCTTAAGATGATGAGAGAGATTTATCCTAAGGATAAATACAGGTTTGTTGCAAGTCTTTCACCTGAAATACCAGAGATTATGTGTGATCCAGACAAACTAAAACAGGTCTTTATAAACATAGTAACAAATGCTATTCAGGCAATGGAAGAAGGAGGAACTGTAAAGGTTACAACAGAAAAAAAGGAGGATGGAGTAGAGATAAGGATTCAGGATGAAGGAAAAGGAATGACAGAAGAAGAGTTACAGCATATATTTGAACCATTTTATACGACAAGAGATTCTGGTTCAGGACTTGGACTTGCAATATCTTACAAGATAATAGAGGCACATAAAGGTGAGATAAAGGCTATAAGCTCAATTGGAAAAGGAACAACATTCATTATAAAGCTTCCTTTTGGATAAGCTCCTCTGTCTGTTTTGCAATCACAAGCTGTTCATCTGTCTTTATGACGAATACCTTTATCTTTGAATCATCTTTGCTTATCTCTGTCTTATTCAACCTGTTTTTTTCAGGATCTAACTTTATTCCAAGACTTTCAAGACCTTTGCAGCAAAGCCATCTTATTTCCGAAGAGTTTTCTCCTATTCCTGCAGTAAAGCTTATTGCATCAACATCTCCAAGCAATGCCATATATGCTCCCAGGTATTTCTTTATCCTTCTTGCATACATCCTTATAGCAAGATCACAAAGACTGTTTTCCTCTCTTTTTTCAAGTATCTTTCTCATATCATTCATTCCACATATTCCTTTCAGACCACTTTCTCTGTTCAGGATCCTGTATAGCTCCTCAGGCTTTAGGCCTTTTTCAATAAGAAAAAAAAGAACTCCTGGATCAATGTCACCAGATCTTGTTCCCATAATAAGTCCTTCAAGTGGAGTCATTCCCATACTCGTATCAACAGCCCTTCCCTTTTCTATTGCTGCCATACTTGCACCATTTCCAAGATGAACTGTTATGAGATTTAGCTCCTCTAAGGGTCTTTTCATGTAAGATGCAGTCTTTTTTGCAACATACATGTGTGATGTTCCGTGAAATCCATACTTCCTTATCCTGTATTTTTCATAAAAGCAGTATGGGATAGCATAAAGGAATGCTTCTTCTGGCATGTTATGAAAGAATGCTGTATCAAATACAGCAACATGAGGAACAGAAGGAAAAAGTCTTTTTGCTATTCTTATCCCTTCAAGATTATGAGGATTGTGAAGGGGAGCAAGATGAATGTTCCTTTCTATTTCAGCTTCTACAGCCTCATCTACAAGAACAGCATCTTTGAATGCTTCTCCTCCATGAACAACCCTGTGTCCAACAGCATCTATCCTTTTTCCTTTTATAAACCCTTCTATATGCTTAAAAGCTTCCTCATGATTTCTTATTTTTCCTTCTTTCTTTATTTTTTTTCCTTTCTCATAATGAACCAGTATGCTTTTTTCTTCTCCTATCTTTTCTACTTCTCCTGAAAAAATAACTTCTTCCTTTTCTGTATCAAAAAGCTGATACTTTATAGAAGAGCTTCCACAGTTTATTACGAGTATCCTCATTGTGCCTGAATTGCAGTAATTGCAACAGTATTTACAATGTCCTTTATTGTGCATCCTCTGCTCAGGTCATTTACGGGTCTTCTGAGTCCCTGAAGTATAGGACCTATTGCAACTGCACCAGAAGATCTCTGGACAGCCTTATATGTGTTGTTTCCTGTATCAAGGTCAGGAAATATGAATACTGTTGCCCTTCCTGCAACAGGGCTTTCTGGCATCTTCCTTTTTGCAACTTCCATGTCTGCTGCTGCATCATACTGCATTGGTCCATCAAGTTCTGCAGGAAGACCTTTTTCCTTTATAATACTTTTTGCAATCCTTACAGCCTCCTTTACCTTTTCCACATCCTTTCCCTTTGCAGAATCTCCTGTTGAATATGAAAGAAGTGCAACCTTTGGTTCTATTCCAAACTGCATTGCAGTTTCAGCAGATGCTATTGCAATCTGTGCAAGCTCCTCTGGATCTGGATCAGGATTTACTGCACAGTCTCCATATATGAGCACTCTGTCCTTAAGACACATAAAGAATATGCCAGATATTATTGAATATCCTTCCTTTGTCTTGATTATCTGAAGAGCAGGTCTTATTGTATCTGCTGTTGTATGAGCTGCTCCTGATACCATTCCATCAGCATCTCCCATATATACCATCATCGTTCCAAAGTAGTTTACATCATGCATTAGATCAAGACTTAGCTCAAATGTAACTTTTTTGTGTCTTCTGAGTTCCCAATACTTTTTTGCGTATTCATAAAGTTTTGGAGATCTTTTTGGATCAATGATCTCTGCTCCTTCTATATTTACTCCAATAATAGATGCCTTTTTCTTTATCTTTTCAGGATCTCCAAGTAGTATTATCTTTGCTATTCCTTTTCTGAGAATAACTTCTGTTGCCTTCAGAATCCTTTCATCTTCTGCTTCTGGAAGGACAATCCTTACAGTCTTTCTTTTTGCAAGTTCTATGAGTCTGTGTTCAAACATCTTTGGCGTAATTATCTTTGGTCTTTCTTTCAAGATCCTTTCAAGAAGCATTTCTGCATCAACATTTTCTTCAAATACATCAAGTGCAAGCTCTATTTTTTCACTGTCGTCTGGCAGGATCTCTGGACGAATACTGCTTACCTTTATTGCAGCAGGAAATGTATTCTCTTTTACAGAAAGTATAGGAACCATGTCAGAATATCCTTCTATAAGCTTTCTTAAAGAAGGAGGTGGAAGAAGCCCACCTGTAAGCATTATTCCAGATATAGTTGGCATAGAAAGTGAAGAAATAGCAGAAAGACATCCTACGATTATGTCTGATCTGTCTCCAGGAGTAATTATAAGGCTGTCTTCTTCTATCCTTTCAAGAAAGTTTGGAAGAAGCATTGCAGCAACAACAAAGCTTCTCACATGTCTTTCAATAAGCTTTTCTCCATATATGACTTTTGCATTCATATGTTTTACAATTTCTTTTATTCTTGGAGAAGAAAGAAGAGGAACTTCTGGAATAGCATAGATAAGGCTTGAAGAAAAAGCTTTTTTTAGCTTTTCTAAAAGTTCTTCCTTATTTCCTTCAACCCTATTTACTATTATCCCTACAGTATGACCTCCTTTTTCAAGTATAGAATCCAGTGCAAGTTTGATCTGGCTTATCATCTGATCAGGACTTTTCCCTTTTGCACTTGATACAAGAAGGACAGGACAGCCAAGATTGTTTGCTATCTCAGCATTTATGTCAAACTCAAATGTTGCAGAAGAAGTCTCAAAGTCTGTTCCTTCACAAAGAATAAAGTCATATTCTCTTTCAAGCTTTTTGTATTTTTCCATTATTCCATCTATAATCTCTTCATGTCTTCCAGCTGCTATAAGCTTTTCTGCCTCTTCCATGCTATATGCAAATCTTTCACTGCTGTATGGGATTCCTAAGTAAGAGCAAATTAGTTCTATGTCTTTGTCTCTTTCTTTTTTTGGATTGCAGCTTATAAGAGGTCTGAAGAATGTTACTTTTCCTTTTTCAAAAGTCCTCAAAAGGATATCAGCTATTCCCAAGCATATTGCAGACTTTCCACACCTTGCCTCTGTTCCTGTTACATAAAGCATCAGTCTTTGTGTCCCATCCTGTGAATCTTTATAAGATTTGTTGATCCTGCCTTAAGTGCAAGACCAGTTACAAGAACAACGAGATCATCTTTCTTGAGTATCCCTTTTCTCAAGATTATCTCTTCTCCTTTTTCTATTATTCTTCTTGTATCATGTATTGGAGGAATAATAAGAGGAGTAATTCCCCAGACAAGGGACA
This sequence comes from uncultured Desulfobacterales bacterium, assembly GCA_964513995.1. Lineage (GTDB taxonomy): Bacteria > Desulfobacterota > DSM-4660 > Desulfatiglandales > JALVZP01 > CAZEOQ01. The sequence goes on along the minus strand of CAZEOQ010000002.1, from coordinate 114,510 downwards.
GTCTGTTGTATACATCTCTGTCTGGAGAAAATGAAAAGATAGGTCTTTTTGGTCTGTATCTTGATATAAGCTTTGCAGTCCTTCCTGATACAGAAAAGACTATAATTGCTTTTGCATTTATGTCGTGAAGTATGTTTACTGCAGATCTTGCAACAGCATATACTATGTCCTCTGGTTCTTTATCAAACCTGAGGTTATATCTCATAAATGGAGAGTTTTCTGCCTTAAGTGCTATTTTTGCCATCATCTGAACAGCCTTTACAGGATATCTTCCTATTGCTGTCTCTTCTGAAAGCATAACAGCATCAGTTCCATCATATATTGCATTTGCAACATCTGAGGCTTCTGCTCTTGTAGGAAAAGGATTAAGTGTCATGCTTTCAAGCATCTGTGTTGCTGTTATAACAGGTTTGTTAAAGATTATTGCTTTCTGTATAAGTATTTTCTGGACCTCTGGAACCTGTTCTGGTCTTATTTCTACTCCAAGATCTCCTCTTGCAACCATTATTCCGTCTGATACCTGAAGTATCTTTTCTATGTTCTTTACAGCTTCAGGCTTCTCTATCTTTGCAATTACTGGAATATCTGCTCCATAAGAAGATATAATCCTTTTTACTTCTTTCACATTCTCTTCATCTCTTACAAATGAAATAGCAAAATAATCTACTCTGTTTTTTACTCCAAATTCTATGTCCTTTTTGTCCTTTTCCGTAACAGAAGGAGCAGATACACTTACTCCTGGAAGATTTATCCCTTTGTTTTCTCCAAGGATTCCACCAACTGTTACCTTACACAGAATAGAATCCTTTTCCTTGTCTATTACCCTAAGCTCTATTGTTCCATTATCTAAAAGAATCCTGTCTCCAACCTCCACATCATCTATAAGCCCCTTATATGTCGTGCTTATCTGCGTTTCATCTCCTAATACTTCCTTTGTCGTTATTCTCAAAACAGATCCTCTTTTAAGATATACTGGTCTTCCATCCTTTAGTTTTCCAGTCCTTATCTTTGGTCCTCTCAGATCAAGGATTATTCCTATTGGTCTTCTTGTCTCCTGTGATAGCTCTCTTATGTTGTCTATAACGATCTTGTGTTCTTCATGCCTCCCATGAGACATATTTATCCTTACGAGATCCATTCCTGCAAGGATCATCCTCCTTAAGACAGACTTCTTCTGAGAAGAAGGACCAACTGTTGCTATAATCTTCGTCTTTATCCTTTTTGTCATTCTCTTAAGACCTCATTCAAGACTTTCTGAAGTTCTTGAATTGTATATGGTTTTGTTATAACTGCTTTAAATCCATATTTCTTATATTCAGACATAATAGGATCATTTGAGTATCCACTTGATACAATTGCCTTTACAGAAGGATCTATCTGAAGTATCCTTTCTAAGGCCTCTTTTCCTCCCATTCCAGCAGGAACAGTAAGGTCAAGGATTACTGCATCAAATTCCTTTCCTTCTTCTTTTGCTTTTCTGTAAATCTCTACAGCTTCCTTTCCATCTTTTACTGCTTCTACCTCAAATCCAATAGCCCTTAACATCTCTTTTACGACTTCCAATACAAGTTCTTCGTCGTCCATAAGAAGCACTCTCTTTTTTGAAAAAAATTCCCTTTTTTCCTGTTTTATCTCTTTTTCACATGCAGGGATGTATATATCAACCCTTGTCCCTTTTCCGAGTTCTGAATCAACGGTTATATATCCATCATGATTCCTTATTATGTTATAAGCAGTAGTAAGTCCAAGACCACTTCCTTTTTGCTTTGTAGTAAAGAAAGGATCAAATATCTTGCTTAGATGCTCCTTAGGAATCCCAATACCATAATCCTTTATACTTATCTTCACATATCTTCCTTCTTTTATCGGAATCTCTCCTTTTACGAACACATTTTCTGCTTTTATGTCTATTACACCTCCTGATGGCATTGCCTGCTGAGCATTTATTACAATGTTACATATTACCTGTCTTAGCTGTGCTTCATCTGCCTCTACCATCCAAAGATCATCTTCTATGCTGAACCTACAACTTACATTTGTTCCTGAAAGAGCAAATCTTGCACTTTCTTTTATAAGCTCTTTTATAGAGATCGGCTTTCTTATAGGTGCTCCACCTTTTGAAAATGTAAGAAGCTGCTGTGTAAGAGATTTTGCATTAATTACAGCCCTTTCTATATCTTCAAGCTTTCTGTATACATCACTTTCTGGATCACAGCTTAGCTTTGCAAGTGACACATGTCCAAGGATTGCCATAAGGAGATTGTTCATGTCATGAGCAATTCCTCCTGCAAGGACTCCTATTGATTCAAGCTTTTCCATCCTCTGTAATTCTGTCTCTATCTTTCTCTTTTCTGTAACATCCCTGAATACAAGGACAACACCGAGTATGTTTCCTTCCTTGTCTTTTATAGGTGCACCACTGTCTGAAAGTAGTCTTTCTTTTCCATCCTTTGATATAAGAACAGTATTGTTTGCAAGTCCCACGACCTTTCCTGTCTTTAATACCTTCTGAACAGGATCCTCACACCTTTCTCTCGTCTTTTCATCCACAATATGAAATACCTCTTTCAGATTTTTTCCTATTGCTTCTTCTTCCTTCCATCCTGTAAGTTCTTCAGCAACTCTGTTCATAAGAGTTACTCTTCCTTCCTTATCTGTGCAGATTACTCCATCTCCAATAGATCTTAAAGTTACATCAAGGAATTCTTTTTCTTCATAAAGCCTTTCTTCAAGGCTTTTTCTTTTTGTTATGTCAAGTATAGCAAATGCTACTTTCTTTTCTGGTGATCTTGGATCAAAAGCAATGAATCTCAAGTGTCCCCAGAAAGGTGTTCCATCTTTTTTCTTAAATCTTACATCAGCTTCTGCTGTTTTCCTTTTTTTCAAGACCTCATATAATTCTCCAACTCTTTCATATTCCTTTTCTGAGACATATAGTTTTTTTGCATGAAGTCCTACAAATTCTTCCTTATTCTCATAACCAAATATCCTTACCATCTCATCGTTTGCCCATCCTATAACCCTATTTTCAGCAATTCCAAGTCCTACAGGAGCTACTGAAAGGATCTGTTCAAGTAGCTTTTTTGTTTCTGAAAGCTCTTTTTCCATTCTTTTCATTTCCGTTATATCCATAAAGTTTGCAAGTATTGCTTTTTTTCCTTCAAATTCAATAAGAGAAACCCTTTCTACAACCCACTTAACCTTTCCATCTTTTGTCATTATCCTGAATTCATAAGGAGAAGAGATTTCTCCTTTTATTGTTCTTCTTTGTCTTTCTATTATCTTTTCCCTGTCTTCAGGAAAAACAAGCTCTATAGGATCTATGTCTTCTATCTCTTTACTACTATATCCTGTAATCTTTTCAAATTCAGGATTTACTAACCTGAACCTTCCTTCCTGGATAATGTATACTGCAGCAGGAGACATTTCTAACAGTCTGTCAAAGAAGTTCTTTTTTTCTTCAAAACTTAAATCCTTCATCCTGTTACTCCTATTCAAAAGGATTTATGATTTCTATCTTTGCTCTTTTTCTTAAAAGTTTTATCCAATCAGAAAAGATCCTTTCTCTTTTTAGATAAGCTATCTGGTCTTTTATTCTTTCCTTCTTTCTTTTAAATTCATCCATATCTACCTCCTTCCTTTCCTCAACTCTTATTATATACACCCCATCATCATTAACATATAATTTATCAAAAAACTCCTTTTCTCCTAAACAGAAAAGCTCCTCTTTTAATTCCCCATCATCTCCTATCTTTGGAACAGGATCACTTCTCGTAAAAAATCCTGTTTCAACAAGTTCTAACCCTTCCTTTTTTGCAACATCTTCTATACTTATCTCTCCTTTTTTCAACTGAGAAAGGATCCTTTCTGCTTCCTCCTTAGCCATTTCCATAGACAATCTGTCTATAAGATCTTCTTTTATCTGATCTTTTACCTCATAAAATTCAGGAATATAGGATTCTTTTTTCTTTTCAAGCTGAAATATGTAAAATTTACCTCTGATCTTTATAGGATCAGATACTTCTTTATCTTTTAGCTGAAAAAGCCTTTTTATGATCTCTTCTGTCCCTCCTATGTCTGGAATAACATGATCACTTTCAGAAAAATAATCCGTATATCCTATCTTCAGTCCATTCTTCTCAGCCCATTCTTTTAGATCCATTTCATATGGCATCCTGTCTATAAGTTCATAACACCTTTCAAGTGCTATTTCCTCACTCCTTTCAGAAATAAAATCCCTTATTACCTTATCTTTTACATCATCAAGGCTTGGAGCTTCTTTTTGTCCAGGCAATCTATATTCATCCATGTGGAATTCATAATACTGCTTTATCTTTTCTTCATTAAGCTCTACTTCTTTTTCAAAGTCCTTTGGATCTATCATAATGTAAGACAGCTTTATCTGAACAGGCATTCTGTATCTTTCTTTGTTTTCCTTATAGAAGTCTCTCATCATCTTTTCTGTAATTTTTACATCTTTTTTAAACATCTCAGGTTTAAAAAGAAGAAAGCTTATCTTTATCTCCTCTTTTATGTATCTGAAATAATCAAGAGCTTCCTTTTCTGTAACATTTGAAAATGAAAGCAGAAGATCCTTTATCTTTTTTTCCAGTATCTGATAAGCTACTCTTTTTTCATATTCTTCAGGAGTCATACCATTGCTTTTTAAAATCCTTCTGTAAATCCTTATATCAAACCTTCCATTTACCTGAAATGCAGGATTCTTCATTATCTCTCTCTGAATCTCTTCTTCTGTTACTTTTATTCCAAGCTTTCTTGCTTCTTGTCTTATAAGGATCTGATCTATAAGGACATCAAGTGCAAGTCTTTTTATTTCTGAAAGATCCTTTGTTTCCTTATAAATCCTTCTGAATGCCTCGTATATGTAATCATATTCACGAAGATATTCATTTCTTGTAATAACCTCACCATTTACTTTTGCAATCCTTAAACCTCTTTGAGCCCTAAATGAGTAGCCAAAATAAAAAACAAAAACCAGTCCTATAATTGCTATAGTTATCTTTATTATCCAGGATCTTGCATGTTTTCTCATAAGTCCTAATATCATAGCTTACCAGGCATCTTCAGTTATCCTTAGTGTCCAGTTCAGTTTTTTTATAACTGAGAAACCGTCATCATATATCTCTATCTTATTAAGACAACAGTAGTCCTGTTCTATGGAAAATATATTCTTGAGACTCAATCCAAGAAAAGAACAGATTATTACCCTGTTTACTCCTCCATGAGCTACAATACAGACTGTTTCTCCTCTGTGCTTTTCTTTTATCTCTTTTAGGACCTTTTCTACTCTTTCTTTAAGCTCTAAGGTAGACTCTCCTTCAGGAGGATAAAAATTAAGAGGATCTTTTTTCCATCTTTCAAAATCTTCTTTCCATCTTTCTTTTATCTCATCCAGTGTCTTTCCTTCCCATATTCCAAAGTTTCTTTCCCTTAAAAGTTTCTCTTTCTTTATGTTATTACAATTCAGAAATCTCCCAATAATGTAAGCTGTCTGAACAGCTCTTGAAAGGTCTGAAGTATACATGCACGAGAAACTTATACCTTCTTTTTTCAGATGATCTCCAAGAGATTCTGCCTGCCTTATACCTTCTTCAGAAAGAGGGACATCTGTCTGCCCCTTATAACATAAATCTTTCCCTTTTGTTTTCCCGTGTCTTATAAGATAAAGAACTGTTTTCATGAAGGATCTCCCTTTCGTATTTCAAAAGATACTGTTTTATGCTGACTCCAAAACTAAATCCTCCTATGGAATTCTCAGATACTACCCTGTGACAGGGAAATATTATAGGAAGAGGATTAAGTCTTAAAGCATTTGCTATGGCTCTAATAGCTTTTGGTCTGTTTATCTTTTCAGCTATCTGTTTATAAGTCTTTGTCTCTCCAAAAGGGATGTCTCTTATAGCATTCAGGACCTTCCATTGAAATGGAGTAAGAGTTACATCAAGAAAGATCTTTATCTCTTTATCATTCATAAGTCTGTTCATTACTGCTTCAGCAAGAGGAAGATTATGTGATAGGTCAAGTTTTAAGTCTGAAAAATTTTTCTTAAAATAGAACAAAGGATCCAAATCCTCCATACTTATCCCTATCTTTTTTGCCCCTTTTTCAGAAGAAGCAAGATATATGAAGATATCCCTATACCTGAACTTCCAACAGTATATCATCTTCCAAGATAAAGCTTTAATTGCTCTATTCTTTCTCTTACCTTCCTTTTTTCTTCTTGAGACACCTCTTTCTTCAAATACATCTCATAATAGATAATTGCCTTCTTATAGTCCTTCTTTTTATCATAAGCAAGTGCAATGTTAAATATAAGACATGGATCTTCTGGATTCATAAGTTCTGCTTTTTTATAGCATCTAATAGCATCTTCCAGCTTTCCCATCTTACTAAATATCACACCCTTATGAAGGTATAAAGCAAAGCTTGGACAGTCCAGAAGCTTTTCTGCCTTTTCTAAATTCTTCATAGCAGATCTAAGATCTCCAATTCCTATCTCACATACAGCCAAATTTATCCAGGACTCTGGTCTTTCAGGATACTTCCTAACGAGCCTTTTAAGATAAGGATATGCTTCATAAAAACTCCCCTTCTTTATATAAGCTGAGCTTAAATTTATCAGTGCATAAAAATTGTATGGATCTTTCTTTAAGACTTCCAGATAAAGATCTATTGCTTTATCCAAAAGATCCTGTGAGAGATAATATCCAGCCTTTTTGAGAAATATTTCCTCTGTAGATTCTTGGAATGAAGAAGAAGGAAGGATTATAAAGATAAATGTGAATGGGATTAATCTTTTAAAAGCTGGTTTCATCTTTGACAAAAAAGATAAGTTTTTGTTAACATTATAGCAAAATAAAGGAACTATCAAGATGAAATTAGAAGAAAAGATAGACATAGGTTCTTGTCTGTATTTTCAGCAAGAAGAGCCTGTCAGGATAATATTGATTGGAATAAAGCCTGAAAGATATATTGCAGTAACAGTTCCGTTAAAAGAAGGAAGGAAGGTAAATCTTAGAGACAGGAATAAGGTCCTTGTGTATTTTCCGAGTGGAGAAAAGGTATATGAGTTTTATTCTAAGGTAATAAAGGTTATAGATGATCCAATAAGGTATATTCTGCTGGAATATCCAGAGGAGATAAAAATAAGAGAAAGAAGGAGACATAAAAGGATAAGGTGTCTTGTTTCTGCTAAGGTTCAGTATTCTGGTTCAAAAAAAGAAGGGGTAATAAAAGACATAAGCAAGAAAGGATGCAGAATCGTCTTTCCTTTAGAAAAAGGAGATTTCTTATTCAAGAAAGATGAACCAGTAATTATATCATGCAAGTTTCCTGGGATACCTGGTGAACAAGAAATTTCAGGGATTATAAGAAATGTAACTTTCTCAGAAGATGAGATGTCCGTAGGGATAGAATTTGATGAATTTGCCTGGTGGGCTCCACCTTACTGATCCCTTCCATTATGACTGAAAAGAAAAGGATTGGAGACATTCTCGTAGAACTTGGATTTATTGATAAAGACCAGCTTAAAATAGCTCTGGCAGAGTCTAAAAAAACAGGAATAATGCTTGGAGAAGTCCTTTTAAGACTTAATTGGATAAGTGAAGAGCAGCTTCAGATGGCTATAGCAATACAAAGTGGTGCAAAGATACTTGATTTAAACAGAGTAAATCCTGATCCTGATGTAATCAAAATAGTTCCAAAGGAGATAGCCCTGAAACATGAGATATTTCCATTTGAAAAAGAGGATAATACATTAAAAATAGCAACAGCAAATCCTTTTGATGTCCTTACAAAAGACAAGATAGCAAGGATAACTGGCTGTAAGGTAGAGACATATCTTGCTCCAAAGGACTGGATAAGGAAGATGAACAGGATATATTATCAGACAGCAGAAAGTATTGATCAGCAGATAGAAGACATAACACAGCTTTATGAATTATCTGGTATAGAAGAAAGCAGAATAATAAAGCTTTCAGAGCTGATTATAGAAAAAGGATATATCCTTGGTGCAAGTGATATACATGTAGTCCCTGATGCAAACCTTTTAAGGATATTTTACAGGATAGATGGTGTTCTGAGACAGGAGTATATATTTTCAAAAAAGCTTCATCAGCCCCTTGTTACCCGTTTTAAGATCATGGCAGATATAGACATATCCAATCCAAATGTTCCTCATGATGGAAGGATAAGATATAAGGGAGATTTAGGAGAGTTTGATATAAGAGTTTCTACATTTCCTTCTCATTTTGGTGAGATAGTGGTTATGAGATTGCTTATATATAGCAGTATAGTAGGGAATCTTGAAGAGCTTGGATTTGAAAAAGAGGATCTAAGAAGATTTCTGAAGAACATAAAAAGACCATATGGACTTATACTTACAACAGGACCAACAGGATCAGGAAAGACAACAACACTTTATTCAGCACTTATGGCAATAAACAGACCAGAGATAAACATAATGACAATAGAAGATCCTATAGAGTTTCTTATTCCTTCTATAAGACAGAGCTCAGTAAATCCAAAAGCAAACTTTACTTTTGCAAATGCACTGAGAGCTGCAATGAGACAGGATCCTGATGTGATCCTCGTAGGAGAGATAAGGGACATGGAGACAGCTGAACTTGCAATAAGGGCATCAATTACAGGACATCTTGTCCTTTCTACACTTCATACAAATGATGCTGCATCTGCTATAAACAGACTTCTTGATATAGGAGTAAGTCCTATAACGCTTGCATCTTCTCTTGTAATGATTGTTGCACAGAGACTCGTAAGGAAGGTGTGTAAAGACTGTATGAAAAAAAGACCTATAAGTGATGAAGAGATAGAGATTTTTAGAAAACAGGGACTTGAACCTCCAGAAGAACTTCCACAGGCAGTTGGATGTGAAAAGTGTGGGAATTCTGGGTATAAAGGAAGGACAGGTGTGTATGAAGTCATAGAAGTGGATGATGAAATAGAAGAGCTTATAAGAAGGAATCCTTCAAGAAGTGCTATAGAAAAGGCTGCTGTAAAGAATGGAACAGAGCTTCTATTTAAGCAGGGATTAAAGAAGGTTTTAAGGGGAATAACTACCTTAGAGGAGGTTTTGAGGGTCATACCAGGTGCCTGAATATAGATATGAAGCAATAGATGAAAGAGGGAATCTTATAAAAGGTGAAGTTACAGCTTTTGATGAACAGTCTCTTGAATCAAAGCTTCTTCAAAAAGGTCTTATCTTAGTAAAATACAAAAAGAAAAAAGAAATATCATTTAGTCTTTTTGAAAGAGTAAAGCCTAAACTTATTATTGAATTTTATAATAGACTAGCACAAGCTCTTAAAATAGGCTTACCTATAATTACTGCTCTTGAGGAAATAGAAAAGGGGATTCCTTCTAGAAAGCTGAAAAAGATCATAGCAGAGATAGTTTTAGCTGTTGAGGCAGGAAGTCCTCTTTATGAAGCAATGGAAAAATTTCAAGGAATATTCAGCAGATTGGAGTTGAGTGTAATAAGAATTGGAGAAACATCTGGAAGGTTGCCAGACTGTTTAAAAGAATTAGCTGATTTTTTAGAATGGAAACAGGAAGTAAAATCTATTGTAAAAAGAGCTTCTATATATCCAATGTTTATAAGTATTCTTGTTTTCGCTGTTGTCGGGATATGGATAGGTTATGTTCTTCCAAAAACAGCAAATATGCTTTTAGATATGGGAATAAAACTTCCTACAGTTACTGTTATTTTGCTTAAGTTGAGTCTTTTTATGAAAAAATACTATATAGATGTAATAAAAATTGTCTTTGTCTTTTTATTTATCCTATTTCTTACAGTTAGAAGTCCACAAGGGAAAAAACTTCTTCATAAATATATCCTTAATATTCCCACAGTAGGTGATATTATAAGAGGAATAGTATTTTCTAGACTTTGTAAGAACTTTGCTGTTATGTATGCTGCTGGAGTTTCAATAAAGGAAATCTTTGAGATACTTGTAAATGCACTTGGAAATGTCTATATAGAAGAGAAGATAGCTCTTGTGTATGAATATATTCAGTCTGGATCTCAGCTTTCAGAAGCCTTTGAATCTGTAGGTATATTTCCTGCTTTTTTTGTGGGTGCTATAAGAAATGGAGAGCTTACTGGAACTTTAGAAGAAGCTTTTAAGAGACTTGGACAGTTTTATGACAAAGAAGCCAAAGACAGAGTTCAGATACTTCTAAGTACAATAGAGCCAATAACTATGATTATCTTAGGCGGAGTCTTCGGATTGGTAGCAATCTCAATTCTTTTTCCACTTTATAACCTGATAGGCTCTTTTGGGAAGAGCTACTGATATTTATCGTCAGACCTCTTCCAGATATTATGATAGGTGTCATCGGATCAGAATTTACTATTTTTCCTCCTCCATGCGATTTGTTTCTTATCTCTATTTTTGTTCCTGAAAGGACTTCATAAAGTCTGTTGCTTTTAGGAGGTACCTTTCCCAGATCAGTCATTTCTGTAGCGTTGAATACATATACTGGAAGTGCTGAACTGTTATTTACTGCCAATGAGACAAATTCACATATCTCTCCATATATCTCATATGGACTTATGTATCTCAGGATGTCGTCAAAATCATCCGTAGGAGGATATCTTATATAGTTTGGTCTTCCATCTGTGTTGTCACCTTGAAATCCATCCTTTTGCAGTTTATCAAAAGGACTTCCATCTCTGTCAGCATCCATCTTTCCTGCACTTAAGATTACTGCAGCTACAGAAAAAGCATCCTTTCCTGCATCTGAATCTACTACCTTTGGATAACCTGAAATCCCATTTTTTATACTCCTGCATGTATTAAATCTGTCCTTTGTAAGACTCCTGTTTACTTCATACTTCAGGTGTCTGGAATAAGAATCAACAGGCTTTATCCTTAAAGTAACATAAGGTAGATTTCCTGAATGTGAACCTATGTCTTCTTTCCCATCACCGTTTGAATCTGCATAAGGAAATCTTCCATAGATCTTTACATAGCTTATTATTGCTTCTTTTGCTTCTTCTATATAAGCTATTGTTTCATTTCTTTTTTTTTGCTCCACAGTTGCTCTAAAAATAGGTATCCCCCCTGCAAGCAGAATACCTATTATTATAAGAACAATTGCAATTTCTATAAGGGTAAATCCCTTACAGTTCAATGTAAAAATAGTTTATGGGATCATTTGATTTTTGATATTCTTCATTTGCCTGAATTGAACCACTGTCATACTTTCCATCATCGTATTTCATGTCAATCTGCTGAGCTATGTCCCACGGAACATTCATGAATCTTATCCAGTGCTTATATCCAGATCCATTTACATTTGCCCATACTATCCTTACTTCACCACCAAATGGATGTTTTGGAAAATTGCTTCCATCATAATCTCCTGAGATAAGTCCTGCCTTTGAAAGATCCTCAAATACAGCTCCCTGTTCACCTGAATCTATAATCCCATCACCATCACCATTTCCTGATTCTCCTTCTGGTATGCCATTTATGTTCTCATCTCCTGGAATCTGATTGTATTTGTCATAAAATGTATTCCATGCTACTCTTAACTCATCTGCCATCTTGTAAAGTCTTTTTGCCTTTGCATTCCTTATCATCTGCTGTCCTTTTAGGATTCCTCCAATAAGAAGACCTATGATTACAAGGACAATAGCAATCTCAACAAGAGTAAAACCTTTTTCTTTTAGCATAATTTTTTACCTCCTTTTTTTTAAAGATAACTATAATTTAATCCTGTGTAAAGTTATCTTTTTATGTGAGGTGTAATAAATATGACGAGTTCTCTGTTTTGCTTTTCCTCTTCTGTCCTGCTAAATAGCCTTCCAAGAAGTGGGATATCTCCCAAGATAGGAAGTCCTCTTTTGTTTAGCTTCCTCACTTGACTTATAAGTCCAGCAAGGACAAGTGTTTCTCCATCTCTTAATGCTACAGTAGTTGAAAGCTCCTGAAGGTCTATAATGGGATTTGATATCCTCTGGACCTGACCTGCTGCTACAGGAACATCTACATCTATTGTCTGCTGTATCCTTGTAATTGTAGGAACTATGTTTAATGTAATCCTTCCATCTTGTGAGATATGAGGAGTTATTCCAAGTTGAAGTCCAAGGACTGCTCTTTTTATAGTTGTTCCATATGTAATAAGCCCTGTTTCTGTATCCCTGTCAACTCCTTCTATATCACCATAAGGATACTGATATCCTACTGTAAGAAGAGCGGATTGTCCGTTCAGGACGGATATATGAGGATTTGAAAGGATTGTTATGTCTCCTTGAGTCTTTAGGAAATCCAGGACTGCATTTAGACTTGATCTTTTAGAAAGCAGGATGTATCCACTGTTAAAGTTTATCCTCATGTCATCAGGAAGTCCTCCCCATTTTGACTTAAATGCTATCTCCATCTGATTCCAGTCTATTCCATATTTTGTCTTTTCAGAAAGTGTTACTTCAAGCACCTTTGCATCTATTATTACCTGTCTGTGAAGTGATTCTGAAAGCTTATCTAAAAAGTTTACCATCTCTTTTATCTTCTCAGGTGTGTCCTTTATGTATATGATTCCTGTTGTCCTGTTTATGTGAACGATTCCATCCTGAGATTTTATAGAATTAAGTGTCTGTTTTATTGATTCCCATATATCAGCCTTTTCCTGAGTCTTTGCCTCTATTCTGTATTTTCCTGTTACAGTTGTCTGTTCAACTCCAGATGCAAGCATGTCTCCTCCAACTTCTATGTCTGTTTTTCCTGTAAGGCTTAGGTAATCAAAGTGATAGACGTATTCTTCAAATCTTTCTATGAACAAAGAATTCCCTTCTATCTTCCATGAATATCCAGCAGATTTTTTGACTATAACATCTAATGCCTCTTCAACTGTTACATTTTCCAGTTTAACAGTAACAGGTTTATCAAGGTTTACCTCAGAATCTATACTCAGGTTTAATCCTGCTTCATAGGCAATAAGACTAAGGACATCTGCTAATTTTGCTTTATGAAACAGAAATGAAAATAGCTTTTTCTTCTTTTCCGGAATCTTTACTATAGGTTCTAACTTTTCCTGAAGTTCTAAGGTGGTTACAGGAGGAAGTTCCTGTTTTTTTATAATCCTTGATGGAATATTGTTGATGATCCCCTTTTGCACAGGAGGTCTTGGTCTTCCTCCTGCACATCCAATAAAGATTAATAAAAGAACTATCAGCTTATCTTTCCACAACTGAAAATCTTATCTCTGGTATTTTTATAAACCAATCTCTGTTATACTTGGACAGATATACTCCATTTTCTGTGATCTTTTTTACAAAAAATCCATTTACATAGCTTCCTTCCTCTACAAGCTTCCCGTCTATCAGAGCTATCCTGTGAATGTTACCTTCTGAATCAAAACTTTTTATTATTCCTTCTAAAACAGGCAATACTGGCTTTTCTGAAGTAATTCTTAGTTCTTCTTTCTTTATCTTCTCTTTTGATATAAGAGCTTCTGCCTCACTCAGTTTTTTTTCAAGTATTTTAACATTTTCTGGTATGTTTAAATGGAAGTTTTTCAGCTGCTTCAGTTTTAAAAAGTTATAAGATAACATTGAACCTGCTAAGAAGAACCAGAAAGCAGAAAAAAGCTTTACTTTTGTCATATGATCCTGTAGTTATAACTAAAGGTTATCTTATATTTTCCATTATCAGTCAGGTCTAAATCAAGTCTTAATATTCTAAAATACCAGATACTTTCAAGTTCATAAATAAAGCCTATAAGATCTGAGACATCTCCACTGCAAGAAATCTCAAAAAAAATCTTACCGTTTCCTTTCTCATGTCTTATTCCTTTAACCTTTATCCCTTCTTTTTTTGCTATATCCTCCACATATTCCTCAACTTTTATTATCCCTAAGTTCAGGTTTGATATACGATCATAAAGCTTCTCCTTTTTCTCCATTATCTGTTTTATCTTTCTCATGTGATTCTTTAAAAAATTCTCTATGTATTCATTCTCTTCTTTTATCCTTCTTTTTTCAATGTATCTGTCTATTTTCCTCACATTCAGATAAAATAGAATTGCTCCAAAGATCCAGATCAAAACCAAAATACACCAGTTTCTTTTATATCTATCTTTTAATAAGCTCAAAATAGAACTCATATCTCCCTTTCTCTTTTTTTTCTATCTTTATCTCTCCAAAATCTGGGAGAATTATGTTTGGATAAGACATGCTGAGCTTTTCCAAAAATCCTTTTATCCTTTTTCTTAAATTTTCTACATCTGAATCTATCTCTCCACCTATTCCTATCCTTTCTGGCTCTATGATTAGCCTTTTTATGTATATGTCTCCTGAAGAATTCAGTATATTTACCAGTAATTTCTGGAAAGATTCCCTGTTTCTGTTTTTCAAAAATTCATCTATTTCATTTATATAGCTCTGAATCTTTATGTCTTTTACAAGACCTGGTTCAGGAAAGTTCTTTTTAAGAAAGAAGAACTCTGAGGTCATAAGCACAAGAAAGATTATTCCAGTAATAAGTCCAATCTTTTGAAATGTTTCCCATTCCTTAAAAGTTATCTCCTTCCTATAAGGAATATAAAAGAGCTTTGTATCACTCAGATCTTTTTCATCCATGAATGCAAAAGTTCCAAGATCTTCAATACACTCAGATGGGATAGATCTTATGTATTTGGAGATCCATTCAGTTTTTATGCCTAAGGATAAGGAAGGATGTTCTTTTTCAGAAGATAAAAGATAAATCTTTTCTATATCCTTTTTAGTCTTTTGGGAAAAGAGCCTTAAAGACTGTAAAATTTCATAAGAAAGCTGTTCTAAATAGTTTTCAGGTTCAAGGTCTATTTCCCTTGAAAATAAAAGACTTCCTTCTGAAAAGAAGCATGCATAAGCATATCTTGGAGTCAAATGTATAAATGCCTTTCCTCCTTTATCAATGTCTTTTATGTTCCTTCTTAGCTTTGTCTGCCAGAGAAATGCTGGACAGGTTATTTTGTAAAAAGAAAGATGAGAAAGCAGTTTTTTGTAAAGTAAGTAAAAATTTTCATCCTGTAAGAAAAATACTAATATTCCGTTTTCATATGGTATATATTCAAAAAAATCCTTTACTTCAGGAAAATCAAAATCTGCTGTAAGCTTTCTGCTTATAAAGCTAAGGACAATTGACCTTTTCTTTGATCTTATAGGATAAAAACTGCTTCCTATCCAGTAATCAGGGACAACAAGAAGACTTATCTCTTTTGGCAGATCTTTTAAGAGGTTTTCTTCAGAATCTATTGCATCAGCTATCTTTATTCTCTTAAATAAGTTCCATCCTTTTTCCCTGTAAAGAAAAAAGACCTCATCATTTCTTATAAGACAGAAGACATTTTTCTTTTTCACAAAACTTTTTTTAATCAATCTTTTTGAGATTGACAACATGGAATTAAGTGTTTATTATTCTTAATGAGGATGGGGGCGAATGGTTTCGACGGGGACAGTGAGGCTCAGGCTGCGTCCCGAGGTCCCATCTCCTCGTAAAACAGATGGGGTAAAAATAACCGCCGCTGATGACTACTATGAGGTAGCCCTGGCCGCATAAGAAGACGGCCAGCGCCCTTTGATCCTTGCCTGCGGGATCAAAAGGGTGTCGGTTAGCAGGCTGGTCTTGCTGACTTTACCTGTGGGTCAGCAAGATGAGAATTACACAGGTTAGCCCTTTGAGACGAGCCTGGCCCAGTCTCAAAGGGTGAAAGGATTGGCCAGGCTATGGGCGTAGATGCCTGGGCTGAATGTTTCCGGACGAGGGTTCGAATCCCTCCGCCTCCATTATTTTATTATGTGTGGACTTAAAAGGATAACAAGCTCTCTTGTCTGATAGTATTCATAATCGTATCTGAATAGTCTTCCAAAAACAGGAATATCTCCTAAGATTGGAGTTTTGGTAGTTGATTTTCTCTTTACCCTGTCTATAAGACCACCTATTATAAGTGTTTCTCCATCTTTGACTTTTGCAAATGTTGCCATATCTTTTATCTTTATTCTTGGAAGTCCAACCTCTGCACCCTGTCCTCCTGTTCCAAATTGTCTGTATTCTATGGGTTCTTGAAGTTCTGAGGTAAGAGGAGTTATATAAAGTATGACTTCATCGTCATCAATTATGTTTGCAACAACACCAAGTCCTATGCCAGAAAGGATGTTTGCAGTTGATACATCGTATGTTATTACATCTGTTTCTGTATCTATTGTGCTTTCTACCTTATTTATATAAGTTATGTTTTCTCCTACAGTAATCGTTGCTCCGTGTCCGTTCAGAAGTGTTATCTTTGGGTTTGAAATTACTCTCGTCTTTCCATATTCTCTGAGTGCAGCCATCATTACATTGAAATACTGTGGAGAAAGTGTAATGGCATGAATAAAACCAGGTGCTTTGTGTTCATAATAAACCTTTCCTTCTTTTCCAAATTCAACAGAAGCACTAAAAGTCCTTTTAAGCACATCTGACCAATCTATACCTGTTTCATGAGTCTTATTTAATATTACCTCTATTATCTTTGCCTCTATTGCCACCTGTTTATATATCTCCTTCTTTATATTATCCAAATATTGCTTAACTTTTCTCTGAATCTTCCTTGGAGCTGTTACAGTTATAATTCCTAATGGTCTGTCTATACTATACGAACCTTGATCTTTTATTATCTTTTTCAGATTCTCCTCCACAATCTTCCAGAAATTCAAAGGCTTTTCCAATTTTCCTTCCAATTTAACTTCTCCTCTTATCTTTTCTTCTGTTTCCTCTCCTCCAAGAAGGTTACCTCCTATGGAAGTAGAAAAGTCCTCTTGTAGAAAAGGCATTGCAAGATGATATGTCTTTGTTTCTTTGTATTTCACAATTATCGTGTCTTCTTCTACTTCATAAAAATAGTCCACCTGCCTTAAAAGATTGTCCAGTGCGGTCCAGAAGTCGTCCTCTGGTCTTATGTTAACATCTACCATCTTTTTCTGATCAACATCATCAGCCCAGCTGAGTGAGAATCCTTTAAGTCTTGTAAGCTGTCTCATAACAGAACTCAGAGGAACTTTTCCCTCTTTAGAAATTATCTCTGCTCCAACAGGAAGATAAGGTCTTCCTTTTTTCATCTCTATCTCTACTTCTCTTATAAGATAATCCTCCCTTTTTTCTTTTTTCTCTATCTTTTCTACCCTTCTGATAAATCTCTCTTCCTGCTTTCTTCTTTCTTTTTCACCATAGCTACATCCAATTAAAAGACAAAAGATAAGACAGAGTATTCTCATTTCTTTTTCTCCATCTTACACAGTCTTTTTATCTTATCTTTTATCATCTTCTCTGTAGATCTTTTCAGCTTAAATCCTGAAAGAAGAAGTTCTCTGTATCTTTTACATGCCTTATCCTTATTTCCAAGAATCTCATATATCCTTGCAATTGCAAGACTTGTGTCAGGGAGAGGACCAAAAAGTTCTTCGTATTGTTCATACAGCATAAGGGAATGGATGTAGTCCTTTTGTCTTTCAAGAAAGAGTGCATAATCATAATATGCTTCAGGAATCTTTGGTTCTCCTTTTATTGCTATATCAAAAAAGACATATGCATCTTCTTTTTTTTCAAGTCTTATTGCTGAAAGAGCTCCATAAAGAGCAGCTTCTGGATCTTCAGGATTAATCTTTAATGCTTTATTTGCAAAATAATATGATCTTGCATAATTTCCTATGCTGTAATAGAGATATGCTGTCTTTTTCAAAAGTTCTATATTGTCTTCCCAAAGACTTATTGCCTTTTCATAAAGCCTTAAAGCCTCTTGTTTTTTCCCTTTCTTTTCCAGATTATATGCCTTCAGGATAATTGATTCTGCCTTTCTTCTTTCCTCCTCCCTTCTTCTCAGCTCCTTTGTAAGCTGAAGGACTTTTTTTGATACTCTCCTTACTATAAGTTCCCCTTCTCCTTTTTCCTTCTTTTCTATAGGAGTTATTATGTAAGTATTAAGCCTTTCTTCTTTTTTCAGATTCTTTATCTCAAGAATAAGGTCAAGAGCAAAGTCCCAAGGCACATCCTTTAATGACATCGTCAAAGTCCCTTTTACTTTATCACTCACGATTATGTTTTTACCACTTATCTCTGAAAAAAGCCTGAATACATTATGTAGATCTGCTTTATAGAAATCCAAGCTTATCCTTTTTCCTGTATACTTTGGGATCGTATTTTCAGTTCCCTTAGATAAAGGTTCTTTCTTAGGTAATGGAAGACTCATGTAGCCAGTCCTTGAGATGTGAAAATTCTTTTTTGACCAGCATGTAACAATGAGATATTCTCCATGAGTTTCTATTTTATACCTGAAACCTCCTTTCCTTTTACTGTAAAATATAACTGCTACAGACTTTCCCTTTTTCTCTATGTGTATCTTTGATACTACATCTCCCTTTGATTCTATTGTCTTTGGATATTCTGATGTAAGTTGAAGATCTTTAAGGAAGACGATAAGTCTTAGAGGAGAGGGAAGCATTAATGCGTTATACGAAGAAAAACTTCCTTTTATGAGAAATCTTAATCTGTTTTTTGAATCTTCTATAATCTGAGCATTTTTTATAAAAGCTGCATAGGATGTGCTTAAAAAAATTAAAAGAAAAATTATCCTCTTCATCTATTCTTCCCCTAAACTCATTTCAATATACCTGAATCTTATCTTTCCATTTTCAAAAAATGGCTCCTTTATCAAGATCTTCCTTATAGCTTTTATACCTGAAGCAGTCATTCTGTTTTCATAAATTATATCTTCCACAATTCCTCCCTTATTTCCAATAGCCATCCCTTTCTTTACTATATATCCCTTTCCATCAGGTCCTTCTACCATTGCAATAGCTTCTTTACCTATCTTTACTATAGCAACCAGTTTTAATTCAGATATACTTATCCTTTGCAATTCTGTCTTAAGCAAAGGTATTATTCTTAACTTTTTTAACTCTTCTGGACTTATACTACTGTATGTTTCTTGTTTTTCTATAAATGGCTTAAATGGATCTGGTTTTCCTGAAGAGGTATATACATATGATGGTTTTCTTATAAGCTTGTCTTCAGCAAAGCAAAAGCTGATCATTATTGAGAGAATAATAAAAAAGCTACTTTTTTTCATGTCTTATAAACCTATATGTTACTGCTTTAAAGTTCGTCTTAAGTTCAGTAGAAAGCATCTCTTTTGGCTGCATAGATATGTCAAATACATTAACAATCCTTTCCATCGTTGTTATCTTGTAGATAAATTTCATAATATCATGAAACCTTCCTTCCACTTCTATCTGAATTGGGATCTCACAGTAAAACCCTTTTTTCTTTTCTTGACCTGGTTTAAAAAGTTTAAATACAAGTCCTATTTCTTTTCCCAGATGGTTTATCTGTGTCAAAAGAGAAGGTATCTCTCTTTTGTCTGGAAGGAGTTTTAATGCAATTTTGAATTTTTCATCCACCTTTCTCTCTTTTTCCTCAAATTCTTTAATCCTTTTTGCCAATCTCCTTGCTATCTTTATTCTCCTATCAAGATCAGCTATTTCACTTTTCAGCTGTTTTATCTTTTTCCTCTTAGGAGAAAATGAAAAAAAGTAAAAAAAGATAAATACGATAAGGCAGGATATAACAAAAATAGCTATCCTATGACTTCTCTTTATTTCTTCTACCTTTCTTATAATCCTTTCTTTCATCTTTTCCTGTAAAAACCTTACAAGAAAGCCTGAAATTACATACCTTAAAACCATTTATTATTGCAAGTCTCGTAACCTCTAATTTTACATCCTCAATATGATCCATCTTTTTTAATCTTTCCATAAATGAAGCTACTGTGTCATTATCCTTTGCACTTCCTTCAAGAAAGAGTCTTCCCTGAGAAAGCTTTAATGAATGAAGCCAGAGATCTCCAGCAGGAATTGCCATCACCATTTCATCTATTACCTTTACAGGCTCTAATCTATAAGCTGCTATTCTTTTTATAAGATCTATCTTCCTTCTATACTCTTTTATCTTCCTTTTTATCCTCCTTATTCTGCGATTTATCTTTTCATACCTTAAAAGTTCTCTCTTCTTATTTTCCCTTATTTTTTCAAGTCTTATGATCTCCTGATCAAGTCTTCTGTCAATAAAGACAGAAAAAGAGATCAGAAGACTCAGACTCAGAAGATATATAAGTATTTGCCTTTTTACATCTTCTTTTTTCTTTTCTACCCTGAATGGAAGCAGATTTATCCTTATCATTTATCACCTATCGTCCTTAATGCCAATCCAAATGCTACAGAAAATTCAGCTGATATGTATTTCAAATAAGAAGGATCTATCTTTTTGGAAACCTTCAGATTTGAAAAAGGATTTATCTTTTTTACAGGAATGTCTATTTTTTCTTCTATAAATTCCTTTAGCCCCTTAATCCTGCTTGATCCACCCGTAAGAAAAAGCTCTTTTATCTTTTCTCCTGGATATGACCTATAGAAAAAATCTATACTTCCTTTTATCTCTTCAGTCCATTCTTCTACAGTCTCACGAAATATCTCTCTTACTTTTCTCTCCTTATTTTTTTCAAGCTCTTTTAAACCAAACTTAACAGCCTCTGCCTCCCTAAAATCAATCTGAAATTCATCCATTATTCTTTTCGTAATCTGATCTCCACCAAGAAGAGAACTTCTCGTAAAAAGAAGTATATCACCTTTTACGACATTTGTATTTATCGTCTCTGAACCTATGTCAACAAGTATGTAACATACTTCAGGATCCAGCCTTTCTGTCATTTCAAATGCATTTTGCATTGCAAATATGTCCACATCAATAATTCCTGGAATAAGACCTGATTCCTGGATTAGTCTTATGTATTTTTCTATAAGCTGTTTTTTTGCAGCAGCTACAATTATTTCCAATCTTCCTATTTCATCTTCATACGATGTTCCCATTATATCAAAGTCAAGACTTACTTCTTCTATGTCATAAGGAATGAACTGCTCTGCCTCCCTTCTTACCTCTTCTTCAATGTTAAGATCTTCTCTTTCTGCAAGGGTTATCTTTTTTGTAATAACGGATATAGCAGGGATTGAAACAACAACTTTCTTGTTTTTTATCTTCAGGTTTTCAAAAAGTCCTTTTATAGCATTTTTTATGGGTTCAGCATCCTTTATGTCTCCTTGAACAAGACTTCCTGGAGGAATATGTGCAAGACCAACATTTTTCAAGATCTTTTCTTTCTTCTTATGCTCTAATTCAACAACCTTTATTGAATAAGAACCAATGTCTATGCCTACTGTTTGATTTTTCTTAAAAATAAGCATATAATAAATTTAAAAAATTTCTTTCATAAACTTCAATATGAAAATAAAAGAACAGGTAAAGTCAATCTTAAGTGCTCTTATCATTGCTCTTTTTATAAGAACCTTCATAGTCCAGGCATATAAAATACCTTCTGGATCTATGATTCCTACACTTGTTGTAGGAGACCATATCCTCGTTAATAAATTCATATATGGAATAAAGATTCCTTATTTGAGAAAGACAATCATACCTGTAAGCAAGCCAAAAAGAGGTGATGTAATAGTATTTTCTTTTCCTCTTGATCCAAGCAAAGACTTTATTAAAAGAGTAATAGGGCTTCCTGGAGATACGATAGAGATCATAGGAAAGAAGGTCTATATAAATGGAAAGCTATACAAGGATGAACATGCATATTATGATGGAGGAAAGGTCCTTGTAGAGAGATTTGGTCCTGTAAAGGTTCCAGAATGGGGTCTTTTTGTTATGGGAGATAACAGAAATCACAGCTATGACAGCAGATTCTGGGGATTTGTCCCTCTAAGTTATGTAAAAGGAAAGGCAATGATCGTTTACTGGTCCTGGCCACACTGGGAAAGATTCTTAAAAGTCATAAGATAGATCCAATGTCTCCAAGCTCATACTGAACAATTGCACTGAATGCTATTGCAGCAGTTTCTGAACGAAGTATCCTTTTTCCTAAGGATACAGCTCTTATATTAGCTTTTTTTATCTTTTCCACTTCAGACTTGCTAAAACCACCTTCAGGCCCAATAATTCCTATGATCTTTTTGCAATCTGATCCCTTTAAAACAGACTTTATAGAAATCTTCTCTTCCTTTTCCCAAAGAAAGATCTTAAGTGCTTTATCGTCTCTAATTCTTTCAAGAAGCTCATCCAAAAAGACAGGTTCAAGAAGATTTATGGGCTTCTTCCTTCCACACTGTTTTGCAGCACTTTTTGCAACCTCATTCCAGTGTCTCATCCTCTCTTTTAGCCTTTCTTCAGGAATCCTTACAATGGTCCTTTCAGAATAAAAAGGCTGAATTGTATCCACTCCAAGTTCTGATGTCTTTTGAATCACAAGGTCAAATGGATCCGATCTTATAAGTGAAATACAGAGGATTATTTTTACAGGAGGATCTTCTGGGCTTTCAAAAGCTCCTTCTATCTTCACATAAACACTTCCATGCTCTATCTTCTTTATAACTGCCCTGTATCTTTTTCCTTTTCCGTCCATAAGAAAAAGGGTATCTCCTACATCCATCCTGAGGACCTTATATATGTGCCTTGCTTCAGATCCCTTTATAATACATGTCTTTGAAGATGGATCTATTTTTTCTACATAAAAAAGTCTCATTTTTTTAAAACAAAACAGATCCAATCCTCTTCACAACTTATCTTTTTTTCAGAAAACCTATACTCTTCTAAGAAACTCCTAAAAAGCCTTTCCTCCTCTTTTAATATCCCTGAAAGTATGATCCACCTTTCAGAAATACGAAATATGTGTGGAAATATCCTTTTTATTTCATCAAGGTCTATGTTTGAAACAACAATGTAAAAACTTCCTGAGACATTTTCTAAAGGCTCATCTGAAAAACGGATCTTTTCTGAGACACTGTTTATCCTTGCATTGTGCTTTGCCCATTCTATTGCAATTGGATCTATGTCTATTGCAAGGACCTCCTTTGCACCAATCATTGCACCGTATATTGCAAGTATTCCTGTTCCTGTTCCTATGTCAATCATATTCCAGTCGTCTTTTTTAGGGACTTCTTTTATTGCCCTAAGACAGAGTCTTGTTGTTGGATGCTGTCCTGTTCCAAAGGCAGGTCCAGGATCAATCCTTATTATGCATCCCTTCTTATTTATTTTCTCCCATGCAGGTATAATTGTAAGATCTTCTGTTACCTTTATAGGCTTATAAAATCTTTTCCACTTTTCTTCCCAATCCTTTTGCTCTATCTTTTTTACTGAGATCTTTGGTTTTAAGGATGGAAAGTCTTCAGAAAGCCTTTTTAAAAAAGCTTTTACCTTTTCTGGAATATCCTTCCTGAAGCACTTCTCGTGTATGTATCCTACTACGACATCCTTTTCTGAATATGTCCCTGATGAGCCAATCCTTATAAGAAAGTCAGATACAGGCTCTTCCAGGTATCTTTCTATATTCTCTATCCTTATCTCGTACCACATATAGAGGATGCCCCGCAAAAAGCGGGGCAAAGTTTTTTTATGGTTTTACAAATTCATAGCTTAGCTGTCCATTTGGAAGCTTTACTGCCTTTACCTTCATCTCCATTCCTATCTTCAGTTCATCTTCTTTTATGTCCTTTGATACCCTTCCAAATACCTTATATTCACCAAAATCAAGAAGGGCTATTGTATAAGGAAGGTCCTGTTCAAATCCAGAAGGTGCATAATGGAGTGTGCTATAGGAGATAAGCTTTCCTGTTCCATCTATCTCAAACCATTCCATATCACTTCCAAGACAGTTTGAGCAGTCTGCTCTTGGTGGAAAATATTTCTTTCCACACTTTTTACACCTTGTTCCAGCAACCTTTCCCTTTTCAAGATAATCCACAAAGTCATTTACTTTTGTTGTTGCAGTAAAGCTTATTGGTCCAAATTTTTTAAAGCGAACATCCATCTCTTTTCCCATGACCTACCTCCCTAAGATTGTAACATTTCCATAAAGTCCAACACCACCAATGTTATGAACAAGACCTATGTCTGGTTCTCCTGGAACCTGCATAGGACCTGCTTCTCCCCTTAGCTGAAGAACAATTGTCCTTATCTGAGATCCTCCTGTTGCTCCAATTGGATGACCTTTTGAAAGGAGTCCTCCATCAACATTTACAGGAATCCTTCCTTCCTTATATGTCTCCTTATTTCTTATTAGCTCCTTTGCCTCACCAGGCTTGCAGAATCCAAGATTCTCATATGCCATAAGCTCTGCAATTGTAAAGCAGTCGTGAACCTCTGCAACCTTTATGTCCTTAGGACCTACTCCTGCCATTTTGTATGCCTCTTCTGCTGCACGGATTGCTACGGAAAGTCCTGTAAAGAGATCTCTTCCAGTAAGATTTACTGGTTCTGATGCAGCACCAAGTCCAAGTATCCATACTGGTTTGTCTGTTATTGCCTTTGCCTCTTCCCTTTTTGCAAGAATAACACATGAGCTTCCATCTGCATTTGCACAGCAGTCTCCAACCCTGAGAGGTGTTGCAACTGGTCTTGACATAAGATTTTCTGGATCTTTAAACATCTCAAGCGTAACAGGCTTCCTGTATACTGCCCTGTCATTAAGCTGTCCATATGTAGCAGATTTTACTCTTACAAGAGCAAGATCATCAAGTGTAAGTCCATATTTTTCCATATATGCCTTTGCATACATTGCATAATATGCAGGCATCATCGTTCCAAATGGGCTTTCCCACTGGATGTCTGCACCTCTTCCCATCCTCTCCTGTGATTCTGCAGATGATATCTCTGACATCTTCTGAAATCCAATTACTGCAACTATCTTGTGAAGTCCAGATTCTATAAGTGAATATGCAACCCTTACTCCCATACTGCTTGAAGAACAGATGGATTCAAGGTAAAATGTAGGTTTTGGTGTAAGACCCAAGTATTCTGCAATGACACCTGCTGGAGATCTCTGTTTGTCATATTCTGGTGCAGAACAGATAATTGATGCATCTATGTCCTTTGCACTGAGACCTGCATCCTGAAGTGCTTCTCTGAATGCTTCAAATGCAAGCTCTTTTATAGATCCTGGATAATTCCTCACAAATGCACTCTGACCAACACCAACTATTGCTACTTTTTCCCTCATAAATCTACCTCCTGAATAAAGATGTTCTTGCCAACTTTATTTAAATAATTGACTTGGTAAAATCAAGTTTTAAAATTCAAAAAAAAAGGAGGAAAAAGATGGAAGGAATGCATTATGAAGGAACGATAATAAGACCTCCAAGTGAAGCCTTCAGCATACTTCTTCAGATCACAGTAGGATGCTCTCACAATAAATGCACATTCTGTGGTGCATATAAGGATAAAAGATTCAGAATTAAGGACAATGAGACGATACTTAAGGACATAAAATTTGCTTCAAAATACATGAGGAATCAGGACAGGGTATTTCTTATGGATGGAGATCCTCTTATCGTTCCTCAGAAAAGACTCATATGGATCCTGGATAAGATAAATGAATATCTTCCATGGGTAAGAAGGATAGGGATTTATGCAAATGCAAAAAGTCTTAAGATGAAGTCTCTGGAAGATCTTATAGAACTTAGAAAAAGGAAACTCGGCATTATATATCTTGGAGTAGAAACAGGAGATGATGTGACACTTAAGAATGTAAGAAAAGGAGTAAAGGCAAAGACGATACTTGAGATGGGGAAAAAGGTAAAAGAGGCAGGAATAAAGCTTTCTGTAACTGTTCTTCTTGGTATTGCAGGAAGAGAAAGATCACTTATACATGCAAGAAAAACAGGAGAGCTTCTTACAGAAATGGACCCAGACTATGTTGGTGCACTTACTCTTATGCTCATTCCAGGAACACCACTTTATAAGGACTATCTGGAAGGAAGGTTTGAGATGCCTGATCAGAAAGAGCTCCTTCTGGAACTAAAGGAGATGATAAAATATACAGAGCTCAGCAAAGGACTTTTCTTCTCAAATCATGCATCAAATTATCTTCCACTAAAGATAAGATATCCTGATGGGAAAAAAGAGGCAATGGAGCTTATAGACAAAGCTCTCAGAGGAGAGATCCCTCTCAGACCAGAATGGATGAGGGCACTTTAGCTTAGGATTGCTTCAGCAAACTCTTCTGGATCAAATTCTCTTATATCCTCCATCCCTTCTCCAATCCCAACATAAAGGACAGGAATCCTTAGCTGATGACAGATCCCAACTATTACTCCTCCTTTTGCAGTTCCATCAAGCTTTGCAAGTATTATTCCTGTGATTCCAACAGAGCTTTTAAACTCTTTTGCCTGATATATGGAATTCTGCCCAATTGTTGCATCAAGGACAAGCCATGTTTCGTGTGGAGAACCGGGTATCTTTTTTGAACATACCCTTTTTATCTTTTTCAGCTCTTCCATAAGACCTTTTTTTGTATGAAGTCTTCCTGCTGTATCAATTATCACCACGTCATACTTTTTGCTCTTTGCAATATCAAGTGCATCAAAAACAACAGAAGATGGATCTGCTCCTTCTTCTTTCTTTACTATATCTGCTCCAACTTTCTCTCCTATAATTCTTAGCTGATCTATTGCAGCTGCACGAAATGTATCAGCAGCAACAAGAAGGACTTTTTTTCCCTTACCTTTCATCATATAAGCAATCTTTCCTATGGTAGTTGTCTTTCCAACTCCATTTACTCCAACCATAAGAATTACAAGAGGATCTGACTCAGGAAAAATAAGCTTTCTTTTTTCTGGAATCTCTAAAAAACCAATTATCTCTTCTTTCAGAGCCTGCTTTAGCTTTTCTGTATCATTCAGCTCCTTTCTGCTTATCCTCTCTTTTACACGGCTTATAAGCTCTTCTGCTGTAGAAGGACCTATATCAGAAGTAAAAAGGACTTCTTCTATCTGATCAAGGACATCTTCTGTTAGCTCTTTTTTTCCAAGAAAGATCTTTTCAAGCCTTCCTGCAATTGTTTCTCTTGTCTTTGAAAGCTTTTCTTTAAATCCCTTCAGTATCCTGAGCATCTTAGAAAAGCTTTTTGCTGTCAAGAAGAATTGTTACAGGTCCATCATTTATAAGATAAACTTCCATTATTTCCTGAAATATCCCTGTCTCTACATGCACTCCCATATCTTTCATAAGCTGAATGAATCTTTCATAAAGCATTTTTGCCTTATCAGGTGGAGCTGCAGAAGAAAAAGATGGTCTTCTTCCTTTTCTGCAATCTGCAAGAAGTGTAAACTGTGATACTATGAGAGCAGATCCTCCTTCTTCAAGGAGTGATCTGTTCATAAGACCTTTTTCATCTGGAAATATCCTTAGATTTGCAATTTTTTTTACGAGATACTCGCAGTCTTCTTCTGTATCGTCATTTGCAACTCCAATAAATACGAGGACACCTTTTCCAATAGCCCCTACCTTTTTCCCTCTTACCTCTACCTTTGCCTCTTTTACTCTCTGAACCACTGCCCTCATTTTAGTTTTTTTAATTACAACTTTTCCAAGAAAAAGAAAGAGACATTTTTGCCATAAAATAGTCATAAAACGCCATATTTACCAGAAAATCAGTTATTTGACCAAGTTAGAACAGAATTTTTGGTGAATAATGGCTTTTTTGCCCTAATTTTTAAAACCAGATCTTTTAAATACTGTATTCTGGATGAGGCATATATTTTGCAAAAACATCTGGATGAAAATTTTAAAAAAAAGGAAGAAAAATGAGGTCTTTAATAAGACAAGCTCCAGAACTTTTTGGTTTGATTAGTCTGACAGTCCTTGCTTATCTCATTATGCTCCTGTTCAATCAGCTTGAGGCTACAAAGGTCCTTACTCCAACTGGAATGTGGTTTATTGTTGTTGCTTCATTTTTATTCAGCACATTTATTGCAATTGTAGCAGTCATTGCTGGAATTGGTGGAGGAGTCCTTTTTACTCCTGTAATGCTTGCATTTACTTCCATTGATACTGTGCTTGTTAGAGCTACTGGACTTGTCGTTGCCATGTTTAGTGGACTTATCTCAACAGGACCTTTTATGAGGACAGGGCTTGCTGATGTAAAAATAGTCTTTTTCTGTTCCGTTCCTATTGTAATCGGAGGAATGACAGGAGCATTTGCTGCCATAAAGCTTGCTCAGACAATGGGAGCAACAGGAGATGCAATAGTAAGGCTTCTCTTAGGAAGCATCCTTGTATTTATAGCATTCATGTTCATATTTGGTGGAGCAAAGACAGAGTATCCTCAACCAAAAAAAATTGACAGCTTTAGCAAAAAGATAGGTCTTGCATCAGCTTACTGGGAAGAATCACTTCAGAAGATTGTAAGATTTCAGGCTGTAAGAGCTCATCTTGGATTCTTGCTATTTTTTGCTGTAGGCTTTACTGGAGGATTTTTTGGACTTGGTGGAGGTTGGGCTGTTGTCCCTGTTCTCAACCTTATAATGGCTGTTCCTCTTAAGGTGTCTGCTGCTTGCAGTGGAGTTCTTCTTGCAATGGGAAATGCTGCAGCCATATGGCCGTATATAACATACGGCTCTCTTATTCCTGTCCTTGCTGTTCCTTGGATGCTTGGACAGGTTATTGGTGGACTTTTAGGAGCTTTTATCTTGGTAAAGATAAGAGCAGGATTTGTAAGAAAGGTTCTGATAGCCATTCTTTTCCTTACAAGTGCAAAGCTTATTTCTCGTGGTATAGAAGGGCTTTTTGGAATAGATATTCCTTTCTTCTAAAGGAGAGCTTTTATGAAAGAAAGACCAGAAGTATCTTTTGCTGGAAGGGTTTATGGAGAAATAATTTACTGGGGAACTATCCTTGGTTCTGTGATTTCTATAATAGGCTCAGTAATAACCTTTGTTACAAAAAACAATTATATTGATCCTGCTTATCTGATTTCTTCCATATGGCAAGGAAAATCAGTTAAGGAGATATGGGAAGGAGCAACTGGTTCACTTCCCAATGGACACTGGTATATTCATCATCTGTTTACTGGAAATGGTCTTTCTATGGCAGGTCTTGCATTTGGAGTCTTTGTCGTAATTCCTGCCATATTTGGAGCAGCAATCTTTCTGTTTAAAGAGAAAAAGCCAGGATATGGAATTCTTGCACTTATTGCTGGAGCTATAACAACAGCTTCCATGTTTGGGCTTTTAAGTGTCAAGTGATCCTTAGGAAATAATAAAAGGTTCTGTTTCAATACTTATCTCTCTTACCCCTTCAATTGTAGAAACTATTTCTCTTACCTTTTCTGTTACCTCTTCTTCTCTGATAAGAAGTGTCCTTAGATGAATCTTTACTTGCCCATCCTTAGAAAGGACTTCTGCTTCAGGAGCAATATCTATAATTGCTGCCTTTACTTCTGCTGCAAGTGCAAGATCCTCTATCTGTTTTTTTGCTTCTGGTGTTGTTTTGAATCTATCAAGCTTTACAGTGTAACAGATAATTTCTACAGCATCATCTATGTTTAGCCTATCAATATGGATCACAAGATCATACAAGCTCGGATCTCTCGTATCAATTCCATAAAGAGACTTTCCCCAGCGAGCTCTCTCTTCATCAAGCTTCTTTATAATCTTTTCTGCTTTTTCTCTTTCAACCTTTTCTTTTTCCATAACAAGCTTAATTCTGTCTTCCATATTTGCAATGATTCTTACCTTCAGTGCATGAGGGACATCCTTTACAAAGTAATGTCCAGCAAATCCATGATATACGACATTGTCCTTTTTCAGATGGTTCAGAAGTGCTGCTTTTACATAAGCCACATACTTCTCTTTTCCATATGTAAAGCGGTCTAAGAAAGAAGGAGCATTTTCTATAGCTTTTAAGAGCTTTATTTCAGGAACATTAAAATGCTTAGAAGCTTCTATAAGAACTTCCCTTGAGATACATTCATAACCTAATTTCTGTGCTGTCTTTTCAGCTATCTCCTTCCCATGACTGTAAGATCCTCTTGAAATTGTAATTATTGCCATAAAGATTCCTCCTTAAAAGATATTTCTCAATACAATTGTCTGGTTTCTTGAAGGTCCTACAGAAACAATTGATACAGGAATTTCCGTAACCTCTTCAATAAAGCTAATATATCTTTTTACATTTTCAGGAAGCTGCTCAAACTCTCTTACACCTGAAATGTCTTCATTCCAGCCAGGAAGTTCTTCATATATAGGCTCACACTTAGCTATATCTTTTATACTCGCAGGTCTTGAAAAAATCTTTTTTCCATTCAGCACATAACCTACACAGATCTTAACCTTTTCAAGTCCAGTTAAGACATCAAGCTTTGTTATTGCAAGACTGCTCAGACCATTCAGTCTTTTTGAATCTTTTACAAGAACAAGATCAAGCCATCCACACCTTCTCTTTCTTCCTGTTGTTGCACCAAATTCTTTTCCTTTCTTCTGTATGTATTCTCCCACATCATCCTTCAGTTCTGTGACAAAAGGTCCTGCTCCAACTCTCGTCGTATATGCCTTTACTACTCCAAGGATGTGATGAATGTGATTTGGTCCTATTCCAGAACCACTGCTTACATTACCCGACACACAGTTTGAAGATGTTACATAAGGATATGTCCCATGATCTATGTCAAGATGTGTTCCTTGTGCTCCTTCAAAGAGGACTTTTTTTCCTTTTTTTATAGCATTTTCAAGTTCAACTGATACATCTCTTACATAAGGAAGGATCCTTTCTGCCATCTTCATGTATTCGTCAAATATCTTCTTTGAATCTACAGGATCTGCATTCAGAAACTGCGTAAGATAAAAGTTCTTCTCTCTCACATTTTCTTCTAACTTTTCCATAAATACATCAGGATCTTTCAGATCAATCATCCTTATCCCTCTTCTTGCAACCTTATCCTCATAACAAGGACCAATCCCTCTTCCTGTTGTTCCTATTCTTCCCTTTTCCCTTGCAATATCAATAGCCTTGTGATATGGCATGATAAGGTTTGCTTTTTCACTTATAAAGAGCCTATCTGGCCCTACTTTTATCCCCTGTCTTTCAAGTTCATCTATCTCCTGAATAAGAACTTCTGGATCTATTACTACACCATTTCCTATCATGCATATCTTTTCTTCATAAAGTATACCTGAAGGAATAAGATGAAGTATTATCTCTTTTTCTCTTATCCGAATAGTATGTCCTGCATTATTCCCACCCTGAAACCTTACAACGATGTCTGCTCTTTCTGCAAGAAAATCTACTATCTTTCCTTTTCCCTCATCTCCCCACTGTGTTCCTATTACAGCAATGTTACTCATTTTTTTTCTCCAGTCTCTTTTTTATCTTTTCCCATGTGTCTTTAAGTGGAACGATTCTGTTAAAGACGAGCTTTCCTTCTTCTATCTTTGTATCCTTTGTGTCAACACAAAAGTATCCAAGTCTTTCAAACTGGAATCTGTCTCCTGGTTTTGCATTTCTTAGGCTTGGCTCAAGTTTACAGGATTTAAGAACGATAAGTGAATTTGGATTTACATAATCAAGAAATGTCTTTCCTTCTTCTACATCTGTTGGATCTTCCTTTATAAATAGTCTGTCATAAAGCCTTACCTCTGCCTCAATACAATGGCGTGCAGATACCCAGTGAAGTGTTGCCTTTACCTTTCTTCCATCAGGAGACCATCCTCCTCTTGTATTAGGATCATATGTGCATATAAGCTCTTTTATCTTTCCATCCTTATCTTTTATCACCTTCTTGCATTTTATATAGTATGCATATCTCAGCCTTACCTCACGACCAGGTGCAAGTCTCCAGAATTCCTTTGGTGGATCTTCCATAAAGTCATCCTGTTCTATATATATCTCCCTGCAGAATGGAACCTTTCTCGTTCCCATACTTGGATCTTCTGGATTATTTATTGCCTCAAGCTCTTCTACCTTATCCTCTGGATAATTCTCTATTATCACCTTAAGTGGTCTTAGAACTGCCATAACTCTTGGTGCTTTTTTGTTCAGATCCTCTCTTATACAGTGTTCAAGAAGTGCAATATCTACCATGCTGTTTCTCTTTGACACCCCTATCTTTTCACAGAACTTCCTTATTGACTCAGGCGTATATCCACGCCTTCTAAGTCCTGCAATTGTTGGCATCCTTGGATCGTCCCATCCATCAACAATTCCTTTTTCTACGAGCTGTGAAAGTAGTCTCTTGCTAAGGACTGTATAGCTTAAGTTAAGTCTTGCAAATTCTATCTGCTTTGGATGGTGAACACCAAGCTGATCAAGAAACCAGTCATAAAGTGGTCTGTGATCTTCAAACTCAAGTGTGCAAAGGGAATGAGTTATTCCTTCTATTGAGTCTGAAAGACAGTGTGCAAAGTCATATGTAGGATATATGCACCACTTTGTTCCTGTCCTTGGATGTGGTGTATATTTTATGCGATATATTACAGGATCTCTCATGTTCATATTTGGAGAAGACATGTCAATCTTTGCTCTGAGGACCTTTTCTCCTTCCTTAAACTCACCTCTTCTCATCCTTTCAAAAAGCTCAAGATTCTCCTCAACACTTCTGTTCCTGTAAGGACTCTCCTTCCCTGGCTTTGTAGGAGTTCCTCTGTATTCTTTTATCTCCTCAGGTGAAAGATCACATACATATGCCTTTCCCATCTTTATAAGCTGGACAGCATATTCATAAAGCTTTTCAAAGTAGTCTGAGGCATAATAGATTCTGTCTCCCCAATCAAATCCAAGCCATCTTATGTCTTCCTTTATTGCTTCAATGTATTTTATGTCCTCTGTTTCAGGATTCGTATCATCAAACCTGAGGTTGCAAACTCCACCATACTCTTCTGCAAGTCCAAAATTAAGACATATTGCCTTTGCATGTCCTATGTGAAGATAGCCATTTGGTTCTGGTGGAAATCTCGTATGGACCTTTCCTCCAAATGTCCCTTTTCTTATGTCTTCTTCTATTATTTCTTTTATAAAGTTTGGTGGAACATTAACGAGCTTCTCTTTCTTTTTCATACCTCCTCACTTCCTCTATAAACTTCCTTAATCTTTCTGGATCTTTCTTAAATCGGATAGGTCTTCCTTCCTTGTCTCTTTTATTCGTTCCGGTGCAAGAATCTACTCCATCTGGACCAACCTTACAAAGGGCATCATATACATTTTCTGGACTGAGTCCACCTCCTAAGATAACAGGTCTTGAACTTATTTTAACAATCTCTCTTGCCAAATTCCAGTCACATGTCTTTCCAGTAATTCCTATATATCCTTTAACAGGAGGATCTTCAACATGTGTGTCTATGAGATATATGTCAGTATATGGATCAAAAGATCTCAGGTCTTCAGGATCAAATATCCTTTTTTTTCCGGATACAGGAACAGGAATACTTCTCATTACAAGGACCTCTGGAAATCTTTTCTTTACCTCTTTCTGTCTTTCTATATGTTTTTCTGGCAATCCTATTTCTTCACAAAAATGCACTATGTCAGGTTCATAATAATCTATCTCTCTGAGTATTTCATCCATATCTTTCAACAAAAAGATTATACTGCTTTTTTTTCCTGCTTTCTTACATATCTCAACGACTTCCTTTATCTTCTCATCCCTTCCTTCCTTCAACACAACACTTCCTATGTGATCCACATCCATCTGGACGAGCATTTCTGCTTCAGAAGGTTCCTGTATTTCATATATCTGAATGATTATCCTTTTTGTAGAAAAATCTGATTTCTGCATCTTTAAGTCTTGGAAGACTTCTGTCTTTTTGAGATACTACAGGATCCTTTACAGGCCAATCTATGCCAATCTCAGGATCATTCCATATTATTCCTGCTTCATATTCTGGTGCATATTCCTGTGTAGTCTTATAAAGGACCTTTGCACTTTCACTTAAAACACAGAATCCATGAGCAAATCCTTCTGGAATGTATAACATCTTTTTGTTCTTTTCTGAAAGAATAACTCCTATCCACTTTCCATATGTTGGAGATCCTTTCCTTATGTCAACAGCAACATCAAATATCTCTCCTGAAATTACCTTTACGAGCTTTCCCTGTGCTTTTGGAGGGTTTTGATAATGAAGTCCTCTTATAACACCTTTTTTTGAGAAAGAAAGGTTATCTTGAAGGAATCTCTCTTTTATTCCAAATTCAGAAAAATCAGAAAACTTGTATGCCTCCAAAAAAAATCCCCTTTCATCATAAAATACTTCTGGCTCAATAAGGACAACTTCAGGTATCTCTAATCTTTTGAACTTAAAAGGCATCTCTTTGCTTCTTCTATGTCCTTTGAAATCTGCAAAGAAAGCTCTTTTGGATCCTTAAATCTTTTTTCATCCCTCAGTCTTTTTACAAATTCAACCCTTATCTTTTTTCCTAAAAGGTTTCCTTTAAATCCAATAATATGCGTTTCTACAGAGAAGGACTTGTCTCCAAATGTCGGATTATATCCTATGTTTGCAACTCCATCATAAACCTTGTCTTCAACATAAACCCTTACCGCATATACCCCTTTCTTTGGAGTAAGTTCATCTATGAGATTCAGGTTTGCTGTTGGATAACCCAAAATCTTTGCTCCCCTATCTTTCCCTTTCACAACGATTCCTTCTATCTGATAATTCCTTCCAAGAAGGATCTTTGCCTCATCTATCCTTCCTTCCTGAACAAGCTCTCTTATCTTTGTGCTTGAAACAACTGTCCCATTTATTGAAACAGGCTCTATAACGATTACATCAAATCCAAATCTCTTTCCCATCTCTTTTAAAAAAGAGATATCTCCTTCTCTTCCTTTTCCAAATGCAAAATCATATCCAACTACAACACACCTTACCCCTATCTTTTCTACAAGAATCTTTTCCACGAATTCTTTTGCTGATATCTTTGCAAACTCCTTTGTAAAAGGAAGACAGAGTATAATGTCAATTCCAGCTTTTTTTATAAGACTAAGCTTCTGTTCTATAGGAGTTATAAGAGGAGGTCCATCTTTATTTCCCAATACTTTTATCGGATGAGGATAAAATGTCATAACAACAGAAGTCCCTTTTATTTCCTTTGCAACCTCTTTTACTTTATTAAACAAAGCAAGATGACCTTTATGAACTCCATCAAAGTTTCCTATGGTAAGAACTGGATTTTTTAATGGTTTTTTAAGCTCTGAAAGGTCTCTTATTATACTCATCTGAAAAGAAGTCTTCCTTGACAAGAGTATTTGTTTAATATAATTTTTTAATTGAAAAGATCAACTTCTTTTTGCCGAAGTGGCGGAATTGGTAGACGCGCTAGATTCAGGATCTAGTGGGCGATAAGCCCGTGCGGGTTCGAGTCCCGCCTTCGGCATAAGGAGGAATTTATTATTTTTTTTAAAGATGAGGATAATATTCTTTGCAGGAAAGGGTGGAGTAGGAAAGACAAGTATCTCTGCTGCTACTGGAATAAGGACAGCAGAAATTGGATATAAGACAATCGTAATGTCTCTTGATATAGCTCACAGCCTTTCTGACATATTTGACCTTGAAAAAGATCTTCTTGACATAAACAAAGGAAGACCTGTTCAGATAAGAGAAAATCTCTGGATACAGGAACTTGACATAAATGAAGAGATACAGAGAAACTGGGGAGAGATATATAAATACATCACTACTCTTTTCAGTTCTACTGGAATAGACGAAATACTTGCAGAAGAGCTTGCAATACTTCCTGGAATGGAAGAGGTAAGTCTTCTCCTTTATATAAACAGCTATGTAAAGAAAAGGAGCTATGATGTCATAATACTTGATTGTGCTCCTACCGGTGAATCAATAAGGTTTATAAGTATCCCTACTACACTTGAGTGGTATATGAAGAAGATATTTAAGCTTGAAAGAAGGATTGCAAAATATGTAAGACCAATTGCTACGAGAGTTTCTGATGTCCCTATTCCAGAAGACGAATATTTTTCTGCAATAGAAAGACTTTTTAACAGACTGAGTGGTGTAAATGAAATACTTGAAGATCCAGAGGTTACAAGTGTAAGACTCGTAACAAATCCAGAGAAGGTCGTCTTAAAGGAGACTCAAAGGGCATTTATGTATTTTTGTCTTTATCATGTGAATGTTGATGCTATAATAATAAACAGGATATTTCCTGAAAGTGCAGGAGGTTTTTTTAAACTGTGGAAAGATACACAGAGGTTATACATTGAAAAAGCAAAAGAGTATTTTGATCCAATTCCTATATTCCAGGTAGACCTTTTTGAAGAAGAAGTTGTTGGATATGATTCTCTAAGAAGACTTGCTGACAGTTTATATAAAGACAAGGATCCTACTGAACACTTCTTCAAAGGAGAACCATATAAGTGGATAAAAGAAGAAGGGGGCTATAAGCTTATAGTAAATCTGCCATTTGTTATGAAGAAAGATATAGAGTTGAATAAAGTCTCAGATGAATTAATTATCAGAATAGGGAATGTAAAAAGACACTTCCTTCTTCCAAGACAGGTAACAGGGATGAATTCCGTAAGTGCTCGCCTGGATGGGAAAAAGTTATATGTAATATTTAAAGGAGATGGGAGATATGCAGAAAAATGAAGAAAAAAGGGAAGAAAGGGTTGTGGAAAGAGAAGTAATTATGTGTCCTTTAGGAAAGCTTTTTATGGATCTTTGTGTTAAGAAAAAGTCTAAGTTTTTTGAACATCTTATAAGGTCAAAGATAGAGTTTTTAAAGGCAATAAGGTCTATATTGGATGAAAAGATAGAAGATCTTGAAAAGGAGATGTCTCCAAAAAAGAAGGTTACAAAGATAGAAGTAGAGTAAGTTGGAAAAGATAAGAGTTTTTTTAGAAGATTTTATATCCTATTTGAAGTTTCAAAAAGGATATTCTGAAAAGACAACAAAGGCATACAGGAAGGATATAGAAGAATTCTTTAAGTTTTTGATTTCTGAAAAGAAGATCCAGAAAATAGATCAGGTTAATTTAGCTTACATAAGAGGATATCTTGGGAAGCTTTACAGAAGATGTAAGAAGACTACTATATCAAGAAAGCTTTCTGCTGTTCGTTCTTTCTTCAAGTTCCTGGAGAAAAGGTCTGTTATCAGAGAAAATCCTTTTTGGAATGTATCTAATCCAAAAACAGAAAAAACTCTCCCAAGATATCTCACAGTAGATGAGGTTTTAAGACTTATTGAAAGCAGCAATGGAAAGGACTGGAGGTCTATAAGGAACAGAGCCATACTTGAACTTCTTTATTCATGTGGAATGAGGGTAAGTGAGCTGAGAAATCTTGATCTGGATGATATAGACTTAAAAGAGGGGATTATAAAGATAAGAGGAAAAGGAGAAAAGGAAAGGATTGTCCCTGTTGGAAATTATGCAAAGAAGGCTTTAGCTGAATATATGACGATTCACATACCGAGAAAAGATAAAGCAGTCTTTGTAAATTCAAAAGGAGAAAGACTTTCTACGAGGACAATAAGGAGGATAGTAAAAAGATGTGCAATAAGGTCAGGACTGAGTCGTGAAATAAGTCCACATTCACTAAGACACAGCTTTGCTACTCATCTGTTAGAAGGAGGAGCAGACCTTAGAACAGTTCAGGAACTTTTAGGACACTCAACTATATCTACGACACAGAGATACATCCATCTTACCTTAGACAGGCTTATGGAAGTATATAATAAAGCACATCCAAGGAGTGGAGAAGATGAGGAAAAGTCCATTTAGATCAACTACCATAATAGCAGTAAGAAAGGATGGACAGGCGGTTATGGCAGGAGATGGACAGGTTACATTTGGTGAGACAATTATGAAGCACAAGGCAGCAAAGGTAAGGTTCATATATAAGGATCGCGTCCTTGTTGGGATTTCTGGTGCTGCAGCAGATGCTTTCAGTCTTATAGAAAGACTTGAAACAAAGCTTGAGTCATATAAAGGAAATCTTGTAAGATCTGCTGTGGAGCTTGCAAAGGACTGGAGGACAGACAGGGTCTTAAGAAGACTTGAAGCACTTCTTCTTGCAATGGATAAAGAGCATATGCTTATAATCTCTGGAACAGGAGATGTAATTGAACCTGATGAATCTGTTGCAGCAATAGGATCAGGAGGACCTTATGCACTTGCTGCAGCCCGTGCACTTCTTGCACACACAAATCTTAGTGCAAGAGAAATTGCTTATGAGGCAATGAAGATTGCTGCATCTATATGCATATACACGAATGATCAGATTGTTGTTCACGAACTAAAATAAGAGGTCTTTGCTTATGCAGGTAAGAGAAAGAGAAAGGGATCCTGAAGAGCTTCTTACACCAAAGAAGATAGTAGAAGAGCTTGATAAATACATTGTTGGTCAGGATGAGGCAAAAAGGGCTGTTGCTATTGCACTCAGAAACAGGTGGAGAAGACAGAGAGTCCCTCCAGAACTCAGGGACGAAATTGCACCTAAGAACATAATTATGATAGGACCTACAGGTGTTGGAAAGACCGAGATTGCAAGAAGACTTGCAAAGCTTGCAAATTCTCCATTTCTGAAAGTAGAAGCAACGAAGTTTACAGAAGTTGGTTATGTTGGAAGGGATGTAGAATCCATGATTAGGGATCTTACTGAGCTTGCAGTAAACATGGCAAAAAGGGAAGAGCAAAAAAAGGTTGAGGCAAAGGCAAGAGAGATTGCAGAAGAAAGACTCCTTGACATACTTCTTCCAAGAAAAAGAAGGAGAAGGGATGAAGAGC
Organism: uncultured Desulfobacterales bacterium; assembly: GCA_964513995.1. Taxonomy (GTDB): domain Bacteria; phylum Desulfobacterota; class DSM-4660; order Desulfatiglandales; family JALVZP01; genus CAZEOQ01. Next base: position 75,891 of record CAZEOQ010000002.1, on the reverse strand, counting down.
ATACTGGACTTGAAATAGTAAGACAGAATGAAAGCTATGCATATACGAGAGAAAAGCTGAGGAGGATGCTAAGGGATGGAAAGCTTGATGAAAGGTATGTTGAACTTGAGGTAACAGATACGAGTGTTCCTATGATAGAGATATTTTCTGCTGCAGGACTTGATGAGATGGAGTTTAACATAAGGGAGATATTTGGAAGCATATTTCCTCCAAGGAAAAAAAGAAGGAGGGTAAAAGTTCCTGAAGCACTTGACATACTTACACAGGAAGAAAGTCAGAAGCTCATAGACATGGATAAGGTGATAGAAAAGGCAATAAAGATGACTGAACAGAAAGGAATAATCTTTCTTGATGAGATAGACAAGATTGCAAGCTCAGGAACAACAACTGGTCCTGATGTATCAAGAGAGGGTGTTCAAAGGGATCTTCTTCCAATTGTAGAAGGATCTACAGTGAATACAAAATATGGTCCAGTAAGGACAGATCATATACTCTTTATTGCAGCAGGTGCATTTAATATAAGCAAGCCATCTGATCTTCTTCCAGAACTTCAGGGAAGATTTCCAATAAGGGTAGAACTTAAATCACTTACAACAGAAGACTTCGTAAAGATCCTTACAAAACCAAAAAATGCCCTTATAACACAATACAAAGCACTTCTTAGGACAGAAGGAATAGAGCTTGAATTTGACGATGATGCAATATATGAGATTGCAAGGATTGCAACAATTGTGAATGAAAGGACAGAGGACATAGGTGCAAGAAGACTTCATACAGTAATGGAAAAGCTCCTTGATGACATACTCTTTAATGCACCTGATATGGAAGAGAAGGTAATAAGGATTACAAAGAAGTATGTTCAGGAAAAGCTTTCAGACATAATAAAGGACGAGAACTTAAGCAGATATATCTTATGAAAGAGAAGGAAAAGGCAGATATCCTTATAGAAGCACTTCCATATATACAGCAGTTCAGCGGATCTACATTTGTCATAAAGTATGGTGGAAGTGCGATGAGAGATGAGGGTTTAAAACAGAGCTTTGCACTTGACATAATTCTCATGAAGCATGTTGGAATAAATCCTGTAATTGTTCATGGTGGAGGACCACAGATAAATTCATTCTTGGAAAGACTAAAAATAAAGACGAGGTTTGTTGATGGAATGAGATTTACAGATCCTGAATCTATGGAGATTATAGAAATGGTCCTTGTAGGAAAGATAAACAAGGAGATAGTGAATCTTATAAACAAGAACAATGGTCAGGCAGTAGGAATTTCTGGAAAGGACGGAAGACTCGTTGTTGCAAAAAAACTGGAATATCCAAAAGAGATAGGTCTTGTTGGAGAAATCGTATCCGTAAACAAGGACATCCTTGAAAGTCTTATAAAAGACGGTTTCATACCAGTTATTGCACCAGTTGGATCAGACGAGAAAGGAAACACATATAACATAAATGCAGACACATTTGCAGGACACATTGCAAAGGCTCTTAAAGCAAGAAAGCTCATCCTTCTTACAGATGTAGAAGGTGTCCTTGATGGTTCTGGAAACCTGATTTCAACACTTACACTGGATGAAGCAAAGATGCTTATTGAAAGAGGAATAGCAAAAGGAGGAATGATTCCTAAGATAAGATGCTGCATAGATGCAATAGAAGGAGGTGTTCAGAAGGCTCATATAATAGATGGAAGAAAGGAGCATGCACTTCTTCTTGAGATATTTACAAAAAAAGGAATAGGGACGCAGATAATTCCATAAAAGGAGATGATCATGGATATATTTGAAAAAGCAGAAAGGTATATTTTTAATACTTACAGGAGGTATCCTGTCTGTATCGTAAAAGGAAAAGGATGCAGGGTATGGGATAAAGATGGGAAAGAATACATAGACTTCATAGGAGGGATTGCTGTATGTGCTCTTGGACACAGCCCTGATCTGGTAATAAAGGCTATTGAGGAGCAGGCAAAGTTGCTTATACATGTATCAAATCTTTTTTACACAATTCCACAGACAGAACTTGCTGAATTTCTGGTAAAAAACTCATTTGCAGACAAAGTATTTTTTTGTAACAGTGGTGCAGAAGCAATTGAAGCAGCAATAAAGCTTGCAAGAAGATGGGCAAATATAAGGTATGGTGGAAAAAAGGATACTATAATCTCAATGTATGGGTCATTTCATGGAAGGACAATTGGAGCAGTTTCTGCAACAGGACAAAGGAAAGTGCGAGAAGGATTTGAACCACTTCTTAAAGGATTCAGATTCGTTCAATTTGGTGATATATCAGATCTTGAAAGGGCTATAGATGATAGAGTATTTGCTGTTCTTCTTGAACCAATACAGGGTGAAGGAGGAGTTATATGTCCTCCTGAAGGCTATCTAAAGGAAGTAAGAAGGCTTTGTGATGAAAAAGGTATCTTGCTTATACTTGATGAGATCCAGACAGGATGTGGAAGAACAGGAAAGCTTTTTGCTTATGAACACTATGGAATAGAACCAGACATTATGACAGTTGCAAAGGCAATGGCAAATGGTCTTCCAGCTGGTGCAATGCTTGCAAAGGAAAAGCTTTCAGAAGCATTTACTTATGGAACACATGCATCAACATTTGGAGGAAATCCACTCGTTACATGTGTATCACTTAAGGTCCTTGAAAAGATAAAAACACTTCTTGATCATTGCAGATCAGTTGGAGAATATTTTAAATGTGGTCTTAAGGAACTTAAAAAAAGATATGGCTTTATAAAGGATGTAAGGGGAAAAGGACTTATTCTTGGAATGGAGCTTCAGATCTCTGGAGATGATGTTGTAATGAGATGTCTTAAGAAGGGATTTCTTATAAACTGCGTTCAGGGAAATGTCTTAAGATTTGTTCCTCCTCTTATCATAGAAAGGAAGCACATAGACAGTCTTCTTGAAGCACTTGATGATGTCTTTAAAAAAATCTGAGAGGGAAAAGTTATGAAAAAAGATCTTTTAAGCATAAAGGATCTTACAAGGGATGAGATACTTTATCTTATAGAAAGGGGACTTGAATTTAAAAAGATGGGAAAAAGGACTGATTACAGACCACTTGAAGGATATGTCCTTGGACTTCTTTTTGACAAAGCATCTACAAGAACAAGGGTATCATTTGAGGTTGCAATGATTCGTCTTGGTGGAAGCACGATATTTATGAGAGCAGAAGAGACACAGCTTTCAAGAGATGAAAGTCTTGAAGATACAGCAAGGGTCCTTTCAAGATACCTTGACTGTCTTGCAATAAGGACATATGAACAAAAAAGACTTGAAATTATTGCAGAATACAGTGACATTCCAGTAATAAATGCACTTACAGACCTATATCATCCGTGTCAGGTGCTGAGTGACATAATGACAGTAAAGGAAAAGAAGGGAAGGATAGATGATCTGAGGATTGTATGGGTTGGAGATGGGAATAATGTTGCAAATTCATGGATAAATCTTGCAAGGATCCTTGGATTTGAACTCATAATCTCATGTCCAAAAGGATATGAGCCATACGAGATAAGAGAAAAGACAGAGAATGTAAGGATTGTATATGATCCAAAAGAGGCAGTAAAAGATGCAGATGTAGTAAATACTGATGTATGGGTAAGTATGGGAAAGGAAAAGGAAAGGGAAGAAAGGATAAGGGCATTTAGAGGATATCAGGTAAACAGAGAGCTTCTTTCTTATGCAAAAAAAGACTGTATTGTCATGCACTGCCTTCCTGCTCACAGAGGAGAAGAGATAACAGACGATGTCATTGATGGACCAAATTCTGTTGTATTTGATCAGGCAGAAAATAAACTGTATCTTCATCAGGCACTCCTTGAAATGATCCTGATTGGGAGAAGATGAGATGGATGTAAAAAAGATCGTTCTTGCGTATTCAGGAGGACTTGACACATCAGTAATCCTTAGCTGGCTAAAGGAAAGATACAGATGTCCTGTCATTGCATTTATTGCAGATGTAGGACAAGGTGAGGATCTTGAAAAGATAAAAGAAAAGGCATTTAGAACAGGAGCAGACGATGTCATAATAGAGGATCTCAGAGAAGAGTTTGTAAGGGATTATGTGTTTCCTATGCTGAGGGCAAATGCAATATACGAATCCTTTTATCTTCTTGGAACATCTATTGCAAGACCAGTCATTGCAAAAAAACAGGTAGAGGTTGCTCACAAAGTAGGTGCAGATGCACTGAGTCATGGTGCAACTGGAAAAGGGAATGATCAGGTAAGGTTTGAGCTTGCATATATGGCACTTGATCCAAAGCTAAAGATAATCTCTCCATGGAGAGAATGGGAATTTAAGGGAAGGAGTGAGCTTATAGAATATGCAAAAAAAAGAGGGATACCTGTTCCTGTAACAAAGGAAAAGCCATATTCAATAGACAGAAACCTACTTCATGTAAGCTATGAAGGTGGAATACTTGAAGATCCGTGGAAAGAACCACCTGAAGACATGTTCCTTATGACAGTATCTCCTGAAAAAGCACCAGACAGACCAACATATATAGAGATAGAATTTCAGGAAGGGAATCCTGTTGCAGTTGACGGAAAGAGGATGAGTCCTGCATCTCTCCTTTCTTATCTGAATCAGATTGGAGGAAAGAACGGAATTGGAAGGGTTGATGTTGTTGAAAACAGGTATGTTGGGATAAAATCTCGTGGTGTATATGAGACACCTGGTGGAACGATATTAAGAATTGCTCATATGGCAATAGAGTCAATAACACTTGACAGGGAAGTCATGCACATAAGAGACAGTCTTATTCCAAAGTATTCTGAGCTTATATATTACGGATACTGGTTTTCACCAGAAAGAAAGATGCTTCAGGCACTTATTGATGAAACACAAAAAGCTGTAAATGGAACAGTAAGACTGAAGCTTTATAAAGGAAACTGTATTGTTGTTGGAAGAAAGGCAGAAAAGTCTCTTTACAAAAAAGATCTTGCAACATTTGAAAAGTCAGAACTTTTTGATCATAAAGATGCAACAGGATTTATAAGACTCAATGGACTTAGACTCAAGATTGCAAAACTGACTGGTCTTCTTTAGTCATGGCAAAAAGGCTTGAGATAAGACTTAAGGATGAGATATTTGATGCAGAAGGAGAGAGTATAAAGAGAAAAGCAAAGGATTATTTTGGCTTTGATGTAGAAAAGATCCGGACAATAAGGGTCCTTACAATAGACAAGGAATTTTCAGAAGATGAGCTTCAGAGGATAAAAGAAGCATTTACTAATCCAGTAACAGAACTGTCTTCATTTAGTCCAATTGCAAAAGACTTTGACTGGATTATATGGATAGGACTCAGACCAGGAGTAAAGGACAGTCCAGGTAGCACTGCAATGGAAGCAATAGAGGATCTTCTTGGAAAGAGATTTTCAAAGGATGAGGCAGTTTATTTTTCAAAGATTTATGAGATAAAAGGAAGCCTGAAAAGGGATGAAGTAGAAAGGATAGCAAGGGATCTTCTTGCAAATGAGCTTATACAGAACTGGGAGATATTTTCAAAGGATGAATGGGACAAAAGGAATGGAATAGGGATAAAAGTTCCAAAGGTCATACTGAGGCATAAGCCAGAGATAAAAAGATTCAGGATAGAAAGTGATGAGGATCTGAAAAGGATATCTGATGAGAGGGGTCTTGCATTAAACGAAAAGGACATTCCTGTAATAAGGAGGTATTTTAAAAGAAAGGATATAGTTGAAGAAAGAAAAAGGATAGGTCTTGACCTTCCAACAGATGTAGAACTTGAATACATAGCTCAGGCAAGAAGTGATCACTGCAATCACAATACATTTAAAGGGATTTTCCACTATCGTGACCTTCTTACAGGAGAAAGCTTTACAGTAGATAACCTTTTCAGGACATGTATAGAAGAGCCTACATTAAGGATTAAGGAAGAAAAGGAATGGGTCATATCTGTTCTCTGGGATAATGCAGGAGTTGGAAGATTTGACAAGGAATATCTTTATTGCATAAAAGTGGAGACACACAACAGCCCTTCTACAATGGAGGCATATGGAGGAGCACTTACAGGAATTGTTGGTGTATACAGAGACATTATGGGAACAGGAAGAGGAGCAAGGGTAGTATGTGGAATGTATGCATTCTGCGTTGGACCAAGGGATTATAAAGGAGGCTTAAAGCCATATCTTCATCCAAAAAGACTTCTTGATGGAGTTGTTGAAGGGGTAAGGGATGGAGGAAACAAAAGTGGAGTTCCAACAGTATATGGTCTTCTTCTTTTTGACGAAAGCTTTATTGGAAAGTGTCTCGTATTTGTTGGTGCAATAGGAATTATGCCAGAAAGGATAAAAGGAATTCCATCATGGACAAAAAGACCAAAAAAAGGTGATCTTATTTTCATGTGTGGTGGAAGGGTGGGAAAGGACGGAATACACGGAGTTACTGCTGCATCAGAGGAATACAGTGAGAATATTCCAGCAGGACATGTCCAGATTGGTGATCCATATACGCAAAAAAAACTTCATGACTTCCTTTGTGAGGCAAGAGATGAGGGACTTATAAACTTCATTACAGACTGTGGAGGAGGAGGTCTTTCTTCTGCTGTTGGAGAAAGTGCAAGGATAAGTAATGGATGCAAGGTATATCTTGAAAGGGTTCCTCTTAAGTATGAAGGGCTTGATCCATGGGAGATATGGATTTCAGAATCACAGGAGAGGATGATAGTTGCAGTAAGTCCAGAGAATGTAAAGAGATTTATGGAGCTTTCAAAAAAGCATTCTGTAGAATGCACAGCAATAGGAGAATACGATGATTCAGGATATCTGAAGCTTTATTATGATGGAAAGCCATGTGCATATATAAGGATGGATTTTATAAAAAGTGAGTTTCCACAGTGGGAATTTGATGCAGAATGGATTCCTCCAGAACTCAGGCTCTTTGAACCAGCAATTGATGAACCAAAAGATTATGGAAAGATCCTGAAAGAGCTCCTTTCACATCCAAATCTCTGTGACAGAAGCTGGATAATAAGGCAGTATGATCATGAGGTTCAGGGAGGAAGTGTAATAAAGCCTCTTGTTGGAAAAAAAAGGGACATCCCTTCTGATGCATCTGTAATAAGACCTGTTCTTGAAAGAAATAGGGGTATTGCAATAGCACTTTCTCTAAATCCATTCTATTCCCTCATAGATACATATCACATGGTAAGTGTTACAGTTGACGAAGCAGTAAGAAAACTGATAGCAGTTGGAGGAGATCCAGATCACATAGCAGGAGTTGATAACTTCTGCTGGCCAAATATAAAGTATGATCCAGAAAAAAATCCTGATGGAAAATACAAGGCAGCTCAGCTTGTAAGGGCATGTCTTGCATTAAGGGATATATGTCTTGGATACAGGATTCCACTTCTTTCAGGAAAAGACAGCATGTATATAGACGGAAACCTTGAAGGACCTTTTGGTGAAAAGAGAAAGGTATCAGGGATTCCAACAATGATGTTTACTGCATGTTCTGTTATTGAAGACATAGAAAGATGCATAACAATGGACATAAAAAAAGAAGGTGATCTTGTTTATGTCCTTGGAAAGACAAGGGATGAGCTTGGAGCAAGTGAATATTATAGACTTATGGGAGAGGTTGGAAGGAATGTTCCAAAGGTAAGGATAAAGGAATTCTGGGAAAGCTATCTTCTTCTGAGAAAGGCAATCTCTGCTGGACTTTTAAGATCGTGTCATGCTGTTGGAAGAGGAGGAATTTGCTTTCATCTTGCACTTGTCTCTATGGCAGGAGAGCTTGGAATGGATATAGACCTTGAAAAAGTTCCAAAAGAAGAAGAGCTTCCTCCAAGCAAGCTCCTTTTTTCTGAATCAGCAGGAAGATTTATACTTACAGTCCCTCCTGAAAAGAAAGAAGAATTTGAAAAAATCTTTTCTGGAAAGGATTATGTATGTCTTGTTGGAGAAGTAAACAGGATTGGAAGGCTGAGGATATTTTGGAAGGGAAGGGCAATTATAGATGAGGAGATAATGGAATTGAAAAAGATGTGGAAAAGGACATTTGAGGATCTATGAAGGTAAAGGCATGTATACTTACTGGATATGGGCTAAACTGTGACATTGAGACGCAGTATTCATTTAAGATTGCAGGTGCTTTTGCAGAAAGGATTCACATAAATGAGCTTATATGGAATAAAGAACTTCTTAAAAAATTTCACATACTTGCATTTGTTGGAGGATTTAGCTGGGCAGATGATCATGGTGCAGGTCTTCTTCTTGCACTGAAGATGAAGAATCATCTTATGGATCAGATTCAGAAGTTTATAGATGACGGAAAGCTGATCATAGGGATCTGTAATGGCTTTCAGACACTTGTAAACATGGGACTCCTTCCTGCAACTGAAATGTATTGGAAAAGGGAAGCAGCTCTTATATCAAATGATAGTGGAAATTTTATAGACAGATGGGTCATGCTTAAAGTAAACAGGGATTCTCCTTGTATCTTTACAAAAGGACTGGATGAGATTGAGCTTCCAATAAGACATGCAGAAGGAAAGTTTTATGCAAGAAGGGATGTTCTGAAAAGGATTGTAGAAGGAAATCAGATAGTTCTTCAGTATAAGGAAAATCCAAATGGATCACTCCTGGACATAGCAGCAGTTTGTGACAGAACAGGAAGGATATTTGGTCTTATGCCACATCCAGAAGCATTTAATCATCCAACAAATCATCCAGACTGGACAAGGAGAAAAATAAGCAAGGCTTTTGGCATAGAAATATTCAGAAATGCAGTTTCTTATGTAAAGGAGAATCTGCTTTGAAAAGATTATTCTTTCTCTTTTTTGTATTATCACTTTTGATGTGGGTAATATTTGGAAAGCAGGGAATTTATAGCTTATGGAAAATGGAAAAAGAAAAAAGAGATTATGAAAAAAGGATAAAGGAGCTTGAAGAGGAAAATTCTCTTCTTATAAGAGAAATAGAAAGACTCAGGAATGATCAGGAATACATACTTTCTCTTATAAGAAAAGAGCTCAGGATGATAAAAGAAAACGAGGTTATCCTTTACTTTAAAAAATGAATTTTCACTTCTCTGTAACGCAGATAGGCAGTCTTCCTTTTTCTGATGTAAAAGGGACATGTATCTGGATAGCAGAGCTCTTTCATGAAATTCCATTCTGGCCACAACTTGTAAAAAGAAGTATCTTTGAGGACATGATAATTCAGTTCAGTGAAGGAATTCCTTTTTTAAGGATATCTGAAGAAAAAAGGGCTGTTTTTTACATAAAAGAAGACTATGATGAGGCTTTGAGTTTCTACGAAGATTTTCTTTCTGAAAAAACAGAAAGATTTTCAATAAGCTATGACTTTGCTCCTTCTCTTTATGAAATGGTAGAGATCGTAAAGGACAAAAAGTGTTCCTTTATAAAAGGACAGTCTGTAGGACCTGTAACATTTTCTGTGGCTATAAAGGACGAAAATGGAAGGTCAGCGGCATCTGATCCTGAGATGTTTGACATCCTGAAAAAGGCAATATCAGCAAAGGCAGTATGGCAGATAAGAAAGCTTAAGGAAACTGGAAAAAGAGTCATCCTTTTTTTTGACGAGCCATATCTTTCAGCTTTAGGTTCACCTTTTTCTGCCATAACAAAAGAGGAAGCAGAAGGTGCACTTAAAGAGGTAATGGAATATGTGAGAAAAAAAGAGGATGCTATCTTAGGAATACACTGTTGTGCAAATACAGACTGGTCAATGATATTTTCCATAAAGCCTGATATAATAAGTTTTGATGCATTTGGTTTTATGGAAAGTTTTCTGATATATAAGGAGGATCTTCTGAGGTTTATTCAAGAAGGTGGAACTGTTGCCTGGGGAATAGTTCCTACGAGAGACGAAGAATTTGAGAATTCAGACATAGAATTTCTTTATTCAAAGATAAGATCTGCTTTTGAAAAGCTGAAAAAATGGGGAGCAGATGTAAAAAACAGCATTATTACGCCTTCTTGTGGGATGGGAGGGATGAAGGAAGAAAATGCAATAAAAGCTACTCAAATCCTCTTAGAGCTTTCCTCAAGACTTAGATGGGAAAGATAAGAAGACTTTCAGAGGAAGTAATAAGAAAGATAGCAGCAGGAGAGGTTATAGAAAGACCTGCATCTGTCGTAAAAGAGCTTATAGAAAACAGTATTGATGCAAGTGCAGACAGGATTTCAATAAAACTTGAATCAGGAGGAAAAAAACTCATAAGGGTCATAGACAATGGAGAAGGAATGACAAAAGATGATCTTCTTCTTTCAGTTGAAAGATATACGACGAGCAAGATAAGTTCAGCAGTTGATCTTTCAAATCTAAGGACACTTGGTTTTAGAGGAGAAGCATTATCAAGTATAGCAGCAGTATCAAAGCTCAGTATATCTTCAAAGCCAAAGGATCAGCTCGTTGGATATAAAATAGAAGTAGAGGAAGGAAGGATACTTTTTTTGGAAGAAGTAGGGATACCAGAAGGAACGGTTGTTGAAGTAAGGGATCTTTTTTTTAATGTCCCTGCAAGAAAGAAGTTCTTAAAGACAGAAAAGGTTGAACTTGAACACTCAATTGACGAAATTCTCAGGTTTTCTATCTGTTATACTCACATTGGATTCTCTGTTGAGCACGGAAAAAAAGAGCTGCTGAATCTTCCTCCAACAGACGATCCAATAAAGAGGTTTTCAATGCTTTTTGGTGAAGATGTAGCAGATGACATAAAGAGAGTATCAGAAGAATATGATGACATTGTAATAGATGCATATCTTACGACAAGCATAATGAGACTAAAACCAGACAGACTTTTCTTTTATGTAAATCGGAGAAACATAAGGGACAGAGAGATGATCTATTCTGTTCTTAAGGCATATGATCAGAGGATAATAAAAGGAGAGTATCCTCAAGGAGCTGTTTTTATAGAAATTGATCCAAGAAAGGTTGACTTCAATGTCCATCCTCAAAAGACAGAGGTAAGATTTCAAGATGAGAAGGTCTATTCAAGGATAGCTTCTTGTGTGAAAAAGCTTTTTAAGAAAAGTATAAAGTTTCCAGTCTCTGCTTCTTTTCCAAAAGAAGAAAGTTTTCTTTTTGTAAAAGAAAAAAGAGCTTCTTATAAGACAAAGAAAATTCCTCAGATAATAGGACAGGTTGGAAAAAGGTATATAGTATGTGAAGCAGAAGAAGGTCTTCTTCTTATAGATCAGCACGGAGCACACGAAAGGATAATATACGAAAGGATGAAAAAGGAAATAAGGAAAGAAGGAGTTCAGAAGGTTATAGAACCAAAAAGGATAGAACTTGATCCAGAAGGTGCACTTGTTTTAAGAAAGAACCTGGATATATTCAGGAAGATGAAGATAGAGATAAGGGAGTTTGGAAAGAATACATTTATTATAGATTCTTATCCTGAGGTCTTAAAAGGTGCAGACTGGAAAAAGATAATAAATGAATTTTTGAGAGCAAAAAAAGGTTATGAGATATTTGAGGAGGCTTTAAAGATACTTGCTTGTCACAGTGCAATAAAGGCTGGAGACGAACTCAGCATAATTCAGATGAAGAATCTCGTAAAGGAACTTTACGAAACGAGTATTCCAACAAACTGCCCTCATGGAAGACCTATATTTCATCTTATAACATACAGACAGCTTGAAAGGATGTTTAAGAAATAGGCGAACATTTTTGTTTATTTTCCGTATTTGATAGATGTGATAAGGAAAGCAAAGGTCTTGGAGATTTTTAGGAAAGAAAAGATCAGTAAAAATACCCTTTTTCAGATACTTGAAGAGATCCCTGCTGCTGTTCTTTTTTACAGGGAAAAGATTTTATATGCAAATCAGTTTGCTTGTAAAATTTCAGGATATTCACTTGAGGAATTAAAAGAGAAACATCCGTGGGAATTTTCTCCAGAAGGAAAAAGAGAGGAAGTAAAAGAAAGGATACTAAAAAGGATAAGAGGGGAATTTCTTGAAGATTCTGAAGGAATTACATCGTTCTTTTCAAAGCAGGGAAAAAAGATATACATGAAATACAGGGCAAAGACTATAAATGTTGAAGGTGAATATTACGGAATCTTTTTTGGAATAGATGTAACAAAGGAAGTAGAATACGGAAAAAGAATTGAAGGGTGGATAAAGAGACTTGAGGAATTTTTGAGATACAGCTCAGACATCCTTTCAATTATAGACGAAAACGGAAGGATAGTATATAAAAGCCCTTCTGTTGAAGAGATACTGGGATGGAGTCAAAAGGAGCTTATAGGAAAGAGTGTATTTGAGCAAATACATCCTGATGACAGGGTAAGATTTGGGATTGCTCACAAGAAAGTATTTGAAGATCCTGGAAGGAGGTTTCTTATAGAATATCGCGTAAAGGACAAGGAAAGAAGATGGAGATACATGGAAGGAAGTATATATCTTCCTGAAAACTGGGAAGATCTTGGAATAGAAGGTGCTATATTGAATGAAAGGGACATAAGTAAGAGGAAGGAAGTGGAAAGTTCGTTGCAAAAGATAGTGCATTATGATCCACTTACAGGTCTTCCAAGACAGAGCAGGTTTCTTGAAGGTCTTAGCAGTGAGCTCGTAAGAGCAAGATTGATAAAAAGATATGTAAGTGTGATCTTTTTAAATCTGAGAAACTTCAAAGACATAAACCTCATATATGGAATATCTGTAGGAGATTACATCTTAAAGGAGATAGCAAATAAGCTTAAGGAGTTAAAGATATTTGTAAGCAGATTTTTTGGAGATGCATTTGGTCTTTTCTTTTCAGCTGAAGGGATTTCTGAGATAAGTGAAATAGCAGAGAAGATAAGGGAAATATTTGAAAGTCCGTTTAAGATAGGAGGAAGGGAGATAAGGATAAGTTTTTATCTTGGAATATCTGTTTATCCTACGGATGGAAGCAGTGCAGAAGAGCTTTTAAAGAAAGCAGAGCTTGCTTCACTGAAAGCCAAAGAACTTGGAGAAAACAGGATAAGTTTTTATTCAGAGGAGATAGAAAGAGATGTCCTTGAAAAAGGTATAATAAGGAGTTCTCTGATAAAGGCTCTGGAAAAAGGTGAATTTGTGATTTATTATCAACCAATAATAAGTCTCAGGAATGAAAAGACAGTAGGATTTGAAGCTCTTATAAGATGGATTCATCCAGAATTAGGCTTTCTTTATCCTGACAGATTCATTCCTGTAGCAGAGGAGACAGGATTTATTCTTAAGCTGAGTGAGTATGTAACAGAAAGGGCTATAAGGGAAACAAAGAAAATTCAGGAAGAAGTTGGAAGAAACTTCTTCATAGGAATAAACTTCTCTGCAAAACAGTTCCTTCACGAAGACCTTTTAGGTGTCATTGACAGGACAATAAAAAAATACGGTTTTGAATACTCTGATCTCGTATTGGAGATTACAGAAAGGACAGCAATGCAACAGCCTGAAAGGACAAAGAAGATACTTTCTGAGCTCAGAAAAAGAGGGATAAAAGTAGCAATAGATGATTTTGGGACAGCTTATTCATCAATGGAGTATCTTATAGAGTTTGATGTTGATAAGATAAAGATAGACAAGAAGTTTGTCCTTTCAATGCTTGAAAATGAAAAGGCAATGAGTATAGTAAAGATGGTCGTAAATCTTTCAGAAAGCATTAATGTAAATTCCTTAGCAGAAGGGGTAGAAACAGAAGAGCATTTTCTGATTTTAAAAGAGATAGGATGCACGGAAGCTCAAGGATACTATTTTTCTCCTCCTGTTCCTTTTGAAAAAATAAAGGAGTTTTTGAAAAGAGTTGGATAAGGAAAGAATTATAAATCTTATAAAAGAAGCATTTGACGAAGTAAGTATATATACTGGAACAGCTGCTCTTAGGATGATAGTAGAAAGGGTCATTTATGATCTTTCTGTATTTAATCCAAAGATAAGGGATTTGAATATACCTGAAGATCCAAGAGATATGGACTTTGGATTGTTTTCAAAAAATGAGGCAGAAAGATTTTATTTTATGTTTGTTGACATTATTGGAGCTCTTTTAGGAAGTGAATTCAAGATAGCCCTTTTAAGAAAAATAGAAGGAGAAAGGAATGAATAAGATAAAGACAAATGTATTTGGATTTGACGAACTTACTCATGGAGGAATTCCTGAATATTCAACAATCGTAATAACAGGAAGTCCTGGATCAGGAAAGACCACACTTTCTTTTGAAATAGCATTTAACCTGGCAAAAGAAGGAAAGCGTTCCCTTATTATAAGCACGATATCAGAACCTCTTCCAAAGATGATAAGATTTATGAGTTCCTATGACTTCTTTGAAAGAGATCTTATAGGAAAAAGAGTATTCTTTGTTGACATGAGCGATCTTATACAGAAAGGAAGTTCAGAAAAGGCATTGGCTTTTATTGAGGAAAATATAAAAAGAATTAAGCCAGACCTCCTCGTAATAGACTCTTTCAGGAGTCTGACAGAGAACCTTTTTGAAAGCAAAAAAGAAAAAAGGAGATTCGTATATACCCTTTCACTCAAACTTTCAATCTGGCAGATTACTACTCTGCTTGTAGGGGAATATTCAATTTCTGAGATAAGTGAAGAGGTTGAGTTTGCTGTTGCTGATGGAATCATACATCTTTTTGGAACTGAAGAAGAGGAGCTTCAGAAAAGATACATCCAGATACTGAAGCTAAGAGGTTCTTCTTTTGAAAAAGGAAAACAGTATTTTGAAATAACAGAAAAAGGAATAAAGGTTTATCTTAGACTGAGGGCAGATGTGGAGAAGATAAGTTATGGTTTTTCAAAGAAACAGATAAAGACAGGAATAAAAGATCTTGACAGGATGCTTGGAGGAGGAATAAGGAGCGAGACAATAACACTTATATCTGGTCCTACAGGATCAGGAAAGACAATCCTTACACTAAAATTTGCAGAAAGCTATCTTAGCAGTGATAAAGGACACAAGTTTCTGTTTTTCTCATTTGAGGAATCTCCTGACTGGCTTATAAGATATGCAGAAAGGCTGGGTATAAGAATTGGAAGTTTTATAGATGAAGGAAGGATTAAGTTTATATTTCTTTCTCCTGTTGAGCTTGATCTGGATTATTTCTCGTTCAGGATAATGGATGAGATAAGGAGATTTGGAAAAGAAACTGGTATTGCTATTGATTCCATAACTTCTTTCAGATACTCACAAAGAGACGACATAAGATACAGGGAGATACTTTGGGAAATTATGAACTATCTTCGTTACAACGGAAACACGGCTATTATTACATACGAAGAAGAAGATCAAAAGAATCTTACTGAAATGAGAATTCCTGTCCTTGCAGATAACATAATCTGCCTAAGATACTACGAAGACCCTCCTTACATAAGAAAAGTCCTTACTGTTATGAAGATGAGAGGAAAGGATCACTCAAAGGAGATAAGGGAGTTTGACATCGTGGAAGGTGAAGGAATAGTGATAAAGGATCCTGTATCCATGAGATGAAAATCCCAAAGGCTGTTATTATATCTGGTCCAACAGGAGTAGGAAAGACAGAATTGTCATTGGAGCTTGCAAGGTATTTTAAAGCAGAGATAGTAAATGCTGATTCAATGCAGGTATACAAAGGGATGGATATAGGAACAGCAAAGCCTACAAGAGAACAGAGGATGGAAATTCCTCATCATCTTATAGACATAGTAAATCCTGATGAGGAATTCAATGCAGAGAAATACAGAAGGATGGCTCTTTCTGCTGTATCTGAGATAAACAGAAAAGGGAAGGTATGTCTTGTTGTGGGAGGAACAGGGCTTTACATAAGAGCTCTTCTTGGTGGTCTTTTTAAGACTCCAGAAAAGGATCCTTCTTTGAGAGAGGCATTAAAGAGAGAAGCAGAAAAAGAGGGTTTAAGGAAGCTTTATGAAAGACTGAGGATTTATGATCCAGAATATGCTGAAAGGATTCATCCAAATGATAAGATCAGGATAATAAGGGGTTTAGAGATTATAGAGCTTACGGGAAGAAAGGTTTCAGAGCTTATAAAAGAGCATGGATTTAAGGAAAAAAAGATAAATGCACTTAAGATATTTCTCTATACTGACAGGAAGATCCTTTATGAAAGGATAAACAGAAGGTGTATAAGGATGATAGAATCAGGGCTTATTGAGGAGACAAGAAGATTGCTTTTTCAGGGATATTCTCCTTCATTAAAGCCTCTTCAGTCCATAGGATACAGGCATACGGTAAAGTATATCTCAGGAGAATGGGATCTGTATAAGATGATAAGGAAGATGCAGGCAGATACAAGAAGGTATGCAAAAAGACAGATAACATGGTTTAAAAAAGAAGAGGATGTTGTATGGATGAATGTTGAGGAAAAGGATAAGATAAAAAGGAAAATAGAGGAGTTTTTGGTTAGCTAAAAACACTTGTATTTATGAAAAAAGTGATTATAGTTAAAGTGAAGTTCTAAATCTCTTAAATCCCTCCCAAAGCGGCCCCCGTCACAAAAGCTCCTCTTTTGACCTTCTCTTTCAGAAATAAAGGAGGTGTTGAAATATGGATAAAAATGCTATAGAAAAATGGCTAAAAGAGCATACAAAAAAGTGTCCTGTTGGAAGGGTGACAAGGGAGCAGTGTGAAAGACTCAGAAGCAGACCACTTCTTAAGGATGCTGGTGAATATGATCTCGTAAGACCACTTGCATGCGTAAACTGTAAATGGTGGCTCTATTTTCCACCAGAAGAAGAGAAGGAAGCTGCATGAAGAAGTTTGGGCTTATAAGGGAAGGGAATAGGTTCAGGATAGGGATATTCCTTGATGAGACGATTTATCCAATCTCTGAATGGTTTTCTTCTTATAGAGAAGCTGAAAAGGAGATAAATGAAGCATGTTCTCAGCTAAAAGGAATTCTTGAAAAGATAAAGGGTTTCTTTAAAGAAGAGCTGAGTTCTGAAATGAGTCCAGAAAGGATCTGGAAGATACTTTCTGACATAGAAGATGAGGAGGAGTTTATAAGAAGGTTTAACAGTCTGGAAGAGAAAAAAAGAAGAGAGGTTGCAGACTTTGTCTTTACAAAATGCAGTGCATTTTCTGGAAAAGCTGCTATATTTTCTATGAGATACAATACAGAGACTGCACTTCTTGAATAGTGGATTTATCTGTAATCATAGTAAACTGGAACAGAAAAGATCTTCTTTTAAATTGCCTCTCTTCTGTATTCAAGAACATATCTGGTCTGAGTTTTGAGGTAATTGTTGTGGATAATGGTTCAGATGATGGAAGTCCTTCTGCTGTAAGGGAAAAATATCCTGAGGTTATACTTATAGAAAACAGAGAAAATCTTGGATTTGCAAAGGCAAACAACATTGCATTCAGGATAATGAAAGGAAGATATGCACTTCTTTTAAACAATGACTGCATCTTAAAGAAAGGATCTGTTGAGGCACTTTACAGATTTATGGAAGAAAATCCTGATGTAGGGATCTGCTGTGGTCAGCTTCTGAATCCTGACGGTTCAAAACAAAACAGCTTTTCAAGCTTTCCAAACCTTCTTTTTTATCTCACAAACGAAAGCCTTATGAAGATCCTTTTTCCAAAAAGATTCCCAAGCAAATACATAGATTACAGAAGCCCCATAGAGGTAGATTCCTGCATAGGTGCATGTATGATGATAAGAAAAGAGGCACTTGATAGTGTAGGATACTTTGATGAAGATTATTTTTTCTTTTTTGAAGAAACAGATCTTGCATATAGGATGAAAAAGAAAGGATGGAAGGTATTCTTTGTCCCAAGTGCTCAGATATATCATCTTCAGGGAAAGACAGTAGGATCTGGATCAGGTGCAAGGATACTCTTTT
Source organism: uncultured Desulfobacterales bacterium (assembly GCA_964513995.1). GTDB lineage: Bacteria > Desulfobacterota > DSM-4660 > Desulfatiglandales > JALVZP01 > CAZEOQ01. The sequence continues at coordinate 58,076 of CAZEOQ010000002.1, read as the reverse complement.
ATAGGTCAAGATACACGTTTTTGAAGAAGCATTATCCTGAAAGGTATTGGATCTATAAGGCAGTTATATTTTCCAGGGTTTTCTTTAACATGATACTTAATCTTTTTGGTCTTGCATTTACTTTTGGGATGAAAGAGTCCATAAAAGAGAAGTTTATAAGGTATAAGGATCTTTTTATTTGGCATCTTAAAGGCTGTCCATGATTAGTCTTAGATTCCTTTTTATCTTCTTTATACCTGCTCTTGAAAGAGCAGTCCTTCCAAACCTTCTTTTGAATTCCTCCTCATCCATGTCTATGAATTCCTTTGCAGATGGAAGACACACTTCCTTTTCCTCTTTTGGATTAAAAGGACATACTTCCTGACATCTGTCACATCCAAGAAAAAAAGGATAAAGCTTTTTTGCAAGACCTTTTTTTATCTCTCCACTGTATTCTATCGTAAGATATGACATGCAAAGCCTTGAATCAAATCTATGAGGAGCATAAAGTGCACCTGTAGGACATGCATTCAAGCAATTTTCACAAATATTGCAATTCTGTTCAATAGGCTCTTTTTCTGGAAATTCTATGTATGTCGTCGTAAATATCTCTGAAAGGAATACATAAGATCCATATCCTGGAACAATAAGCATGTTGTTCTTTCCTATGAATCCTATTCCTGCCATATATGCAAGGCTTCTTTCAAGAATAGGAGCAGAATCAACACATATCCTTATCCTTGATTCTGGATCAGCTTTTTTTATGATATTTCCAATCCTTTTCCCAAGTCTTTTAATTCTCAAATGATAGTCCTCCTTCATGGGTTCACTGTATCTTGCTGCAAAAAGACCTTCTAAGGTAGAATGAACCTTTTTTGAATAGGGATATGCAAGACAGATTATAGTCCTGCATCCAGGAAGTATCCTTTCTGGATCAGCCCTTATCTCAACATATCTTTCTAACCAATGCATGTCTGCATTCCTTCTTTCCTTTAACCAGTTCAGGAAGTAATCAAAAAAAACAGGTCTTTTTGGTCTTAAAAAACCCACTTTTATAAATCCAAGTCTTTCTGCCTCTTCTTTTATCTTTTCATAAAGATCAGAGCTCATATGGTGTGAGACTTTCACAGCCATCTTCTGTAACGAGGACTGTCTGTTCAAACTGTGCAGAAAGTGATCCATCTGCTGTTACTGCAGTCCATCCATCATCAAGTATCTTTATATCGCTTTTTCCAAGATTTATCATAGGCTCTATCGTGAATACCATTCCAGGAACAAGAAGAATCCCTTCTCCTCTTTTTCCATAATGTGGAACCTGTGGTGGTTCGTGAAATTCAAATCCAACACCATGTCCAACAAATTCTCTTACAACAGAACATCCCTGACTTTCTGCATAACTGCTTATAGCCCATCCTATGTCTCCTATCCTGTTCCCTGGCTTTACCATAGATATTCCTCTTTTAAGACATTCCTTAGTAATTTCTACGAGTCTTTTTGCCTCTTCTTTTGGTTCCCCTACAAAGAATGTCTTGCTTACATCTGCATAGTATCCATTAAGTATTGGAGTCACATCAACATTTACTATATCTCCTTCCTTCAAAACCCTTTCTCCAGGAATCCCGTGACAGACCTCCTCATTTACAGATACACAAACACTTTTTGGAAATCCTCTGTAATTCAAAGGAGCAGGAATTGCACCGTGTTTTATCGTATACTCATATACTATCCTGTCTATTTCTTCTGTCTTCATTCCTGGTCTGATTCTTTCTTCTACTATGTCAAGTATCTTTAATGCAAGTTCTCCTGCCTTTCTTATCCCTTCTATGTCTTTTTTGTCCTTCAGTCTTATTCCGTATTTTTTAAAATAGATCTCCTTAAGCTTTTCTCTGCTTATAGGAGGAACACCTTTTTTGAGACAGCACTTTTTATACTTTAGTCCACTTCCACATGGACATGGATCATTCCTTCCTATCTTTTTAAGACCTATCTCTTTCCATAATTCTTCTTGCCAGCTTTTTGAACCTTTCACGGCTAAGCTTCATCCCCCTCATTTCTTTTGGAACAGGAAATATGCGATCAGGTATTTTATACTTAGAAAGATAATTTTCCAACCATTTTTTTAGCCTCTTTTCATCTATCTTTTTCTCTGAATCAACAAAGGCAACAGGTCTCTGTCCCCATTCCTTGTCCTCCACAGGAACAACAACTGATTCAATTATTCCATCATACTGATTCAGGACCCTTTCAATCTCCTCAGGCTGTATATTCTCCCCTCCTGATATGAACATGTTGTCCTTTCTTCCATAAACCCTGAGATAACCATCCTTATCCAATGAACCAAGATCTTTTGTCCTGAACCATCCGTCATCTGTAAGATTTCTTTCAAGTCTCTTTCCTTTTAGATATCCTTTAAAAAGTGTCTTTCCTTTTACGAGGATCTCCCCATCTTCTGCAATCTTAAGTTCCCTGTAAGGAAGAAGTCTTCCAGATGTAAGAAGATGATCTAAGCTGTCATTAGGTCTTGTTGTAGTAACCTGAGAAGCCATCTCTGTAAGTCCATATGTTGTATAAATTTTAAGACCAAGCTCATATGACCTTCTTATAAGAGATTCATTTACAGAAGATCCTCCAATAAGGATTGCTTTTAGTCTTTTTAAAGAAGCTATTCCTCTTTTGTCCTTCAGGAGTCTGTAAAGCTGGGTTGGAACAAGGGATATGTGAGTAATATTTAACCTGTCTATCAAATCTGCTATATCCTTGCTTTTTGAAACTGCTACTGCACCACCACCAAAAATAGCCCTGAATATTATACTAAGCCCTCCTATGTGATAAAATGGAAGGACTGCTGCCCAGACATCTCCTTCAGAAAATCTTATGTTCATGTTTGATCCAACAGCACTGTAATAGTGATTTTCTAAGGTATGAAGGACTCCTTTTGGTCTTCCAGAAGTCCCTGATGTAAATATAACCGTTGCATCCCTTTTGTATGATACCTCATATTCCTTTAAAGGACTTTCTTCAGAAATAAGTTCTTCAAGGACATAGATCTTTACTTCAGGAATACGAACACTTCTGTATCTTTTTGAAAGAATAAGAAATTTGCAATCTGCCTCTTTTATTGCAGAATACATCTCATTTTTTGTCCATCTTACATTTATAGGAACAGAAACAGCTCCAAGATGTATCAGTGAAAGTATAAGGATTATAAATTCAGGAGAGTTCTCTGATATTATCCCTACCCTATCCCCTTCTTTTATTCCCATAAGCTCAAGCCTTTTTGCAAGTGAAAGCACCTTTCTTCTGTATTCCTTATAACTTATTCTTCCTTCATCAGATATTATTGCAGGAGATTCCTTTTCAGGTATCATCTTACAGGAAAAATCCTTCCTTTTTTTATCCTTTCAGACTTCTTTATAACATCTTCAAGAATAAATTCTCCGTCTTCTATAAGAAACCTCTCCTCAAGTATGTCTTCCTTTATCCAGCTGTATGGATCAAGTCCCATAGGTATGTCTTCTTCAATTATGGCTGAAAGCTGGATGAGTGCAGAAGTCCCTATTCCAGAATAAAAAGGATTGCTTATGACAGGATATATCCCCCTTTTTTTTGCCTCTTTTATAAGAGAAATACAATCAGATATCCCTCCAACTATCCCTGGTTTTATTATCCATGCCTTTACTGGCTCAGCCTTTCTTATGTTCTCATCTAAAATATCCCTGTCAATTGCTACCTTTATGTTTGTCCTTCTGAAAAACTCAAAAATCTCTTCCTTTCTCCTTAAAGGATCTTCTATGTAATCAAGCTGAACATCCTTTATCCTTTCCACAAAACCGATTGCATCTTCCAGTAAAAAAAGCTTTTCTGCATCAACTGCTACTTTCCCCTTTTTAGAAACCTCCCTTACTATGCCTTCATCCTTCTTATCCCTTATCTTTACCTTAAAAAAACTGTATCCCTCAATTATCCTTTCAAGATCAGAAAGATTAAATCTTCCTACGAGTGCCCTTGTCTTTATCCTCTTCTTTAAAGAACCTTCCTTAATAAGATCCACAACTGAGCATCCTTTCTTTTTTGCCTCAAGACTCAGCTTAGCAAGCTCAATTCCAAATTTTACACTAGGAAAAGGTCTTTTAACAGTCTTTCCTTCTTTTATCTGAATTATCTGATCTAATGCATCCTTAATACTTTCCCTGCTTATTCCAGGAAGAGGAGCAACTTCCCCTATTCCATAAATGTCCTTTTCATACAAAAACAAAATAATCCCTGATCTTTTTCCTACATAAGAAAGCTTTATCTCATAAAAGAAAACCTCTATCCTATGATCCATCCTAAGGAAAAAAGCATGCTGTATGCAAAAAGTAAAAAGGAGGTGTCTTGAAGTATTTTGTTGTATTCTGGTCCAGGATCTTTTCTGTATATCCTTAAAAGAGAAGGGATGAAAAAAAGGATACATGCTTCACACATAAGATGGTATCTTCTTTCTTTTAAAAGAAAAGGAAAAAAAAAGGAAGAAAGGATGAGAAAAAAATATTCTGCCTTTCCAAATCTTTTTCCAAAAATTACGGTCAATGTCCTTTTTCCTGCTTTTTTGTCTGATTCCATGTCCCTCAGGTTATTTACGACGAGGATAGCAGTTGAGATAAGTCCAGGAGGAATACCAGCAATTACTGCTTTTCTTTCTATGCTTAGTGCCTGAACATAATATGTTCCTGAGACAGCAACTGGACCAAAAAAAATTGCTACAGCAAGATCAGAAAGGAAGCAGAATGAAGGAAGTGCTGAATAAAGTATTCCAAAAGTTATTGAAAGGATTCCTATTATAAGTATAGGGATTCCTGCTCTAAGTATGAGATATAATCCTGAGATTGAACTTAAGAGAAAGCAGAAAATAAAGGCTTTTTTTACCTTATCAGCAGATATAAGACCTGCCTGAACAACCCTTACAGGTCCTATCCTTTCTGAGGTATCTATCTTGTGAATGAAGTCATAATAGTCATTTGCAAGATTTGTTCCTATCTGGATAAAAACTGCACTTATAAGGGCAAAAAGGAATGAAGGAAGGTGAAATCTTCCATCTGCATATGCAATTGCTCCACCAACTGTTACAGGACAGAAGGAAGCAAAAAGTGTCTTTGGTCTTATTGCAATAATCCAGCTTTTAATCCCTGAATTTTGAAAAATCAGGCTCTCTTTTTTCAAGAAATGCATCCCTTCCTTCCTTTGCCTCTTCTGTCATATAAAAGAGCTTTGTAGTAAGACCTGCAAGCTGCTGAATCCCTGCCTGACCATCACAGTCAGAATTCAGTGCTGCCTTAAGGCATGCTATAGCAGTTGGAGAAAGTTTAAGGATCTGCTTTGCCCATTTTATCGTCTCTTCCTCAAGCCTTTCAAGTGGAACAACAGCATTTATAAGACCCATCTGAAGTGCTTCTTGTGCAGTATATTGCCTGCAGAGAAACCATATCTCCCTTGCCTTTTTCTGTCCAACTACCCTTGCAAGATACTGTGCACCAAATCCACCATCAAATGATCCTACCCTTGGACCTGTTTGTCCAAAGATTGCATTATCTGCAGCAATTGTAAGGTCGCATACGAGCTGAAGAACATTTCCACCACCAATTGCATATCCTGCAACCATTGCAATAACAGGTTTTGGACATCTCCTTATCTGTATCTGAAGATCAAGGACATTAAGCCTTTCTTTTCCTTCCTCATCCCTGTATCCTTTGTCTCCTCTTACTGTCTGATCTCCTCCAGTGCAGAATGCTCTATTTCCTTCTCCTGTAAGGATTATTACTCCGATCTGAGGATCTTCCTGTGCATCATAAAGTGCTTCAGATATCTCCTTTATTGTAAGTGGACGGAAGGCATTAAGTTTTTCAGGTCTGTTTATTACTATCTTTGCAATCCCTTCTGCCTTGAAGTATTTTATATCCGTAAATTTTCTTACTTCCTTCCATTCTACCTTCATATCCCAGCTCCTTCTAAAAAGTTTTTCAGGATTTCTTTTCCTTTTTGCGTCATAATAGACTCTGGATGAAACTGAACACCTTCTATAGGATACTCCTTATGTCTTATTCCCATGATCTCATCCATGTCTGTCCATGCACTTATCTCAAGTTCATCTGGAAGGCTTTCTCTTTCAACAATAAGTGAATGATATCTTACTGCCTCAAATGGATTTGGAATTCCTCTATAGATTGTCCTTCCATCATGATATATAAGAGATGTCTTTCCATGCATTATCCTTTTTGCCCTAACAATCCTTCCTCCAAATGCCTCTGCTATTGCCTGATGTCCAAGACATACACCAAGTATAGGAATCCTTTTTCCAAACCTTTTTATAACCTCAACAGATATTCCTGCTTTTGACGGTGTTCCTGGCCCAGGAGATATTACGATACATAATGGAGAAAGCTCTTCTATTTTTTCTAATGTTATCTGATCATTCCTAAATACCTTTACCTCTTTTCCAAATCCTTCAAGATACTGAACAAGATTGTATGTGAATGAATCATAATTGTCTATGACAAGTATCATTTCCTGCTGCTCTTTCTATTGCCTTAAAAATTGCACTTGATTTCCTTATCGTCTCCTCATATTCCCTTTCAGGTATTGAATCATAAACAATTCCTGCACCTGCCTGAACAAATATCCTGTCATCAATCCTTACAGCAGTCCTTATCGTAATACAGAAGTCCATGTTTTTATTGAATCCAAAATATCCAACTCCTCCTGCATATTGTCCACGAGATGGACCTTCAAGCTCTGCAATGATCTCCATTGCCCTTATCTTTGGTGCTCCTGATACTGTTCCAGCAGGAAATGTTGCCATAAATACATCAAATTCATCAACATCTGGTCTTTTTCTCCCTTCCACAACAGATACAATATGCATCACATGAGAATATTTTTCTATTTCCATAAGTCTTGGAACCCTTACTGTTGCAGGAAGAGATACCCTTCCAACATCATTCCTTCCAAGATCAACAAGCATTATGTGTTCTGCCCTTTCTTTTGGATCAGAAAGAAGTTCCTTTTCAAGTGCTCTATCTGCTTCTATGTCTTCTCCCCTTGGTCTTGTTCCTGCAATTGGACGAACCTCTATCTTTCCATCCTTAACTTTTACGAGTGTCTCTGGAGATGCACCAATGAGTCTTATCCTTTCGTAGTTAAGATAAAACATATATGGTGATGGATTTATGCTTCTTAAGTGCCTGTATATGAGGAAGTCATCTCCTTTTATCTCTGCTGAAAACCTTTGTGAAAGAACGACCTGTATTATCTCTCCTGAGACAATATACTCCTTAGCCTTTCTTACAGCATCCTCAAACTGCTCTTTTCTGAAATTTGACCTGAGTTCTGAAACACATATAGGCTCTGTTTTACAGACCTCCTGAATAGGAGATCCAAGCTCTTCAACTGTCTCATCTATCTCATTTTCTGCTTCCTCATAGATCTCCTTTAGATGTCTTTTTCCATCAATGTGTGCAAAACTTACTACCTTTATCCTGTGTGTCAGATGATCAAAGATTATAAGTCTTTTTGATACGACAAAGAGGAATTCTGGAATCGCAGGATCTTCTGGTTTTATCATAGGAAGTCTTTCCCACTTTCTTATGAGATCATAATTTACATATCCTACAAAACCACCCTGAAATGGAGAGATTTCTGGAAGACTTATAAAAGAAAAGCTTTTTGCTATTTTTCTTAAGACATCAAAAGGATTCCAGACCCCTTTTATCTCCCTTATCCTTCCGTCTTTTTCAACATGGACCTCATTCTCATATGCCTTTATTATAAGAAATGGTCTGTATCCTATAAAACTGTATCTTCCTTCTTCTCCAATCTCTGCACTTTCAAGAAGATAAGAATATCTTTTGTCTTTTATCTTAAGATAAGCAGAGACAGGAGTCTCTATGTCTCCCAGAAATTCTCTGTATACAGGGATTACAGCCCCTTCTTTTGCAAGGGAACAGAAATCTGAAAAAGAAGGAATCGTCTTCATTTTTTACTCCAATGGCTCAAATCTTGCTGAAAAATGCCTCATAATCTCTGGTTCATATACGATACGGAGTCCCTTGATTTTATCCCTCTTTCTGTAAATCTCCTCAACTGCCCACGCAACATAATCCATATGACTGTTCGTATAAACCCTTCTTGGAATGGTAAGTCTTACGAGTTCAAGCCTTGGATATCTTACTTTTCCTGTATCTTTGTCCTTTTCTGAAAAAGCCGTGCTTCCAAGTGGAGCAGACCTTATTCCTGCTTCAAGATAAAGGGCTGTTGCAAAGGAATTGTCTGGAAACTGGCTTTGTGGGATGTGTGGAAGGAGTCTTTTTATGTCAACATATACTGCATGTCCTCCTATAGGAAGACATATAGGTATTCCTGCTTTTTTAAGCTTTTCACCAAGATACCTTACCTGATATATCCTCCATCTCAGATAATCCTCATCTATGACCTCTCTAAGCCCAATACTTATTGCTTCAAGATCCCTTCCTGCAAGTCCACCATATGTAGGAAATCCTTCCATAAGGATAAGAAGCTGTTTTGCCCTTTCAAAAAGATCTCTGTCTCTCATTGCAAGTATTCCGCCAATGTTTACGAGCCCATCCTTTTTGCAGGACATAGTAAAGCCGTCTGCATAGCTCATCATCTCAAGGACTATCTCTTTTATGCTTTTGTCCCTGTATCCTTCTTCCCTTTCTTTTATAAAAAATGCATTTTCTGCAAATCTTGCAGCATCAAAAAAAAGCGGAATACCGTATTTTTCTGCTATCCTTTTTACTTCTTTTATGTTACTCAAAGATACTGGCTGTCCTCCTCCTGTATTATTCGTAAGTGTAAGCATGATAAGGGGAATCCTTTCTCTTCCAACCTTCTTTATAAAATCCTCAAGCTTTTCAGTATCCATGTTTCCTTTAAACGGATGCTCCTTTTCCATATCATACGCATCATCTATTACGAGATCTACAGGAATTCCTCCTTTGTCAATAACATGAGCTCTTGTTGAATCAAAGTGCATATTGTTTGGGACATAATCCCCTTTTTTTACTGTAAGCATAAATAGGATGTTTTCTGCTGGTCTTCCCTGATGTGTTGGGAGGAAGTATTCAAATCCAAAAAGCTCTTTTATCGTCTCTTTTAGACTGAAGAAGTTCCTGCATCCTGCATATGATTCGTCTCCTATCATAATTCCTGCCCACTGATAATTGGACATTGCATTTGTCCCACTGTCTGTAAGCAGGTCAATATATACATCTTCTGCTTTTATAAGGAAAAGGTTATATCCTGCTTCTTCAAGAACCTTTTTTCTATACTCTTTTGTCGTCATCTTTATTGGCTCAACAACCTTTATTCTATAAGGTTCTGCAATTATCATCTCCTTCACCTCTATTTTTTATAATAAGCATAGATATAATCCATTGGAACTATATATTTTTCCAATTCCTTATAAACTCCCTGTTCCTGCAGCAAATTCAAAGACACGATCGTCAAATCTGCTTTTTTCCATCTTTACCTCCTTTTTCTTTTTTGTTAATTACAAAATTTAAAGGAAAATGGTCAAATGGATATTCTAAAGGACTTAGAGGAGATAATGAAACTTGAACTTACAGAAGAAGAGCTTGAAGAGATTATGTCTTTTTATATTTTTGAGAAATACGCAGAGCTTATGAAAGACTTTTTTTCAGATCAATCAAAAAAAGCCTGAGTGTATTCATTCCAACAGCAGATGCCCTTTCTTGCATAAAAAGAAGATCTCCTCCCATCGTCCAGGTATAAG
>CAZEOQ010000002.1:0-48300 GCA_964513995.1 uncultured Desulfobacterales bacterium | reverse complement strand
CTCCTTTTCCTTCAACTGCTGTTGAACAGCTTACAAGAAGCTCATTTCCTTTTTTCACAGGAAAACCAAGGATACTTATGCCTACATCAGATCCTGTATCTTCTTTTATCATTCTTGCAAAAAATATTGCTGCTTCTTTATCACAGCTTTTTATCTCTCTTCCTATTATATCTTCCAGGGTCTTTTTTCTGACTATTACCTTTCCCTGAATGAAATTTGAGATAAGAGAAAGTCTTTGTGAAAGCCTCCCTCCTGAAAATGTCTCAAATGAAGAGACAGTAAGATTCATTTCATCTAACATCCTTCCAATCACATCCTCAAGTGTATCATCATCTTCTCCATATATGTTTCTTCCAAGCCTTTTTCTTATTTTACTTTCCAGTTCCTCTATTCTTTTTTCTGCATCCTTTCCTTTTGCAGTTATCCTTATCTTTACCTCTGTCTCATCTGCTATAAGTCCTATATGTTCAGGATCTTCTTTTCCAATAGCCTCATAAACCATCCTGTCTACTTTGCTTTCTCCTACTCCTACAACCTTCAGGACCTTATAGCAGACCTTCTCTAAGGAAAACCTTTCTTTTAACCAGGGAATTACATTTTCTTCCATAAGTAGTCTTAATTCTCTTGGAACACCAGGAAGACATACTATGGGAACAGAGTCAAATTCTTTTATAAAACCCGGAGCTGTCCCAATCCTGTTAGGGATAGGTATGCTTCCTTCTGGAATAAGAGCCTGTTTTCTGTTTTTTTCAGGCATCTTAAATCCTAACTTTTCAAATATCTCCCTTATCTGTCCAAAAAGTTCTTCGTTAAATATGAGCTTAGCTCCTGTCAGCTTTGAAATTGCCTCTCTTGTAAGATCATCCTCTGTTGGTCCAAGTCCTCCTGTAGTTATTATAAGATCAGCTCTCTGTTTTGCTATCTTTATTGCAGAAACTATATCTTCAATGTTATCCATAACAGCTGTCCTGTATCTTACAGGGATGCCTATATCTTTTAGTCTTTGTGAAAGATAATGTGAATTAGTATCAAGGATCTGACCAAGAATTATCTCTGTTCCTATTGTTATAACCTCACTTACTGGCATCTTTCTTCATCCTTTCTTTAAGGATCTCTTTTAGCTTTTCTATAGCCTTTTCAAAGTTATCCTTATCAGCAGTAAATGCTGCTGCTTCTGGATGTCCTCCTCCTGTTTTCAGTTCCACCTGTTTTTTTAACTCCTCTATGAGGTCCACGAGATCAACTTTACAATTTTTCCCTCTTCTCAGCTCACAGTAAAAGCTATCCTTCCATCTTTGCCAAATCCCTACAACAAGATCAGGATACTTCCACCTTAGCTCAGATGCAACAATTCCACATATCCTCATCCTGCTATCTATTCTTCTTAGGACATATCTTGGCTGTGGCATCTTTTTCATGTCTTGAAGAAGAAGATAGATTATCCATTCCTTCTCATTTTGAATAAGATTGTATATGTTTTTCAGGACATTAAAATTTCTTATTTCTTCAAGATTCTTTATGTCTGCTATTGGCTTTTCAAGTCCAAGAAGGAATTCAAGGGCATAGTGAAGTGTTGAAGTGTCATTTATAAGGAAGCTGCTGTGGATAAGTCTTGCTATGGATTTCAGAAGATTCTTATGAGAGCTTTCAAGATCTTCAAAAAAAGGAGCTCCTTCAAGCCATGATTCAGTATAGAGCCCCATAAAAAGTATCTCTTTGTTTAGAAGATCATCTTCACCATTAAGCTGCCATGAGAATATAGTCGTTGGAGTTGAGCTGTTCTGATGGATTACTGGATTTATATAGAGGAATTTTGAAAGATCAGGAGGGTTTGAGAAAGGAAGTTTTCCGGGTTTATGATGATCATATATAAAGATCATACTTCTCAGATTTTTCAGAAGATCTAATTTGTTATATACGGGAAGGTCAAGGAATATGCTTAAGTTTGGCTTATCTGAAAGAAGAGATCTTTCCAAACATTTGAAATCAAAATCTGCTGTTCCAACCCATCTGTATTTTATATCCTTTACTCCAAGTCTTTTCAGAAATCTGGTCATAAAATATGCAGAACAGCATCCATCTCCATCTCCATGATAAACGACAAAGACATTTTCAGGTGAATCTTTTACTGCATCAGTTATAAAACTTCTTGCAGTATTTATAAGACCTTCATCAATCTTCCAGACTCTTTCTTCCATATGACCTTTTTTCATAGTCTTTTATTATATCATACATATATCCTGAAAGTCCTATAAGCCCTATGAGATTTGGAAAAGCCATAAGAGCATTCATAATATCTGATAATGTCCATACAAGCCTGAGAGGTATAACAGCACCTATGGGAATAAGAATAACATAGATCCATCTGTATATCTTTACTGCATCTTCTCCAAAAAGGTAATATACTGCTCTGTCCCCATAATAGCTCCATCCTATCATTGTCGTAAATGCAAAAAGGACAAGTCCAAAACTTACTACATATGAACCAAAATTTGGCAACATAACTTCAAATGCCTTTGCAGAAAGTGCAGCTCCATCAAGTCCTTTCTTATGCATCCCACTTATTATTATCACAATTGCCGTCATCGTGCATATCACTATTGTATCAATAAATGGACCAAGCATTGCTACAGAACCTTCCCTTACGGGTTCCTTTGTCTTTGCTGCTGCATGTGCAATTGCAGCAGATCCAAGTCCAGATTCATTTGAGAATATCCCTCTTGCAATTCCAAACTGTATAGCCTTCTGGACACTGTATCCTGCTGCACCTCCTGTTATGGAATCAATTCCAAAAGCTTCTTTGAATATCGTCTTTAATACTGACGGGATCTTATCCAGATTTGAAAAGATTATTGTCAATGCTGCAAAGACATATACAGCAGCCATAAAAGGGACTATCCTTTCAGCAACTTTTGCAATCCTTTTTACTCCACCAATTATAACAATACCAACAAATACTGCCATTGTTATACCTATTGCAAGAGAAACTCTTCTTTTCACATGTTCTGGAAAAGCATGAACAAATGGATCAACAACAGAATTTGCCTGAACCATATTTCCTATTCCGAATGATGCAAAGGCAGTAAAAAAAGCAAAAAGTATTCCTAAGTATCTTTTTTTAAGTCCATGTTCAAGATAATACATTGGACCACCAGCAACTGTTCCTTTCTCGTCTATCTTTCTAAATTTTACTGCAAGCATACAGCAGCTAAATTTCGTTGCCATACCAAAGATTGCTGTTATCCACATCCAGAATACTGCACCAGGACCTCCTGCAGCAATTGCTGTTGCAACTCCTGCTATGTTTCCTGTTCCTATGGTAGCAGAAAGTGCTGTAGAAAGTGCTTGAAAATATGTTATTTCACCCTTTCCCTCATCATTCCACTTCCCTCTAAGACACTCTATTCCATGAATAAAATATCTAAACTGGACAAACCTGAGCCTTATACTCAAAAAGATTCCTGTTCCAAGAAGAAGAGGAGCTAAGAGATGACCCCAAAGGAGTCTGTCAATAAAGTCAAGAAAGACCTGAATTTGCACTTCTTTTAAATTCCAAGCTCTTTCCTTTTCTTATCTATGTGCTCTATTATAAGATCAGCAGCCTTTTCAGGATCAGGTTCTATAGCAAACTTTGCCTTTACCGTCTTATCTAATCCTTCTGAAAGAAGCTCAATGATATTTTTGCTACCAAATATCCTTGGAGCAATTCCAAGGACGGTAAATACACCTGATGCAACAAAATATGCACCAATAGATACAGCCTTTTGACTATACCATTCTGGTGCAGCACCAGCAACTGGAAGATCAGATATGTCAAGATTTAGCTCTTTTGCAATCTCTGAAAGAAGAACGAGTATTCTTGAACAGTCAACACATGAACCCATGTGAAGGACTGGTGGAATACTTAGTTTTTCTATAACAGATCTAAGACCTTCTCCTGCAAAATTCTTTGCATCTGGGATCAAAAGTCCTTCTTTTGCACATGCAATAGCACTACATCCTGTTTCAACAACGAGTATGTCGTTTTCAATCAGTTTTTTTGCAAGTCTTACATGTCCACTATCCTGAGTTATCTTTACATTATTACATCCAACAATTCCTACAGCACCTCTTATCCTTCCTTCCTTTATTGCATCACAAAGTGGTTTTACTGATCCACCAAGTGCAGAAAGGATTGCTTCACACGAAAATCCTGCAATGAGCCTTTTTTCTCCTTCTGGAATCAAGACCTTTTCTTTTTTTCTATTTTCAAAATTATCTACAGCTACCTTTACAATACTCTTTGCAACATCAAATGCCTCTTCTGGATGAAACTCCATGTGTATTGCACCAGAAAACTTTGCCTTTTCAGATGTAGTTATTATCTTTGTATGAAAACACTTTGCAACTTCCAGAACAGCAGGAAATATACACTGATAATCAACTACCATTGCCTCAACCGCACCTGTAGTTATTATAAGCTCCTGAGACAGTAGATTTCCTGCAATGGGAATCCCTTGTCTCATAAGTATCTCATTTCCTGTGCAACACATTCCAACAATATTTATTCCATCTGCTCCTTTTCTTTTTGCAAGCTCTAAAAGCTCTTTTTCCTCTGCTGCAGCTACTATAAGTTCTGAAAGGACAGGATTATGTCCATGAACAACAATGTTTACTTTATTCTCTTTGAGTGTGGAAAATCCAACAGTTGATTCTTTTGGAGAAGGAGTTCCAAAAAGTATGTCTGACATCTCAGTTGCAATCATAGAACCTCCCCATCCATCTGAAAGAGAGGTCCTGAGAGCATGAAGAAGGATGTTTACATAGTCATTATCAACTCCCATATGAACTCTGTGCATCGCTTCAACAATCTCTCTGTCAATTCCTCTTGGAATTATTCCAAGCTGTTTCCAGATCTCTTTCCTCTTTTCTGGTGCCCTTTCTATAAACTGAATTCTTCCTTTTTCTGTTCCAAATTCATCCATCATAGAAAGGACAACTCTTTTTAATACTTCCTTTATTTCCTTTTCAGTATCTATTCCATATTCCTTAGCAATCCTTTTTAGCTTTTCCTCATCTTTTATTTCATATCCCTGAGCCTTTCCTTCTGCTGTCTTCAGAGCAACTTCAAGTATCTCCCTTCCATGATCAGAATGTGCTGCAGCTCCTGCAGCAAGCATCTGAAGAAGATTTCTTGCTATCATAACATCACCATCAGCTCCACATACTCCTCTCTTAGGCTCACCTCCAAATGGATCAATCCTGCATGGACCAAGTGCACAAAGCGTGCAGCAAAGTCCAAGCTGTCCATATCCACACTGTGGTTTCTGTCTTTCATATCTATCCCATGCAGTAATTATGTTTTCCTTTTCTGCTTTTTTTATAAGTGGTATAGCCTCTTTATCTATGGTCTTCATGACCATATTCCTCCCTATCTTATCTGCCTTAAGTAATCTTTCCATATAAGGATCCCTTCAGGGACCTTCTGCTCTAATTTTCCGGATATTGAAAATACAAGTCTTTCTCTTTTCTTTTTCTCATATTCATCAAACTCCTCGTATACGAGTGCACCGGTTTTACATGCCTCAACACAAGCAGGAACTTTTCCCTTTTTTATCCTCTCCATACATCCATCACACTTTATTGCTTTAATCTTTGGAAATACAGAAAAGCTTATCATCCCAAATGGACAAGCAAGACCACACATTCCACATCCAATACAGAACTCCTGATCAATACTTACAATTCCATCTTCTTTCCTTATTGCAGACATAGGACATACATTCATACATAGAGCAATTTCACAGTGTCTGCAATTTACTGGAAAAGGTATTCCTTCTTCACTTATCTCAACACTTATTCTTCTTTTTGGAGAAGGTTCTTCATATATGCATTTCAGGATTTCCTTTGAGGAAGAATGTTCTATAGCACATGCAATCTCACAATGTTTACATCCAATACACCTTTCATAATTTATCTGAACTGCCTTCATAAAAGTTCTCCTTTATTAAAATTCCATCAGTCAACCTTTGGTCTTGGATAAAGACCAGCTGCTTTTACTATCTCAGGAACTCTTTCTTCCCATTCAATTGCCATGAGATGTATTCCAGCAATCCCTTCCATCTCCTTTAATTCCTGAATCTGTTCAACTGCAATCTTTATTCCTTCTTCTGCAGCTTTTCCTTTTCCTGCCCCTTTAAGTCTCTTTATGATCTCTTCTGGGACATCCATTCCAGGGACTTTTGTAGCCATGTATCTTGCCATTCCAACACTTTTAAGTGGAGTTATTCCTGCAAGTATGTAACATCTTTCATGAAGTCCCATATCAACAACCCTTTTCATAAACTCCCTGAATCTTTTCATGTTGAATATACACTGTGTCTGGATAAAATCAGCACCAGCATTTATCTTTTTTGCAAGGCGATATACCCTGAATTCATAAGGTTCTGCAAATGGATTGCATGCAGCACCAATAAAGAGCTTTGGAGGAACATCTATTGGTTCTCCATTCAAGAATTTCCCCTCATCCCTCATCTTCTTTACCATGCTTATAAGCTGAATTGAGTCTATGTCATAAACATTCTTTGCTTCTGGATGATCTCCAAATGTCTGATGATCTCCTGAAAGACAGAGCATATTCTTTATTCCATGTGCTGCAACACCAAGTATGTCGCTTTGCATTGCAAGGCGATTCCTGTCACGACATACCATCTGAAATGTAGGATCAAGACCTTCCTGTTTTAGTATGAGACATGTTGCCCAGCTTGAAAGCCTTACCACTGCTGTCTGATTATCAGTAACATTTACTGCATCCACATAACCTTTCAGATACTGTGCCTTTTTCCTTACAAGCTCAACATTTGCTCCTCTTGGTGGTCCACATTCTCCAGTTACAGCAAAATGACCTGCCTTCAGGACTTTTTCCAAATTACTTCCAGATTTATATTCTGTCATTTTGCAAGCTCCTCCCTAACCATTTTTCTTGGACCACCATCTCTTGCAGTAAGCCAGCTTTTTGGTGGTCTTATCTTAAGAAGATCATCCAAACGACCTTGAGCCATAAGCTTTCTTACTATCTTGTCCCATATGCAGTCTATCTCTGGTGATACCTCGCACTTTCCATGATTTGATCCACCACATGGTCCATTCATAAGACTTTTTGAACACCTTGCAATAGGACACATCCCTCCATAGTAATGAATCACACACTCACCACATCCAGCACACCTTTCAGCCCATACCCCATGCTCTATAGCACCACCTATGAATTTCGTATTTACTGCTGGAAATACGAGTTTTTCAGGAAATCTTTCTGCTATAAACTGTGGACCAACTCCACACGCAAGTGATATAACACCTTCATAATCGTCTATTATGTCTTTTAGCTCCTCTATATATTCCGGATCACACTGTCTTTCCAGGACCTTTTCACCAACCTCAACCTCTTTTTTCTGCTTCTTCCTTGCAATCCTTATAGAAGTTGCAAGAATTGAAACCTCTTTCTCTCCTCCCACATTACACACAGTCACACATCCCTTACATCCGACAACAAGGACCTTTTTTAGATCCTTTATCATATCAAGGATTTCATTTATTGGTTTTTGTTCAGCTACTATCATCTCTAATCCCTCTCTCCTTTAATAAATAGGACCAAGATTTTTCACCTTATCTATCATCTTATTTATCACATCTACAAAATCTCCTTTTGAGGCAGAAAGACTAAAAACTTCTATCCTTTCAGGTTCAATCCCAATCTTTTCCAGTATCTTCTTTACATGTTCTACCCTTTTTTTCACCTGTATTATCCCTCTTATATACTGACAGCTGTCTTCCTGACATCCAAGGACACAGACAGCATCTGCTCCTTTTTCAAATGGTTTTAAAAGATGAAGTATCTCTATCCTTCCTGTGCACGGAACAGGAACTATCTTTACATTTTCTGAAATCTTCTGTTTCATCCTTTCTGAGACATCTGCTGCTGAAGAAGCACAGTTTGAACAATAAAATGCTATTATTTTTGGTCTAAATTCCTGCATCTCCTACTCCTTTAAAAGGATTTCTGCAGTTTGAAGGAGCATCTGATCACTAAGGTATGGCATCTTTATTGCTTTTCCAGGACATTCTGCAACACATATTCCACATCCTACACAGAGTGCTGGATCAATATAAGCTGCACCTCTGCTATGGTCAATATAAGGAACATGGAATGGACATGTCCTTACACATGTGCAGCATACTGCACACTTTCCAGGATCAACCTCTGCAACAGCCCCTCCTTTCACAATGCTTTCTTTCTTAAGGATAGATATTGCTCTTGAAGAAGCAGCTCTTGCCTGTTCAATACACTCTTTTGCATCCTTTGGATAATTTGCAATTCCTATAACGAATATCCCTTCTTTTGTTGAATCTACAGGCTTCATCTTCTCTGGAGATTCCCTGAAGAATCCATCCTGATCAACAGCTATACCAAATATCTCTGAAATCTCATTTGTATTTGGTTCAATTGCTGTCTGAAGTGAAAGGAGATCTGCTTCTATAAGGATATCTCTCTGAAGGATCGGATCAAATACAGTTATATTCAGCTTTCCATCCTTTTCTTCTACCTTAGGTCTTCTTTCAAGATCATATCTTATAAAGACTATTCCACTTTTTCTTGCCTCTCTGTAAAGTATCTCTTTCATTCCAAATGTCCTTATGTCTCTGTTTATTATGTATATGTCCATGTCAGGATTCAGTTTTTTAAGCTCAAGAGCTGTCTTTACAGAAAAACTACAGCATATGTTGCTGCAGTATGGATGATCCTTATCTCTTGATCCAACACACTGAATAAATACTGCACTTTTTATTGACTTGAAAAATTCAGGTTCTTCAAGTAGTTTCTTACTCAATTCAGACCAAAGATACACCTTATCACTTTTTCCATAAAGATACTCATCAGTCCTTGCAACTTCTCCTCCTGTAGCAATAACTGTTACGGCATGCCTTATCTGTATCCTTTTTCCATCCTGAACAAGGGTAGTAAGGAATCTTCCTGCTGTTCCAATACTTCTTTCCACCTCTGTATTCAACATAATATTTACTCTTTCGCTTTTTTCAAGCTTTGATATAAGCTCTCTTACATATCCCTTTATATCCATTCCATCCCATGTCTCTTTTACATAAAGAGCATGACCACCAAGTCTTCCTGTCTTTTCTACAATTGTTACAGGATATCCAGCTTCTGATATATTCACTGCTGCCTCAAGTCCAGAAAGACCTCCTCCAATAACAAGGGCATGTTTTTCAACAGGGATTTCTGTAACTGGAAGAGGAAGATCTTTCTTTAAGCGATATATTGCATAAAGTATCCTTTCTTTTAGCTGTTCATCTGTTTCTATCAGTCTAAGGTCTACTGTCTCATAAAGATATGGATTTAGACCACAGCTCCTCAGTGCTTCTTCCACTGTCTTTTTGTGAACAGAAGGAGTGCAGCTTGCAAATATGACTCTATTTGCAGATGTTTCCTTTATTGAAGAAGAAATTTCTCCTTTTATGTCTTCTACTTTCAGGACTTTTACAAGGTCCAGATCTTTCGTAACTCTTTCTATCCTTTCTTCAGCTTCTTTCATTTCTGGACAAATGTGATAAGCAAAAAGTATCTTTGGCTCCTCATCTTTTATGTCTCTTATCTCAGGAGGTCTTTCAGGAGAAGAAAATGGTTCAGGTTCAATAAGAGAGGATACTGTAAGAGCAACAGAATCTGCCTGAACAATTGCCTGATTTATATCACACGGTCCACATACAGATCCACATGCAAATATTCCAGAAACATTTGTCCTTCCAAAAAGATCTGTTTTTATAAATCCTGCTTCATCAAGTTCTAAATTCAGCTTTTTTGCAATCTCTACAGTCTCTTTTGAAGGTCTAAGTCCTACTGAAAGAACAACAAGGTCAAATTCTTCCTTGTATGGCTCACCTTTTTCGTCTACATATCTCAGAATAAGCCTGTCTCCATTAGGTTCAACAGTATGTATTCTGCATCTTACAAGTCTTACTCCTTTTTCTAAAGCATCATTCATATACCTTTCAAATCCTTTTCCATGAGCCCTCATGTCCATGTAAAAAATAGCAGTATCTATCTTTTCATTTATCTCCTTTGTATTTAATGCCTCCTTCAGTGCATACATACAGCATACAGAAGAACAGTATGGTGCATCACATCTGTTTATATCGCGTGATCCTACACACTGGATCCACGCAATCCTTTCTGGAACCTTTCCATCAGATGGTCTTTTTATTCCTTCTGAAAAAGGCTTTTGCATCTTCTCATATTCTAAGCTCGTCAGGACATTTGGATGGCTATATGCGTAGTTTTCATAAACTGAAGGATCAAATGGTTCAAATCCTCCTGAAATAACGATTCCAGCAACATTTATCTTTGAAAAATTCCCATCTTCTTTCAGAGTTACCTCAAACTTCCCAAATTCCCCTTCTATTGACTCAACTTCTGTATTAAGCATTACTTTTATGTTTGGATCCTGCTTACAGGAAAATACTTTCGTATTCAGCTTACAACAAGAACATATAGGATAGATCCTGTGAAGATCTGGAATCTTTCCACCAAGATCCCCTGATCTTTCTACAAGATATACTCCATATCCTAAGGATGAAAGCTGAAGTGAAGCTTCTATACCAGAGATACCTCCACCTATTACGAGGATCTTTCCTTTTTGCATGGGCTATTCTCCTTAAAATAAAATCTGCTTGTATTTATTGACATAATATCAGCAGAGCTGTCAAGTTAAATTTGGGAAGTAAAATTTCTCTTGATTTTGTCTGAAAATGTTGTAAACTTTAAATGAATCGGGGCGTAGCGCAGCCTGGGTAGCGCACCTGCCTTGGGAGCAGGGGGTCGGAGGTTCAAATCCTCTCGCCCCGATTTTTTCTTTATGTGAAGATGAAAATAAGTGCTGTAGTAGTTTGTTTTAATGAAGAAAAAAATATTGAAAGATGTTTAAAAAGTCTTCTCTGGACAGATGAAATAGTCATTGTTGATTCTTTTAGCACTGACAGGACACTGGACATATGCAGGAAATATACAGACAGGATATATCAGAGAAGATGGAAAGGGATAAATGATCAAAAAAGGTATGCAGTATCACTTGCAAGAAATGAATGGGTAATCGTAATAGATGCTGATGAAGTGGTAACAGAAGAACTGAAAGAAGAGATAAAAGAAAGACTTACTGCTGACAGGGGAAGATATGACGGTTATATGATAAAAAGACATACATATTATCTTGGAAGATGGATAAATCACTGTGGTTGGTATCCTGATTATAAGTTAAGACTTTTTAAAAAAAGTAAATGCAGATTTATTGGAGAAGATCCTCATGACAAAATTTCAGTAGAAGGTAAGGTAGGTAAACTGAAAGGTGAGATCTATCATTTTACATATGAAAACATAGCAGATCATCTAAGGACAATTAACAGCTTTTCTGATACTGTTGCAAAAAATATGTTTAAAAAGGGAGAAAGGTTCCTTCTTTT
This sequence comes from uncultured Desulfobacterales bacterium, assembly GCA_964513995.1. Lineage (GTDB taxonomy): Bacteria > Desulfobacterota > DSM-4660 > Desulfatiglandales > JALVZP01 > CAZEOQ01. Next base: position 36,792 of record CAZEOQ010000002.1, on the reverse strand, counting down.
AAAGATGCTTTTTAAACCTCCTGTAAAGTTTTTTGAAACCTATATATATAAACTGGGATTCTTAGATGGAATACCAGGGCTTATAATAGCTGTTCTGAGTTCCTACTATGTATTTCTCAAGTATGCAAAGCTTTGGGAAATGAGAAATGAGAAAGGTAAATGTGAATGACATTGTAGATCTGGTTAAAGAAGCAGTGATAAGAGCAAATACAGAACTTGGAGAGGATGTAGAAGATGCTTTGAAAGAAGCTTTAAAAAAGGAGAAATCTCCTTTTGGAAAAGAGATCTTGAAGCAGATCATCCTGAACAGCAATATTGCAAAAAAAGAAAAGATTCCTATATGTCAGGATACGGGAATTGTAATCATATTTGCTGAGATTGGATGTGAATTAAAAATTGAAGGTGATCTTTACAGTGCCTTGGAAGAAGGTGTAAAAAAGGGATATAAGGAAGGATATCTGAGAATGTCTGTCTGTCATCCTTTAAGCAGAAGAAATACTCAGAGCAATACTCCAGTATTTTTCCATACGGAAATCGTTAAAGGAGACAGACTGAGGATGTGGATCATGACAAAAGGTGGTGGTGCAGAAAATATGAGCAGATTATACATGCTTCTTCCAACTGAAGGATGGGAGGGTATAAAGAAGAGGATAATTGAGACGGTTGTTGAGGCTGGAGCAAGGGCATGTCCTCCTTTAATTGTAGGTGTGGGAATAGGAGGAAGTTTTGAAACTGCTCCAATCCTTGCAAAAAAGGCTCTTCTCAGGAGAACAGGAGAGCCAAGTCCTGATCCAGAGATTGCAAAAATGGAAAAAGAGGTCCTTGAAGATTTAAACAGAACAGGAATAGGTCCTCAGGGTCTTGGAGGAACGGTTACGGCACTTGCTGTTCACATAAACATGATGCCGTGTCACATTGCAAGTCTTCCTGTTGCTGTAAATCTTCAGTGTCATGCTCATAGAAAAATCTTTCTGGAGATATAAGTATGATAAAGTTTGTATACATAACATGTCCTGATGTAAAATCAGCAGAGGATATAGGAAAAGTTCTTTTGGAAGAGAGGTTAGCTGCAAGTGTGAATATAATAAAAAATATGAAGTCGTTTTATTGGTGGGAAGGAAGGATTCAGGAAAATGAAGAAGCTATATTAATTGCAAAGACGAATAAAAATGTTGTTCAAAGACTTATAAAAAGGGTAAAAGAACTTCATACCTATAAGTGTCCATGCATAGCCTCATTTTCCATAGATGAAGTAAATAAAGAATTTTTAGATTGGCTTAATTCTGAAACAGTTTCATAAATGATGGAAATCATAAGGCACTATTACAGGAATCTCTCTTACATGTCCTTTATCCTTATGGGAGTTATTCTAATTTTATGCTGTTTTTATGGATACATAAAATACACGGATAAAAAGGCTGAAAAGCTTTATTTCAAGGCTTTGGAAAGATTTGAAGAGGATAAATTAGATGAGGCATTAAAGATTTTTGAGGAAATAAGGAAAAGATATCCAATTTCAAGATATTCAAAGCTTTCTTTTCCTTTTTTGGGATATATATACTTTTCCAAAGGAGATTATAACAAAGCAATACTTGCTTATGAAAATTTTAAAAAAACTATGCAAAGTGATATATACACATTCCTTTCAGTTCTTTCTATTTCCTGTTGCTATGAAGAGGAAAAAAAGACAGATGAGGCTATAAAGATCCTTGAGGATCTTATAAAGAGATATCCTGATAATCCTTTAGAAGAATTTGCTTTATTGAAGTTAGAGATGCTTTACAGAAAAAAGGATAAGAAAAGAGCAAAACAGATCCTTGAAAGATTCATAAGAAAGTATCCTGAATCTCCTTTCTTCTATATAGCCAAAGCTCGTCTTTTGTCATATAATAAATAAAAACTGAGGAGTAGAGCTATGTATGCAATAATTCAGACAGGAGGAAAGCAGTATAAGGTAAAACCAGGGGATGAACTGAAGGTAGAAAAGCTGGATGGAAATCCAGGAGATACTGTGAAATTTCAGGTCCTTATGATAGAAAAAGATGACGGGGATATAAAGGTAGGAACTCCTTATCTTGATGATGTTCTTGTAAGAGGAAGGATATTAAGTCATGGAAAGCACAAAAAGATCATAGTATTTAAGTATAAAAGGAGGAAAAATTATAAGAGGAAAAAAGGTCACAGACAACCTTTTACTCTTGTAAAGATAGAAGAAATAAAGGAGGAGAGCCATGGCACATAAAAAAGCAGGAGGAAGTTCAAGGAATGGAAGGGACAGCATTGGAAAAAGATTGGGTGTAAAAAGGTTTGATGGTCAATTTGTAAAGGCAGGAAATATCATCGTAAGACAGAGGGGAACAAAGATACATCCTGGTGTAAATGTGGGGGTTGGAAGGGATTTTACGCTTTTTGCAAAGGTTGATGGAATTGTAAAGTTTGAAAGGTTTGGGAAGGATAAGAAAAGAGTAAGTGTATATCCTGTATAAGATGGATTTTTTAGATGAGGTAGTGATCACTGTAAGATCAGGAGATGGAGGAAATGGTTGTATAAGTTTCAGAAGGGAAAAGTATGTTCCAAAAGGGGGACCAGATGGTGGAGATGGTGGAAAAGGAGGAGATGTCATAGCAAGAGCTACCTCTGGTATATACAGTCTTATTGATTTTGCTTTTAAAAAAGTATTCATTGCGGAAAGAGGAGCTCATGGAAAGGGAAAAAATAAGAAAGGGAAAGATGGAAGGGATCTCATAATAAATGTCCCTGTAGGAACAGTTATAAAAGATGAGGATACAGGAAAAATTATTGCAGATCTTACAGAAGAAGGACAGGAGGTCATCCTTGCAAGAGGAGGAAGAGGAGGAAGAGGTAATAGACACTTTGCAACTCCTACAAACAGAGCACCAAGGATAGCAGAGCCTGGTCAGCCTGGAGAAGAAAAAAGGATAAGACTTATACTGAAATTTATAGCAGATATTGGACTCGTTGGATTCCCAAATGTAGGAAAGTCCACTCTTCTTTCAAGACTGAGCAGGGCAAGACCAAAAATAGCACCTTATCCATTTACGACACTATATCCAAATCTGGGTGTGATAAGTTATGAAGATGGAACATCACTTACGATAGCAGATGTTCCTGGTCTTATAGAAGGTGCGCATGAAGGAAAAGGACTTGGACATCAGTTTCTGAGACACATAGAAAGGACAAAACTTCTTGTCCATGTCTTAGACATAACATATGTTCCAGAAAAGGACATTATTGAAGACTTTGAGATAATCAGAAAAGAGATGGAGGAATATAATCCTTTACTTTTAGAAAAGCCTCAGATTGCCGTAATCAATAAAATTGACATATACGATCCTTCTTCTCACAGAAAAATAGATGCTCTAAGAGAAGAGCTTCTTAAAAGAGGAATAGAATCATTTCCAGTATCTGCAAAAGAAGGATATGGAATAGAAGAGCTAAAGGAAGGGATATACAGGATATGGTGTCAGAAGGAAAAGACTATAGAAAAAGCTATATAAGTTCAGTAAAAAGGGCTGTTATAAAGGTAGGAAGTGGGGTTTTGACAGGAAAAGATGGGCTGAAAAGAGAAGTAATAGAAAGTCTTGTATCTGATATATGCTGGCTTTGGGAAAAGGGAATAGAAGTAGTTCTTGTTTCATCTGGAGCAATATCGTGTGGAATGAAAAAAATAGGTTTTTCAAAAAGACCCTCTTCTCTTTCACAGCAGCAGGCAATTGCAGCAGTAGGACAGGCAGAGCTTATAATGACATATGAGGAGGTATTTTCTCGTTTTGGGAAAAAGGTCGCACAGATCCTTCTTACAAGAGACGACATAAACGACAGAAAAAGATATCTGAATGCAAGAAATACTATTTTTACTCTACTTTCATGGAAGATACAGCCAATAATAAATGAGAATGATACTGTTGCTGTAGATGAGATAAAATTTGGAGACAACGACAACTTAAGTGCAATGGTTACAAAGCTTACGAGTTCTGACATACTCGTAAATCTTACGAATATAGACGGACTTTTTGATAAGGATCCAAGAAGACATAAGTCTGCAAGACTTATAAAGGTTGTGGAAAAAGTGGACAGAGAACTTCTGAAAGCAGCAAGTGGGATTCCGAGTGCTGTTGGAATGGGAGGGATGCTCAGCAAGTTAAAGTCTGCTCATCAGCTTTCCTTAGGAGGAATTCCAACAATTATTGCAAATGGTCTTAAGGAAGGGATTATAAGAAGGATATTTTCTGGAGAAGAGGAAGGAACCTTTTTTGTTCCAAGAAAGATGACATTGTCAAGTAAAAGACACTGGATTATGTTTGCAAAGTCTCTGAAAGGAGAAATCTTTATTGACAGAGGTGCAGAAAAAGCAATAACACAGAATGGAAAGAGTCTTCTTCCAGCAGGCATAAAAGAAGTAAGAGGGAATTTCAGGGAAGGAGACAGTGTAATGATACTGAATGAAGAAGGGAAAGAACTGGGTATAGGAATAGTAAACTACAGCTCTTCTGATATAAGAAAGATTGCTGGTGCTAAAAGTTCAGAGATTGAAAACATATTAGGCTTTAAATATACTGACGAAGTCATTCACAGAGATAACATGGTATTGAAATATCAGATAGAGGAGGAGGATGAATGGCAGATAAAAGAATTGAGGATACAGTTATAAGAATGGCAAAAGAAGCAAAAAAAGCTGCAAGGGTTTTAAGAAGACTTGGAAGACAGAAAAAGGATGATGCATTAAGGATTATGTCAGAAGAGATTTTGAGGAGGAAAGATGAAATACTGAGGGAAAACGAGAAAGACCTTGAAAATGCAAAGAAGATGAATCTCTCATCTGCAATGATAGACAGACTGACACTTAATGAAGATCGTATAAAAGAGATGGCTGATAGTATAATGGAAGTCGTCTCTCTTCCTGATCCTGTAGGAGAAGTTGTGAAGATGTGGAAAAGACCAAATGGTCTTATTGTTGGAAAGATGAGGATTCCTTTAGGAGTCATCGGCTTTATATATGAATCCCGTCCTAATGTAACAGTAGATGCAGCAGCCTTGTGTATAAAATCAGGAAATGCAGTGATACTTAAAGGTGGTTCAGAGGCAATAAACTCAAACCTTATTCTTACAGAAATACTTTCATCTGCTCTGAACAAGGCAGGTCTTCCAGAAAAGTCTGTCCAGATGATCCCTACGACAGACAGATATGCAGTGGAAGTCCTTATAAAGCTTGATGAATATGTTGATGTGATAATTCCAAGAGGAGGAGAAGGACTTATAAGATTTGTTTCTGAAAATTCTAAAGTTCCTGTTCTAAGACATTATAAAGGAGTATGTCATGTATATGTAGATGAGAATGCAGACATTGATATGGCAAAAAGGATATGCTTTAATGCAAAGGTTCAAAGACCAGGAGTCTGTAATGCTATGGAAACACTTCTCGTTCATGAAAAGATAGCAGAGAGATTCCTTCCTGATATGCTAAGGATGTTCCATGAGGCAGGAGTAGAAATAAGAGGATGTGAAAAGACCCTGAAATATGATCCTCAGGCAAAGCCTGCAAAGGAAGAAGACTGGTATGCTGAATACCTGGATCTTATACTTTCAGTAAAAGTCGTAAAGGACATGGATGAGGCACTTGATCACATAGAGAAATACGGATCAAATCATACAGAAGCAATCATAACAAATGATTACAATAATGCTCAGAGATTCTTGCAGGAAGTAGACAGCTCTGTTGTTCTCGTAAATGCATCTACGAGATTCAATGATGGATATCAGCTTGGTCTTGGAGCAGAAATTGGGATAAATACATCAAAGCTACATGCATTTGGCCCAATGAGTTTAGAAGAGCTTACAACAACTAAGTTTATAGTGTATGGACAAGGACAGATAAGAAAGTAAGTTGAGGCTTGGAATATTAGGTGGAACATTTGATCCTCCTCATTTTGGTCATCTGAGAACAGCAGAAGAAGTAGGGGAATTTTTGAAACTTAAGAAGGTATATCTTTTGCCTTCAAAAAATCCTCCTCATAAAAAAAGAAGGAGAATAACGGACTTTCATCAAAGACTTGAAATGTTAAAGCTTGCTATAGAAGGTTCTGATTTTCTGGATATACTTGACATAGAAGGAAAAAGACCAGGATATTCATATACGATAGATACACTGAGAGAGATAGTATCTGAGGGATATTTTGGAAAAGATCCTGAAATATATTTTATCTTGGGGATTGATGCATTCTTAGAGATAGACACATGGAAGGATTATCAAAGACTTTTTGAGTATGCAAATTTTGTAGTGGTCAAAAGACCAGGATATGAAGATAAAGCCATTGGGGAAATCCTGGTAAAGTTAGGTATAAGAGGGATAGGAGTAGAAGATAGCAGTTCGTTTTATCTTGCTACAGGTAAAAAGATTCTTTTCGTAACTGTTACCTATATGGATATATCTTCTTCAAAGATAAGAGAGCTTGTAAAAAAAGGGAAGTCTATATCTTTCCTTTTGCCTGAAAAGGTGAAAAATTATATATTAGAAAAAGAACTATATAAGTAAAGAGGAGGTTATGAATTCCTTAGACAAGGCAAAATACTGCTTGAAGATAATAAAAGAAAGAAAGGCTATAAATCCTGTCTTAGTAGAAGTAGGGAAGCTTACTACCATTGCAGACTACTTCCTTATTGCAAGTGGAAGTTCAAGCACGCAAGTTCAGGCAATAAGCAGGCACATCAAAGAAAAGATGGAGGAGGCAGGTTTTAAGCTTTATGGAATAGAAGGAGAAAAGGAAGGACATTGGACACTCTTAGATTATGGAGACCTTGTTGTTCACATATTTTATCAGCCTTACAGAGAATACTATGATCTTGAAGGTCTTTGGATAGATGCACCAAGAATAGAGGAAGAGAACTGAATGAAAAAAATTCTGTTTTATAGAATTCTTTCAATCTTTCTTATTTTTTCAATTTTTTCTTCTCAAACTCATGCTATCCTTACACTAAGAGAAGAAGAGATAATTGGAAAAAGATTTTTAATAGAAGTAAAAAGAAAGTTTGAGTTTATAAAAGACGACTTTGCAAATCACTACATTGAAGAACTTGGGAATTATCTTCTCAGAGCAGTAAAAACAAAGCCCTTCTCTTTTCATTTTTACATAATAAACAAGGACATAATAAATGCATTTGCAGCTCCTGGAGGAAACATCTTCATATTTGCTGGGCTTATAGACCTGACAGAAAATGCAGATGAGCTTGCTGCTGTAATATCTCACGAAATTGGACATGTAACAGCAAGACATCTGGCTTATAGGTTAGAAAAGAGCAAAAAATTAGGAATTCTTACAGTTGCTGGAATGCTTATGGGAGCACTTGTTGGAGGTCCTGCAGGAAGTGCAATAATTTCTGGTTCAATGGCAGCTTCTGCTCAAATGGAACTCCACTACAGTAGAGATGATGAAAGGCAGGCAGATGAACTTGGATTTAAGTATATGATCTTCTCAAGATTTGATCCAAATGCTATGCTGACTGTCCTGAAGAAAATCACAGAAACTTCCTTATATTCCCTTGACAAAATCCCTCCTTATCTTCTCACTCATCCAACTGGCCCTGAAAGGATGTCAAATATAAAGACGATGTTAGGGACATATAGTCCTCTTCCTCCTACAAAGGAAGTCCTTTATTTTAGAAAAAACTTTCCTCTTTTTAAGACTATAGTCCATGCAAATTCTGTTGATCCAAATGTTGGAAAGAAACATTACGAAGATATATTAAAAAAAGATCCTTCTTCACCTCTTGCTAACCTTGGTTTAGGAATCATTTATATGAGAACTTCTGAATACAAAAAAGCAATATCTCATATAAAGAAGGCTTTAGAAATGATGCCAGATTCTATACCTATCCTGATAAATCTCGGAAAGGTATATCAGAGATGTGGAAGAGATGTGGAAGCAGTGAATCTTTTTAAGAAAGTATTGGACATTGATGATACAAATGATTCTGCCCTTTTTCTCCTTGGCGTCTCTTATGAGAACATGAAAAGATACAAAGAAGCAATAGATATATTTAAAAGACTGAGCTATTTTAAGCCTGTAAAGGATGAAGTCTATTATCATCTTGGAATCTCATACGGAAAAATAGGAAAACTTGCTCTTGCTCATTATAATTTCGGAATATACTTCAGCAGGATATATGAGATAAACAAGGCAATGTTTCATTTTTTTAAAGCAAAACAGCTGGCAAAAGGAGACAGAAGGCTTCTGAATGAGATATCATCAAGACTTAAAGACCTGAATGAACTGAAGTTATAAAATGGCTGATAAAAGTCTTATAATCTCCGTTTATGAATGTCTCTTTACAGAGATCTGGGATAAGGTGTCAAGAATAATAGGTGGAATAGCTTTAGAGTTAGCCATAAGGGCTTCTATTAAAAAGCTTTTGCCTGTCTATAAGTTTCTGGAATATATAGAAATTAGCCAAAATGGTATTTCATTTGATAAACTAAAAGGAAGTCTGAAGAACTTTTCAGAAAATGACCTGAAAAAAGGACTTCAGTTATTAGTAAATGAGCTTACAGGAATATTTGCTGTTATGTGTGGAGATGTACTCCTTAAAGAGATAATTCCCTGTTTAAAGAAGGCAAAAAGAAAGATAAATTCAATGAAATGAGATTACCAGCTGTCTTGATCTTAAATGGAAGTGATTCTCTAAGGGAGTTTTTAAGAAAAGAGGGTTTCAGTGTTATAGAAAGAAGAAGGATTGATGATGTAAAAGAAGTTCTTCTGAAAAATGAAATAGGAACTATACTCGTAAATGAAAATTTTTCTTCACCTCTTACAGCTCTTTATCAGATCATACTGGATACATCTCCTGATACGAAGATAATAATATTTGGAAGAGGTTCAAAAGGAGTAATTCCATACTGGATCTATGATTATCTTGAGTGGCCTTCAGATGACAGATCCTCAACATTAGAAGTAATCAAGAAGAGTCTTTTAGGATACAGTCTGATTAAAAAATACAGAGAGATATCAGAAGGTCTTTATTCTGAAAAGGAAGAAAAAAAAAGGACTTCTGATAAAAAAGAAATTCTGGAAATCCTGAGGTCATTCAGTATAGAACTGAATTCCTGCAGGAATGTTACTTCTGCTATTAAGATAACAAAAAGCTATGTGGAAAAGATTTTTACTCCTTCCTTCTTTTGTGTTATATTAAAATGTGAAGATTCATTTGAGCTTTTCATATTTGCTGATGAAGAAGAGAAGATAAAAGAGATCTTAAAGAATGTAGTAATATCCTGGGAAAGATTGTCTTTTACAAGGATAAGAAAGAAAGACATAAGGCAGGTATACATAAATGGAAGACCTAAGGATATAGAGATTGAGTTTGAAAGACCTGTAAGGTCTTTTAAAAATCGTCTGATACTTCCTCTTATTATTGAAAAAGAAAGCCTGGGCTGTATTTCTGTATTAAGCTATAGGAGGAGGTTTTCTCCAGAAGACATAAAGATATTCTCTTTTATAGCTTATCAGCTAACAAATGTCCTTTTTCTTATAAGACTGATATCCCAGATAAGAGATATCTCTATAAAGGATTCTCTTACAGGAATATACAACAGACGCTACTTTGACGAAATACTTCAACACGAATATCTTAGAGCAAAAAGATACAGTCTTCCTTTAAGTCTTATAATGATAGACATAGACTTTTTCAAGTCAATAAACGACACATTTGGACATCTCGTAGGAGATCATGTCCTTAAAGAACTTGCAAAGATCATAAAGAACTCAATAAGACAGGTAGATATCGTAGCAAGATTTGGAGGGGAAGAATTTGCTGTCATCCTTCCAAATACAAGACTTGAAGAAGCAGCAAATATAGCAGAAAGACTAAGAAGCATTATAGAAAATACAGAAATAAGGATAAACTGTCAGAAGATAAGGGTAACGATAAGTGGAGGGGTATCAAGTCTTAAGAAAGATGCTTCATCTAAGGATGTCCTTATTGATCAGGCAGATAGAGCTCTTCTTAAGGCAAAAGCAAGTGGAAGAAACAAGATATATGCTTTTATCTCAGAAGACGAGATAACTGAAGTAAGAGCAAAAGGTTTCAGGGAAAGAAGGAAATTTAAGAGGATCTCATTAAGCCTTCCTATAAATTATGTTCCTCTGACAATGCATCTTATAAGAAGAGGGAAAGGTATATCAAAAAATATTTCTGAAGAAGGTATATGTTTTAAAGATTCAAGACAGATTCCAAAAGGTGAATTTTTGTTTGCTGAAATAGATCTTCCCTTTAAAGATGAAAAAAGGAAGATAAAAGTATTGGCTCAGATAGTATGGTCTCAAAAGTCTGGAAAGGAAGCTATTATGGGAGCAAAGATCTTTCCAATCAATCCTGAAGACAGAGAAGCAATAAGACAGCTGATAAGAGAAAAAGAAAGTGATTTCTGAAAGGGGGAAGATATTATGTTTTCACGAAAGTCAACTGGAATTCCAGGTTTGGACAGGATACTTAAAGGAGGATACATTGCAAACTATTCTTATCTCATAAGAGGAGGACCTGGATCAGGAAAAACAACCTTGGGAATACACTTCCTGACACAGGGAGTTTCAGAAGGAGAAAGGTGTCTTCATATATCTTTAAGTGAGCCTGTAGATAGCATAAAGAGAAATTTTGAAGCAATGGGTTTTGATCTAAGCAGAATAGAATTTCTTGACCTTACTCCTTCAGCTGAACTTATAACTTCTCCTTCAGAACAATATACCTTATTTTCCCCTTCTGATGTAGAAAGAAGTCCTACTACAAAGAAGATAATAGACAAGATAAAGGAATTGAAACCGAGCAGGGTCTTCATAGACTCCATGACCCAGTTCAGGTATCTTATTCAGGATGTATTTCAGTTTAGAAAACAAGTCCTTTCATTCTTTAGATTTCTAAAAGAAAACAACATCACCTGCCTTTTTACTTCTGAAAGCAGTGCTGATGCTCCGGATGAAGACCTGCAGTTTATAGCAGATGGAGTAATAGAGTTAGAAAACAGACCAGAGGGAAGGAGTATATATGTAAAGAAATTCAGGGGATCAGATTATCTGAAAGGAAGACACAGCATGACTATAACTGAAAGGGGAATAAGGGTATTTCCTAGGCTTGTTCCTGAAAGAAAGATAGAAGAGTTTAAAATAGAGCTTATCTCTTCTGGAGTTCCTGAAATAGACCAACTCTTAGGTGGAGGCTTAGAAAAAGGAACGACAACGATAATAACAGGACCAAGTGGAGTTGGAAAGACAACACTTGGAATGCAATTTATAAAAGAAGCAGCAGGAAGAGGAGAAAACTCTGCAGTTTACCTTTTTGACGAAGACAAGGAAACACTTCTTACAAGATGCGATTCAGTAAATATCCCTGCACACATTATGGAAAAAAAAGGGACTCTTCTTGTAAGATACATAGAATCTCTTAAATATGGTGCAGATGAGTTTTCTGATATTATAAGAAGAGATGTAAGAGGGAGGAATATAAAGATCGTTATGATAGACAGTCTTTCAGGATACAAGGTTGGAATAAAAGAAGGGGACATATCTATACACCTTCATGCACTTTGCAGGTATCTGAAAAACTTAGGTATTACGGTTATTCTCATAAATGAAGTAGCTTCTGTAATAGGTGACTTTAAGATAACGGAGATAGGAGCAAGTTATCTTGCTGATAACATAATATTCCTGAGATATCTGGAGGTTGAAGGAGAGCTTAGAAAGGCTATAGGTGTTTTGAAGAAAAGATTAGGAGACTTTGAAAAGACTTTAAGGGAGTTTTCAATAACTAAGTATGGAATAAAAGTAGGTGAGCCTTTAAGAGGACTGAGAGGAATCCTTCAGGGTATTCCTCAAATACAAAAAAAGGAGCAATGATTTATGAAAGTGAACATACTTTTGTTGGGAAAAGATGAAATTTCGGATCTTATCTTTTCCATATTGAGCAAGGAATACGAGGTCTATAGATCTCATACTCCAGAAGATGCAAAAAGGCTTATGAAAGATACTGAGATTGACATAATGCTTACCAGATTCCAAAAAGGATTTCTTTCCCTTGTCTCAGAATTTATAGGAATATCACCTGAGGTCTTCTTTTTGCTTCTCTTAGAAAAAGAACAGGTATTTGAAGTATTGACTCAGTTTCAAGGTATTGTCTTTGATTACATAGAAATTCCTTTTACTAAGGAAGAGGTTGAACATAAGATAAAGCTGGCTGTTAAGTTATGCAGACTGAGAAAAGAAAACAAAAGACTGACCTTATTCAATACCCTGACAATACCAGCTATAGAGATCCTAAAAAGCAGAAATCTTTATGACATATGTAAAATAGTCCTGAACTATATAGAATCACTTCTTCCAGTTGTTTCTTTTATAGGAAAAATTGAATCAGACAGAAGTATTTCTATCCTGACAGTAGGAAAAAGGAAGACAGGTTTAAGAGAAGGAGAGAAGTTAGGATTTAAAGAAAGAAATTTTCTTGAAGAAGACGAAAGACACATAAAAGGAGAACTTCTGAAAGAGTTTCACATGACAGACATAAATAATCTTTATACTTTTCCCTTAGGGCTTAGAGAATGCATAGGAATTCTTGGAATTGGTTCATTAAAGGAGCTGGATGAAGAGGATCTGAGTTTTATAAGACAAACAGCAGGAAAGCTTTCTCTTATAATTGAGCATATATATGCACTGGAAGAGCTTGATAGAGTCAAAAAGAATATTAAAACACTTGGGCATCAGGAAAAACTCAGGATGCTCGGGCAGATGGCAAGTGGTATTGTTCATGATCTAAATAATTTAGTTTTTCCTATTATAGGCTTTACCGAACTCCTTCTGGAAAGAGAATTTGGTATAAGTAAAGATGGAAGGAGATATCTTTATCAGATACTGAATGCAGCAGAAGATATAAAGAACATAACAGCAAGGCTGAGACACTTTTATAAGAAAGAACAAGATGAGGTTGAATCCATAGATCTGAATCAGATAGTTGAAGAGGTAGTTGAGCTTACAAAAAATAAGTGGGAAAAGCCTTCCATAGAGAAGGGAATAAACATAGAAGTTGGACTGAAGCTTTCAGAAGACATAGGAAAGATTCAAGGAGTGAGATCAGAGATAAGAGAAGCTCTTATAAATCTCATATTTAATGCAGTGGATGCAATGCCAAATGGAGGAAGGATAGATATAGAGACAAAGGCTGAAGAGGATTCTATTGTAGTAAAGATAAAGGATACAGGGATAGGTATGGAGAAAGAGGTATTGGAAAGATGTCTTGAGCCTTTCTTTACTACAAAAGGGAAAAATGGGACTGGATTGGGTTTGTCCATGGTGTATGGAATAATGGAAAGGCATGGAGGAACTGTAAATATATCAAGTAAACCTGGAAAAGGAACAACTGTAACTCTCCTTTTTCCTAAAAGGAAGGAAAAGAAAAGGTTATACATAGAGGAGAAAAAGAAGGTATTTCCAAGACCTTTAAGTATTCTCCACATAGAAGATGATGCTCCCGTAGCAAGACTAATCAAAGAAGTCCTGGTTCAAGAAAATCACAAGGTAGAGATTGCACATGATGGAGAACTTGGAATAAGGATATTTGAAGAAAAGGTAAAAGAAGGAAGACCTTTTGATCTCGTGATTACTGATCTTATAATGCCTAAGGTTGAGGGAAGAAAAGTAGCATCAGCTATAAAAAGTATATCTCCTGAAACACCCGTGATACTTCTTACAGGTTGGGATGTTCCTGAGGCTTTGATAGGAAAGGAAATAGATCTTGTCTTAAAAAAACCTGTTTTTCCGAAAGAACTAAAAAATGCCATATATAAAATCTTTGAAAGGAGAAAATTATGGCAAAATTCCTTATAGCCTTAACACAAAAAGGGGATCAGGAGATCCTAAGAAAATGGCTTGAAGACAGATACATATGCATATTGCCTGATACGAGTAATACGGAGGAGCTGAGCAGGTTGATACTTAAGGAAGATTATGACCTGGGATTTGTTGATTGGGCTGTTTTGAACACTCAAAAGAAGAACATACAGAAAAGGAAATCAAAGGAATATCCCATACTTCTTCCTTTCATATATGTTACACCTCATGTAGAAGAAAGGATAGACAGTGAACTCTGGATTACAGTAGACGAGATACTAAAGCCTCCTGTTAAAAGATTAGAGTTATACATGAGGACAGAGAAGCTTCTTGGATATAGAAGGATGACTCTTACTCTTCATCACATTGCTGTAACAGACCATCTTACAGGATTCTTCAATCACAGATATCTCATCATCATAGGAAATCAGGAATTTCAGCAGGCAATAAGATACAACAGACCCCTTTCAGTGATATTCATGGACATAGATCACTTCAAAAAAATAAACGACACATATGGACATCTTGTAGGAAATCAGGTCATAAGAGCTGTTGCAAGGAGGTGTTATCTGAATATAAGAGCAGCAGACATTGCAGGAAGATATGGAGGAGAGGAATTTGTATTTATCTTGCCTGAAACTACAGCAGAAAAAGGGGCAGTCCTTGCAGAAAGACTAAGAAGGATAATATCTGAAGAACCAATAATAGCAAATGGAAATCAAATCCCTGTAACAGCAAGCTTTGGTGTTGCTCAGCTGGACAAAAATATGAGCAGTATAAATTCACTTCTTGGAAAAGCAGATCAGGCTCTTCTCAGGGCAAAACAGAAAGGAAGAAACAGGGTGGAAGTAATCTATTAATGAAAAAGCTGAAAAGTATTTTGAGGAGAATTGATGGAAAAGGTTATAAAGCATATAAGGAGATTGAAGGGAGTTTTAAGAACAAAGAATTTCTTTTATTTATAGATCATGTCCAGCCTGATCCATTTGCACCTCCTTCAAAGATAAGAATAAGAGTTCCTATCAATATTTCAGGATTTCCAAAAGAGCTTTTTAAAGATAAGGTAAGAAGGATAGCTTTTCAGGATTTCATAACAAGAAAAGTAAAAGAGGCATTGGGCTTGATAAAGAAGGTCAGAGGAAGTGGAAGAAGTGGAGTTATTCAGATAGATTCAGGAGGACAAGAGGTCTTGGAAAGGACTTCATGTAAGATTACAGAGGAATGGGTAGAGGTAAGATTATATGTAGGACTTCCTGCTTTTGGAAGAAAGATAAAAGCTGATCTTGCTGAAAAGATCTTTTTTGAACAGATTCCTTTTATAAAAGAAAAGGCTTTGAGATGGGATTCATACGACAAAAAAGAGGCTGAAGATTTTGTAAAATGCATAGAAAATCAGGAATACATAAGAGAAAGACTGAGAGAAAAAGGGATCGTCGTATTTATTGCTGATGGATCAATACTTCCAAGAAGAAGTGGAATAAGTCAGCTTCCTTTAAAGGATGCTGTTCCATTTAAAAGTCCAGATTCTCTTAAGATAAGTTTTTGTGTTCCAAATCCTGTAAATGGATCAAAGACAATATGTGGAATGGGAATACCAGAAGGAGTAACACTTATTGTAGGAGGAGGTTATCATGGAAAGTCAACACTTCTTAGAGCAATAGAAAGAGGAGTGTATCCACATATACCAGGAGATGGAAGAGAATATGTTGTCACGGTTCCGGATGCTGTAAAGATAAGGGCAGAGGATGGAAGAAGAATTCAGAATGTGGACATAAGTCCATTTATAAACAATCTTCCAGGAGGTATAGACACCAGCTCATTCTGCACAGAAGATGCAAGTGGAAGCACAAGTCAGGCAGCAAACATCATGGAAGCAATTGAAGTAGGAGCAAAGCTCCTTCTTATAGACGAAGATACCTCTGCAACGAATTTTATGATAAGAGATGTAAGGATGCAGCAGCTCGTAAAAAAAGAAAATGAACCCATTACACCTTTTATAGATAGGGTCAAGGAGCTATACGAAAAGCTTGGTATATCTACGATACTTGTTATGGGAGGATGTGGAGACTATTTTGATGTTGCAGATACAGTAATAATGATGCAGGAATATGTTCCTTATGATGTGACTGAGAAGGCAAAGGCTGTTGCAAAAATGTTTGTGACAGGAAGAAAAAAAGAGGTAAGACCTGTAGAAAGATGGGACATAAGAAGGATTCCTGTTGCAGAAAGCTTTTCACCTTATAAAAAAGGAAAGATAAAGATAGATGCAAAGGGATTAGATTATATTCAGTATGGAAGTGAGAATGTTGATCTTAGATTTGTTGAGCAGATCGTTGATATAAGTCAGATGAGAGCAATAGGAATGGCAATATACCTTGCTTCTAAATTCATGGATAAAAAGAAGTCTCTTAAAGAGGTCTTAAAAGAGGTTGAAAAGGCTATAGACAAAGAAGGACTTGATATACTTGATCCTTTTTATAAAAAAGAAAAGCATCCTGGAAGTCTTGCAAGACCAAGGATATACGAAATTGCTTTTGCAATAAACAGGATGAGGTCAGCAAGGATATGGAAGAGATAAATATAGAAGAAATTACCTTAGAGTTTACTCCTTTTACATTTAGCTATGGATTTGATCTTTCTGTCTTGATTGAGTCTATAAAGAAGGTAGGTCTTTTGAATGAACCTATATTAAAGAAACACAAAGAAAAGCTTGTTATAGTTACAGGATATAAGAGGATTCTTTCTTTGAAGGAGATAGGAAGTGATAGAGTGAGATGCAAACTTATTTCTGAACCTGACTTTGAGTGCTTTCTTATAAACTTCTATGAAAATCTTTCCATAAGAAGTTTCAATGAGATAGAGAAAGCTATAATACTTTCAAAACTTTTAAACTATGTTTCTGAAACAGAGATAATTAATAACTTCATGCCCCTTCTTGGACTTCCAAAGCACAAACCAGTTTTTGACTTTTATGTATGGATTGAAAAAGATCTTGATCAGAAAGTAAAAGAACTTTTCGTAAAAGGAAGGATTTCTTTGAAAAGCATAAGGATGTTTTACGAGTGGAATTTTCAAAGAGAGGATATAATGATATACGCAGAATACATGAATAAATTAAAGTTTAGCTTTAATGAACAGAGACAATTTATTGAATATTCAAGAGATATTTGTGAAAGAGAAAAAATTTCACTAAAAGAGCTTTTTAAAGAGCTTGAGATAGACAAGATAGCTTCTGATAAGGAGATGAGTAATTCTTTGAAGACAAAAAAAATCTTGGAAAGGCTTTATAAAAAAAGATTTCCCAGACTCTTCAGTATTGAAACATCTTTTAAAAAAACTGTAGAAGAACTTTCTCTTCCTGAAGAAGTAACTATAGTAGCTCCTCAAAATTTTGAAGCTCCTTACAGAATGGAAATAAGGTTCAGGGATGGAAAGGAACTAAAAGAGAAAATATCAAGGATTGATCTTAAGAAGATTGAAGGTTTGAAGGATCCATGGAGATAAGGATAAAAAAGTTGATAATTGAAAGAGATGCTTACAGTTATCCTTTGACTAAAAGGATAAAAGAAAGGCTTAAAGGTGTTGAAATAAAAGAATGGGTTCCACAGTGGGAGCTTACAAAAGATACTCTTCATCTTCTGGTATATAAAGGAAGTTTTTTGAAACCTTGTCCAGGGACAAAAAGTTATATATGCTGTAAGTATCAGATATTTAACATAGCAACAAACTGTCCTATGGATTGTAGCTACTGTATACTTCAGGCATATTTTCAGCAGCCTGAACTGAAGGTGTTTGTAAATATAGAGGAGGGATTAAGACAAGTATTGGAGGTTCTGGATAAAAATCCTGAAAAGATCTTCAGGATAGGAACAGGAGAGTTTACGGACAGTTTGGCTCTTGATCCAATAGTTGGATGGAGTGAGATTTTTCTTCCTGAATTTTCAAAAAGGAAAAATGCCATACTGGAACTAAAGACAAAGACAGATAATATAAAGAACCTTATAAAAGTTCCATATAGGGAAAGGATAATTGTATCCTGGTCACTCAACAGCCAATACATAGCTTGCCTTGAAGAGCACGGAGCAGTAAGTGTAAGGAAGAGAATAGAGTCGGCTATGATTTGTCAAAAAGAGGGTTTTATTGTAGGATTTCACTTTGATCCTCTTATATACTATAAGAATTGGAAAGAAGATTATCTAAGGATAATTGAAATTATGGACAGATACATTGATCCAAAAAAGATAATCTGGATAAGTCTTGGAAGTTTTAGATATATGCCAGAACTGAAAGACATAATAAGAAAAAGACACAGAAGGAGTATTCTACTTCATGAAGAGTTCATAAAAGGACTGGATGGAAAGCTGAGGTATATAAGACCAATAAGAGAGGAACTGTATTCATTTATGTATGAAAAACTGAATGAATGGTATCCTGATCTTGGAATATATCTGTGCATGGAATCAGATGAAGTCTGGAGAAACTCCTTTGGATGGAGTCCAAAAAACAGTGAAGGGCTGAAGAGATTTTTAGATGAAAGGGTGATAAAGTTTTATGGTTGAAGAAAATCCTAAAGCAAGACTGGATTTAGACTTTTTACCTGTTCAGGAAGGTGAAAAGAAATTTATATTTGTAAGAGATCACCTTGGACTTGTTGAAGGAAGACTTATTCCTCTGTCTCTCTTTGAGTTTATGATTCAGATGGATGGAAAGAAGTCTTTAAGAGAGCTTCAAAGCTTTCTTATGAGAAAAATGGGAGGAGTTCTTGTAAGTATAGAAGAAGTAAAAAGGATTGTAGATCAGCTTGACAGGATGTATCTGCTTGACAGTGAAAGGTATAGGAATGCAAAGCAGAAGATAATAAGGGAGTTTTCTGAAAAGAAGATAAGACCTTGTTCTCATTGTGGGAAGGCATATCCTAAGGATCCTCGTGAATTGAGGAAAAGTATAGATCAAATAGTTGGAGAGAAGGAAGGAAGTTCAGAAGGAGATGTTTTCTGTATCATAGCTCCACACATAGACATCTCTGTTGGTTCAAAAGTTTATGGGAAGGTTTATAAAGAGATAAGGGGGAAAAGATACAAGAGGGTTATTATACTTGGAGTTGGACATCAGATGACAGAAGGGCTTTTTTGTCTTACAGAAAAGGACTTTGAAACTCCCTTAGGAGTCGTAGAGAATGATAAAGAGGCAGTGAGAAGACTGAAGGAAGTTTCAAAAGACCTGATTTCAAAAGATGACTTTGCTCATAAAAGCGAGCATTCAATAGAATTTCAGCTTATATTTTTGCAACATCTTTTAAGTTCAGCCTTCAAGATAATCCCTATCCTTTGTGGTTCTGTAAAACTTGAGATTTCTGAATATACAAGGAGTTCGTATCTTGAAAGGGTGAAGGATTTTATAAGAGAGCTTTCAAGTATAATTCAGGAAGAAAAGGAGACCTTAATTGTAGCAGGAGTGGATTTATCACATATTGGTCCAAAATTTGGACATGATATGCCAGCAATTTACTTAGAAGAAAAAGCAAAAAGACATGATAAGGCACTCATTTCTGCTATTTTAAAAAGGTCTCCAGATGAATTTTGGGAGGAGTCAAAAAGGGTAGATGATAGATTTAATGTCTGTGGTTTCTCTGCAATTGCCTGTGTCCTTGAAATATTGCCAAAAGAATACAAGGCAGAGCTTTTGGATTATCAGATATGGCATGAAAGGCAGACAAATTCTGCTGTAAGCTTTTGTGGAATAAAATTTTTAAGATGATTTTTTCTAAAATTTTTGGCATTATGAGAAAAAAGAATGGAGGGAGCTGACTGATGACATTAAAAGAGAAAGTAGAAGATATACTTCAGAAGATAAGACCATCTCTTCAGGCAGATGGAGGAAATGTTGAGCTTGTTGATGTAAATGAGGATGAAGGGATCGTTAAGGTCAAACTTACTGGTGCATGTGCAGGATGCGCATTCTCACAGATAACCTTAAAGATGGGAATAGAAAGGATTCTAAAAGAAAACATTCCTGAAGTAAAACAAGTAGAGGCAGTTTAATTACTTATTCTTATGACGCATCTTTTTCCTGAGCTTCCTGTATTTATGCTTTCTCATCTTTCTTCTGCGCCACTTTAATACGCTTCCCATCTTCCTTTAAGCCCTCCTTTTTTTAAGAACTTTTTTACAACCTGAATCTTTTTGTGTCAATCTTTTTTAAAGTTTACATAATATACATTATCGGACAACATTTTACCTTATCTTTCCAACATACTTCCCTATCAAAGAATTTGCATATGCTTCTTCAATTTTTACTTTAACTAAATTGCCTATCAAATTATAATCACTTGTAAAATTCACAACCTTATTTGTCGGAGTCCTCCCTGTATATTGCCCTCCTTTTTTACTTATTCCTTCAACAAGAACCTCTACTTCTTTTCCTTCAAGCTGTTTGTTCTTTTTCAATGTTATCTGTTTTTGAATTTCCTGAAGTTTTATAAGCCTTCTTGTTTTTTCTTTTTCATCAACCTTTCCCTCCATCCTTTCTGCAACAGTTCCAGGTCTGTCTGTGTATTTGAAAGAGAAGAGATTATCAAACTCTACTTTCTTTATAAGATCAATTGTTTCTTCAAAATCCTTTTCTGTCTCTCCAGGAAACCCTACCATAACATCAGCTGTTATTGCTATGTCTGGTCTTACCTTTCTCAGCTTTTCTATAAGCTCTAAGTATTGCTCTTTTGTATATCTTCTGTTCATAAGCTTCAGAATCCTGTTTGATCCTGCCTGAAATGGAAGATGTATGTGTGGACAGAGATTTTCAATCTCTCCAAAGCATCTTATAAGTCTTTCTGAAAGATCTTTTGGATGTGATGTCGTAAATCTCAGTCTCCAAAGCCCTTCTATCTTTGAAACCCTTTTCAGAAGCTCAGGAAAGTCTATATCTTTCCACTTATATGAATTTACATTCTGTCCAAGGAGTGTAACCTCTTTTACTCCTTCTGACACAAGAAACCTTACCTCTTCTAAGATGTCATCCAAAGGTCTTGAAATTTCTCTTCCCCTTACATAAGGGACAATACAGTAAGTGCAGAAATTATTACATCCTTCCATTACAGATACAAATGCAGTCACTTTTCCTTTAAAATAACCTTTTATAAGACTTGGTCTCCTGAAAGCTGTATCAAGACAGACTGATACGATCTTTTCTTTCTTTAAAAGAAACCTTTGAAATATGTCTCTGAACCTCAAAGTATCTCTTGCACCAATTACGAGATCAACTTCAGGAAACTTTTCTATAATCTCTTCCTTCTTTTGCTGAGCAACACATCCAGCAACAGCAATAATCATATCAGGCTTTTTTCTCTTTAAAGCAGATACCCTTCCTATAAAGCTATAAGCCTTATGTTCTGGCTTTTTTCTTACAGTACAAGTAAGGACAACAACAAGATCTGCTTCTTCTATCCTTTCTGTTCTTTCCCATCCAAGAGTTATAAGATCCTGGCTGATAAGGTCAGAATCATATTCATTCATCTGACATCCCATTGTCTTTATAAAGAACTTCATGTTTCTATTTCTATATTTTCATTCTTTCTCAGATAGTCTATAAGCTCCAGAAAGATGTTTTCACATCCAGGAGCAACAAGAACTTCTATTTCTGCTTTATCTGGATCTAATGTCCTTACAATAGCCATTCCATCATATGATTCCAGAGTATTTCTTATATAGTCTATTTCTTCCCTTTTTACCAAAAAAGTCATCCTTATACTTTTTTTAGGAACTATGTCTTTCCACTCCATTTCAGTTTTGTCCTGAGGATGTGGAAGTAGCTGTGTTTTGGTGGTTTTATAAGCTTTATAACATGAGGTGATTTGCAAATGACTACTCTATCTCCATAATGAAAGCTTATTCCGACCTGCCCATCTAAGGTAAGTATAACAGATTCATCGTCCTTTTTGCTTAGCCTTGCTTCTATAACAGATGTATCAGGGATAATTAATGGTCTGTTAGACAATGTAAAAGGACAGATAGGTGTTATGATAAATGCATCAACTGTAGGATATACAATAGGACCTCCTGCAGAAAGGTTGTATGCAGTAGATCCTGTAGGAGTTGATATAATGAGACCATCTGCTCTGAATGTCGTAAGAAATTCATTATTTATAAATACGTCTATGTCAATAATCCTTGCAAGTGTCTTTTTATTTATAACGGCATCATTCAGTACAGCAAATGGACCTATTTCACTATCTTCCTTTATGACTTTCACATCAAGCATCGTCCTTTCTTGAATCTCAAGTTTTTCTTCTATCATAAGACTTACTGCTTCATAAAGTTCCTCATATGAAATTTCAGTTAAAAAACCTAAGCCCCCAAGATTAACTCCAAGAATAGGAATCCCAAATCTTCCAATCTTTCTTGCAGCACCAAGAAGAGTTCCATCTCCTCCAAGGACAATAAGCCAATTCAGATCTTTTGGAAATACCGGCTCTTCCTTATATTCCTCGTCCTTTGACATCTCTTTTACGAATGCCTTTATCCCTTTTTTCTCAAACCAATCCTTTAGCCTATATGCTTCTTCTTCTGCTTTCTTGTGTTTATACTTATAGATGATTCCTGCTGATTTCATTCTGAAAAGAGAGGAACAATCTCAAATCTATTTACATCTACTATTCCTTTATCAGTAATTCTTACTTCAGGAATAACAGGAAGAGCAAGGAATGATAATATCATAAAAGGATTTTCAACAGAACAGCCAGCCTCTTTTGCAACTTTTTTTAAGTTTTCAGTATCTTTTATAAGCTCTGAAGCAGTTCTCTGAGTCATAAGTCCTGCAACTTCAAGCTGAACCTTTGCCTCTATTTTTCCGTCAATACATATACAGATCCCTCCTTTCATATTCTTTATCTCTCTGACAGCACAGCATATATCCTCATCATCCACTCCAACTGCTATTATGTTGTGTGAATCATGAGATACAGATGAAGCTATAGCACCTTTCTTTAAACCAAATCCTTTCACAAATCCTATACCAATATTTCCTGTTCCTCTGTGTCTTTCTATAACGCATACCTTGAGTATATCTCTTTCAGTATCAGAAACAATCTTTCCATTCTTGCAAGTTGGTTCTAAGATCCTCATCCTGTTTACTATCTGATCTGGAATAAGCTCTATAACCCTGATCTTCCCTTTTCTGCAATTGACCTCAATCATCTCTTTGGATATGCCTTTTATGTTTACAGAATTTTTAAGATCCCTTTTTACCTTCTCTTTACTCCTTTTTTTCCCTCCTTTAAAAGTCCTCATAACATTGAATTCTTTCAGGCTATCAACGACCACAATATCAGCTATCTTTCCAGCACATATAGCTCCTCTTTCTTTAAGTCCAAAATGCATAGCAGGATATATAGTAACCATCCTTATAGCCTCTATTGGATCAAGTCCAAGCCTTACAGCCTTCCTCAATATATAATCCATATGTCCCCTTTTGTAGATCTCCTCAGGATGAAGGTCATCTGAAACAAAACAGCACCTAAAACTGTTCTTTTCATTAACCAAATGTATCAGATCTTCCATATTTTTTGCAATGCTTCCTTCTCTTATCATAAGAAAGA
The DNA here is from genome assembly GCA_964513995.1 of uncultured Desulfobacterales bacterium. Classification (GTDB taxonomy): domain Bacteria; phylum Desulfobacterota; class DSM-4660; order Desulfatiglandales; family JALVZP01; genus CAZEOQ01. The sequence continues at coordinate 13,316 of CAZEOQ010000002.1, read as the reverse complement.
TCCCATTTTCTAACTTTTCTCTTGCTTCTTCAGTAGTTATTGATTCGTGATCAGATTCTATCATGGAAGTAACATATGCCTGAAGCTCATATCCTTTAAGTGAAGGACAATGTCCATCTATTCTTTTTTCTTTAAAAAGAAGGATCTTTTTCAGAATATCCTCATCCCCACTTATAACTCCAGAATAGTTCATAACCTCTGCAAGTCCAAGTATGTAAGGATTATTTAGAAATTCAGAAATATCATCTGAGGTTAATCTTGCTCCAGAAGTCTCAAGATCTGTTGAAGGAACACATGATGGAATCATAAAAAAGAAGTCAACAGGACAGTCTTTTGCATCATCTATCATAAAACTTATCCCATCTTTTCCCATAACATTTGCAATCTCATGAGGATCTGAAATAACACATGTTGTTCCATGCTGGATGAGAAGCTCTGAGAGTCTTGAAGGGATTAACATGCTGCTTTCTATGTGAAGGTGTGCATCAATAAATCCTGGAAGTAGATAAAGACCAGAAAGATCTATTTCTTCTTTTCCTCTATATCCATTTCCAACTCCGGCTATTATTCCATCACATATTGCAACATCTCTTTTTCTGACATCTCCTGTAAATACATTTACGACATACCCATTCTTTAAAACAATATCAGCAGGAATCTCTCCTTTTGCACATCTTATCCTCTTTTTCAGCCTTTCAACTTCTTCTCTACAAACCATTCTTTCCCTTCTGTATTTATCAGAAAATAAATAGATCCTGAAGGAAACTCATTTAAGCTTACTGGTTCAAAAATTTTTAGGTTATTAAAATACGCTTCTTCTGTTATTGCATTTGACTCACAATCTCCTTTTTTCCTTCTTCTTATACGAGAAAGTGCAGTCTCCTTAGAACATCTCGTCTCTATTATACAAAGTGTCTTCCTGTATCTTTTAGCAATGTCTGCACATATCTTCCTGAGATCCCGTCTTATGAATGTTGCATCAAGGATCAGACCTCTTTCTTTTTCTAAAATCTCCTGAGCTCTTTCAAACATAACTTTATACACGAGAATCCTTTTGTTTAAGTCAGAAGCTATCTTTTGATCAAATATGTCCTCTTTTATAATCTCAGCTCTTATACTATCTGAACTTAAGACCTTAAATCCTTTCTTTTCAGAAATCTTTTTTGCCAAAGTAGTCTTTCCTGTTGCAGGAAGTCCACACATAACTACGAGACAATCTTCAGGAATTTCCTTATCTATAATGTCCAGAAATCTCATGATATATAACTATAAGCCAGATCAAAATATGCCTTTGCTCTTTTTCTTGCCTCTTCTTTTTCCTGAGCAGATATTTTCTCATCATCCATCTGAAAACTGTTTACTTTTCCTCTTACAAATGCCCTGTATACTTTGTAAAATCTCAAGATCTCTTCTACTTCCTTATCCTCCTCTTTTGCAAATTCTCTGTAATAATCCCAAAGCTTTTCTGAATAAACCTTTCCTCCATGATATTCCAAGTCCATAAGAAGAAATGCAATGTCACAGATCGTATCTCCATATCTGAATCTATCATTAAACTCAATACAGTCTATAACAGAAATTTTATCTGAAATGCATACATGCTCCATGTGCAAGTCACCATGACAGTCTCTTATCCTTTCCTGTTCTATTCTTTTTTCAAAGATCTCTCTTTTTTTATAAAAAGAATCCGTCCACTTTCTCAATTTCTCAAACTTATCCTTTTCTATAGAAATCCCTACATATTTTTCCACCTGCTCAAAGTTTTCATCAGTATTTATCCTGAATACATCAGGATCTCCATATCTCAGAATCTCAGGAGATGTCTTTGCATTTAAATGAAACCTTGCCAAAGTATAAGCTATCTTTCTTAGATGCTCTTTTTTCAGATCACCTCTTTTGAATATATTCTTCATTATTCTTTCTTCAGGAATCCTTTTCATCTTCACAGCATAATCCACTATCTTTCCTTCTTTTTTCCCTATCCAGTGTCTTTTTCCATCAAAGACTACAGGAACTACACCTATGTATACATCCTCTGCAAGTCTTCTGTTAAGCTCTACCTCCTTTTCACAGAAATACTTTCTCTTTTCAATTGTCGTAAAATCAAGGAATCCAAAGTTTACAGGCTTTTTTATCTTATAGACATACCTGTCACACATAAAGACCATTGATATATGAGTCTGAACAAAAGATACACTTTTTGTATCTTCAGGAAATGCCAAAGGATCTTTTAGATCTTCTATCAGTCCCACAGTCTTTCCTCCTTCATAAGATCTATTCCAAACTGTTCTGCAACAAGTAAAGGCACATATACTTCTCCCATGATAACAGGTTGCTGATGACAGTCAGATCCACCTGTAACTATAAGCCCATGTCTTTTTGCAAAATGAAAATATCTTTCTGCTACACTGGGATCATGTGCTGAATGCCAGCATTCTATTCCATCCAGATAAGGTAACATGTATCTTTCTATGATCTCAAACTGTTTTTGAATGGAATCAGTAATGGAATTAAGAGATGTTCCTTTTGGATTATTAGGATGTGCTAATACGGTTTTTCCTCCTGCATTTCTTATAAGTTCAGAAGCCTCCTTTATTGAAAGAGGAAACTTTGGAACATCACATCTTATCAGATACTTCTCAAATGCCTCTTTTCTTGATTTTACAATTCCTTTTTTGATCATATAATCTGCAATGTGAGGTCTTCCAAGAGTCCCTTCTGCAGTCCTTTCTATTTCTTCAAGGTCTTTATGAGTAAAAGGAGGAATCCCTTCTCTTATAAGTTCTCTGTTTACTTTTTCTAATATCTTCTCTGCTCTTTTTCTTCTGTATCTTCTAAGCTCAATCAGTTTTTCCTTTAGTTCCTTGTTGTATATGTCAAACTGATATCCTAAGATATCCAGAGAAAAAGATCTACCTTCATATCTGAAGGTTACATTTAGTTCTACTCCTGTCAGATAATGGATTCCATGTGTTTTAGCAAGAGAGATTGCCTTTTCCTGACATTCAATTGAATCGTGATCAGTTATAGAAATAAGCCTGATTCCTCTTTTCTTTGCTTCCCTGAATATCTCCTCTATTGTCATCTTTCCATCAGAACAGTCTTTTGAGTGTATGTGAAGGTCTATCATAGCAGTTGAGGATACAAAATAAAGATGACAGTTGCAAGTGTTGAGTGAAAAAGCAAAGTTATGGTATAAAATAAGCAATATTTATAAGGAGAAGAGAGATGGAAAGAGTCGTAACAAGATTTGCTCCTTCTCCAACAGGAGAACTTCATCTTGGAGGAGCAAGGACAGCACTTTTTAACTGGCTTTTTGCAAGGAAAAATAAAGGGAAGTTTATCCTGAGAATAGAAGATACAGACAAAAAAAGATCAACTAAGGAATCAGTAGAAAACATCATAGAATCACTAAAATGGCTTGGACTCTATTGGGATGAAGGTCCTGTATTTCAGTCTGAAAGATTTGACTATTATAATTCAATAATAGAAGAGCTTCTTGAAAAAGGACATGCATACTACTGTCACTGTTCTCCTGAAGAGCTTGAGGAAAAAAAGAAGCAGGCAATTGCAAGGGGTGAAAAACCAAGGTATGACAGAAAATGTAGGGACTTAGGACTTGGACCAAAGCCAGGAGCAGTAGTAAGAATAAAAGCACCTATATCTGGAATAACACAGTTTGAGGACATAATAAGAGGTGTAATTACTGTAGATAACAGTGAACTTGATGATATCATAATAAGAAGATCTGATGGGACTCCTACATTTCATCTTGCAGTTGTTGCAGATGACATTGCAATGGGAATAACTCATGTTATAAGAGGGGATGATCACCTGCTAAATACTCCAAAACAGATAATAATCTATAAAGCACTTGGAAAGCCTATTCCAAAATATGCCCATGTTCCTCTTATACTTGGACCTGACAGAACAAGGCTTAGCAAAAGACATGGAGCAATGTCTGTTCTTGCGTATAGGGATATGGGATATCTTCCAGATGCTCTTATAAATGCACTTGCAAGGATTGGATGGTCATATGGTGATCAGGAAAGGTTTACAAGAGAAGAGCTTATAGAAAAGTTTTCATTAGAAAGGGTTGGAAAATCTCCAGGAATATTTGATCCTTATAAGCTTCTGGATCTGAATGCCTGGCATATAAGGAGGTCTTCTGAGGAATATCTTGCAAAGGAAGTCATACCATTTATAAAGAGGCTTGGAATAGAGAAAGTTACAGAAGAAGATACGAGAAAGCTTGTTCCTCTTCTTAAAGAAAGAAGTAAGACGCTTGCTGAGATGGCAGAAAAAAGTCTTTTTTATTTTAAAATTGAGTATGATAAAAATGCAGCTGAAAGATATCTGACTCCTGATAAAAAGGACATACTTGTGGACATAAAGAATGAGATAGAAAATATGGAAGAATTTGATCAGAAAAAACTTGAGGACATGTTCAAAAGAATTCTTGAGACTCACAATATAAAGTTAAAGGAGATTGCTCAGACAGTAAGAGTAGCTCTTACTGGAAAGACAGTAAGTCCTGGACTTTTTGAAGTAATGGAAGTTCTTGGGAAAGAAGAGGTAATATACAGGTTAGAGAAGGCTATAAGATACATAAAATAAAAAAAGTGCCGAGACGCGGAATCGAACCGCGGACACGGGGATTTTCAGTCCCCTGCTCTACCGACTGAGCTATCTCGGCACTTCCAAGATTAAAATATAAAATAAAGTTTTTTTTGTCAACACTCAATTGATGTCCCAACTGCTACTTCTATAAAACCTTCCTTCCAGACCTCTTTAATAATTTCTGTAGCATCTTCACCAGTGCAATGACACGGAGCTATCCTTTCTGTTTCATTTTTCAGAAGGCTTATTATATGAAAAAGATGTGCTCTTGGATATCCTCTGAGATGAAGTCCTCCTAATATGAGATGTATCTTTTTGTTGAGGATGTTTTTTGCCTTGGTAGCTATATTTAAAATACCTGGATGAGAACATCCAACAATCAGGATGATGCCTCTTTTTGTATCTATCAGGAGAGACTGTTCTGGAGGATATTTTCCCATAATTCCTGTTGAATATACATTTTCAAAAAGCTTAGTAGCACCTTTTATATTTTTTATCCTTGCTCCATAAGTTCCTAATTCAATTTTCAGCTCTTCTGGAAAATTTTCAGGTATCCATACTTTTACTTTCTTTATCTTTTTTACAAGAGGTATAAGACTTCCTGTATGATCACCATGTATGTGCGAGATAAATATGTGTTCTATATTTTCAAAAGGGACTTTTAGCTCCTTCATGTTGTGAAAAAGAACAGAACTTTGTCCTCCTGTATCAAAGAGAATTTTTTTTTCTTCAATAAAACAAGAAAATCCCCAAGCAGATATAAATCTTCTTTCTTTTAGATTGTTATCATAAAGTATCTTTATCCTGATCATTGCAAGACATACTTCTTTCCTTTAACACGAATAAAAAACTTCCCATCCTCTTCCTCTATATACTCTGCAATTTGATAATATGCAGGTCTTTTAAATCTTGCAGGGAACTTCCTTTTTTTTACTTTGCAGTAAAGAACATCTCCTTTTATGTAAAGTGTTTCAGGATCAAGTTCTTCCTGAGTCTCATCACTTAAAAACAGAATAAACCTGTCATCTATTCTTTCAACTCTTTGCACAAAATATGCCGTATCTTCAACATCTACCACACACCTTTCTCCTCTCCAGGAGATTATATATCTTCCATGTTCGTCCAGATCCATATGTTCATAAAAAAACTTTATAATGTCTTTTCTTATAATCTCTGCTCCTTTGTGATACCATACCCCTTCCTTGTCTATCTTTATCTCACATGGAGGAAGATCATCTTTCATTTTCTTTCTCCTTTACAAGACTTACTATAATCTGTTCTGCCTTTTCCATAGGAATCTGATCCATATTAAGACATACTGTGTAAATCATAGGATCATCATGATATTCTTTTCCTGAAAAATAATACAAAAAAGACTCTCTTATAAGATCAGCTCTTTCTATAGCCCTTTTTGCCTGTTCTTCCGTAAAACCATAATTTTCAACCAAAAACTTTATTCTAAAATCTTTACTTGCCACAACAAGCACATGTATTACATCTTTTTTTCCCTGAAGCACATAATTGCTTCCCCTTCCAACTATGACCACATTCCCTTCATTATAATATCTCAGTATCACTTCCTTTATACCATTAACATATTCCTGAACATCTAATCTGCGATGCCTCCTTCTTTCAATTATATCCGTCTTTACTACCTTTTCCAGAAAACTCATTAGTCTGCTCTTTTTTACAGACTTCTTTTCAAGACTTACGAGTTCTCCAACTGAAGCACCCACATGTTTTGCAACCTCTTTTATCAGCTCATCATTTATGTATCTGTATCCCAATCTTTTTGCTACTCTGGCTCCTAATGTTGCTCCTCCTGCTCCAAAATGCCTTGATATAGTAACTGTTGCCATCTTTTTATCCTCCTTTATATAATTTTATGCTTAAAATAACATTATCCTAAAAAAATGAAAACAGAAAAAATAAAAACTGAAGAACTTGAAAATATCATTCATCATTTAAACTGCAGATTAAAACTTCAGGCATTATCTTACTGGATAGGAAGACCTTTCTTTAAGGATCCTTCTTTTATATATGCCGGATATGAGAAGGTGATAAATGAAGAAGTTGCAAATTCTTTAGAATGGATTCAGGACAAAAAGGAAAGGATCTGTATAAGACACGGTATTATAGATCACTATCTTCAGAAAAATCTTATGCCTTATGAAGCAGAAATGAGGACATGGATTTCAGGTGCAGCAGCCTGTGTAGGTGAAAAGAAGGTATACATAAGGGAGGTTATACCTTTCTGTCAGAAGTCAAAAAGTATAAAAGAAAGAAGGATCTTGCAAAAGGAAATAACACCTCTCTGTAAGTTCCTGAAGCCATTTATTTTAAACTACTGGGAATGTCTTCTGGAGATCTTGAAAAAAAACTTTGGATTTAAAGATTACATAGAATACTGCAAACAGAAAAAAGGAATAGATTACAGAATGTTTTACTTTAAAGTAAAAGAACTTTTAGAAGCTACTGAAAGGATCTATTTTCCACTTATAGAAGAATGGGTAAAAAAAAGATACAGGCTTCCTCTTAATGAGCTTACGAGATTTGATGCAATAAATCTTCTCAGTTTAACTGAATTTGATGAAACATTTCCAGAAGAAGGTATAAGATACTTTTTCAAGTTTCTTAAGTCAGTATGGAATATAGATGTAAGAAACACTGAAGGGCTTTATCTGGAAATAGATTTTGACAAAAAAAAGAGCTCACAGGCAATCTCATTTATTGTCCAGATTCCAGAAGAGGTATATGTGGTAATGAATCCTGTTGGAGGTTGGATAGATCTTGAGACCATAGCACATGAACTTGGACATGGTCTTTCAGCAGTCCATACCGATCCTGAACTTCCTCTCATATACAGAGATCTTTCTACCTGTTACATACTTTCTGAAGTATTTGCTTTTCTTTTCCAGGACATCTCCATGTCAAGACCTTTTTTGAGAAATGTCCTTTCTCTTCCTGAGAAAACCTTAGAAAGCATATATTTCCATAAGGTATTAAAGGAAATAGCTGTATTTAGAAGATACTGTGCAAAGTTTCTGGTTGAATTTGAGATGTTTTCTAAGAATGATGTATCTGATGGAAGGCTGTATTCAGAATATATGACAAAATATACTGGATTTTACTATCAGCCAGAAGCACACCTTTTTGATCTCGTCCCTGAATTTTACAGTCTTGATTATGTAATAGCATGGATTGCAGAAGCTGCTATGGAGAGGTATATGAGAGAAAGGTTTGGTGAAGAATGGATGTTTGAAGAAGAAGCTGTTTCTCTTGTAAAAAAATGGTGGAGTCTTGGAAATAAGTATGATGTTTTTCGGTTTTTGGAAAAAGCTGGAATAGGGAGATTTTCAGATAAAGATATCTTAGAAAGATGGGAGGCTGTATTATGGAAAAGGTAAATGAAGAGGAGATAAAAAGAAGGATAAAAAGATTTCAGGAATATCTTGAAAAAAACGGTATATCCTTAGCTATTATCCTCCAGAATGTAGACAGATATTACTTTTCAGGAACCATACAGCTTTCTACATTACTGATTCCCTTTTCTGGAGATCCTGTTCTTATAGTTCATAAGGGATTTGAAAGAGTAAAAGAAGAATCTCCTTTAAAGGAGATAATAAGAGCAAGACAGACTGAAGTAGGAAACTTCATAAGGGGATATCTAAGAGAAAGAAGCAGGGTAGGATTGGAATTTGATGTGATTCCTGCAAATGTTTATCTTAGGTATAAAGAGATGTTGAAGGACTTTGAGATAGTGGACATTTCTGAATTTATAAGAAAGACAAGGATGATAAAGTCAGAGTATGAGATAACTCAAATAAAAAAGGCTGTCAGTATAGTTGATGAAGGATTTAAAGAAGTTCAAAAGATCTTAAGACCTGGAATAAGTGAGCTTGAGGTAGACGCATTTCTCGGATACATTTCAAGAAAAAAAGGACATATGGGAATGATGAGGATGAGGGAATGGAATCAGGAGATGCACTATGTTCATGTGCTTTCTGGAGAAACAGGATCTGTTATCTCATTCTTAAACAGTCCGCATGGAGGAAAAGGAATAACTCCTGCAATGGCTCAAGGTGCAGGATTAAAAAAGATAAAAGAAGGTGAACCAATTGAGATAGACTATGGTGCATGTGTGAATGGATACATAGCAGATGAATCAAGGACATTTGTTATAGGTGATCTTCCAGACAGACTAAAGAAAGCTCATGAATGTTCCTTAGAAATTCACAGATTTTTTTCAGAGATTGCAAAACCTGGCATATATTGCAATGAGATATATGAAAGATGCTTGGAGATTGCAAAGGAATGGGGACTTGAGGAATATTTTATGGGATATGGTGAAGGAAAGGCAAAGTTTGTAGGGCATGGAATAGGACTTGAGATTGATGAATATCCTGTTATAACATCTCGTTTTAAAGAAAGGCTTCAGGAAGGGATGGTCATAGCATTTGAACCAAAGTTTGTTTTTCCAAAAGAAGGTGTTGTTGGTCTTGAAGATGTTTATGTCATAAAAAAGGATGGTCCAGAGAGGATAACAAAGACAGAGCAGAAGATAATAAGGATCAGGAAAAGTTAGTAATCTGCATATATTTTTCTTCTAACTTCCTTATCTTATCCCTTATAAAAGCTGCTTTTTCAAATTCAAGTCTTCTGGCTGCTTCTTTCATCTCTTTGCGAAGTCTTTCTATCTGTTTTTCCATCTCTTCTATGGATCCATACTCTTCTATTTCTTCCTCAACAGATGGAACTTTTACATAATCTGCTTCGTAGATAATCTCTGTTATCTCTTTCTTTACTGTCTCAGGTCTTATTCCATGTTTTTTGTTATATTCAATCTGGATCCTTCTTCTTCTATTTGTCTCTTCTATTGCCTTTCTTATAGATTCAGTTATCCTGTCAGCATAAAGTATAACTGTTCCATTTACATTTCTTGCTGCCCTTCCACATATCTGAATTATTGACCTTTCTGAACGAAGAAATCCTTCCTTGTCTGCATCCATTATTGCAACAAGAGATACTTCTGGAAGATCAAGCCCTTCTCTTAAAAGATTTATTCCTACAAGCACATCATATACTCCTTTTCTCAGATCATTTATTATTGCAACCCTTTCAAGTGCATCTATATCTGAATGTATATACCTTGCTCTTATGTTCAGATCCTGTAAGAATTCTGTAAGATCTTCTGCCATCCTCTTTGTAAGTGTTATTACTATTACCCTTTCATTCCTTGCTATCCTTTCTTTTATCCAGCCAATAAGATCATCTATCTGATTTTTTGCTGGTCTTACAATTATCTCTGGATCAACAAGTCCTGTTGGTCTTATTATCTGCTCTACTATCTGCTCTGCTTTACTGAGTTCATAAGGTCCTGGTGTTGCAGAGACATATATTACTTGATTTACTTTTTTTTCAAATTCCTCAAACTTAAGTGGTCTGTTATCAAGTGCAGAAGGGAGTCTGAATCCGTATTCCACAAGTGTTTCTTTTCTTGATCTGTCACTTCTATACATCCCTATGAGCTGTGGGACAGTAATATGGCTTTCATCTATTATTGTAAGGAAGTCTTTTGGAAAATAATCAAGAAGTGTTGGTGGAGGTTCACCAGGCTTTCTTCCTTCAAGATGTCTTGAATAGTTTTCTATTCCATGACAGTATCCCATCTCCATTATCATCTCAAGATCAAAAAGTGTCCTTTCTTTTATTCTCTGAGCTTCTAAAATCCTTCCCTTTTTTTTAAAATACTCTATCCTTTCTTTCAGCTCTTTTTTTATCTCCCTTATAGCCCTTTCTCTTACATCACGTGGTGTAACATAATGTGTTGCAGGATATATTGTTATATGAGAAAGATTTCTCAGCTTTTTTCCTGTAAGAGGATCTATCTCTTCTATAGCCTCTATCTGATCATCAAAAAAGATTATCCTTATTGCTCTATCTTCTTCATATACAGGATATACATCCAGAGTATCTCCTCTTACCCTGAATCTTCCTCTTTCAAGACTCAAATCATTTCTTACATAATGCATATCCACAAGCCTTCTTATAGCCTTTTCCATAGGAATCTCATCACCTTCCTCAACATACAGGATCATCTCATGATATAGCTCAGGTGATCCAAGTCCATAAATGCACGAAACACTTGCAACAATTATCACATCCCTTCTTTCAAGAAGGGCTCTTGTAGCAGAATGACGGAGCTTGTCTATTTTTTCATTTATAGAAGCATCCTTCTGAATGTATGTATCTGTCTGAGGAATGTATGCCTCTGGCTGATAATAGTCATAATAGCTTACAAAGTATTCAACGGCATTTTCAGGAAAGAATCTCTTTAGCTCTCCATAAAGCTGTGCAGCAAGTGTCTTGTTTGGAGCAATTATGAGGGTTGGTTTTTGAACATTTGCAATTACATTTGCAATCGTAAATGTCTTTCCAGATCCTGTAACTCCAAGAAGAACTTGATGCTTCAGTCCTTTTTTTATTCCCTCTGTAAGTGCTTTTATTGCCTTTGGCTGATCTCCTTTTGGAGAAAATTCTGAAAAAAGCTTAAACATCTAATCTCCAGCGTGTTCCTTCTTTTGTATCTTCAAGTATTATTCCCATCTTCCTGAGTTTATCTCTTATCTGATCTGCCTTTTTCCAGTCTTTCCTTTTTCTTGCCTCTGCCCTTTCTTTTATCAGCTCTTCTATCTCAGCTATATCAATTGGAAGCTCTTTTTCATAAAGCTCTTTAAAGAAGCTTTTTGCATCTTGCTGAAATATACCGAGGATTTTTCCAGCATAAAGAAGCTCACTTCTATCCCTTTCAAGTTCCTTCTTTTCACCTTTTTCAATCTTTCTGTTTATCTCCTTTACTTTTTCAAATATAACACCAATTGCTCCTGCAGTATTTAGATCATCATCCATAGCTTTTACGAAACGAAAGAGGAAACTATCTTCTTCTTTCACATCCTTAAGTGAAAGGTCTATCTGTTTTTCTGGTCCGATTATTTCCTCAAGTCTTTCAATTGTCCTATAAGCTCTTATAAGTGCAGACTTTGCTGAATCTAACTCCTTTTTAGAAAAGTCAACTGGGCTTTTATAATGCTTTGAAAGAAGGAAAAGTCTCAGAATCTGTGGATGATACATCTTAAGTGCATCTCTTATTGTTATAAAGTTTCCTAAGGATTTTGACATCTTTTCTGATTCTACTGTAACAAATCCATTATGTAGCCAGTATCTTGCAAACTGTCCACCATATGCACATATTGCCTGTGCTCTTTCATTTTCATGATGTGGAAAGATGAGATCTTCTCCACCTCCATGTATATCAAAAGAATTTCCCAGATAATGACAGCTCATAACAGCACATTCTATGTGCCATCCTGGTCTTCCAGGACCCCACGGACTTTCCCAATATGGTTCACCCTGTTTTGCACTTTTCCAAAGTGCAAAATCCATTGGATGCCTTTTTTTTCCTTTTGCCTTTACCCTTTTTTCTGGGATCATATCTTCAAGTCTTCTTCCAGAAAGAGAACCATATTCAGGAAAGCTTTCTACTGAAAAATATACATCTCCATCAGATACATAAGCATTTCCTTTTTCAAGAAGTATCTTTATCATATCTATCATTTCACCTATGAACTCTGTTGCTCTTGGTTCATAATCTGCTCTTTTTACATAAAGCTTTTCCATGTCTTCATAAAATGCCTGAATATAGTATTCAGCAACCTCTTTTGTATCTTTTCCAAGCTCCTTTGCACGATTTATTATCTTATCATCAATGTCTGTGAAGTTTCTTACATATGTTACATCATATCCCCTTTCTCTCAGATACCTTGAAAGAACATCAAATACTATTGCAGATCTTGCATGCCCTATGTGACAGAGATCATATACCGTTACACCACATACATACATACCAACTCTTCCTGGACTTATTGGCTCAAAGACCTCCTTTTTCCTTTTTGCTGTATTGTAAAACCTTATCATCTTAGTTTCTCCTTTATAAGAGTTACAGTTGCATATGATTCTATTGCCTCTCCTTTTCCAACAGACTCAAGTCCTTCCTTTGTCTTTGCCTTTATGTTTATCCTTCTTTCATCTGCTCCAATTGCCTCAGATATATTCCTTCTCATTTCAGGTATGTATGGCATAAGTTTTGGCTTTTGACAGACGATTATACTGTCTAAGTTGTTTAATATAAAACCTTCTTTTTTCATCCAGAGAGCTACTTCTTTCAGAAGATCAAGACTTCTTACATCCTTAAATCTTGGATCAGTATCAGGAAAGTGAAGTCCTATATCACCTTTTCCAAGTGCACCAATTATTGCATCTATTATTGCATGAGTGAGGACATCAGCATCAGAATGTCCTTCAAGTCCATATTCATAAGGAATACTTACTCCACCAAGAATTAGACTTCTTCCTTTTTTTAGCCTGTGTATGTCATATCCTATTCCTAATCTTATCATCAGTGGCAACTGCCACAGTTTGAAGCTGTTCAGCTAAAACAGGAAGAAGATGAAGAGCTGACAAAACTTTCCCCGCTTTTGAATGAACATACAGACATAATCCTTTCTATATTTTTTCCTTTACATTCTGGACAGCTTATCTCCTCATCTGACTTTAATACAAGGGCTTCAAAATGCTTATTACAATCAAGACATCTAAACTCATATATTGGCATAAAATCCCCTGGTTAGGCAAAGTGT
>CAZEOQ010000001.1:0-231584 GCA_964513995.1 uncultured Desulfobacterales bacterium | reverse complement strand
TGGGATAGGGAGTAGTAGTTCGCTTTTAAGCAGGGTTGATTCTTCTGACTGCCAGATGAATTTAGCTATATTTTGATACATCTGGTAGTCAGAATGAATACCTAGCTACTCTTGAAGAAGTAATTTCAAAAGTAAAAGAAGTTATTTAAACCAATTTTTGAAAAGGCTTTTGAAAAAGAGAAAGGAAAGAATGAAATCTAAAAGAAAGGTAAAAGCAACAGATAGAAAAAAAGCATTGCAGCAAGAGCAAATTACTTATGAGAATATTCAACAGAAGGCATTTGACATTAAAGAAGGAATAGATAAATTCTTCGGGATTCTTAAACCTTGCAAAGATATAATAGAAAATGAAGAACTTTTCTATGTAGATTAAGTTGATATTGAAGAAAGAATGCAAAATAACATAATGAAAAAGCTTAAAGAACACTTAAAGGAGATAGAAAAAAGATTTAAGGTAAAAAGAATAGGAGTTTTTGGTTCTCAAATAAAGGGAAAAGCAAAGGATATAAAAGTGATATTGATATACTTGTAGAATTTGAACCTGGAACTTAAATTTTTTTTAGAAGAGATTTTTCATAAAAATGTCGATCTAGTCATGAAAGATTCCTTAAGGGAAAAGTTAAAAGAAGATATTTTGTCAGAAACTATATATGTAGAACCTTTAGCATGCCAAATCCCTGACTGTTTTTTGCACCAAGTCCGCTGTCATATATAAGACTAAAGAATGGTTCAGGAAGATTTATTTCATAAAGTCCACTCCATGCCTTGATCACTGTATCCTTGTAAAATACTATCTGAAGATTCTTTTTGCTGACTTTGTGAGGTCTTACATAGGCACTTTCTAAAAGATGAAGCTTGTCATCCCATCCAAGTGCTTTTGCCTTTCTTCTTATGTTGTCAAGAATCATCTTTTCCCAGTCTTTTTCAAATGGACTGTAGTAATATGTCTTTTTCTTTCCGTCTGATCCTTTAAGTGTGCTGTATATGGTTATTGGAGATAGAGTCTTTACAAGGGTCTTTCCTGAGTTTTCTGGACTTTTTTCTATCTCAATGCTTTGGATCTCACATCTGTTTTTTCCAAGTTTTGTTAAAGGATTTCTTAGAAGGTTTTCTATAAGACTTTGAAGAACAGCTTTGTGAATTGTTCCTATGTAAAGTCTTACAGGACTTGAAAATTCTATCTGTTTTCCTTTAAGTTTATATGAACCAAGGAGTCTGCTAAATGTAAAAAAACGAAAAGATCTCTTTTCAAGCTTTATTGCTTCATCATGAAGCCATTCAGATATATCTCCATCAAGATTCCTGTATATGAATCCCTGAACAATTGAATTATAGGAGATGGGAAGTATGATGTTTGAACTACTCGTAAATGTTATTTTACACCGCATCTTTGACTCTCCTTAAGAAAAATTCTTCCATACTTGAAAGCTTTATAGAAAGGATATATCTTCTTGTAAAGACAAAAAAGAGATATGGATCTTAAAAAAGCCATATCTGAAATAAGATCCCAGCTAAGCTGGGATATAAAAGAAGAAGAAAAAGGAGATTTTTTTTCAATAGACTCAAACCCAATAAGTAAGGTTCACAGCATAAGCTGGCCTTCTAAGGATTCACAGTTTGGAGAACCAACAGACATAGAAGTTCTTCATGAGCTTGTTCATGCACTTTTTGTAGAAAAGATTCATCCACTTTTTTCTGATTCTCACTTTAAAAGAGGAACACCAGAACACTGGGCACAGGCTGTAGGCTGTGCATGCTATTTTGCAACAGACTGGTTTGTTGATCACAGAATCTTTGAGCTTGTTCCAGAGGAAAAGAAGGAAGAGATAAGGATGAAGTTTGAATTTCTTTGTGAATCAATAAAGGAAAAGCCTCCCTCAGGTGATCTTTTTTCATTCATTTCAACAGGTCTTCTTATTGCTCAGGCAATAAAGTATCTTGGTATGAGGATTCAGACATCTGGAAAGCTAAAAGAGGTCGTTGATGCCTTTCTTTCAACTGATCCATCAGATCCAACAATTAAAAGGCTTGAGCAGATTGTAAACAAGATCATAAAAGTTTATTCTCCATTATGTGTAAGACTTGTAAAGGAAGGAGAATTTGAAGTATGGGAAATAGTAAGAAGGGAGTAAAAGATGAGGATAGGATTCATATCTTCTTATCCACCTATAGAATGCGGTGTTGCAACATATACACAGTATCTTACTGATGCCCTAAGAAAAAAGGACATAGATGTGTATGTCGTGTGTCATATAGGTGGTGAAGGACATCAGGTATTTCCTTCATTTGATTATGAGGATGGAGATCTTGCAGAAAAGGCATATTCTACTATGATAAGATTTACTCCTGATGTCGTCCACATACAGCATGAATTTACACTTTATGGAAAGCATTTTGGAGTAAACATCATTCCTCTTCTTATTGACTTTCAGCTTATAGGAATTCCTGTAGTTACAACACTTCATACTGTATATCCTGAGCCAAAAAGGGAGCATGCAATAATAATAAGGTCAATTGTTATGAACAGCGACTGTGTCATAGTTCATGAGGAATATCAGGTAGAGACTCTGAAAAGGATACTTTCTGATGATCTCATAAAAAAGGTATGTGTTATACCTCATGGTGCAAGGGAAGTTGAGCCTGTTTCTGATGCAAAAAGAAGACTTGGTCTTCCAGAAGACAAAAAGGTTGTTCTTATGATAGGATACATAAGACCATCAAAGAACTTTGATCTTATAGTAAGGCTTTTTCCAGAAATCCTTGAAAGATATCCTGATTCAATTCTTGTTATTGCTGGAAAGACAAGAGGTCAGGAATATAAGGAATACAGAGACATGCTTCTTGATCTTATTGCATCTTCTCCTGTAAAGGATAATATAATATTTATAAGAGGACAGCTTCCACAACAGATATTTGACACTGTGATATCAAGTGCAGATGTTGTTGTTCTTCCATACAAAATGACATCACAGAGTGGAATACTTGCACACTGTCTTGCATTTGGAAGACCTATTGTTGTAAGCAGAAGCCCTGGTCTTGAAAATGTCATAAAAGAATCTGCTGCTGGAATATCTTGTGAAAGGGAGAAGGATTTTGTGGAAGCAATTGTAAGGATTCTTTCAGATGAAGGATATGCAAAAAGGCTTTCTGAGAATGGAAAAAGATATGTAAGGGAAAAGATATCTTGGTCAATTGTTGCAGAAAAGCATATAAGGATTTATGAAAAGCTTATAAATATTCCTGATGTGAATATAAGAATAATATCAACGGAGTAGGGGGGTATGAAAAAAAAGCTTTATCCTTTTAAAAGATACTGGAAGAATCCAATTATAACGCGTGATGACATTCCTTATCCGTGCAATACTGTATTTAATGCTGCTGCATGTAAGTTTGAAGGGAAGTATCTCTTGCTTCTCAGAGTAGAGGATCTAAGCGGACACAGCCATCTTACACTTGCAAGATCAGATGATGGATACAATTTCAGGGTTGATGAAAAACCATGGATCACACCATCACATGATCCAGAATTTGAGCCGTTTGAGATGTATGGAATAGAAGATCCGAGGATAACTTATATGGAAGAAGAAAAGACATATTATATAACCTATACTGCATATGGAATATATGGGCCAAGGGTTGGAATTGGAAGGACAAAGGACTTTGTAAACTTTGAAAGGATTGCAATAATTGGACCTCCTGACAACAAAGATGCAGTCCTTTTTCCTGAAAAGATAGAAGGACAATATGTGCTTCTTGACAGACCAGGAGGGATTTCTGGTGCTCGTGCTGCAATCTGGATAAACTACTCATATGACCTTATATACTGGAAAAAACATGGTGTCATTCTTGCACCAGAACCTGGCTGGGCACCACTTAAGCTTGGAATGTGTATACCTCCTATAAAGACAGAAAAGGGATGGCTCTGCATATATCATGGAGTAAAGGGAGAAGGAGCAGGAAGGATATACAGAATTGGTGCAATGCTTCTTGATTTGGAAAAACCAGAAAAAGTCCTTGGATATACTCCTCACTTTATATTTGGTCCAGAAGAGGAGTATGAAAGGATGGGAGACATTCCAAATGTAGTATTTCCTTGTGGTGCAATAGTTGAGGATGACGGGACACTAAAGATGTATTATGGTGCTGCTGATACATGCATTGCACTTGCAGAAGCGTCAATTGAAGAGATAATAGCCCTTTGCGTTGGCTAATCCTTTTTATAAACAGGTTTTCTTTTTTCAACAAATGCCCTTATTCCTTCTTTTCCATACCTTAAGGAAGAGGTTATTGATATCGTTTTTCTTTCATTTTCAAGATGAGATTCAAAAGCTGAAGAAAAAGATTCATACATGAGTCTTTTTGTAGTTCCAAAAGTTGGACTTTTTTCATTTATATGATTTATAATCTCTTTTGCCCTTTTTATCCCTTCTCCTTTTTCTACAACCTCTGTTACAAGTCCAATCCTTAATGCCTCTTCTGAAGATATTTCTCTGTCAAATGCTGCAATCTCAAGTGCTTTTGCAATTCCTACAATCCTTGGAAGCATATATGAACAGCCACCATCAGGACTTAGTCCTCTTGATGTATATGCAAAAAGGAGCTTTGCATCTTTTTCCATAATCCTGAAGTCACAACAGAGTGCAAGTGAGAGACCTCCTCCAGAAGCAACACCATTTATAACAGCAACTACAGGTTTTTCCATGCAAAATATCTCCTTTATTGCCTTGTGAAACTCAGAAACTATACTGTAAAATGTAGCATAATAGTCATCTCCCTGCTCTGCTATCCATCTCAGATCCCCTCCTGCACAGAATGCATCTCCTTCTCCTGTAATTATTACTCCATCTATTTTTGGATCATCTGATATAGCTATAAGCTCTTCTGAAAGCCTTAAAGCCATATCCATATTTATTGCATTATAGGACTTTGGTCTGTTCAATTTCAGAATTGCTATACTTTCTTTTTTTTCTACCTTTACTGCCATCCCTTTAGTCTTTCTCTCATATCATCTGGAATAGGTATGGCTTTAAAGCCATCTTCTGTCTTTCTGATACATATCCTTTTTTCTTCATATGCCTTGGCAAGAATAGTGCTTTTTTTTGAAAGCCTTATTTCATGATTCAAAAGAACAGTTTTTTCCTGAATCTCTTTTATTTGAGATGCAGCATCTATCCATTCATAATAGCGTGGATAAAAGACTATTCCTAAGGGATCAAGATCTCCCCAGCTTACTTTTTTCTTTAGAACCGCCTTAAAAGTTTCCATATCCAAGAATCATCTTTTCTGCAAAAGTATATATTGCCCTGAAAGAAGGAGAATCTTCAGGAAATTCAAGAAGTGATCTTCCTTCAAGATCAAATCTTTTTACATTTGGATCAGCGGGAACATATGCAAGGACTGGTATGATGAGTTCTTTTAAAAGAGATTTTGTCTTTTCCATGTCCTCTACCATGTTAAATATAAGACCAATGTTTAGTTTTTTTTCTGAAAGAGAGCTTGCAGAAGATGCAATATTTTTTGCTGTCTGAACTCCTCTGACTGTTGGATCAGACACGATAAAAAGACTGTCCACATCTTTTAAAACCCTTCTTTTTACCTGCTCAATTCCTGCTTCACAGTCTATAAGGACAACTTCATACTCCTTTGAAAGACTTTCTATTGCATACCTTAAAAGCTCATTCAGGGAACAGAAACATCCAGGTCCTTCTGACCTTCCCATAACAAGAAAGTCAAATCCATCTCTGCTTATAAGTGCTTCCCTTTTTATTACATCTTTTAAAGGAATATCTTCCTTTCCAAAAAGCTTTTCCCTTTCTTTCTTCTCCTTCATCATTTCCCTTATTTCCCATATCGTCCTTTTTGGCTCAATACAGAGAGCAAAACTTAGACCCTGTGAAGGATCTGCGTCTATTGAAAGAAGCCTGAATCTCTTACTCAGGATCTTTGTAAGGATTGCTGTTATAAATGTCTTTCCTACTCCTCCTTTTCCACTTATTGCCATTATCATCCTTTTTTCCTCATATATATCTCTTTTGCAAAAAGAGCTGCACCAAGAGCTCCTATTACCTGTGGATCAATCTGTCTGAACTGATATACTTCACTTTTTATAATCTCCTGAAGATACTTTACAACTCCCTGATTCTTTGCAACACCTCCTGTTATTGCAACCTCCTTTTTTATCCCAACCTTTCTTACAAGTTTATGCATCCTTTGTGCCATTGCCTTAGCTACTCCTGCTGCAATGTCAGCCTTGTCAGCTCCTTCTACGATAAGGTGCATTACATCAAACTGTGTAAATATTGTGCACTGACTTGTTATGCTTATTGGATTCTTTCCTTTAAGAGCAAGTGGTCCAAGCTCATCAAGACTTACATTAAGTGTCTTTGCAATTCCTTCTAAGAAACGACCAGTTCCTGCAGCACACTTGTCATTCATTATAAAGTCCACGAGCTCTCCATTTTCATCAACCCTTATTGCCTTAAGATCCTGTCCTCCTATGTCTATTATTGTCCTTATTTTTGGATTTAACCAGTGAGCACCTTTTCCATGACACGAGATCTCGCTTATATTTCCCTGTGCAAAAGGTATCTTTTCCCTTCCATATCCTGTGCTTATACAGTATGTTATATCATCCATTGAGATTCCTGCTTTTTTAAGTGTCCTTGACATTATCTCTTCTGCACTTCTTACAGGATTTGGAAGGACATTCATTATTTCATAAGCAATAATGTTTTCATTTTCGTCCATAAGAAGTGCTTTTGCCGTAAGTGATCCTACATCACATCCTGCAAAGATCATCTCCTTCCCTCCTTTACAAAAAGGGCTGCTCCAATTGCTGGAATAAGCTGTGGGTCTGGTTCTGCAATATAAAGCTTCTTTTCAAGGTTCTTTTCTACTGCACCTACAAGTGCCCTGTTTTTTGCCATTCCACCAGAAACAAGTATTTCATCCTGAAGAAGAAGTCTTTTTGCAATTGATGATAGGCTTTTTCCAATGGAGTCAATTACTCCTGCAAGTATTGCATCAACTGGTCTTCCATCATTCACATATGTTATTACCTCACTTTCAGCAAATACTGCACACTGTGATGTAATGTTTACCTTTTCTTTTGCACTTAAAGCAAAATCAGATATCTTTTCAAGTGGGACCTGAAGTGCCTCAGAGATGACCTCTATGAATCTTCCACATCCTGCTGCACATTTGTCATTTTGTCTGAATTCCACAGGATTTCCATTTTCATCAATAAGGATAACAAGGCTGTGCTGTGCTCCTATGTCTATCACAGTCCTGCAAGATGGTCTTACAAAAGATGCACCTTTTGCAATGCAGTTTATTATACTGAGCTCTTTGTGTTTCAGAGGAAAATATGATCTTCCCCATCCTGTTGTTCCACATCCCTTTATCTGATCTTCCTTTATAGCTGCATCTTTTAGAAGAGAATCTATTATACTTTTGCTTGAGTTTCTTGGATCAGCATTTGTAGGAATTATCCTTGAACAGACAATCTTTCCTTCTTCATCAATAAGAACCCCTTTAGTGTATCCTGTTCCTATATCGCATCCAAGATAATACATGGCTTCTTCTCCTAATGTCTTATCGTCTCAAAGAATTCTGAAAGCATGTTTTTTACTTCCTCTGGTGGAGTAAACCTTTTATCAGCAATGTCCATCTCAAATCTGAGTGTTGGAATCCCTGCCTCTTCCCTTATTGCATCACTCAGAAGCTTGTTCAATGCCCATCCGTGCTTGCATGCCATATGTCCAGAAAATATTGCACAGTCAGCCTTATGTGATTTTGCAATCTTTACGAAATCATTTATCCATATGTCTGCAAAGCTTGTAACCTGTCTGCTCATAGGATAATGGAATGTAAGTCTTGCAAGACCTTCAAGCATGCTGTCAAGATCATGATCTTCAATAAATCCTATCTCCTCAGGTGGAAGTATCGTAAGACCACATGCAAGATATGTTGCACCATGCTCTTCTTCCATCCAGTGATATATGGAAAGATCATATCCCTGAAATGCCCATGTCCAAAGTGTTCTTATCTCTTCTTTGTCTTCTGGAATTATCCTTTCTCCTTTTTCTACCCTTCTTTTTGCCTCTTCATACACGATTCTGAAGTATTCAACGACCTTTTCTGAAAATCCAAATATCGTATAAAGTGCAAAGTCCATTGGTCTGTGGAATCCTGGATCAGGACATGGCTTATGTTTCCTGAGCTCTTGAATCTTGTAGATATAATCAAGCTGAAGGTTTGTAAGCTCTATGTGTCTTTTCAGCTTTTCAAGGTCAATGCTTTGACCGCTCATCTGCTGAAGTTTCCTGTATGCTTCATCAAGCTCTTCCTTGTAATACCTGAAAGCCCTTTCGTTTGTATAATACGGAACATCAAATACGATATATGGTGCACCTGTAATCTTTGACATATACTGAAATAGCATGTTGCTTGGATCACAAGGAACAGAAGGCTTAAAGAAGTAGTCTGGTGCAGGAACCTTTTCTGTAAGATATGCACCAACAAATCCTTTTTGTGCAGAGCAGAGATGTGCAGGAAATCCTTCTGCCTCAAGTGCATCTATCTCTTCCTCACATCCATCCTTATAAAGTGCAGCAACAAGGACAGGAATTGTCTCAACGCATACAGGAATCATATCCATTGAAAGGATGACCTGTGGGATTGATTCAAAATAGTGATATACAAGCTTTTTTCCTTTTTCTATTCCATCAAGGACAAAGTCAAGATATTCACCATATGCCTTTACAAAGGCAAGTGTTATGTTTCTGTTTTTTGGCTTAAGTGCTGCATCAACTGTAGATGGCTGAAGCATCTGTGCTACTTTCTTCGTATAATCATCTGCATCCTTAAGAAGTCCTTCTACATCAAGATCAGAAAGATTTATAATCCCCCTTTTCATTGCTTCTTCTATTGCTCTTTCTATGATAGAACATGTTACACGAAGTCTTTTAAACCATTCTACTGCATTTTTTTTCATAACCTCTTCCTCCTTTCTATCCTTTCTATAAAAGCCTGAATCCTTGTCTTCAGTCTTCCTCTGTCAGACGGCATATATTCTCTTTCAAGGATAAGTGTTGGAATTCCTTCTTTTTCAAGAAATTTTGCTTCCATTACAGATTCTGCACCATGATTATCACAGAATGCTATCCTTTCAAATATTACACCATCTACTTTTGCCTCTTTTGCTATACGAATCGTTTCACTTAATCTTCTGTCAAACTCTCCTTGCATCCTTGGACACGGATTTTTCCAGTAATAACGCCTTGCAATCTCTTCAATTGGATCTCCTACCTCATCTACTTTTCCTTCAAAATGCCTGTATCCAAAACACAGGTTATCTGCAACAACAATCCCTCCTGTCTCTTCTATAAGGTCAATAAGAAATGTATCGTCCATATAGCTTCCACAGATCATTATCCTTGCTCTGTATTCCTTTATCCCTTCTCTTTCTTTTATCTGATCAAGTGCTTTTCTGAGAATTTCATTAAATATGTGCTTTGGCATACAGAATGACGCTATTGCTATCTTCATTGCTTCTGAACCTGTAATTGGAGGATTTTCCTTTTTTCTCAAGTCATAAAGCTCCTGCATAAGCCTTCTTGTTTCGTTATATACTTTTATTGCATCTCTCAGCTTTTCTTTTGTAACAGTTACTCCAAACTTTGATGAAAGCCCTTCTACAAACTTCTTTATGTCATCAAGATACCACTTGAATCTTCTTTCAGAGATTACATGAGGAATTGTAAGCATATCCACAAACTTTGTAGGGACTTTTCTGTGCCATATATCATAAAGTCTTCTGAGCTGTTCACATCCATTCAAAAAACAGAATCCATCAAGAAAATCGTATTTTCCTTCAAGTCCAAGCTGAAGAAGACATCTTACATATGTGCAGTTGAATCTGTGAAGAAAGATGTCTGCCTTATCTGTTGCTTTGCATCCCTGTGCACCAGCTCTATATGGAAGCATTCCGGCAGCATAGATTATCTCTTCTGGTGCATATGTGCATATGTATCCAATTATCCTTTTTCCTTCTTCCTTCCATTGTCTTACATATGGATTCTCTAAGCCTGTTTTTACTTCTAAAAGCTCCTCCAGTGGAGCCATTTTTTTTAATGCTTCCATAACCTCCTCCTTTACTTGTTTTGCATTCTGTTTGCCTTTTCATAAAGCTTTTCCATAATTCTATAAAGATCCTCTATCTCCTTCTGAGATAGAGCTGAACGAAGCTCTCCATTTACCTTTTCGTATATCTTCCAGAGTTCATCTTTCAGCCCTTTTCCTTTTTCTGTAAGACTTACTATTATTGACCTTCTGTCATTCATGTTTATCTGCCTCTTTATAAGACCTTTTCTTTCAAGTCTATCAAGTATTCCAGTAAGTGTTGATGCTCCAAGTGCAAGCTTAGAAGAAAGTTCCTGTGCACTGACTCCATCATTTTCATAGAGTGCAAGAAGGATAAAAAGCTGGGATACAGTAAGGTCGTATTTCCTTACAAAAGGAATATAGCACGAAAGCATATTTCTGAAAGATCTTCCTATGAGGTAACAGAGGCAATCATAAAGTCTCATCCTTTTCATTGCAAAAATTGTAAAAGCGAATATTTTTTACGAAATTTTATGTTCAAAAAAAAGAAATGTCAATAAAAAAAATTTGCATAAAAATATTTCGCAAGAAAATTGTTTCTCCTTGACTTTAAAGACATTGTTGTTATCTTGGTATTAGAAAAGGAGGTGTGAGATATGTGGATGAGGACAGTAATCCTTTTAACTTTCATGACTTTATTGCTTGTATTTCTTGGAAAGCTTATTGGTGGGACACATGGAATGACAATAGCTTTTATACTTGCAATGTGTATGAACTTTTTCAGCTACTGGTTCTCTGACAAGATAGTGCTGAGCATGTATGGTGCTCGGGAAGTAAGTCCAGAAGAAGCTCCAGAGCTTTATGGAATTGTTCAGGAGCTTTCTCACAGAGCTCGTATTCCTATGCCAAGGATATACATAATTCCAGAAGAGTCTCCAAATGCATTTGCAACAGGAAGGAATCCTCAGAATGCAGCAGTTGCTGTAACAGAAGGGATACTGAAGATTATGAACAGAGAAGAACTTAAAGGTGTCCTTGGACATGAGCTTGCTCACATAAAGAACAGAGACATACTTATTGGAACAATTGCAGCAACACTTGCAGGAGCTATCATGATACTTGCTGATATGGCAAGATGGAGTCTGTTTTTTGGTGGAACAAGAGATGATGAGGAAAATGGAGGCTCCATACTGGGAATTATTGGAATTGTCCTTATGGCAATTCTTGCACCAATTGCAGCAATGCTTATACAGATGGCAATATCAAGGGCAAGGGAATATCTTGCAGATGAGACAGGTGCAAGGTTTGCAGGATCTCCTTATGGTCTTGCAAATGCACTTGAAAAGCTTGAAGAATATTCAAGAAGGATTCCTATGGATGCAAATCCAGCAACTGCACATATGTTCATTGTAAATCCACTTTCAGCAGGAACAATTGCTCATCTTTTCTCAACACATCCTCCTATTGAAGAAAGGATAAAAAGACTCAGAAGTATGAGACCAGAAAAGTTCTTGGGGAGTATGTAAGTGATTGAGCGTAAAATATTCTGGAATATTCATCCAGTATGGCTCTTTTATCTCCTTTCTCTTTTTTCTGTTTTCATTTTTTTTTATGGATTTCTAAGACACATATCCTTCTGGAAAAAAGGCGTAAAAAAAGAGAAGATTTCCATTTCATGGAAAGGGATAAAAAGGATCATATCAGATGCAATATTTGCAAAAAGGATAAAAGAAGGGGACATCTCAGGTGGAATTATGCACCTTCTTATATTCTGGGGATTCTTTTTCCTTTTCTTAGGAACACTCCTTCTTTCTTTTGATCACTACATCTTCCACTTCCTGAAAGGAAAGATCTATCTTTTATTTTCGTCTTTTCTTGAAATAGCAGGAATCTCAATTATCATTGGAATCTTTATTGCTTCTTTAAGAAGGATAAGGCTTGAAAGATTAAAGACGAATTTTGAAGATCTTCTCATCCTTCTTCTTATCTTTTTTACAGCAGTAACAGGATTTATCCTTGAAGGAATAAGGATATCTGTTCAAAATGCTTCATGGGAAAAATACTCTTTTCTTGGATTTGCTATAGGAAGTGTGATAAATGGTGCATCAGTTCAGACTTATTCTTTCTTCTGGTGGATACATGTCATATTAAGTCTTACCTTTATAGGAATAATTCCATACACAAAACTTTTCCACATCTTTTCATCTTCACTGAGCATATACCTTGAAGATCAAGAAAAAAGAATCCTCAAGGCAGAGGAAAAAGAAGGGAAGGTCTTTTCATTTAGAGACCTCGTTCACCTTGATGCATGCACGAGGTGTGGAAGATGCACAGAGGTATGTCCTTCTTATGGTGTAGGAGAACCTTTTTCTCCAAGAGATTTCCTTTATTCCGTAAAAAAAGAAAAATTTGATCCAAAACTCCTCTGGTATTGCACTACATGTGGAGCATGTCTTGAGAGATGTCCTGTATATGTTCCTCCATTTGAAATCGTCAGACAGCTAAGAGCAAAGAAGATAGAAGATGGAACAGAAGTTCCGTCTATCCTCATTCAGACATTAGAAAGACTTTACAAGTATAATAATCCATGGGTTTCTTCAAAGAAGAAAAGGGCTGAATGGGCAAAAGATTTGAAGATTATAGAAATTCCAAGATCTGATAAGAAATTGGAATACTGTTATTTTGTTGGATGCACGACTTCATACGATACAAGAGCTCAAAAAATAGCAAGATCTTTTACGGCTATTCTGAGAAGTTGTGGAATAGATTTTGGAATACTTGGAAAAGAAGAACCTTGCTGTGGAGACATTGCTAGAAGGGTTGGAGAAGATGGTCTTTTTGAAGAACAGGCAACTGAATGTATGGAGCTGTTCAGAGAATATGGGATAAGAAAGATAATAACATCATCCCCACACTGTTTTTACACGATGAAAAAGGAATATCCAATGTTAAATCCTGATTTCAGGATCTGTGTAATGCACTATAGCCAGTTTTTGGAGAGACTTATAAAAGAAGGAAGGATAAGTTTTCAAAGAAAACTGGATCTCAAAGTAACCTATCATGATCCATGCTATCTTGGAAGACATAGCAGGGTCTTTGATCCTCCAAGAAATGTGATAAAGGCAATACCTGGCATAGAGCTTATAGAAATGAAACACTGCAGAGAGAATAGTCTCTGCTGTGGAGGAGGAGGTGGAAGACTCTGGCAAGAAGAACTTGATGTAGAAGTAAGGATGTCAGAAAGGAGGATAATGGAGGCAGCAGAAACAGGAGCACAGATTCTTATAACATGCTGTCCAATTTGTCTTATCATGCTTGAGGATGCAAGAAAGACAAAAGGTCTTGAGGATTCAATAAAGGTTCTTGATCTGAATGAACTCGTCTATCTTGCACTTTTTGGAGATTTACTTAGCTGAAAAAGTCAAGGAAAATTCTCATAGAACTCTTTTCCTGTATCTTTCCGATACTTTTTTTGTAGGAAAGATTGCAAGCATGCTGGAGTGGTTGGTGCAGATCTTAAGTAAAAGAATACTTTTCTTTTCAAAAAAAAGGATTATTTTTAAACACACAGAAAGCCAAAATCCGTAAGAAGAAAGAAGGAGGTGATCTTTATGTTTAAAAATGCTGATGAGAGAAGACCTCTTACAAAAGAAGAACTTGAACTTATGAAAAACAGGCTTCTTGAAAGAAAAAAAGAGCTTTTGAAAGACATTGCTGACATCTTGGAAAAGGAAGCAAAAGAGGAATATCAGGAACTTATAGATGCTATGAGGGAAGATGGAGATATAGCAGCAGCAGAGCTTCAAGAAAGTACAATACTTGCACTTGCTGAAATAAAGGCAAAAGAGGTTCAGCAGATAGATGAGGCACTTGAAAGGATAAAAAATGGAGAATATGGAATCTGTATAGATTGTGAAGACTGGATTCCTCCTGCACGTCTTGAAGCAATGCCATATGCTTTAAGATGTAAGGAATGTCAGGAAAGATTTGAGAAATTGGAAAGTCTGCAGAGGACAGAGGAAGTCATATGATCTTTTCATCCATCACAGCTGATTCTAAGAAGAAAAGATGAAGTATGTCAAGGAAAGATAAGGACTTTTTTAGTCGCAATCCCTTTAATCCTAATTAATGGAACGATTTATTACATTTGATGGAAGAAGGTCTTTCATAAATTCAGGAAGGCAGAATGAGGCTTTGTGTATGTGTGGGTTATAATACCTTAGCTTTCCAAGTTTAGAAACTCTTGATTCATCAAAATCCTTTATTGGATGATACCTTTTAGAACAAAAAGCAAATCCTATTGTCCCACTGGGATATGTAGGAATTACACAAAAGTAGTAGCCTGATATATTAAATATTTCTGAAATAAAACCAAACATCCTCTTTATAAGATCTCTGTGATAATACATGGACTCACACTGCGTTACTGCTATTCCATCAGGTTTCAGTGCAGAATACATGTCCCTGTAAAATGGTTCTTCAAAAAGTGCAACAGCAGGACCTATAGGATCAGTTGAATCAACAATTATTACATCATACTCCTCTTTTTTCCTTTTTATAAACTTTGCCCCATCCTCATAAAATATCTTTACTCTTGGATCATTAAATCCTGAAGACAGACCAGGAAGATACTTCTTGGATACCTCAACAACTGCTTTGTCTATCTCACAAAGATGGATCTCCTTCACTTCCTCATGCTTTACTATCTCTCTTACAGAACCACCATCTCCCCCTCCTATTACAAGGACTTTCTGTGGATTTGGATGTGTGAGAAGTGGAACATGGACAATCATTTCATGATACGCATATTCGTCAAACTCAGTTAGCATTATTATTCCGTCAAGAACGAGCATTCTTCCAAGCTTCTCTGTCTCAAGGACAGCAATCTCCTGATATTCTGACCTAAACCTTTCAAGTGTCCTGTTTATAAGTATCCTTATTGTAGCTCTTACTGAAGGTTCAAGCTTTTCCTCAAACCATAGATCCATAGTAGTTAGTCTAAGTTCATCTTCCATACCTCCCTCCTATTTCCTCAAGAGAGTATTCAGTCTGTAGTGAGTTCCACCAAAGAATTCCTTTGTAAAGTTTGCTGCCTGTTCAGGATCATAATACTTACAGCTGAATATGTCTATAAATGCACGATTTGTCTCATTTGCAAAGTGTCCACTTATAAGAGATGTCTCAATTAGCTGAACCATACTGTATCCTTCTGTCTGTCCTTTTCCAAAATGAACGACAAGTGGTTCACCAAATTTTTTCATATCAATAAGTTCACAAAGCTTGTTTACATATTCAATTATTGCCTCTTTGCTCCTTATCTTTTTAGGATCACAGTTATAAACATCTATACTGCTTAAGAGTCCCCATGCATTTTCCTTTTCATACTGTTCCTTTGTCATAGTTCACCTCCTTTCTTACTTGTGTTTTAAATCTGAAGGAATATCCAAAGTTCCACGCTTTATTTCCATCATCTGGATGTGATTTGCCTTTAACTTTTCTTTCAGATATCTGACTGCATCGTCAAGTTTTATATTTTCTCCACATGTAAAAAGATCCATTGCTGCATATCCATATTCTGGCCATGTATGTATGGAGAAATGTGATTCAGCAATTACAATAATACCACTTATTCCATGAGGTGAGAATTGATGGAAGAATGGTTTTACAATCGTTGCACCACATAGCTTAACAGCCTCTGTCATTATCTGTTCAATAAATTTGAGATCATTAAGGATCTTGTAATCAGCACCATAGACCTCAAGGATTACATGTGTCCCTAAGGACTTCATCTTCCCACCCCCTTTCAATTAGTTAGATGTCAGATCCATAAACCCTCCTTTTTAAAAAAGCAAGACTTCCAGGTGTTCTTGGAAACGGAATAACATCTCTTATGTTTGACATACCTGTAACAAACTGGACGAAGCGGTCAAATCCAAGACCAAATCCTGCATGAGGAGCTGATCCAAATTTTCTAAGTTCAAGATACCACCAGTATTTTTCAGGACTTAATCCCATCTCCTTCATCCTCTGAAGAAGCACATCAATTCTATCTTCTCTTTCACTTCCACCAACAATTTCTCCTACTTTTGGAACAAGTATGTCAACAGCCTTTACTGTCTCACCATCAGGATTAAGCTTCATGTAGAATGCCTTTATTCCTTTAGGATAATCAGTGATTATTACTGGTCTTTTAAATACTTCTTCACACAGATATCTTTCATGCTCTGTCTTTAAATCAATTCCCCATTCTACAGGATACTTAAACCTTCTGTTTGCTTTAGAAAGCATATCTATAGCCTCTGTATAAGTAATCCTTGGAAATTCCTTTTCAACTGTCCTGTTAAGGGTATCTAAGAGAGACTGATCTATGAAACGATTAAAAAACTCTATCTCTTCCTTACACTCATCCATTGCATACTGAATCAGATATCTTATCAGCTCTTCTGCAACAGATATTGCCCTTTCTATTCCTGAAAATGCCATCTCTGGTTCAACCATCCAAAATTCTGCAAGATGTCTCGTTGTATTTGAATTGTCTGCCCTGAATGTTGGTCCAAATGTATACACATCTCCAAGTGCAAGTGCATATGCTTCTGCCTCAAGCTGACCACTTACAGTAAGATACGCCTTTTCTCCAAAAAAGTCCTCTGACCAATCAGGAGTCCCATCCTCTTTCTTAGGAAAAGCAGAAAGATCAAATGTAGTAACCTGAAACATCTCTCCAGCACCTTCACAGTCCATTCCAGTAATTATTGGTGTATGTATATATATGAAACCTCTCTCCTGAAAGAATTTGTGTATTGCATAGCTCAGTGCACTCCTTAGTCTTGTAACAGCAGAAAGTGTATTTGTTCGGGCTCTAAGATGAGGAATAGTCCTTAAAAATTCAAATGAATGCCTTTTTTTCTGAAGAGGATATTCTTTTGGATCAGCCCATCCAAGAACTTCTATTCCTTCTGCAAGAAGTTCTATTTCCTGCTTCTTTCCAGGAGACTCAACGATCTTTCCCTCAACCTTTACAGAACATCCTGTTGTAAGTCTTAATACTTCGTTTTCATAGTTTGGAAGACTTCTGTCTGCAATAACCTGAAGATTCCTTACACAGGATCCATCACTCAGTTCAATAAAAGAGAATCCACCCTTAGAATCCCTCCTTGTCTTTACCCAACCATAGACAGTAACTTTTTCTCCTATTTGCTTTTCTTCAAGTATATCCTTTATCCTTCTTCTTTTTACTTCCCTAACCATACCTTCTTTCAAACTCCTTCATAAAACTTACAAGCTCTTTTACAGATTCAACTGTTACTGCATTATAAAGAGAGACTCTGCATCCTCCAACAGACCTGTGTCCTTTAATTCCTGCAAATCCTTCCTTTTGTGCTTCCTTTATAAAGAGCTCTTCAAGCTCCTTTGTAGGAAGTCTGAATGTTACATTCATCATAGATCTGCTATCCTTTTCAGCTGTTCCTATGTAAAAGTCAGTGCTGTCAATTAAGTCATACAGCATCTTTGCCTTTTCTCTGTTTATCTGCTCCATCTTTTCAAGACCACCAATATCTTCCTCAATCCACTTTAAAACGAGATCTATGACATATATTGCAAAACAAGGAGGAGTATTTGCAAGGGAGTTGTTTTCTACATAGGTCGTATATTTTAGCATAGTTGGAAGGTCTTCTGGAACTCTTTCAAGCATATCCCTTCTTATTATAACAAGACATACTCCTGCAGGACCTATATTCTTCTGTGCCCCTGCATATATAAGTCCAAATGGTTTTGGATCAAATACCCTGCTCATTATATCAGAAGACATATCACTTACAAGAGGAACACCATTTCCATCAGGAAACTTTTTCCACTGCGTTCCACGAATCGTATTGTTTGATGTAAAGTGAAGATACGCTGCCTTTCCATCCTCATATACATCTTTTGGAATATAAGAGAAGTCTTTGTCTTCAGATGATGCTATGACCCTTACATCTTTCTTAAGAATCTTTGCCTCTTTTATTGCCTTTGTTGACCATGTTCCTGTGTTTATGTAATCTACAGGCTTTCCCTGAACAGAGAGATTCATAGGAACCATAAAGAACTGAAAGCTTGCTCCACCTTGAATGAATACTACATGGAAGTCATCATCAAGCTTCAGAAGCCTTTTTACCCTTTCTACTGCAGAATTTACGATCTCTTCAAACTGCTTTGATCTGTGGCTTGTTTCTAAGATTGACATTCCTGTTCCTCTGAGATTCATAAACTCATCCCTTATCTGCTCAAGGACTTTAAGTGGAAGCTGAGCAGGCCCTGGATTAAAGTTATGAACTCTTCCATACTTTAGCATAGAAGCCTCTCCTTTATCACATTTTTTATAAATTTAAGTGTTTCAATGTCATTTTCAAATACTGCTTTTCCTTCAAGATCTGCCCTGAGGATCTCTTCCCTGAATGGAATAAAACAGAGGAATTCAAAGTCTTTTGCATTTTCCTTTAAAAAATCCTCTTCCTCCTTTGATCTTACCTTATTTCCAACAAGACTTATCCTTTTTATCCCAAGATCCTTTGCAAGTCTTCTTATCTGATAAGCCGTTTCTATACTCCTTTTTCCAGGCTCAACAACTACAATGAGTCTATCTACTGCCATTGCAGTTCCTCTTCCCATATGCTCAAGTCCTGCCTCCATATCAAGAACTACTGCCTCATCTCTTGCAACAACAATGTGTCTTACGAGCTGTTTCAGAAGTGTGCTTTCAGGACATATACATCCTGAACCACCTTTTTTTATCCCTCCAAGTTTCATAAACCTTATATTTCCAATCTTGACAGAAAGTCTGTCAGGAAGATCATCTACTTTTGGATTCAGTTTAAAAAAAGCACCAATTGTTCCTGGTCTTACTCCTGTCCTTTCTTCTATAAGATCCTTCATCTCTGATATAGGAACAATCCTTTCTGCTCCTTTTATTCCCAGTGCATGAGCAAGATTTGCATCAGGATCTGCATCAATTGCAAGGACTTTCATCCCTTCATCCGCAAGGGCTTTTATGAGAAAAGCAGCAAATGTTGTCTTTCCTACACCACCTTTTCCACTTATTGCAAGCTTCATTTCTCCTCCCACATGTAAATGCTTTTATTTACCTGAATATGAATTTTTTTTCAAGAAAAAACTCAGTTTCTTGATTATATGATTTTTATGTATTATAAGACTAAGTAAAAATAAGACAATACCTAAGGGGAGGCGAAAGATGAAAACCACGATTACTGCAATAAAGGCTGATATTGGAAGCATTGGTGGTCATATAAGACCAAGCAGAAGAGTTCTTGAGGCAGTAGAGGAATACATAAGACAGCATCATAGAGGAATACTTATAGACTATAGAGTAAGCTTTACAGGAGACGACATCGCAATACTTTGTACACATGACAGAGGAGTAGGAGACTCTGAAGTTCACAGACTTGCATGGGAGGCATTCAGAAGGGGTGCAGAGGTTGCAAAGGATCAGGGACTTTATGGTGCTGGACAGGACCTTCTGAAAGATGCATTTACAGGGAATGTAAAAGGACTTGGGCCTGCTGTAGCAGAGATGGAGATAGAAGAAAGACCAAATGAGCCATTCCTGTTTTTTGCAGCAGACAAAACTGATCCAGGAGCATACAACCTTCCACTTTATCTTGCATTCTGTGATCCTATGTATTGTTCAGGACTTATACTTTCTCCAAGTATGTTTAAGGGATTCAAGTTTGTAATAATGGATGTATCATATACTGAGGCAGATAAAGTAATTGAGCTTGTTGCACCAGAAGAGCTTTATGACATTGCTGCACTCCTTAGAGATCCAGAAAGATTTGTAATAGAAGCAATATATTCAAGACATACAGGTGAGCAGGCAGTTGCAGTAAGCACAACAAGACTGCATAACATTGCAGGAAGATATGTAGGAAAGGACGATCCTATTATGATCGTAAGGACACAGGGGGCATTTCCTGCAACAGGAGAGATCCTTGCACCATTTAGCATAATCCCTTATGTTGCAGGATTTATGAGAGGAAGTCATACAGGACCACTTATGCCAGTAAAACAGAACAGCACTATCTCATTCTTTGATGGACCTCCTGTTGTATCATGTGCAGCATATTGTGTTCATGAAGGAAGACTTACAAATCCTGTAGATGCATTTGATCATCCATTCTGGGACTTTATAAGAGAAAAGGCAGCAGAAAAGGCAATGGAGATAAGAAGGCAGGGATTTTATGGAAATGCCATGCTTCCATATCAGGAACTTGAATATGGTGGGATTGTTGAAAAGATGAAGAAGCTTGAAGAGAGATTTGTAATAAGAAAGAAGGAGGAATGATTTGTTTGAGACCATAGATAAAGTAATTTCAGAGCTTGACAAAGTAGGCTATATAGCAGATAGATCACTTGCTACGGTGATCTATCTTTCATATCACCTGCAAAAACCAATCTTTCTTGAAGGAGAACCAGGTGTTGGAAAGACAGAAGTTGCAATAGTCATGTCAAAGCTCTTTGACACAAAGCTCATAAGGCTTCAGTGTTATGAAGGACTTGATTCTTCAAGTGCACTTTATGAATGGAACTATCCAAAACAGCTTCTCTATATAAGGCTTCTTCAGGAAAGTGGAGCAACAAAAAAAGAGATAGAAAAGGATATATACAGTCAAAGCTTTCTTATAAAAAGACCACTCCTTGAAGCAATTCTTTATTCAAAAGAAAATGAAAAACCTCCTGTCCTCCTTATTGATGAAATAGACAGGGCTGATGAAGAATTTGAGGCATTTCTTCTTGAAGTCCTTTCAGACTTTCAGATAAGTATCCCTGAAATAGGGACAATAAAGGCAGAAAAAAGACCAATTGTGGTTATAACTTCTAACAGGACAAGAGATGTTCATGATGCACTAAAAAGAAGATGTCTTTATCACTGGATAGATTATCCTTCTTTTGAGAAAGAGTATAGGATAATAATGAAGAAGATTCCTGGGATAGAAGAAGATTTTGCAAAGCAGATCACGAGATTTATGCAAAAGCTCAGGAAGGTTGACTTTCTCAAAAAACCAGGAATCTCAGAAACACTTGACTGGGCAATGGCACTTATTGCTATGCACAGAAACTATCTTGATGAGGAGATTGTCCTTGAGACAATTGGCTGTATTCTGAAGTATCATGAAGATATAAACAAGTTTAAGAAGGAGATATGGGCTGATTATGAAAGAAGAGCAGAGTTTTTACAGGGATAGCCTTACAAAAGAAATAGTAAGATTTGCAAATTTCCTTAAAGCTCATGGATTTAAGATATTTCAGAACAGCATACACGATGCACTTTTAAGTCTGAGGCATATAAATTTTTTTAATAAGCAGGACTTCTTTTCTGCATTAAGGATAAATCTTGCAAAGACAGATCTGGAATGGTCTGAATTCAAAAGGCTTTTTGAAGAATTCTGGGGAGGTTATTTTAAGAAAAAGAAAAAAGAAGAATTTCTTTCTGAAAAAAAGGATCTTCTTAAAGAGGCAGACATAAAAGCAGGAAAAGATCAGCTTATAAAAGATGAGCTGCTTTCTGATACATTCATTGAAGGAACAGGATATAGCCCTTATTCAGATATAGAAAAAAAAGAGATTTCTCTTTTCAGTGAATCTGATGTCCAGACAGCAAGACTTGCTATAAAAAGGATTGCAGAACCTTTTAAGATCCATAAAACGAGGAGGTCAAAGAGGTCAATTTCTGGAGATGTATTTGATTTTCCAAAGATAATGAGAAAGAGCCTTAAATATGAAGGAATACCTTTTGAGCTTTTCTTTAAAGAAAAAAAGAAGAAACTTAGAAAACTTGTAATAGTAGCAGATGTGAGTGGTTCAATGGAGAGATTCGCATATCTTGTTATTCCTTTTATTCTTAGTGTAAGAGGAACTGGTTCAAAAGTAGAGGTATTCGTATTTTCAACTTCACTTACAAGGATTACTCACATCGTAAAACACATGGACATGAAAAAAGCAATTGAAAAACTGACTGAAGAAGTTCCAAACTGGGCAGGTGGAACAAGGATAGGATATTCTCTAAAACAGCTGAATGAATGGCAGGGAGGAACTCTTATAGACAAAAGGACGGTCATTGTTATACTGAGTGATGGATGGGATCTTGGATCAGAGGAGCTTTTGAAAAAAGAGATGAAGATTTTAAGCAGTAAAGCTCACAGAATAATCTGGCTTAATCCTCTTCTTAACAATCCTGTTTTGAAGAAGATGTGTAAAGGGATGCTTGTAGCCCTTCCTTACATTGATCATGCCCTTCCTGTAAATAATCTTGAATCTCTAAAAAAAGTCGGAAAGATTATATCAAAGGAAATGGTTCACTAACTTACCTTTGCTCCTGTCTTTACCTTCCTTTCTGGAACAATCAAATGGATTCCTGTGCTGTCTTTTGCTGCAAGAAGCATACCTTGAGATTCTACTCCAAATATCTTTGCAGGCTTAAGATTTGCAACAACAACGATCTGTTTTCCTATAAGATCTTCTGGACTGTATGACTCTGCTATTCCTGCAACAACAGTCCTTTCTTCTCCTTCTAATTCTATCTTCAGCTTCAAAAGCTTCTTTGAACCAGGAATCCTTTCTGCTTCCTTTACTTTTGCTACTCTAAGATCTATCCTCTGAAATTCCTCAATACTTATAAACTCTTCTTCCTTTTCCTTCTCCTCCTTCTTTAGTTCTACTCTTGGAAAAAGTGCAGGACCTCTTTTTAGAAAAACAGACTTTACTCTTCCCCACTCTTTTATGTCTTCTATAAGAAGATCTTTTCCTCTTTTTTCAAGACCAAGCATCTCTTGCATCTTTTCTGCTGAATGTGGCATAAATGGCCAAAGAAGAACAGAGATTACTTTAAGTGGTTCAATGATGTAATACATTACTGTAGAAAGCCTTTCCTTTTCTCCTTTTTTTGCAAGATCCCATGGTGCCATTCTGTCTATATACTTATTCAACATGCTTACTATTTCCCACACAGACATTAAGGCTCTGTGAAACTGAAGTCCTTTCATAAAGCTTTCATATTCTTCTATGCATGAAAGAGTCTTCTTCTTTATGTTTTCTTCCTCCTCTGTTGGATTTATATCAGAAGGAGGTTTTCCATCCAGGTATTTTACAGCCATTGTAAGTGATCTGCTGAACAGATTTCCGAGATCGTTTGCAAGGTCAAAATTTATCCTTCTTACAAGAGCCTCTTCACTGAATTCACTGTCAAGTCCAAATACCATTTCTCTCATAAGGAAATATCTGAACTGATCCAATCCGTATTTTTTTACTATATCAAGTGGTCTTACTATATTTCCTAAGCTTTTTGACATCTTTCCTTGACCAACATTCCAATATCCGTGAACATTCAGGTGTCTGTATGGCTCTATTCCTGCTGCCTTAAGCATACACGGCCAGTAGATTGCATGTGGTTTAAGGATGTCTTTTGCAATTATGTGCTGTGCATTTGGCCAAAATTTATGAAATCTTTCATCATCAGGATATCCTATTCCTGAAAGGTAATTTATAAGTGCGTCAAACCAGACATATGTAACATAGTTTTCGTCAAAAGGAAGAGGAATTCCCCAGCTAAGTCTTTTTCTTGGTCTTGAGATGCAGAGATCTTCAAGTGGTTCTTTCAGGAAAGAAAGGACTTCATTTCTGTATCTTTCAGGTCTTATAAAGTCTGGATTCTTTTTTATGTAGTCTATAAGCCAGTCTTGATAATTGCTCATTCTGAAAAAATAATTTGCTTCTTTTATAAGCTCTGGTTCTTTTTTGTGATCAGGACACTTTCCATCTACAAGCTCTTTCTTCGTATAAAACCTTTCACATTCAACACAATAAAGCCCTTCGTATTCACTAAAGTATATATCACCTTTCTCATAAAGTTTTGTCAGGATAAGCTTTACTGTCTTTATATGATCAGGATCCGTTGTCCTTATAAAGTGATCATATGAGATGGAAAGTTTTGGCCAAAGTTCTCTAAAAAGACTGCTTATCCTGTCCACATATTCCTTTGGTTCTACTCCCTCCTGCTTTGCTGCCTTTGCAATCTTTTCTCCATGCTCATCTGTCCCTGTAAGGAAAAATGTCTCATATCCTTCAAGCATGTAAAACCTTTTATAGACATCTGCAACAACAGTAGAATATGCATGACCTAAATGTGGTTCTGCATTTACATAGTATATCGGTGTAGTGATATAGATAAACTTACCCTTCATTTTTCTTCTCCCCTTTTTCCAAGATATCTTCTATCTTCAGCTCCATACTTGTTCCTGAATCTAACATAACAGTAATTGTATCCCTTAAAAGATTATATCTTACGATCTTTCCTTCACCATATATCGTCTTTACTTTTTCTCCAACTTCTGGAAGATCCTCCTTAAAGCTTTCGTAAAAATCATGCTCATAAGCAAGACAACACATAAGCCTTCCACAAAGTCCTGATATCTTTTCAGGATTAATTGGAATGTCCTGAATCTTTGCCATCTTTATAGTAACTGGAGTAAATTCCTCAAGGAATGTTGCACAGCATATAGGTCTTCCACAAGGACCAAGTCCACCAAGCATACTTGCCTCTTGTCTTGTAGTTATCTGTCTCAGTTCTATCCTCATGTGAAATTTTCCAAGGAGGTCTTTTAAAAGCTCTCTAAAGTCCACTCTTCCATCTGCTGTAAAATATATTATGGCTTTTCTTTCACCAAAAGGCTTTTCTACATCTACAAGTTCCATTGGAAGATTTCTAAAAGCAACCCTTTCTAAAAAAAATTCACGAATCTTTTTCTCAAGTTCTATGTCCTTTCTCATCTGAATAAGATCTTCCCTGTTTGCCCTTCTGATTACCTTTAATCTTGCCTTTACCTTATCCCTGAATCTTAAAGGCTTGTTTACTACTTCACCAATAAAAAGATTCCCCTCTTCATTGCTTAAGACAACAAATTCTCCTTTTTTTAAAGAAGGACTTTTTGATTCTGCACTGAATATTCTTGCTCTATGCCTTAGCTTTACTTCAACAATATTTGTCCTCGGTCTTTTTATTGGCTTCATTTTTCAAAAAACGACTTGTATATCATATAGCTTATGAAGGAAAAAAGAGCAACTGTCATGTTCTTCATTTATTTCCCAAGGAAGTATGAAGCAGAAAAAAGTAGACATAAAATGAGTTAAGGATTATTATTAGCAATCAAATCTATGAAAGAAGGGAAAGACCATGGCTATCATGAAAGAATCCCTTCTTACAGAAGGACCAGGAGCAAAGATCATCTTAGGAGAGCCTGTTCAGCAGGGATACTTTTATGGATATGAGGGAATTGTCCTTCATGAAGAAGGAGGAGAACAGGCTCTTATGGTATTTGAAAATCCATTCTGGGGAAGGATGCTTTTTATAAACGGAAACCTTCAGTTTACTACAAGAGACGAATTCATATATCACGAAGCACTTGTTCATATTCCTATGCAGGCATTTCGGGAAGGAACTGTAAGAAGGGTTCTTATCTGTGGTGGAGGAGACTTTGGTGCAGCAAGAGAGGTTCTAAAGTATGACGAGGTAGAAGAGGTGATTATAGCTGAGATTGATGAAAGGGTTCCAAAGATAGTAAAAAAATTCTTCAGCCAGCTTCTTCCAGAAAATCCTGATGACTCAAGACTAAAACTTTTCATTACAGATGCATTCAAGCTTGTAGAAGAGCTTGTTGAAAAAAGACAGAGGTTTGACCTAATTATAGTAGATTCCACTGATCCTGATATTTCAAGATCAGGATTTACTCTTGAGCTTTCACATTCCCTTTTTAGTGAAAAATTCCACAGTATGCTTCTTCAGCTTGCTCCAGATGGTGCAATTGTCCAGCAGGCAGCAGTTCCTTTTATCATGAAAAATGTGCTTGAAGAAGCGTTCAGATCGTTTACAAAGGTATATCCAAAAGATGAGATCTTCTGTTACAAGGCTTCTGTTCCTTCATTTGGTGGAGATAATGCATTTGTTTTGAGATTTTCAAAAGATGACCCAAAAGAGCCAAAAAGAAGTTCTATTCCAGAAACAAAATACTATACACACGAAATACACAGAAGTGCTTTTGCACTTCCAAAATTCTGGATCTCGGAGGTAATAAGTCGCTATGCATAGGATCTTAGGAATAGCTGCATCTCCAAGAAAATCTGGAGGATCAATTGCTCTTCTGAAGTGTGCACTTCTTGCAGCAGAAGAAGAAGGGATAAAGACAGAGATAGTCTATCTTTATGATCACAGGATAGAGCCATGTATTGGTTGTATAAAGAATGGGGATGAAAGGGACTGCAAGTATCCTTGTATCTTTGATGACTATGGAAAGGAAATACTCAAGAAGCTGAAAGAATTTGACGGCTACATCATAGCAACACCAGTATACTGGTATGGTCCATCAGGACCACTGAAGATCCTTATAGACAGGATGACAGCACTTGAAAATATGGTCGTATTTGGAGAGCAAAGTTATGTAGAAGGAAAGGTTGTTGGAGTTATAACTGTTGGATCAGATGCAGGAGTTACACTTTGTGGTGCATATCTCATTACTGTTCTAAATGCAATGGGTGCAATAATTCCTCCATGGGCTCATGCATATTCTCACAGAGGAAAGGATGCAATTTATGATGACAGAGCAGTAATGGATGCAATAAATGTTGGAAGGCTTTCTGCAAAGCTCATAAAAGTCCTTGAAGGAAAAAGGGAGGATCTTCTTTATAAAGAGGACTTTGAACAGATGAAAAGGATAAGAGAGAGGGTCTTAAAGCAAATGGAGGGAGAAAATGATACAGAGATATACAAGAGAAAGGATGGGAAGACTTTGGACAGATGAAAACCGTTTCAGAAAATGGCTTCAGGTAGAGCTTGCTGTATGTGAGGCAATGGCAGAAGAAGGGCTTATTCCCAAAGATGCAGCAGAAAGAATAAAGCAGAAAGCAAGCTTTTCTGTAGAAAGGATAATTGAGCTTGAAAAAGAAACGAGACATGATGTCGTGGCATTTATAAATAATGTATCAGAATACATTGGAGATGATTCCAGGTTTTTTCATATGGGACTCACCTCTTCTGATATACTTGATACAAGCTTTGCACTTCTTCTAAAAGAAGCAGGAGAGATCATATTAGAAGACATAGAAGAGCTTATGTCTTCCATAAAAGAGAAGGCTTTCAGATACAAGTATACACCCATGATAGGAAGATCACATGGAGTTCATGCAGAACCAATTACATTTGGACTGAAATGTGCCCTTTGGTTCAGTGATATGAAAAGAAACAGAGAGAGGATGAAGCAGGCAATAGACACAGTAAGTTATGGAAAGATATCTGGTGCAGTTGGAACATATGCAAATGTTCCACCAGAGGTTGAAGAAAGGGTAATGAAGAAACTTGGACTTAAAAGACCAGAGATATCTACACAGATAATCCAAAGAGACAGACATGCACAGTATTTCCTTACACTTGCAATAATTGCAGGAACAGTAGAAAAGATTGCTCTTGAAATAAGGCATCTCCAAAGGACAGAAGTCCTTGAGCTTGAAGAGCCATTTGGAAAAGGACAAAAAGGTTCATCTGCCATGCCACACAAAAAGAATCCTGTTCTTTCTGAAAACCTTACAGGACTTTCTCGCATAGTAAGAGCTAATGCAATTGCAGCACTTGAAAACATCCCTCTCTGGCATGAAAGAGACATAAGTCATTCTTCAGTAGAAAGGGTAATTGGACCAGACAGCACAATCCTTATAGACTTTATGCTAAACAGACTCAAGGAGATAATTGATGGACTTGTCGTCCATGAGGAAAACATGAAAAAGAATCTTTATCTTACAAAAGGTCTTATATTTTCAGAACAGCTTATGCTTTCTCTTATGAAAAAAGGTCTTGGAAGACAGAAGTCTTATGACATGGTTCAGAGAAATGCTATGAGGGTATGGAAGGAAGGAAGGGATTTTAAAGAGATCATCTTAGAAGATGAAGAGATAAAGAAATATTTGAGCAAACAGGAGATAGAAGAGATATTCAACTTAGACTATCACCTGAAGTATGTTGATCACATATTTGAAAGAGTTTTTGGATAGAGGTAATGAATGATTATTCTGTAAAAAATTTGATAGAACTAAATGCTCATCTTTTAAAAATTAAATGGTATCTTCTTGTCGTTCTGGCTGCTCTTGGAACTGCATACTATAAGTTAGAAATAACATGCTTCCCTGGCTGGACTTATATTCCTGTTGCCTTTTTAGGAAATGCAGTATTTTGGATTATTGCAGAGTATTTAATTTCTCAAGCTTTCACATATCGGTGTTTTGAATTCAAAATAGCAAAAATAGAGAAGTCAGATTGCCCCCTCAAGTTACATCCAATCAAGTTGTTTGTAGAGTGTAATTGTAAAAATAAAAAAGGAAAGTTTAAGTTAGATTACTTCTTACCAGATCAATACCTGGCTCTTTACTGGATTAGTATCTTGGCAATGTTGGTCAATACTGTAGTTATTGGATCGTTTGTATTTAAAAAAACTATTTTGGATAATACTAAGCATTGTTTTCCGAAGGATGTTTTAGTAGCGTTACTAATATGCTTTCTAGTAGCTTCTTGCTTGTATTTTATATGGAAAATCTTTTTATATTCCGTATATAAGTGCCGTTTATTTTTTGAAGAAGTTGCAGGGATTTTTATAAAAACTGAATCTGATCCCGATCATAGCTTTTTTGAATTTCCCGTTACTTCTTCTTTTATAGAAAATTTAACTTACTTTTTGTTTTTCTCGGTAATTTTGATGATATTAATAATAATATTAATAATGATTTTACTATCTGTTTTTTCTCTTGACTTTTTAAAGTGTAACAACAAAATAAAATTTTTTTTGCTACTTGCTATAAGCTTAGCAATTCCTTGGAAAGGAACTCTTGTATCAGTTATTCATTTAATTCACATGATGGAAATATTATGGAAAAGTGATATCCAAAAGCTGGATATTGTTGATATAAAGACAGAAAGAAATGTAAAAATCCTGATAATAAAAGGTGGATGCCCTTGTCAGAAAATGTATTGGCTTGTGTATATGCTAATGTGAATCTCTATTAAATAAAAAAGGTATTTCTGGATATTTTCTCAGTTTTATCTCTTTTTTCTCTAACTCTTTTGGATCAGATGGGATTATAAAAGATTCTTTTATCTTTTCCCAATCTTTATCTCTAAGAGTAACTATTTTTCCCAAATATATGCTTACATAGCAACCATTAACTTTAGTAGGTCTAACAGATTTTAATTTTTCCTTTGTCATTTCTACATATTTAGGATCTATATCAATAGCAATGTATTTTCTTCCTAATTTTTTTGCAGCTATTGCTGTTGTTCCAGTTCCAACAAATGGATCAAGAACAATATCTTCTTCGTCAGTAGTCATTAAAATCAATCTTTCTAACAATGGAACTGGTAACTGACAGGGATGCTCATCTCTTCTTTTTTTATGTCTTATTCTATGGATATCAGTCCATATGTCTGAAACTAATGGCCCATAAGAATGCATTTGATTTTTTTTCCCTCCATAGTCTTGTAAAATAATTCCACATTTTCTACATCTAGGATGAGCACTACGAATGTCATAAAACTTGAAACCTTTTGGTTGCTTAGTATACCATAAAATTCCATAATGATTTGGTAACAATGTCTTTCCCAATGGTGCACCCATTGCATTCCATGCTATCCAATGTCTGAAATAAGCAATTTCATTAAGATACGAAGCAAAATATGTAAGCCATCTTGGAATGTTATGGACAAATATTGAACCTGTTGGCTTAGTAATTCTGACCATCTCTTTCAGCCATAGCTTGCACCATTTTATATATTCATCTACATCTTTTTTATCATAATAGCTGTTGTATTTTTTACCTAAATTAAATGGCGGATCTGCAAAAGTCATATCTACTGAGTTATCTGGAATTTGTCGTAGTATTTCTATTGCATCTCCTTGGATCACTCTGTTAATAAAATTTTCTATATTTTTAAATCCCATATCTTCACCACCTTTTAAGCGAATTTAATTTATCCTTCCATTACTTTCTTTAACAATTTTTTAAACTTACTAAGTTCCTCTGCTTTAAAAGTGAACACAAAGTCATATGCCTTAACCATCCTTCTTAAATCTCCTTTCCTTACATACCATCCAATTCCATCTACAAAACCAATAAACAGAGCATCTGGATAATATTTCTTGATCGCTTCTGCTACTTTTTGTTCAGTCTTAGCTTTATCTCCCATTCCAGAACTTGTAGTAACTACATAGGAACATTCAATAATTATCTTTGGAGAAATTTTACTTGGAATTATAAAATCTAATGTCCGCGGTATTTTTTTTAATTTCCCTTTTTTAAATGGATACTGAAGTTCATTCAAAATTTTTTCAATTACTACCTCAGGATTGTTACCTTTACTTGCAGCATAAGAGCCTTTAGTCTTATACCGAACTATTGTATCTATAAGAGACTCTGTTGAGAAATTGAGTTTATTTATATCAAGTTTCTTGAATTCAAAAAGCGGTATTACCCTTCTTAAGAGAGGAACTGTTGAACCTTTAAAAAATAAATTGACTATTCCTTCTGCAAATTTTCTATTACTCCTCACATATGACTTAATCTTTTCTAAAGACCATTCTCTTTCAAGATCTTCTTTTGGCCAATAATCTTTATTTACAACTTTATTTAACTCCTTATCATTCACAATCCTGATAAATGTTATTAACCGTAGTAAACTTTCCTTTGAGAATCCTGTAAGAGTCAATAAAGCCTCTAATCCATCTTCCATATTCATAATATGCTCTACAAAAACATCTTCTTTTAATCCTCTCTGTTCAACCTTATTTTTGAGAATAAAAAGGTTTTGAACTAAAGAAGATACATAAGCTTCATGCTCTTCCTCAAACTCTACATTCTGAAAGTAAAATGTATTTTTCTCTATTACAACTTTGAACTTTGTTTCATTATCGGGAAACTCACATATCACTTATTGTTCCACCTATCTTAAAAAATTTTTTTTAGATTTTAAAACTTTTTCTTCATTAAATTCAATCATCTTGGTCAATATGACTCTTTCAATGCTCTGATAAGAATCCCTATATCCTCCTCATCATGAAGTGCAGTAACACTTATTCTCAGTATAGCTTTTTTAAGAGGAACAGTAGGATACCTTACAGGAGGGATAAATATGCCCAGTTTTAAGAGCTTTTTAGACACTTCCAAGCTTTTTTCTTCATCTCCTATAAAAAGAGAAATTATCTGAGCATCTCCTTTTGCTATAAAGCCTTCTTCTTTCAGTCTATTCCTTAAGATAGAAGCAAGGCTAAGGAGTTTTTTTCTCTGTTTTTCAGCTCTTTCTACTTCATCAAGAATTCTGCTTGCTGCTTCTGCATGTGCGTGTGGAAGAGCTGTAGAATGGATAAGAG
Organism: uncultured Desulfobacterales bacterium; assembly: GCA_964513995.1. Taxonomy (GTDB): domain Bacteria; phylum Desulfobacterota; class DSM-4660; order Desulfatiglandales; family JALVZP01; genus CAZEOQ01. The sequence goes on along the minus strand of CAZEOQ010000001.1, from coordinate 200,031 downwards.
GATGGGAGAAGTTAAAGAGATATTCTTTTATCTTTTTTGGAAGAAGAAGGAATGCACCAAAAAATCCAAATGCCTTTCCAAATGTCCCAACAGCAACATCTGCTACATCTCTTGCTATTCCTTTTCCCTTTTCTCCCAGAACTCCAAAAGAATGTGCTTCATCTACTATACAAAGAAAACCATATTTTTCTTTCAGCTCTTTTATTCCTTCCTTATCCAAAAGATCACCATCCATGCTAAAAAGAGATTCCGTTATAAGAGATACGCTTCCTTTAAGCTTTGAAAGTCTTTTTTTTAGATGATCTATGCTGTTATGATTAAATCCAAAATATTTTGCACCACTTAGAAGTATCCCCTTTATTATGCTTGAATGACAGTGCTTATCAAAGACTATTATGTCATCTTTTTCAAAAAGAGAGGATATAAGAGCAATGTTCGCCTGATAGCCACTTGGAAAAAAGATTGCATCTTCATATCCAAAATATTCTGCAAACTTTTTTTCACTTTCAACTATAAGAGAATAGTTTCCTGAGATAAGTCTTGAAGAAGAAGAAGATGGACCATATTTCAGGAAGGCATCTGATACAATTTTGTTTATCCTTCCAGAAGAAGCAAGTCCAAGATAGTCGTTTGAAGAAAAGCTGAGAAGCTTTTCTCCTTTTATGATCACATATTTCCCCTGTCTTTCCTCTATCTTATAAGGAGATCTGTAGAGTTTTTCTTTTTTGTAAAAGAAAAGCTTTTTTTCAATCTTTTCAAAAATGTTCATATCTTTCTGTATATCTCTGAAACAGGATATCTTTCTGGTGGATCTGGAATCTGCTCAGGAAATCCCAAAGTGAGGAAACATCTTACAGAAAGATCTTTTATTCCCAGGATATCTTCTATGTTTTTTACAAACAAAAAAGGAGCTGTAAGAATGCATGTTCCAAGTCCAAGCTCTTCTGCTCTGAGGATAAAATTAGAAAGAGAAAGTCCAACGGATATGTCCAGGGAACGATCAGGATGACCTAATAACCTTTCAGAAAGCATCTTCTTTTCTTTTTTAACACATACGGCAAAAAGGACAGGTGCTTCAAACATAAACTTACAGTATCTTTCCCAATATATCTTTATCCATTTTTTTGTCCTTTCTTCTGTTTTTTCTAAAATATCCTCTTTTCCTTTAACAAGACTCTTCCAGATCTTCTTTCTTACATCATCCGAAACTATTCGGATATACCTTACAGGCTGAACATTTAAAGGAGAAGGAGCCCAAATAGCACATAAAAGACATTCTTTTATCAGTTCCTCAGACGGAACCTCTTTTTTATACCTCCTTATACTCCTTCTCCTCTTTATGAGCTCTTTTATATTGCACATATGAGATCAGGTCTTTTATTTTTACAGAAGGAAGGATCTTCTGTTTTTTTGCCTCTTCTGCAATCTGTTTTATCCTTTCTCTTTCAAGAAAAGGATATTTTTCTCTTAGGTAGCTTATAACATCCTTTCCTTTTTCTTTTGCTTCATCTATGTAAAATCTCAGAGATTTAAGAAATATCTTGTTTTCGTCAACCTTTATTCCAAATTCCTTTTCCAGAGAAAGTGCAATCTCAAGAAGATCTATTGATTCTGCTTCAAGGTCTCTTATAAGATCTGTCTCAGGATCAATTTTTCCTTTGTCTATGTTCAGGATCTCTGCAACTATGTCTTTTATCTTTTCAAGCATCTGAAAGATTATCTTTTTTCAAAGAATACTTGTCAAGAAAACAGCTGTGTAGTATTCTAATACCGGCATGATTTATCTTGATCACAATGCAACAACACCACTTGATCCACATGTAAAAAGAGAAATAGAAAACTGTTTTAATATCTTTGGAAATCCATCAAGCACACACTTTTTTGGAAAACAGGCAAAGGAGAAGATAGAGCTTGCAAGAAGAAGTGTTGCTGATCTTATAGGATGTAAACCAGATGAGGTAATATTTACATCGTGTGGAACAGAATCAAATAATATGGTCCTGAAGGGGATTGTTGATCTAAAAGAGCCTGAAAAGAATCACATAATTATTTCTGCTGTGGAACATCCATCTGTCCTAAATCCAGCTTTTTATCTTATGAAGCTTGGAGTAAAGTTGACTGTTTTGAAAGTTGACAGATATGGAATCGTTGATCCTGATGATGTGAGAAAACAGATAAGAAAAGAGACAAAGCTTATAAGTATAATGCTTGCAAATAATGAAACAGGAACAATTGAACCAGTAGAAGAGATAGGGAAAATTGGAAAGGAGTATGGAATTCCTGTTCATACAGATGCATCTCAGGCAGTAGGAAAGATTCCTGTTGATGTGAATAGACTTAATGTAGATCTCCTTACAATTGCAGGACACAAGCTTTATGCACCAAAAGGAATAGGAGCACTTTATGTAAGAGGAGGTATAAGGCTTGAACCACTTCTTCACGGAGGAGGTCAGGAAGGAGGACTCAGATCAGGAACAGAAAATGTGATCTTTTCTTCTGCTTTTGGAGTTGCCTGTTCTGTTGCAAAAAGAAGGCTTAAGGAAGACATGGAAAATATGAAGAGGATGAGAGACAGACTTCAGGAGATACTGTTTTCTGAGATAGATGATCTTGTCCTGAATGGTCATCCAGAAAAAAGGCTACCAAATACACTGAATGTATCTGTTCCTGGAATTCCTGGAGAGGAAGTCTTAAGAGGTATTCCAGAAGTTATTGCATCAACAGGTTCAGCATGTCATGAAGGAAAAAATACTATTTCTCATGTGCTTTCTGCAATGGGAGTAGAAGAAAAAGTTGCAATAGGAGCTTTAAGGTTCAGCACAGGAAGGACTAACAGTATGGAACAGATTGAAAGAGCAGCAGAACTTATCATCTCTCAAATAAAAAAACTAAGGAGGAAATGATGGAATTTCCAGCACTTCTCGTAATAGACATGGTAAAGGATAATCTTGATGAGAGCAAAGGACATGCTATAACAAAGTATGCAAAGATGATTGTTGAGCCGATAAATAAAATGATAAGAGAGTTCAGGAAAAGGAAATTTCCTATAGTATTTTCTACAGATGCATTTGAGGAGGATGATTTTCTTTTTAAGGGAAAGATGAAGCCCCATTCTATCCGCGGAACAGAAGGAGCAAAAGTAGCTGATGAGCTTGAAAAGAAAGATGAGGATCTTTGGCTTCCAAAACCAAGATTTTCTGCTTTTTTTAAGACAGACCTGGAAAGGTGGTTAAGAGAAAAAGGAGTAACACTTTGTGCTGTATGCGGAATAACTACGAACTTCTGTGTCCTTGCAACAGCATTTGATGCTATCTGCCATAACTTTAAGACTGTTATACTTGAAGACTGCTGTGCAGCACCAACACCAGAGATTCACAAAAATATCCTTAGCTGTTACAGAAAGAATGCACTATACCCTCTTTTCAGGATCTGCACATCCTCTGAATTTCTTAAAGAAATTGAATCCTATGAAAAGTAGTCTTTTTCTCTTTCTCTTTTTAACTATTCTTCCTGTCTTCTCAAGTGCTGAAATATGTAACAGGATTGTTGCAATAGTAAACGGAGATATTATTACGCTTTATGAGCTGAACAAAAAAGTTAAGCAAATAACAGGAAAAGATCCTGATTTTTTGAAAAAAAATGATGAAGAGAAATACAGGAAGATATGCAAAAACATACTGAATCGGCTTATTGAGGATAAACTTACTGAAAAGAAAGTAAAGGAGTTGGGGATAAAAGTAAGTGATACTGATGTAGATGAGGAGATAAGGAGGATAGAAGAAGAGCAGGGACTTACTCATGAGGAGTTTATAAGGATGTTAGAAAAAAGTGGAGTATCTTATGATGAATACAGGAAGTATGTGAAGAAGAGTATAGAGAGGATGCAGCTTATAGAATTTGAAGTAAGATCAAGGATCGTTATAAGTGAAGAGCAAATAAGAGATTATTATGAAAAACACAAGGATGAGTTTAAGACAGCAGAAAAAGTAAGAATTGCTTCAATATTTCTTAAATTAAAAAACAGAGATGATCCAGAAGAGATGGAAAGGCTGAAAAAAAGAGCTGAAGTTATTATAGAAAGATTAAAAGAAGGAGAAGAATTCAGTGAACTTGCAGAAGATTTTTCAGAAGGTCCTGGAGCAGAAAGTGGAGGAGATCTTGGATATTTTAAGATAGAGGATCTTGATCCTGAAATAAGAAGATTGGTTGAAAAAATGAAGATTGGAGAGGTCAGCGATCCTATAATAAGACCTTTTGGTATTCAGATAATAAAAGTTCTTGATAAGAAGGCTGAAGGTGTAAAGCCTTTAGAAGAAGTTAGGGATTACATTTACAGGATTTTGTATAATAAGGAGATAGAAAAAAGATATACTTCATGGATAAATGAGTTAAAGAAAAGGTCTTACATAAAAATAATGTTCTGACATGGCAGAGAAAAAAGGACCAGGGGAGATACTTAGAGAAGAAAGGGAAAAAAGAGGGATATCTTTAGAAGAGGTATCACAAGTCCTAAAGCTGAGACCAGAAGTTATAGAGACATTAGAAAATGAACAGTGGGATAAGCTTCCTCCTCCTGTGTTTGTAAGAGGATTTATAAGAAGTTATGCACAGATGTTAAATCTTAATGCAGAAGAGCTTATAAAATTGTATAATGAAGCATACGGATTTAAAAAAGAAATGACATTTTTTGAAAAAAAAAGAAGTTTTTCTTTTTTACCTATTTTTTTAGCAATTGCTTTTATAGCAGCTATAATTATGGCTTTTTTTGCTTATAAAAGATTCTTCGTAAAACAAGATGTCTATAAAAGAAAAGTAAGTCAACTTGTTCCGATTTTACTTGACAAACAAGTAAGTTTTCCTGCTATTCTTGAAGTAGAAACAAAAAAAAAGACATGGTTAAAGATAACCGTAGATAAATATGGTCCTGTAGAATACGACCTTAGTCCAGGAGAATATGTCTGCTGGCAAGTCATAAAAGAGGCTGAAGTTATTGTAAAAGATCCAAAAAGTATTATCTTAAAATTAAACAGAAGGCGTGTTCCTCTGGAATCTTTTTCTGGAATCATATACTTGAAGATAACATCTCCTGAAAAAAACTTCAGGGAGATATAAGTATGAATGTATTTGATATACTTGAAGAAAGAGGATTTATTGAGCAGGTTACAGAAAGGGATAAGATAAGAAAATTACTTGAAAATCCTACAGTCTGTTATGTTGGCTTTGATCCTACTGCAAAAAGTCTTCATGTAGGACATCTTCTTCCCATCATGGCACTCATTCACATGCAAAAGGCAGGTCACAGACCAATTGCTGTCATAGGTGGTGGAACAGCAATGGTAGGAGATCCAAGTGGAAAGACAGAGGCAAGACCACTTATGGAGAAAAGTCAGATAGAGGAAAATGCAGCTCATATAAAAAAACAGCTTTCAAAGCTTATAGACTCCTCAGACAAAAAAGCCATTATTTTAAACAATGCAGAGTGGCTTCTGGATCTGAAATACATTGACTTCCTTAGAGAGATTGGAAGACACTTTAGTGTAAACAGGATGCTTTCTGCAGAAAGCTATAAGATTAGGCTAAGGACAACAGGACTGAGTTTCCTGGAATTCAATTATATGCTTCTTCAGGCTTATGACTTCTGGTATCTCTTTAAAAACTATGGTTGCAGACTTCAGCTTGGAGGAAGTGATCAGTGGGGGAACATCGTAGCAGGGATAGATCTTATAAGGAGAATTGAAGGAGAAGAAGCATATGGAATAACATTTCCTCTTCTTACGACATCATCAGGAATAAAGATGGGAAAGACTCACAAAGGTGCAATATGGCTTGATCCAGATCTTACTTCTCCTTATGAATACTACCAGTATTGGATAAATCAGGATGACAGAGACATAGAAAGGTTTCTTAAGCTTTTTACTTTTCTTCCAATGGATCAGATAAGAGAACTTTCAAGGCTTAAGGGAGAGGAGATAAGGAAGGCAAAAGAAGTTCTTGCATATGAAGCAACAAAGATTGTTCATGGAGAAGAAGAGGCAAATAAGGCAAAAGAGGCATCCAGAGCACTTTTTGGATGGTCAGAAAGGAAAGGAGAAATCAATAATATTCCAACATATGTGGTTGATAAAAAGAGACTTGAAGATGGGATTCCTGCATATATCCTGTTTCATGAAACTGGTCTTTGCAGCACGAGATCAGAAGCAAGAAGACTTATTTCTCAGGGTGGAGGATATCTGAATGGAAGAAAGATCCCTTCATTTGACTTTCTGATAAAACTGGATGAAGTTGAAGACGGTCAAATTCTTCTTAGGGCAGGAAAGAAAAGATATATGAAAGTAAAAGTGAAAGGAGTTTGATTATGGTAAAAGAGGTAGAATTAATGGACTTAGAAGAAAAGGATTATGAAGAATTGGAGATAGATCTTTATCCATTGCCTCAAGAAGAAGTATCTCTTCCTGCAACTCAGCCTGAAGAAAAAGATATTGCTCCATATGATCCTCTTCAAAGATACCTTATGGAAATAAGAAAGTTTAAGGTTCTTACAAAAGAGGAAGAAAGAGAGCTTGCAATAAGAGCAAAAAAAGGTGATAGAGAAGCTGCTTATAAGCTCGTAACTTCTAATCTGAGACTCGTAGTAAAGATTGCTCTTGAATATCAGAGGTATTGGACAAGAAGTCTTCTTGATCTTATACAGGAAGGAAATGTTGGTCTTCTTCAGGCAGTAAAAAAGTTTGATCCATATAAAGGAATAAAGTTTTCCTATTATGCATCATTCTGGATAAGAGCATACATACTGAAGTATATCATGGACAACTGGAGGCTTGTAAAGATTGGAACAACACAGGCACAGAGAAAGCTCTTTTATAATCTTGCAAAAGAAAGAGAAAAGCTTATGGCTCAGGGAATAATTCCAGATACAAAACTTCTTGCAGAAAGACTTGAGGTAAAAGAAGAAGAAGTAAAAGAGATGGATCAGAGAATGAGTGAATGGGAGATATCCTTAGATGCTGATGTAAGTGATGATTCAAGAGAGACTGTTGGCTCTCTTCTTCCAGCTCCTAATGTAAATGTAGAAAAGATGCTTATTGATTCAGACAGAAAAAGACTACTTAAGCAGAAGATAGAAGAATTCAGAAAGAAGCTTTCAGGAAGAGATGCATATATATTTGAAAAAAGGATCATGGCAGAAGAACCTCTTACACTTCAGGAGATTGCAGACAAGTATAATGTGTCAAGAGAAAGAGTAAGGCAGATAGAAAACAGGATAGTAAAGAAGCTAAAAGAATGGCTAAAGAAAGAGATACCTAATTTTGAAGAAGATTTTGCTGATCTCGTATGATGCTTTATTATCTCCTTTTTATTTTTTTTATAACGAGCTGCTATAACAGCAATTTTAAGACCAAACAGATAATTATCCAGAAAAGACATGATCCAATAAAGGAGGCATATAAGGCTTATGCTCTTGCATCTTTTTATGTAATGGATGGAGATATATTAAAGGCAAAAAAATGGCTTTCTGTTGCTATAAAAAATGATCCGGATTCTGTTTATCTTCACAAAAAGATGGTAATGATCCTTGAAAAGCTAAGAAATTGGGAAGAGGCTATCTATCATGCAAAAAGATGTCTTGAGCTTGATCCAAAAAATCCAGAATACAGACTTTTGCTTGCAGATCTATACAGGATTACAAAGAAGTATGAGCTTGCTATAAGGGAATATGAAGAATTTCTGAAAGAGAAGCCAAAAAATAAAAGGGCAAGGATTATACTCATTGAGCTTCTTATAAGAAAAAACAGACTAAATTCTGCCTTAAGAAATCTGAACTTTTTAATAAAAAACTTTCCTGACTTAGGGATTGGATACTACTGGAGAGCCAGAATAAACATGGAATTTGGGAGATATAAAGAAGCAGAAAGGGATCTGATTACTGTAATAAGTATGAGAAGGGCTTTTGAACCTGCTCTTTTGGATCTGTGTTCTCTTTATCAGATGACAGGAAGGTATGATAAGGCAATAGATGTATGCAGGAAGATACTCAGTATTTATCCAGATGATCTGGCTGCTTTGGAAAGACTTCTTATTCTTTATGTGAAAACAGGAAGAAAGAAAGACTTAGAAGTGGAACTCAAAAAACTCAGAGAACATACCTTTCCAGGAAGTCCAGAAAGGGAGGTCCTTGCAGCTGTTTATCTTGAACAGGGAAGGGTGGATGAAGCTATAAAGGAACTTTTGGAGATTCTGAAAAACAGACCAGAAGATTACAGGATTCTTTATCTTCTGGGTATAGCATATCAGAAAAAAGGAGATGTTGAAAGTGCAATAGAACATTTCAGAAGAATTCCTTCTGATTCAGGATATTATGTGAGTGCAAGAATAAGAGTTGCTCAGATCTTGAGAGAAAAAAAGCAGTATGACCTTGCAATAAAAGAACTGGAGTCTGCTTTGAAGAAAAGAAAAGAAAAAGAGTTTTATCTTGTGCTCTCTTTTATTTATGAAGAAAAAAAGGACTATGAAAGTGCATTAAAAGCAGTCTTAGAAGCACTTGAGTATAATCCAGAAGACATTGAGCTTCTTTTTCAAAAAGGTGTTATTCTTGACAAGATGGGGAAAAAGGATGAATGCATCAAGGTAATGAAATATATCCTTAAACTTGATCCAGACAATGCAGATGCTTTAAATTACATAGGATACACTTATGCTGAGCAGGGAATAAATCTTGATCTTGCTTTAGAGCTTTTAAAAAAAGCAGTAAAAATCAAGCCAAACAGTGGTTATATAATAGACAGTCTTGGATGGGTATATTTTCAAAAAGGGGAATATGAAAAGGCAATATATTATCTTGAAAAAGCCGTAAGACTTACTCCAGATGATCCTGTAATTACAGAACACCTTGGTGATGCTTATATGAAAAAAGGTCTTTATGAAAAGGCTCTAAAGACATATAAAAAAGCACTTAATCTTGATCCTGAGGACAGGGATAAGATAAAAAAGAAGATAGAAAGGATTGAGAAGATATTGAAGAAGTGATTTTTTTATGTTTTATTTTGCTTATCTTTTCTGGATGCTCAAAGCAATACAGGATAGTCATGAACAAAAATCTCCTTTTTGAACAACAAAGGAAGGTAAAGACCATCCTTTGGACAGGAAAGATAAGTATAAAGACAAGGGAAGAGGAACTTGATGCAGAAATCATAGTAGTAGGAAAAAAAATACCTCTTAAGCTCAGGATAGAAGTTACAAACTGGCTTACTGGTCCTATATTTTATGTCTTTATTGAAGAAAGGAAGGTAACGGTTTTTTCTATAAAAGAAAAAAAGGTATACATAACAGATCTGAAAAATCTTGGATCACTTCACTTCATTCCACACAGTCTAAAACCTATGCAGATATGGTCAATCCTCAGAGGACTTCCTGTCTCATATGACAAGAGTAAACTTGATATAAAGTTTGAGAATTACAAGATAGAAAAAGGATATGTCTTTGCTCAGGACATAACTGTAAATTCACTTGTTACAGGAACTGTCTGGCATCTAAGGATAAGGCATATTGAGTTTAACAGAAAGGTTCATGAAAATGTGTTCTATCTTAACATTCCTCCAGAATTTCAGGTAATCAGATATTTAGACCAAACTCCTTAACTGCTGCCATACCTCCCTGAAGATTGTATGTATCCTGGAATCCGCTGTTTTTAAGTATAATCTGTGCTTCATACGACCTTACACCAGTATTGCATATAAGGATTATCCTTTTGTCTTTTGGAACTTCATCTATTCTCTTTCTAAGTTCTCCCTGAGGAATATTCTTCCAGATCTCTGGATACTTTTCCACATATTCCTTTGCATTTCCCCATTCTCTACAATCCAAGAAGAGATATTCCTCTTTCTTTTCCCATATCTTTGAAAATGTCTCAAGATCTATAACCTGAGCCCTTCCCTGAAGTATATTCTCAGCAGTATTTGCTACTGCATTCAGTATATCCATTGCTGCTGAAAATGGAGGAGAATATGGAAGTTCAAGATTGCTTATGTCTGAGATATGAGGCTTGTATTTTAAAATACTTGCAACAGCACTCACCCTTCCCATAACTGCATCTTTGCTCTTTCCAAATCCCTGAATTCCAAGAACTCTTCCATCTTTATCCACGACAAGCTCCAAGAACATCATCTCTTTTTCTGGATAAAAGTGTGCTCTGTCAAACTGTGCAACAAATGCACTTATTGCAGAAAATCCTTCCTCCTTTGCCCTTTCAATACAGAGGCCAGCAGATGCAACAGCCCAGTCAAATACCTTTATTACAAAACTTCCAACAGCTCCCTCAAACTTTTCCTTCCCTCCACATATATTTGTTCCGATTACTCTTCCCTGTCTGTTTGCAAGGGCTCCTGAAGGAAAATAATCAATCTTTCCTGTAATGAGATTTGGAATGTTTACACAGTCTCCTCCTGCATATATATCTGGATCAGATGTCTGGAGGTATTCATTTACAAGGATTCCACCAAGATTGGATAACTTAATCCCTGCATTTTTTGCAAGGTCTACATTTGGCTCAACTCCTATTGCAACAATAACAATGTCTGCAGGAATTTCTCTCTTTTCAGTTATCACTTTTTCTACCTTTTCAGCTCCTTCAAATCTTACAACCTTCTCAGAAAGATAAAACCTTATACCTCTTTCTTCCATACATCTTTGAACCATCCTTGATAGGTTTTTGCTTATTATTCCTGGAAGGACCTGATCTTTAATCTCTATGACTGCTGTTTCAATTCCCCACATATCTGAAAGAGCTTCAGCCATCTCAAGTCCTATTGCTCCTGCTCCAATAATTGCTGCTTTTTCAAGTCTTCCTGAGACGACCTCATTTCTTATCATTATTGCATCTGAAAGACTTGAGATTGAATATATTCCAGGAAGATCAGATCCAGGAATATTTAGCCTTTTTGGTCTGCTTCCAGTTGCTATGACGAGCTTATCATAAGGGATCTTTCTTTTTTCCCCACTTCTCAGATCTTCTACAATTACACTCTTTTTATCCCTGTCTATAGCAGTTGCCTTTGTCCTTGTAAGCACATCCACACCTTTACAGTCCTTAAAAAACTTTACATCTCTCAGCATGTGAAAACTCGTTGTCCTTAACTGATCAGGATCAGGGACATCTCCTGATATAAGATAAGGTATTCCGCATCCACCATAGGATATAAGTTCTTGTTGATCAAGAAGAAGGACATTTGCATCTGGATCAAGTCTCTTTACACGACATGCAACCTTTGGTCCAAGTGCAACTGCACCAATAATTACGACATTCATCTTTTTCCTCCTAAAACTGAAGGAATGGATTACTTATCCTTTCTTTTCCAATAGTGCTTGATGGTCCATGTCCAGGATATACTTTTATGTGATCTCCAAGAGGGATGATCTTTTTCATTATGCTTTGGACAAGAAGGATATGATCTCTTCTTGAAAATGTCCTTCCAACTGATCCTGCAAAAAGTGTATCTCCTGTAAAGATAATACTGTCTGTAAAAAAGCAGACACTGCCAGCAGTATGTCCTGGGGTATGGATGACTTTTATGCTGTATGAACTCAGATTAAAGATGTCTCCATCTGAAAGGAATCCATCTGGCTGAAATCTCAGCATGTGTGAATCAAGCCTGTGTATGTATACAGGAGCATTAACAGCTCTTCCAAGCTCTTCTGCTCCGTCTGTATGATCAAAGTGTCCATGAGTAAGAAGTATGTATCTTACTTTAACTCCAAGCTCTTCTATATTTTCCATTATCCTGAATACTTCATCACCAGGATCTATAACAACAGCTTCTCCTGTATACTCATCTGCAAATATGTAACAGTTTGCACGAAAATATCCCACTGGTATCCTTTTTAGCATACTTCTTTAATAATAAAGCAGAAGACTTTGTGTCAACTGAAAAAAGAAATTTCTGTAAGAAGATAAAAGACTGCACCAGCAGAAAGAAAGGGTCCAAAAGGAATTGGCTTTTTCAGATCTCTTCTGAGAATTCCGAAAATTGCACCAGAAGCAGAACCAAGAAATATTACAGAAAAAAGAGATCTTACTCCAAGCCAGGCTCCTATCATCCCTATAAGCTTTATATCTCCTCCCCCTATCCCTTCTTTTCCAGTAACCAGCCTGTATGTGAGATATAAACATGTGAAAAAGGACATTCCCAAAAAAGCTCCTGTTATTGAATCAATCGTCCTTTTTTGAAAAAAGGAAAATACTATTCCTGTAAGGATTCCGGGAATGGTTATTACATCAGGTAATATCTGAAAGGTTATATCTATTCCGCTCAGGACAATGAGACTGCATGTGAAAATAAGATAAAAAAAACATTCTGGGCTGATCCCATACTTGAGGTAAAGAAGGATGCTGAAAAGTCCTGTTATAAGTTCAACAAGAGGATAATGTATTGATATAGGTCTGCCGCAATTTCTGCATTTTCCTCTGAGAAGAATATAGCTTATAATAGGAATGTTATCCTTAAGAGATATCTTTCTTTTGCAGTTTGGGCAAAAAGAAGAAGGTTTAATTATAGAAATTCCTCTTGGAATTCTGTATATACATACATTGAGGAAACTTCCTATGACAAGTCCTATTAAGAAAAAGAAAGCTCCTATCATATCAATAAATCCCTCTTTTCCTCAGGAGCGTCTTATAAAAAAAGCTGTAGAAGTTCTTGAAAATGGAGGAATAATAGCATATCCAACTGATACATTTTATGGAATAGGCTGTGATCTCTATAACAAAAAGGCAATAAGACTTATTTATCAAATCAAAAAAAGACCATTAAGTAAACCTTTTTCTTTTATATGCAGCAGTATAAAAGAGGTGAGCAAATATGCAGTCCTTACTGATTTTGCTTATAGGATAATAAAAAGGTATCTTCCTGGTCCATATACATTTATACTTAAAGGAACAAGACTTGTTCCAAAACTTATGCTTACAAAAAGAAAAACAGTTGGCATAAGGATACCTGATAGCAAGATATGCTTAAGCATTGTAAAGCTTCTTGGAAGACCTATTATAAGCACGACCCTGGAAGTTTCTGATCCTTTGGATATAAAAGAAACATATGGACACTGGCTAGACCTTATTATTGACGGTGGAATAATATATCCTGAACCTTCAACAGTAATATCACTTGTGGATGACAGGATAGAGATTATAAGAGAAGGAAAAGGAGACATAAGTGAATTTATATAAAGGAGAGATGTCATGGATTCAAAAAAAGTAACAATAGCTTATCTTAAGGAAAAGAAGGAAAAAGGAGAAAAAATTACTATGATAACAGCATATGATTATCCTACTGCAAGACTGATTGATGAAGCAGGAATAGATACGATACTTGTAGGAGATTCAGTTGGAATGGTTGTCCTTGGATATGACTCTACACTTCCTGTTACAATGGAAGAGATGATTCATCACTGTAAGGCAGTATCAAGAGGAGTAAAAAGGGCTTTTATAATTGGTGACATGCCATTTATGTCATATCAGTCAAGTATAGAAAAGGCAATTGAGAATGCAGGAAGATTCCTTAAAGAAGGAGGGTGTGATGCGGTAAAGCTTGAAGGAGGAAGTGAAGTAGCACACATCGTAAAGGCAATAGTAGATGCAGGGATACCTGTATGTGGACACATAGGACTTACTCCACAAAGGGCAAAACTGCTGAGTGGATACAGGGTTCAGGGAAAGGATGTAGAGACTGCTAAAAAGCTTATAAGGTCTGCAAAGGATTTGGAAGAAGCTGGTGCTTTTATGATAGTTATGGAATGTATTCCTGATGTCCTTGCAGAGATTATAACAAAAGAGGTGAGTGTTCCTACTGTAGGAATTGGTGCAGGAAGAGGATGTGATGGTCAGGTCCTTGTATATCACGATATGGTAGGACTTTTTGAAAGGTTTGTTCCAAAGTTTGTAAAGCAATACCTGAATCTTGCTCCTGAGATAAAAAAGGCAATAAGGAGGTTTAAGGAAGAGGTAGAAAAAGGGATTTTTCCAGGACCTGAACATACATTTCATATGGATCCAGAAGAAGCAAAAAAGCTTTTAGAAGAATGAGGCTACTGATCGTTGGTCCAGGTGCAATGGGTCTTCTTTTTTCTGCAAGGTTGAAGAGGTTTACTGCTGGAGATGTATCTCTTCTTGATTATAAAAAAGAAAGAGCAAGTTTTTTGAACAGAAAAGGAATAAAGGTAGAAGGGATAAAGGGAGAATTCTGCGTAAATGTCCCTGTTTTTACAAAAGAGGACATATCTTTTAGACCTGACTTTGTTCTAATCTTTGTAAAGGCATATAGCACAGAAAAAGTAGCATATGTGCTAAAAGGGCTTATAAAAGAGGATACAAGGGTAATAACACTCCAAAACGGTATCGGAAATATTGAGATACTTGAAAGGATATTAAAAAGGAGGGTCTATGGAGGAATAACATCAGAAGGAGCAACTCTTTTAAAAGAAGGACATGTAAGACATGCAGGAACTGGTGAAACAGTAATAGGACCTTATGATGAGATGATTTCAGAACTAAGATTTATCTTAAATAAAGCAGGATTTAAGACACGGATTACTTCTGATATAGAGCCTTTTATTTGGGGTAAGCTCCTTATAAATTCTGCTATAAATCCTCTTACAGCAATAACGGGATTTAAAAACGGAATGCTTATAAAGATAGATTGGACGAGAAGGATCATGGAAGAGTGTATAAGAGAGACAGAAAAGGTAATAAAGAGAAAAGGGATAAAGCTTCCGTATGAAGATCCTGTAAAAAAAGTATATGAAGTCTGTGAGAAGACAGCAGAAAATACTTCTTCCATGCTTCAGGATATCATCAGAAAAAAGAAGACAGAAATAGACTTTATAAATGGAGCAATTATAAGAGAAGCAGAAAAGATGAATATTTCTGTTCCTGTAAATAAGGTCCTTACTTATCTCGTAAAAGCTATTCAAGATGTCAAAGGATCATAGTTTCATAAAGATATTTCTTACTCTTTTTATTTCTGTCTTCGTTACAACAATGGGAGCATCAATAATCGGTCCACTTCTTCCCGTATACGCTCATCAGCTTGGAGCAGGTCCTTTTCAGATAGGACTTATATTTGGAGCATTTTCCTTTACGAGAAGCATATTTGTCCCTTTTTTTGGAAAGCTTTCTGAAAGAAAAGGAAAAAAGACAATACTTATCTGTGGTCTTCTTATCTACCTTTTGCTTTCTGTTCTTTATTCCATGACAAAAGATGTCTGGCATCTTATATTTTTAAGACTTACACAAGGATTTGCTTCTGCAATGATCCTTCCTGTTGCTCAGGCATATGTTGGAATTATTACACCTGAAAGATATGAAGGAAGGATTATGGGACTTTTTAATACCTCACTTTATGGAGGTCTCAGTTTAGGACCTGTTGTTGGAGGATTTGTAAAGGATCACTCAGACATAAGATATTCTTTCCTGAGTATGGGAGTTCTTGCTTCTGTAGGTTTTTTTCTCTGCTTCTTTTTTCTTCCACCAAGAAAGAATGAACCAAAAGCAGACAGAAATCCAGAAAAGACTTCTTATCTGAAACTTCTCAGAGATCCTACATTATTCTCTCTTTTCTTTTTCAGGATATGTTTTACATCATGCATAGGAATAATCTGGACATTTCTTCCTCTTATAGCAACCTTAAAACTTGGTCTTTCAAGCACAGCTATAGGACTTCTGCTTTCTATACATGTCATTGTATCCTGTTTCTTTCAAACACCAATGGGATATCTTGCAGACAGATTCAGCAAGAAATCCATGATAATTACTGGTGGAGCTATAGGAATCATTTCCCTTCTTGCACTTACAAAAGCAAAAGGATTCTTAGAGATTGCATTTATAAATGCACTATTAGGAATTGCTTCAGCCTTTTCCATCCCTTCTCTTATGGCAATAAGTGTTATTGAAGGAAGAAAGAAGAATGCTATGGGATCAATCATGGCACTTATGGCTCAGGCTCACAGCATTGGTATGCTATTTGGTCCTGTTATGACAGGGATCTTTATAGAGGTCTTTTCCTTAGAATACACATTCTTTATTGCAACCTTTATCCTGGCTTTTGCAACAGCTGTTACAGGAATCCTTATTTCCGAAAAAAGTTCTTCTTTTTCCGAAAATTCATGAAAAAGTCATGTTCATTTTACTGAAAATAAGTTATTATGAAGAAAGGAGAAAAAGGTGGAGTTCAAGGACTACTATAAGATATTAGGTGTATCAAGGGATGCTACTCAAGAAGAGATAAGGCGTGCATATAGAAAGCTTGCAAGGAAGTATCATCCTGATATAAACAAAGATCCAGAAGCTCAAGAGAAGTTTAAAGAGATAAATGAAGCATATGAGGTTCTGAGTGATCCTGAAAAAAGAAAAAAGTATGATGAGCTTTTAAATGCTGGTTGGACTCATGGACAGGAATTCAGACCTCCTCCAGATTGGGATTTTCACATAGAATTTGAAGGTCCTTTCAGAAAGACATACTACTGGACAGCAAAAGGAGACTTCAGTGACTTTTTTGAAACACTTTTTGGAAAAAGAAGGATATTTGAAGACATAGGATTTACTATGCCAAAAAGAGGAGAGGACTATGAAGTCCCTTTAAGGATAACTCTTGAAGAAGCTTACAGAGGTGGGATAAAGAAAGTAAAGGTAAAGATTCCAAAAAGACTTCAAGACGGAAGGATCACCTTAGAAGAAAGGCAATATCAGGTAAGGATTCCTCCTGGAATACTTCCTGGACAGAAGATAAGACTTGCTGGTCAGGGTGGTGAAGGGATAGCTGGTGGAGAAAGAGGAGATCTTTATCTGAAGATAGAAATAGAGCCACATCCAAAATTTCGCCTAAGAGGAAAAGATCTATACATGGATCTTCCTTTAACTCCATGGGAAGCAGCTCTTGGAGCAAAGATAATTGTTGATACTCTTTCTGGTCCAATAAGCATAAATGTTCCTGCTGGAGTTCAGTCTGGACAAAAGCTGAGGATAAAAGGGAAAGGAATGCCAGATCCAAAAGGAGAACCAGGAGATCTGTATGCGGTTATAAAGATAATGGTTCCAAAAAGGCTTAATGAAAGAGAAAGAAAGCTTATGGAGGAGCTGAAAAAAGTCTCTGCATTTAATCCAAGGCTTTAGGAGGAATGTTTATGGAAAAGAATTATCCAGCAGTCAGAAGACCATTGAATATTAGCATTTTTGTATTAACTATAAAACAGGTAGCAGATCTTACAGGAGTTCAGGAAGATCTTATTGAAAAGTTCATATCTCTTGGTCTTATTGATCCCTTAGGAAAAAATCAGAATGGAGAATGGCTTTTTTCAAAAGATGTGATTCCCCTGATCTATAAGATCATGAGACTTCACAATGACCTTGAGATAAACTTTGCAGGAATAGGTGTTGTCTTAGAGCTTCTGGAAAGGATAGAAGCTTTGGAAAAAAGAATAAAAGAACTTGAAGCAATAATAGAAAACACATTAAGGAGGGAAACACATGGATCTTAATAAATTTACGATAAAATCACAGGAAGCACTTCAGTCAGCACAAGCCATTGCAATAAAATATGGTCATCAGGAGGTTGATGGAGAGCATCTTTTTCTTGCACTTCTTGAACAGGATCAGGGACTTGTTCCAAGGATTATAGAAAAGATAGGAGCACCTGTTAATGTCATAAAAGAAAGGCTGATTCAGGAGCTTGAAAAAAGACCAAAGGTTGGTGGTCCTGGTGCAGAACTTGGAAGATACATGACATCAAGACTTAATCAGCTACTTATAAGAGCACAGGAAGAGGCAAAAAATCTGAAGGATGAATATGTATCTGTTGAACACCTCCTTCTTGCATTTTCTGAAGAAAGGTATACTGCTGTTTCAAAGATCCTGAAAGAGTTTAACATAACTCGTGAGGCAATACTTAATGTCCTTGCTGAAGTAAGAGGTCATCAGAGGGTAACAAGCCCAGAGCCAGAAGCAACATATGAGGCACTTAAGAAATACGGAAGGGATCTTGTTGAGGAAGCAAGAAAGGGAAAGCTTGATCCTGTAATAGGAAGAGACAGTGAGATAAGAAGGGTCATAAGGATACTTAGCAGAAAGACAAAGAATAATCCTGTTCTTATAGGTGATCCTGGTGTTGGAAAGACTGCTATTGTAGAAGGGCTTGCACAAAGAATTGTAAGAGGAGATGTTCCAGAAGGTCTGAAAGACAAAACTATATTTGCACTTGACATGGGTGCCCTTATTGCAGGAGCAAAATACAGGGGTGAGTTTGAAGAAAGACTAAAGGCAGTCCTCAATGAGATAAAACAGTCAGAAGGAAGGATAATACTTTTCATAGATGAGCTTCATACAATTGTTGGTGCAGGAAGGGCAGAAGGTGCAATGGATGCAGGAAATATGCTAAAGCCTATGCTTGCAAGAGGAGAACTTCACTGCATTGGTGCAACAACAGTGGATGAATACAGGAAGTATATAGAAAAAGATCCTGCACTTGAAAGAAGATTTCAGCCAGTCCTTGTAGAAGAACCATCCGTAGAAGAGACAATTTCAATCCTTAGAGGACTGAAAGAAAGATATGAGGTTCATCACGGAGTAAGGATACATGACAGTGCAATTGTTGCTGCAGCAACACTTTCTCACCGCTACATAACAGACAGATACCTTCCTGACAAGGCAATAGATCTTATAGACGAAGCATGTGCAATGATAAGGACAGAGATAGACTCAATGCCAACAGAACTTGATGAAATTACGAGAAAGATAATGCAGCTTGAGATAGAAGAGGCAGCACTGAAGAAAGAAACAGACAGAGCAAGCAGGGAAAGACTTAAAAACATACAGAAGGAGCTTGCAAACTTAAGAGAAAAAGAAAAGGAGCTTAGGGCTCAGTGGGAAAAGGAAAAAGAGGCAATAAAGAAGATTCAGACATTGAGAGAAGAGATAGAAAAGGTAAGGCATCAGATAGAGGTTGCTGAAAGACAGTATGATCTGAATAAGGTTGCAGAACTCAGATATGGAAAGCTCGTAGAACTTGAAAAACAGCTAAAAGAGGAAGAAGAGAAGCTTAAGAAAGTAGGAAGAAGACTACTCAGAGAAGAGGTTACAGAAGAAGAGATTGCAGAGATTGTTTCACGCTGGACAGGAATTCCTGTATCAAAGCTTATGGAAAGTGAAAGGGAAAAGATGCTGAAACTTGAAGAGATCCTTCATAGAAGAATCGTTGGACAGGACGAGGCAGTAAAGCTTGTTGCAGATGCTGTTATAAGGGCAAGGGCAGGAATAAAGGATCCAAGAAGACCAATAGGGACATTTCTCTTTCTTGGACCAACAGGAGTAGGAAAGACAGAGCTTGCAAAGACACTTGCAGAAGCACTTTTTGACACAGAAGAAAACCTTATAAGGATAGACATGACAGAATATATGGAAAAGCATACTGTATCAAGACTAATTGGTGCTCCTCCAGGATATGTTGGATATGAAGAAGGAGGACAGCTTACAGAAGCTGTAAGAAGAAAGCCTTATTCAGTCATACTTTTTGATGAGATAGAAAAGGCACATCATGATGTATTCAACATCCTTCTTCAGATATTTGATGATGGAAGACTTACTGATGGAAAAGGAAGGACAGTTGACTTCAAGAATACAATAATCATTATGACGAGCAATCTCGGTTCACACTATCTTCTTGAAGGAGTTACAGAAAAAGGAGAGATAAAAAGCCATATAAAGGATCTTGTTATGCAGGAGCTGAGGAGACACTTCAGACCAGAATTTCTGAATCGTATAGATGAGATCGTTATGTTTAAGCCTCTTACACTTGACGAAGTGGAAAAGATTGTGTTACTGCTTGTGAATGATCTTGCAAAAAGACTTGAAGAAAGACACATAAGGATAGAGATAACAGATGAGGCAAGAAGATTCATTGCAAAATCAGGATATGATCCTGTTTATGGAGCAAGACCACTCAGAAGATACATACAGAAGAATATTGAAACACCACTTGCAAAGCTTCTTATAGCTGGAAAGCTACTTGAAGGTGGAACTGTAAAGGTTGATCTTTTGGATGGAAGACTTGAACTTATACCAATCAATCAAGAAGGAGAAGAAAGGCATGTTGCAGAGGCTTATTAAAAATTCATTTATCTTTCTTCTGACAGTTCTTCTTTCTTTTCCCTGTTATGCAAAGATAGATCTTAAAAGCACTGAGATACTAAAAGAAGTATCTGAGGCATTTTCAAAAATAGCAAAAAAGGCAATTCCTGCTGTTGTATTTATAAAGACAGAGAAGAAGGTAAGGATAGAAAGGAGTCCTTTTGACTTTTTTGAAGAAGATCCTTTTTTTAAACACTTCTTTGGACCATTTTTCCATTTTCCACGCTTTCCAAGGGAATATAAAGAAAGAGGGCTTGGTTCAGGATTTATCATATCAGAAAATGGCTATATCCTTACAAATAATCATGTGATTCAGGGTGCAGACAAAATCATAGTAAGACTTCATGACAAAAGGGAGTTTGAGGCAAAGGTAGTTGGAACAGATCCAAATACAGATGTTGCACTTCTAAAGATAGATGCACAGGATCTTCCTACACTTCCCTTAGGAGATTCTGATAAGCTTAAGGTAGGAGAGCTTGTTATGGCAATAGGAAATCCATTTGGTCTTTCATATACGATTACAGTAGGAGTTGTGAGTGCAAAAGGAAGAAGTGGTATTGGAATAACTGACTATGAGGATTTCATTCAGACAGATGCTGCAATAAATCCTGGAAATTCAGGAGGACCACTTATAAACATAAAAGGAGAGGTTGTTGGGATAAATACGGCAATATATACAAAAAGCGGAGGATATATGGGAATAGGATTTGCAATACCGATAAACATGGTAAAGGCTATTGAAAAACAGCTTATAGAAAAAGGAGAAGTCGTAAGAGGATATCTTGGTGTTATGATACAGGAGCTTACACCTGCTCTTAGGGAAGAATTTGGACTGAAAGAGAATGAAGGGGTCCTTATTGCTGATGTCATGGAAGGATCACCTGCACAGAAAGGAGGAATCAAAAGAGGAGATGTCGTGATAGAGTTTAATGGAAAGGAGGTAAAGGATGTAAGTCAGTTCAGAAATATGGTAGCCCTTACTCCACCAGGAACACGAGTAAAGATAGTCGTGATAAGAAATGGAAAAAGGAAGGAACTTCAGGTTGTTATTGGAAATCTGAAAGAGGCAAGACTTGCATTTGCTACAAGGTCAGAGATCCTGAGAAAACTTGGATTCTCAATACAGAATCTTACAAAACAGCTTGCAGAGCAGTTTGGATATACAGGAGAAAAAGGTGTTCTTATTTCAAAGGTTATTCCAGGAAGTCCAGCAGATCGGGCAGGACTTGAACCAGGAATGCTTATTATGGAAGTAAACAGGACTCCTGTAAGGAATACTAAGGAATTTTTCAAAGCTCTTAAGAAATCAGAAAAATCCAAAAGAGTCCTTCTTCTCGTATATGATGGAGAGTATACGAGATATGTAATACTTAGCTTAAAGTAATCAGTCTTCTTCTGTAGTCTTTGTTGCTTCAAGTGCCATAGCAATCTTGTTTTTCAGTTCTGTAAGGTCAAATGACTTTATCACATAAAAGTCTGCTGCTATAGACTTTATGTCCTCTTTGAAGGTATCATAAGCAGTGCAGAGAATCACAGGAAGGTCATAATACTTGTTTCTTATCTCCTGAAGTATGTCAAGTCCATTATACTCTCCCATTTTTATATCCAGAACAACGAGATCAGGCTTTTCCTTCTCTATCTTTTCAAGGATCTTATAACCACTTTCAGCTGTTGCAACCTCATATCCTGCCTCTTGAAGCTCTTCTGAATAGAGTTCACGGATGTGTTCTTCATCATCAACAATAAGGATCTTTGCCATAGAATCACCTCCTCACCATTTTAATCTTACCTTTATTCCCCTTTCATGCAAGAATCTTTTAAGTTCACCTATGCTGTATTTTCCATAATGGACAATAGATGCTACGAGTGCAGCATCTGCCTTTCCTTCTGTAAGGACTTCAAAAAGATGTTCTGGTTTTCCTGCTCCACCTGATGCAATCACAGGAATTTCTACATTTTCTGCAATAAGCCTCGTAAGCTCTATTTCATATCCCTGCTGCGTTCCATCTGCATCTATTGAATTGAGACATATCTCTCCTGCACCAAGCTCTTCTGCCCTTTTTGCCCATTCAAGTGCATCTATTCCCGTATATGTCCTTCCTCCATCTATAACTATCTCATATCCGCTTGGAGTTTTTCCTTTCCCAACCTTTTTTACATCCATTCCAAGGACTATACACTGACTTCCAAACTCTTTTGCACCCTGACGGATGAGTTCAGGGTTCCTTACTGCAGCAGAATTTATGCTTACTTTTTCTGCACCAGCAAGAAGCACCTCTCTCATGTCTTCAACTGACCTTATCCCTCCTCCAACAGAAAATGGAATAAATATCCTTTCTGCAACCCTTTTTACTGTATCTATCATTATGCTTCTTTTTTCATAAGATGCAGTAATGTCATAAAATATTATCTCATCTGCACCTTCTCTGTAGTATCTTTCAGCTGCTTCCACAGGATCTCCTATGTCCACATTGTTTTTAAACTTTATTCCTTTTGTAAGCTTACCATCTCTTACATCAAGACAAGGTATTATTCTTTTGCTAAGCATCTCCATCCCACCTTGAAAAATTTTCTAAGATCTTAAGACCTGGTCTTCCACTCTTTTCTGGATGAAACTGGACAGCAAAAAGATTTCTGTATCCTATAACAGACGGAAACCTTATCCCATATTCTGTCTCTCCTATTACATATGATCTTTCTTTTGGAACAGGAAAATACGAATGAACAAAATAGAATTCATGATCTGGATCTATTCCTTCAAAAAGAGGATGTTTCCTTATCATAAAGATCCTGTTCCATCCCATGTGAGGGACTTTCAGTCTTTTTCCTTCTTTGTCTTTCATATCTTCAGGAAATCTTTTTACAGTTCCTGGAATAAGCCCTAAACATCTTGTATTATCCTCCTCACTCCATTCCATAATTATCTGAGTTCCAAGACATATACCAAGAATGGGTTTACCTCTATAAAATGCCTCTTTTATGGCTTCGTCTATTCCAGATTCTTTAAGATTTTCCATTGCACTTCCAGCTGCTCCAACTCCAGGAAATATTATCCTGTCTGCCTTAATTATCTCTGAAGGATCATCTGTAATAAACGATCTCAGATAAAGACTGTCTAAAGCCCTTTTTACACTTGTAAGATTTCCTGCTCTATAGTCAATAATAGCTATGACCATAGCTTATCAGCTTGAAATATTACAGCTTTTTTTTTAGGATACACCAATTTCTTGCCAATGTCATTTAATTTTTTTTATAAGAAAAGGATGCTTTCATTAGAAGAGTTTCTTAGGAAATACAGGGTAGATAAAGAAGAGCTCATTATAGGAGGTAAAAAGTTCTGTTTTTATGTGCCAAGTGACATTTCTGAATTTATAGACAAAGAAGATCCTCTTTCAGGGTTTCCTCTTTGGGCAAGGATATGGGAAGGTGCAATTGTTCTTTCTGAATACATCCTGAATATGAATATTCCAAAAAGCTCTTTTCTTGAAATAGGAGCAGGGATTGGTGTTTCTGGAATAGTTGCAGCATCAGCTGGACACAATGTCACGATTACTGACTACAGCAAAGATGCACTCTGTTTTGCTTATGCAAATGCACTGAAGAATCTGAAAAAAACAGAGAATGTAAAAGTTATGCTTCTTGACTGGAGAGATCCAAAGATAGAAGAAAGGTATGACTACATTATAGGATCTGAAGTTGTATACAAGGAAGAAGATTTTGATCCTCTTATGGAACTTTTCAAAAAAGCTCTAAGAAAAGGAGGAACCATTATAATTTCTGAGACTATAAGAAAAAGCAGTCTTAAGTTCCTTGAAGTCCTTAGCAAATACTACTCTGTAAAAGCTCGTATAAGAAGGCTTAGATCAGAAAAAGAAGAAACTTCTGTCATACTTGCAGAAATCAGAAGCTGATTCCCCTTTTTTCAAGTTTTTCTTTGAATATCTTCCTTATCTTTTCAAGTGCTTCTTCTGTCTTTGCTTCAAATCTTAAGACAAGGACAGGCTGTGTATTTGATGCACGAAGAAGTCCCCATCCATCATCAAATATTACCCTTGCACCATCCACATCTATTACCCTCATTCCTTCTTTTTTGAATTCTTCTGATATTTCAGAAACAATCTTAAATTTTCTTTCGTCAGGACAGTCTATTCTTATTTCAGGAGTATTCAGCATCTTTGGAAGATCAGAAAGAAGCTCTTTTATGCTTTCTTTTTTATGAGACAATATCTCAAGAAGCCTTGCACCTGCATATATTGCATCATCATATCCAAAGTATCTTTCAGCAAAAAAGAGATGCCCACTCATCTCTCCTGCAAGAAGAGCACCTTCTTCCTTAAGCTTGCTTTTTATAAGAGAATGACCAGTTTTCCACATTATTGGAACTCCACCAAGCTTTTCTATTTCATCATAAAGCAGTTGAGAACACTTTACTTCTCCTATTATCTTTCCACCTTTATGTTCCTTAAGAAGCTCTCTTGAAAAAAGTATAAGAAGCTGATCCCCCCAGATTATATTTCCTTCATGATCCACTACTCCGATCCTGTCTCCATCTCCATCAAATGCTATTCCAAGATCTGCCCCTTCTTCTTTTACCTTCTTTATAAGATCCTTTAGATACTCTGGTATTGTTGGATCTGGATGATGATTTGGAAATCTTCCATCTGGCTCACAGTATATAGGAATAACATCAAATCCAAGTCTTCTGTATATCTCAGAAGCAGGTTCACATGCAGTTCCATTTCCTCCATCAACGACAACCCTCTTTTTATATGGACCTACTTTTATGTTCTTCACGACATAATCTATATACTCCTGAATTATCTCCCTTTCCTCTACACTTCCTTCTCCTTCAAAAAATTCTTCCTTTTCACAAATCCTTCTTATCTCCTGTATCTCATCTCCATATATCGTCTCCTTTCCAAGACATATCTTAAATCCATTAAATTCTGGAGGATTATGACTTCCTGTGATCTGGATAGCACCATCTATGTCCATCCTGTAAGTAGAGAAGTATACGACTGGTGTAGGAACAACTCCAAGTCTTATTACATCTATTCCAGTTGAAAGGAGACCTTCCTGAAGCCACCTTGAAAGATCAGGAGAACTGAGTCTGCAGTCTCTTCCAAGAGCAATCCTTTTTGCCCCTTTCTTTCTGTAATATGTCCCTATTGCTTTTCCAAGGACTTTTACTGTGCTTTCATTAAGTTCATCAGGATATGTCCCTCGGATGTCATACTGCCTGAATATGTTCTCTTTTATCCTCATCTTCTTCCTCCTTTACAGATACTTCTTTTTTCCTCTTTTTTCCAATTCTTCAACTATTCTTCTTACATCCTGTGATCTTTTTATGTCTGCAACAAGGAGAGCATCACCCGTATCAACAACAAGAACTTCTTTGAGTCCAACACATGCAACAATCCTTCCTCCTTTAGAGCTTATAAAGCTTCTTTCACATTCAAATTCTATTACATCTCCTTCAATAAGATTTCCTTTTTTGTCATGCTCTTCTTTTCTCAGCTCATAAACAGAAAACCATGATCCTACATCACTCCATCCACATTCTGTTGGAATTACATAAACAGCTGCTTTTGTCTTTTCCATAACGCCGTAATCAAAAGATATATTTGGTGCTTTCTCATATGCTTTTCTGAGCTCTTCCTCAAATCCTTCCTTTCCTATCCTTATCTCAGAAAAGGCACTGTATAGTTCAGGAAGGCATTTTTTTGTTTCATCAATTATCGTATCAGGATTTGCTATAAATATTCCTGCATTCCAGAAGTATCTTCCAGTTTCAATGTATCTTTTTGCCTTTTCAATATCTGGCTTTTCTTCAAACCTTTCTACCCTGAATACTCTTTTTCCATCAACCTCTACATAATCCTCTGACCTTTTTATGTAACCATATCCTGTCTCTGGTCTGTTTGGAACAATTCCAAGAGTTACTATCTTTCCAAAATCAGATCCTATCTTTCCTGCAATAAGAAGAGAATCAAGAAATGATCTCGTATCTCCAATAAAGTGATCTGCTGGAAGAAATGCTATTGCACCATCTTTTTTTAGCCATTTTGCATAAAGTGCTCCAAGTGCAATACACGGAGCTGTATTTCTTCCAAATGGCTCTGCTATAATATGTATCCTTTTTCCTTCAAAAATCCTTTTTGCTTCATCAACATGCTCTTTTCCAAGGATTATACATATGTCTCTGTCATCAGCAATCTGAGATATCCTCCTGTATGTCTCTAATATAAGAGGATCTTTTCCAAAGATTGAAAGAAACTGCTTTGGTCTTTTTTTTCTGCTAAGTGGCCAAAATCTGGTTCCAGATCCTCCTGCCATAATAACAAAAAACATCTTTTCCTCCCCTTATGTTCTGTATTCTGCATTGATCTTTACATAATCATAGCTAAGATCACATGTAAGGATCCAGTCTTCATATGGTCCTTTTTTTAGATCTACTGTAAGTGAAAAGCTTCTTTTTTTCATCCTCTCTTTTGCGACATCCTCATTTCCCTTTCCTTTTCCATTCTCAACAACCTTTATGTCATCTATCCATATGTCTACTTTATTCTGATCTACAACAGAAACTGCTTTTCCAATTGCTGCCATTATCCTTCCCCAGTTTGGATCTTCTCCAAAAAGGGCTGTTTTTACGAGAAGGGAATTTGCAACAGACCTTGCACCTTCTTTTGCATCAGATCTTTTTGCAGCACCTTTTACGATTATCTTTACCTTCTTAGTTGAACCTTCACCATCATCTACAATCATCTCTGAAAGTTCAGTGCATATCTTTTTTAGTCCAAATTCAAATTCTTCTGAAATTCCTTTTTCTGAAATTCCATTTGCAAGAAGAAAAACTGTATCATTTGTGCTCATATCACCGTCTACTGTTATTTTATTGAATGATTGATCTACAGCTTTTTTAAGAACTTCTTTAAGGGTTTCTCTTTCTGCTTTTATGTCCGTAAGGATAAAGCAGAGCATTGTTGCAAGATCTGGCATGATCATTCCTGCACCTTTTGCAATACCAACTATCCTGAAACCATCTCCTTCAAAAGATGATACCTTTGGAAATTTGTCTGTTGTAAGGATTGCCTTAGAAAACTCTTCTATTCCATCATAAGAAAGCCTTTTTACAAGATCTGGTATAGCTTCTTTTATCTTCTTCAGTTCAAGTCTTTTTCCAATTATTCCAGTTGATGCAACAAGGACCTCTTCTTTTTTTATACCAAGAGCCTCTGCTACAGCTTCACTGACGGATAATGCATCTCTGATTCCTTCTTCCCCTGTGCACGCATTTGCATTCCCAGAATTTACAATTATTGCCCTTGCACGACCTTTTGTCTTTTCAAGGTGTATTTTTGAAACAATTACAGGTGCTGCTTTTACCCTGTTTTTTGTAAAAAGGGCTGCAACTGTTGCTTCTTTTTCAGAATATATAAGACCAAGATCAAGTCCATCTTTTTTTATTCCGCATCTTACAGCTGCTTCCTTAAACCCCTTTATCACACAATCCCCCTTCCACAACACTTCTTATACTTCTTTCCACTTCCACACGGACATGGATCATTTCTTCCAATCTTTTTTGCCTTTCTTATAGTTGATACTGGCTGATCATCTCCATGCCTCAGATATATGACCTTTCTTTCCCTTGGAATCTCTTCTTTTCCTTTAAGAAGTCTTAATGAGAATACTATGTTCAGTGTCTCTTCCTTTATTCTATCAAGGAGTGATTCAAAAAGAGAAAATGCCTCTTTCTGATACTCCTTAAGTGGATCAAGCTGTCCGTATCCTCTAAGTCCTATGCTTTCTTTCAGGAATTCCATGTCCTGAAGATGATCTATCCAGTTTTTGTCTATTATATTTATGAGGACCATCTTTGAAAGTTCATCAAGCATCTCTTTTCCAAAAAGCTTCTTTTTCTCAAGATACATATTCTTCGTCTGTTCTATGAGCATCTTTTTCAGCTCATCTATCTCAAGTGATCTGAATCTTTCCTCTCCTATATCCTCAGGACTTACCTTTGGACGAAATGCAAATATCCTCAAAAAGTCTCTTTCAAGCCCTCTTATATTCCACTCATCTGGTCTTGATTTTGGATCTATCCACTTTTCAACTATTGCTTCTACTTTATCCTCAATCATGCTGTTTATAAGCTCATCCATGTCTCTTCCTTCAAGTATCTGTCTTCTTAGTCCATATATGATCTCTCTGTGCTTGTTCATTACATCGTCATATTCAAGGAGCTGTTTCCTTATGCTGAAATTGTATGCCTCTACCTTTTTCTGTGCATTCTCTATTGCCTTTGTTATAAGTGGATGCTCTATTGGTTCACCTTCTTCTATCCCAAGCTTTTCCATAACTGCTGCTATCCTTTCAGAACCAAATATTCTCAAAAGATCATCCTCAAGTGAAAGATAAAATCTTGATGATCCAGGATCACCCTGTCTTCCTGCCCTTCCTCTCAGCTGATTGTCTATTCTTCTGCTTTCGTGCCTTTCTGTTCCAATTACATGAAGTCCTCCAAGTTCTGCAACACCTTCTCCAAGAACTATATCTGTTCCTCTTCCTGCCATGTTTGTAGAAATTGTTACAGTCTTTTTCTGTCCTGCCTTTGCAATGATTTCTGCCTCTTTTTCGTGATTTTTTGCATTAAGGACAGAATGTGGAATTCCTGCCCTTTTTAGCATCTTGCTGAGCATTTCTGATTTTTCAATTGATACAGTTCCTACAAGGACTGGTCTTCCCTGCTCATAAAGCCTTTTTATCTCTTCTACTACTGCCTTAAACTTCTCTCTTTCGGTTTTATAAATCACATCAGGATAGTCTATTCTTATCATCTTCATATGAGTCGGAATAACGACAACATCAAGACCATATATGCTTTTGAATTCTGCTGCCTCTGTTTCTGCTGTTCCTGTCATTCCTGCAAGCTTTTCATACATCCTGAAGTAGTTCTGAAATGTTATTGTTGCAAGCGTCACATTTTCTTCCTCTACCTTTACACCTTCCTTTGCCTCAATTGCCTGATGAAGCCCATCAGACCATCTTCTTCCAGGAAGCATCCTTCCTGTAAATTCATCAACAATTATAACTTTTCCATCTTTGACGACATAATGCACATCCTTTTCAAAAAGCCAGTATGCTCTTATAAGCTGCTGAATTGCATGAAGGAGTTCTGAATTCCTTACAAATCTTTCCTCAAGCTGTCTTAGCTTTTCTGCTTTTTGCTTTTCAGAAAGGCTTCTGTCTTCCTGAATCTTCCTTGATTCTTCTTCAATGTCAGGAAGGACAAAATCACTTATTCCACTTTTTGCAAGAAGCCTTATCCCTTTGTCTGTAAGATCTACTGTATTGTTCTGCTCATCAATGACACAGTAAAGCTCCTGATCTATCTTTGGAAGCATCTTCTGTATTTCATAAAGTGCTTCAAGTCTTGTCATCTCTTTTTTGAGAGAAGGATTGTCTGCAAGAATCTTCAGAAAAGAAGGATTTTTTGGATCTCCTCTTTTTATCTGAATAAGCTTTACAATTGTATCTTCACTTACATTCCCATTCTTTATGTCTTCTCTTACCTCTCTAAGAAGTCTTCTTATTACCTCTGACTGCTTTTTTCTGAGATTTATTACAAGAGGTTTTGCTTCAAGATATACCTTGTCCACCCTTCTTTCTACAGGACCACTTATTATAAGAGGAGTCCTTGCTTCATCTATAAGTATGCTGTCAACCTCATCAACTATTGCATAATAGAATCCCCTTTGAACCATGTCATCAAGACTGTATTTCATATTGTCTCTCAGATAATCAAATCCAAATTCATTGTTTGTTCCATAAGTTATGTCACATGCATATGCCTTTTTCCTTTCAGAATCACTCATTCCATGAACAACAACCCCTACACTCATCCCAAGGAATCTATATATCCCTCCCATCCATTCAGCATCCCTTTTTGCAAGATAATCGTTTACAGTAACAAGATGAACACCTCTTCCTGTAAGTGCATTTAGGTATAATGGCATTGTCGCAACGAGTGTCTTTCCTTCTCCTGTCTTCATCTCTGCAATCTTTCCTCTGTGAAGGACAATTCCTCCCATGATCTGAACATCAAATGGTCTTAGACCAAGAACCCTGTATGCTGCTTCCCTTACAACTGCAAATGCTTCTGGAAGAAGATCGTCAAGTGATTCTCCATTCTCAAGCCTTTGTTTAAATTCTGCTGTCTTTGCCTTAAGCTGTGCATCTGAAAGCTTCTTCATCTCAAGTTCCAGCCTGTTTATCTTGTCAACAATAGGTATCATTGATCTGATTTCTCTATCATTTTTGCTTCCAAATATCCTCCTGAGTATCTTCCCTATCATCTTTTCTTTCTCCTGAGTTTTTCTAATTGTTCTTTTAGCTGAGATATCTTTTCTTCTATTCCTTCTAATTTCTCCTCTTTTGCCATCTTCTCTATCTCTCTTGAAATTTCATATACCTTCATAAGACCTAAATTTCCAGAAGAACCTTTTAAGCTATGAGCTTCTTTATAAAGAAGATCCATGTCATTTTTTTCTACTGCTTCTTCAAGTTTTTTTATCTTTTCAGGAAAGTCTTTAACGAACATATCAAGAAGCTGATCAAGAAGTTCCCTGTCTCCTCCAACCATTTCAAGAGCTTTTTCAAGATCCATATCCTTTTCTACAAGTTCAGATATTATCTTCAAAAGCTCATCAGCCTTTATAGGCTTTGATGTATATGCATTCATTCCTGCTTCCAGACACCTTTTTCTGTCTTCTTCAAATGCATTTGCAGTAAGTGCTACTATAGGTATACTTATCCCTTTTTCCCTTATCTTTTTTGTTGCAGTAATTCCATCCATCTGTGGCATCTGAACATCCATAAGTATAAGATCAAAATCCTTCTTTTCTAAAAGTTCCAGGACTTCTTTTCCATTATTTGCAACAGTTACATCAATTCCTTGATTTTTAAGCATAGAAGCAGCTATCCTCTGATTTACTGGATTGTCTTCTGCAAGAAGGACTTTTATTCCTTTAAGAGAATGGATTTCTTTTTTTGGAACTTCTACTAAGTTCTTCTCCTTTGAGATAATTTCTACGATAGAATCAAACAACTTTGACTTTCCTATTGGTTTGAGAAGGTAATCAGAAATTCCAGCCTTTTCAGCTTCTCTTCTCAGATTTACATCCTCCACAGAACTCATCATAATTATAGGCACTTCTTTGTATTCTTCAATATCCCTTATCTTCTTAGCTGTTTCTATTCCATCCATTCCTGGCATCTGCATGTCTAAAAGTATAAGATCAAAGACTTCTTTTTTCTCTAAGGCTCTTTCTATCTTTCTCAATGCAGAAACTCCGTCTTCTGCAACTTCACTTTCCATCTCCCATGAAGAAAGGATCTCCTTTAAGACAAAACGATTAGTAGGATTATCGTCTACAATGAGGACCTTGAGACCTCTCAGCTGAACATCTTTTTTAATCCTCCTTGAAACTGATTTTGCCACATCAAAAACAGCTGTAAAGTGAAATACACTTCCAACTCCTACCTCACTTTCTACCCATATCTTTCCTCCCATCATCTCTACGAGATACTTACATATGCTCAATCCAAGACCTGTTCCTCCGTATTTTCTCGTAGTAGAAGTATCTGCTTGTGTAAATTCTTCAAATATCTTTTCTCTCTTTTCTTCAGGAATTCCAATACCTGTATCTTCTACGCTGAACTGAATTGTAACCTTTCCTTCCTCCTCTTTTATCTTTTTTACGGTTACTGATACCTGCCCTTTTTCTGTAAACTTTATGGCATTTCCAATAAGGTTTATAAGTATCTGTTTTAGTCTTACAGGATCACCTATGAGCTCCTCAGGAACATCAGGTTCTATATAAAAAAGAAGCTCAAGACCTTTACTGTGTGCCCTTGATGCAAGTGAAACACATGTATTTTCTACAAGCTCATGAATGTTAAAAGGAATCTTTTCAAGCTCTATCTTTCCTGCTTCTATTTTTGAAAGATCAAGTATGTCATTTATCATTCCAAGAAGGTTCTCTGCAGAAATCCTCAGCATTTCAAGATATTCTCTCTGTTCTTTTGTAAGCTCTGTCTGCATAAGGAGTTCTGCTGCTCCTATGATTGCATTCATAGGTGTTCTTATCTCATGACTCATCCTTGCAAGGAATTCACTTTTTGCTTTGCTTGCCTCTTCTGCTTTTTCTCTTGCAACGGCAAGTTCTGTAACATCCAAGAAATTTTTTACTACTCCTTCATACTTTCCATTCTGATAAATCGGCTGAATCCTCATTATAACATGCCTTTCTCCCAATTTTTTGTTTATTATTACAGGAGGAGAATCAGGATTTGTCCTGAATTTGAATATAATCTCCCTTATCTTCTTGTATGCTTCTTCAGAATGGATCTCTTCAAGAGACTTCCCAATCACTCCTTCTTTTTTCACTGTCTTTAAAAGAAAGCTGTTTACTTCTGTTATCCTGTTCCTTCTGTCAGCAAAAGCTATTCCCTCTTCCATACCTTCTATCATACCTTTAAACTTTGCCATCTCTCTTCTCAGATCTTCTTCAAGTCTTTTCATCTCAGATATAGGCTTTCCTTCTAAAACTCCACCAACAATTTTCCCTTCAGGATTTAAAAGAGGAGCTGTATTTGTAAGGACAGGAAATGGTTTTTCGTCCTTTGTATATGCTGTAACTTCAAACTGAAGTCTTTTCCCTTCAAGTGCAAGAAATACTGCATCTTTTATAATTGCTCTGCTTTCCTCATCTGGAAGAAACCATCCTGTTTCCCACACATGCCTTCCTATGACCTCTTCCTTTGAAAATCCTCCTGTCTTAAGTGCTACATCATTTATGAATAAAAGCCTTCCGTTCAGGTCAAATATTCCTGCAAAATTGCTCATGGAATTTAAAAGATGAAGATATTTGCTAAGTTCTTCTTCCCTTTCCTTTATCTCCTTTATTGAAATACCTTCATATATGATACCTTTAATCTCAGAATCATCTTTTATAGGTGTCAGGATCAAAAGAGCAGGAAAACTCCTCTTTTTATCTTTAGAATAAGCAGTAACTTCTATATTTACCCTTTTTCCATCCTGTGCTTCTTTTATTGCCTTTTTTACTGAATCCTTTTCTTCTATCCAATCTACTTCCCAGAAGTATTTTCCTATAATGTCAGCTGTGCTAAACCCTAACTTAACAGGAGTCTTATTGACAAACTCTATGTTTCCATATCTGTCCATTATTCCTGCAAGACTGCTCATCGTATTTATAAGCTCATAAGCCTTTTGTAACATACTCTGAGTTGTTTTAAGTTCTGTAATATCCTGACCTTCTGCTAAAAGATACTTTATCTTTCCTTTTTCTTTGACCGGTCTTAAGATAAACTGAATAAAGATAAAACCATCTTTTACTTTTATCCTTTCACTTGCAAGGACTGTTTCTCCACGAGCTGCTTTTTTTATAAATTCCTTTAACCTTTCCTGAACCTCTTTACTGTATGACCACCAGTATGTCTCCCAGAAGTATCTTCCTATTGCTTCTGAATACTTTATTCCTGCTGCTTCAACTGCTGTCCTGTTTACCATAATGACCTTTCCATCTTCAGAAAGCTTTGCATTAAATGTAGCAAGGTGATCTATGTATTCCTCCAATTCTTTCTGTTTCTCCTTTTCTCTTGACTCTTCAGCAAATAAGATGACATTTGAAACAGATCCTTTTTTATCAAAAACTGGAACTAAAGAAATCCTTATCCAGAACTCTTTTCCTTTCTTATTCCTTGCTATAAGCTCCTTTGTCTCTCTTTTTGGTTCAGAAAATACATCATCTACGAATCTCTGAAGATTCTCATTTTCAGAAAACAGATATCCTTTTAATTCATCAGGACTTTCGTATCCGAACATATTGATAATCTGAGGATTCATGTAAATGATCTCTTTTTCCCTGTTAAATATTGCAACACCAAAGATTGCATTTTCTAATGTGTTTTTAAAAAGATCCATCTTTTCCTCCTATGTATCCTTTTTGTTCTAAAAACAAAAGGATCTCCTGTGCAGCCTCTTCTGGTGTAAGGTCTGTTGTGTCTATTTTTACTTCAGGGCATTCTGGAGGTTCATATGGATCATCTATCCCTGTAAATCCTTTTATAAGACCTGCCCTTGCTTTTTTATACAGTCCTTTTCTGTCCCTCTTCTCACATACCTCAAGTGGTGTAGCCACATATACTTCTATGAAACCACCATACTGCTCTATCATCTTTCTTACTTCTTTCCTTGTCTCCCTGTATGGTGCAATTGGTGCACATATTGCTATTCCCCTGTTTTTTGTGATTTCCATTGCAACAAATCCTATCCTTTTTATGTTTATGTCTCTGTCTTTTTTTGAAAATCCAAGTTCACTTGAAAGATGCCTTCTTACTATGTCTCCATCAAGAAGTGTTACAGGTCTTGTTCCTATTTCCATAAATTTTGCATATAATACTTTTGCTATTGTTGACTTTCCTGATGCAGGAAGACCTGTAAGAAATATCGTAAATCCTTGTTTTTCTGGGGGAGGATAAGACTTTCTCAATTCTTCTACTACTTCAGGAAATGAAGCCCATTCTGGAACTTTTTTCCCTTTCCTTATCCTTTCCCTTATCTCTTTTCCAGAAATAGAAAAAAACTTTATCCCTTCTGGAATCTCATTCTTTGGTCTATATTCATCTTCTTCTGGAAGATAAACCATCTCCTCAAAAGGTATTATGGAGATTCCTATTTCTTTACTAAATTTATTCGCCATATTTTTGAAAATGTCTGGACTGTAAAATCCTTCAGGACTTGCATGATCATCTCTTACGATAAAATGAGTGCATCCATAGTTTTTTGCTATTATTGCATGAAGCAAAGCTTCTTTTGGTCCTGCCATCCTTATTGAAAGGGGCAAAAGATTTATCATAAATGAGTTTGGTGGATAGTATTTTTCAATCAGTCTATAACACCTTACCCTTGTATAATGATCAAAATCTCCTGGTTTTGGTATTCCAGAAATTGCAAAAACCAAAAGATTTGCCTTTTTTTCTTTCATTGCCCTTATTGTCATCTCAAACTGTGGTCTGTGTATAGGATCTTCTGTCTGAAATCCAATAATCCTTTTCCATCCAAGTCTTTTTGCATTGTGTCTTAATTCAGAAGGAGTAAGTCTCAGCTGTTTAAAGTCAAAATGAAGAGGAAGACTTATAACCTCAAGCTTTCCACCTACATAATACTCACCAGTCTTTTTAAAAAGATACTCCACTCCTGGATGCTTCCTTTCCTCTGTTCCATATACCTTTTTTGCTTCCTTCTCTTTATCAACCTTCCATATGTCTTCTATATACATAACTGCCAAAAGAAATCCTTCTTGATCCCTCAGACATACGGCTTCTTTTTTTCTGAGTCTTTGAACATCCTCTTCAGAAACATCAAGACATATAGGAATCGGCCAAAGGATTCCATCTGAAAGTCTCATTTCTTCCAAAACAGCTTCATAATCCTTTTTTTTCATAAATCCTTCAAGTGGAGAAAAAGAACCATTTGCAATAAGTTCAAAGTCACAAATCTGTCTTTCATTAAGGACTATATCAGGAAGACTTAGGGACATTTCTCTTAAGAATTCTGCTCTTTTTTCGTCTACAAGAAGCTCTTTTAACCTTCCTCCATGTGCATCCATGTCAGTTCTCCTTGACATATTATAAACTTAAGCTTACCTTTAAAACAAGAAATGAAAAAGGTTTTTTTAAAGGAAGAAAAGAAAAAAAGTGTTCTTATAAAGCATCCCTGGATATTTTCTGCAGCTATTGAAAGGATAGAGCACAGTGTAAAGCCAGGGGACATAGTTGAAGTATGTGACAGAAACGGGAAATTTCTTGCAAAAGGCTATATAAATCCAAAAAGTCAGATAACAATAAGGATTCTTACATGGCAAAAGGATGAAGATCCTGAAGACAGAGGATTTATAGAAGAAAGGCTGAAAAGTGCTATAGATCAGAGATTGGCATTTTTTGATCAAAGAAATACAGACTCATTTAGACTTGTAAATTCTGAAGCAGACTTTATTCCAGGTCTTATAGTAGACAAATACAGAGATGTAATTGTTGTTCAGTTCCTTACTGCAGGAATAGAAAGATTCAGAGAAAGGATAATCAGTTTTCTCGTAGATTATCTTTCTCCTAAAGGGATATATGAAAGAAGTGATAGCAGTGTAAGGAAAAAAGAAGGGCTTGGGCTTAAGAAAGGTATTCTTTATGGAAATGTCCCTGAAAGACAGGAGATCTTAGAAAACGGTATTCCATTTCTTGTTGATGTAAAGAATGGACAAAAGACAGGATTCTATCTTGATCAGAGGGATAACAGGCGTGAGATTTTAAATTTCTGTAAAGGGAAAAAAGTGCTTAACTGCTTCTCATATACTGGAGCATTTTCTGTATACGCACTGAAAGGTGGAGCAGAATATGTAATGAATGTGGAGATATCTAAAAGTGCTGTAGATCTTTCAAAAGAGATTATGGAGCTGAATGAGCTAAGTCAACCACAGGATTTCCTCATAGAGAATGCATTTGATGCATTGAGGAAGATAAGGAAAAAGGGAATGAAGTTTGATCTGATAATACTTGATCCTCCAAAATTTGCACATACTCATGAAAAGATTGAAAGTGCAATAAGGGGATATAAAGACATAAATCTTCAGGCAATGAAACTTCTTGAAAAAGGAGGAATACTTTTTACATTCAGCTGTTCTGGTGCAATAAGTCTTGAGCTTTTTTCAAAGATAATAACCTGGTCAGCAATGGATGCAAGGAGACAGATCCAGGTAATAAAAAGACTTGGTCAGCCAATAGATCATCCTCATCTTACAAGCTTTCTTGAATCAGAGTATCTTAAAGGACTTATATGCAGGGTATATTAGGGGCGAGAAAATATCTCGCCCCTTTTTATCTACTTCTTTACATACTTCTTTACTGCTTGTGTAAGTGCAGGAACTACCTTGAAAAGATCATCTACTACGCCATAGTCTGCTTTCTGGAATATTGGTGCTTCTGGATCCTTGTTTATAGCAACAATCACCTTAGATGTTCCCATTCCTGCAAGATGCTGTATTGCACCAGATATTCCACATGCAATGTAGAGGTTTGGAGAAACTACCTTTCCAGTCTGACCAATCTGATCTGTCTGTGGTCTCCATCCTGCATCAACTGCTGCACGTGATGCACCAACTGCAGCACCTATTACTTCTGCAAGCTCTTCAAGTATCTTGAAGTTTTCAGCAGACTTCATTCCTCTTCCACCAGATACTATCTTGTCTGCTTCTGTAAGATCTATCTTTCCACTTTCATCCTTTATTACTTCAACCACCTTTGTCTTAAGTTCTGAATCATCAAGACTGAAGCTTGCATCAACAACTTCTGCCTTTCTTGATGTATCAGGCTCTGCTATCTCCATAACATTTGGTCTTGCAGTAACAATGTTTGGAATGCTGTTTTCAAATACTACCTTTGCATAAGCCTTTCCAGTAAAGATTGGTCTTATTGCTATAAGCTTTCCGTCTTCTACTTCAAACTTCGTGCAGTCCTGTGCCATCATTACATCAAGTCTTGCAGCAAGTCTTGGTGCAAGATCCTTTCCCTGAGTAGATGCACCCATGATGATTATGTCTGGAGTGTCTGCTTTTACAAGCTGATAAAGCACACTGCAGTATGCATCTGGAGTATAATGAAGAAGTCTTTCATCTTCTGCTACAATTATTTTGTCTGCACCATAATGAGCAAGTTCTGCAGATTTATCCTTTATGTCCTTTCCAAGAACTACTGCAAAAAGCTTTTTTCCAAGTTTGTCTGCAATCCTTCTTCCTTCACTTACTACCTCATATGTAACTTTCCTAAACTCTCCTTCTCTTTGTTCTGCTATTGCCCATACTTCTCCAGCCATATTTTCCTCTCCTTTCTAAAATTTTTATATAACCTTTGCTTCTTCATGAAGAAGTCTTGCAAGCTCTTCTGCCTTCTGCTCTGGTGTCTCACCTTCTATGATCTTTCCAGGTTTTCTTTCAGGAGGTGGTGAAAGTTCAAGGACCTTTAGCTTGCTTGCAGCTTCTCCTACCTGTGAAGCATCAAGACCAAGATCTGATAGCTTCTTTACTTCAAGAGGCTTCTTCTTTGCCTTCATTATTCCTGGAAGAGAAGCATACCTTGGTTCATTAAGTCCTTTCTGACATGTTACAAGGACTGGAAGATCTGCCTCAACCACAACAGTCTGACCTTCAACTGGTCTGTGAACCCTTATCGTCTTGTGATCGTTTACGAATTCTATCTTTATTGCAAGAGATATATGAGGAATTCCAAGAAGCTCTGCAAGTGCAATATTTACCATCCACATGTCATCATCAATTCCACGCTGTCCTGTAAAGATGATGTCATACTCCATTCCTTTTATAACAGCAGCAAGTGCCTTCGCAACAGTAAGTGAATCACTTCCTTCAAGTGCAGGATCATTTATATGGATTGCCTTATCAGCTCCCATTGCAAGAGCAGTCCTCAGTGCCTCTGTAACCCTCTGTGGTCCAAGTCCTATTACTGTAACCTGACCTCCAAACTTTTCTTTTGTCCTTATAGCCTCTTCAATTCCAAATTCATCATAAGGATTTATGATCCACTTTATACCTTCTGTTACAATGGACTTTTTATCTGGTGCAATCTTTATGATTGTCTCTGTATCTGGAACCTGTTTTACTAATGCTATGATGTTCACTTTTCCCTCCTTTTTTTAGATTTTTTTTCGCTTAAGCAAATATCATCACAAAATTTCCTTGTCAAGAGATTTTTCATCAGAAAAAAGTTTGACTCCTCAGATAAATTCTTGTAAAGATTAAGTTAAACAAGCATGAAAAAGGAGGTTTTTTATGGAGGAAAAAAGACTGAAGAGTCTTGTCTGTGTTGATGGATCTGATATTTCAAAAAAAGCCGTTGCACTTGCAAGCAGGTTTGCTTCAAAAACAGGTGTTCATCTTACACTCCTTCATGTCCTTGAGGATGTAGTCCACTATGATAAGATTCCAGAGACATGGAATTATTATCTGAGAGAGCAGGAGGCAAAAAAGATACTTGAAGAAGCAAAAAGGATAGCAGAAGAAAATGGAGTAAAAGATGTTGATACAAAGATAGCTGTAGGTCCTGTTGCTGAAGAAATAGTAAGGATTGCTGAAGAAGAGGGATATGTGTCAGTCATAATAGGGACAAAGGGAAGAAGCCTTCTGAAAAGACTTCTTATAGGAAGTGTTGCAGAAAAGGTTGCTCTTTATGCTCCTTGTCCAGTTGTTATAGTAAGATAGCTACTGGATAAGAAGCTCATGAAAAACTCTTTTTTCATGTGCTTTTCCCTTTAAGATCTTTTTTTCTCCATTTATAATGACTTCTATGTCTATCTCACATCCTGGTCTTTTGTTTGAATAAGTTGCTGTTATATCAAGTGCTTTTTTTATGTTTTCATCATTTATATCTCCTGTAAGAAGGACAGAAGGACCTGGTATATTATGAGGAAAAAGGAGGATGTCTTCTTTTTTTGCAAAAGAAGCTATCTTTTCATTTTCATTTCTGTTCCTTCCAACTATAAGTTTTGTCCTTTTATCCAGCCTAAAATGTCTTCCAAGCTTTAAAAGTTCAATGTCTCTTATTTCAAATTCTGGATGAAATTCTAAAAGGTCTTTTAATCTTACAGAGAAATTCTTTTCTGTAAGCAGACAACCTCCTCCTGGAGTTGGATATTTTTCTATTTTCAGTTTTTTTGCAAGTTCAATCTGCTTTTTCCTTGATCTTCCATGTATGTCCAAAAGGAGTTCTCTTTTTACCCATCCTCTTCTTTCAGGAACAGTTATAGGAAGTTTTTTTGCAGAAAGGGGTCTTAAAAGAAGCTTTCCAAGACTGCTTTCTCTTTCAACTATCTTTAATGCCTTTCTGTTCTGAGACATAGGTCTTTGTCCAAGGACTTCTCCTGATATCACAAAACTTGCTCCTTCTTCTTCCATAATCCTTTTAGCCATCTTAAACATAAGTGAATGACAGTCTATGCAGGGATTCATATTTTCTCCATATCCATATTTTGGAGACTTTACTATTTTTAAGTGCTCTTCAGTTATGTCTACTATTTTCAAAGGAAGGTTTATAATCTTTGCTGACTCAATTGCCCTTTCAGGACCAAAAAAAGGGGTTTTAAAAAAAACTCCTATAACTTCTATTCCCTGATCCATAATAAGTTTTGCAGAAAGTATGCTGTCTAATCCTCCAGAAAATACACAGATTGCTTTCATAATCCTAACTTCTTAAGATTCAAAACAGCCTCTTTCTGTTCCTTTGTCAAGGACTTAGGAACATCTATAACTATTTCTACATACTGATCACCTTTTCCTCCATTTTTTGGAAGACCGTATCCTTTAATCCTCAGCTTAGATCCAGATTGTGTTCCTGGAGGTATCTTCAGTCTCAGCTTCTTTCCGTATATTGTAGGAACTTCTGTTTCTGTTCCAAGAACCGCATCAGAAAACTTTATCCTGTGTTTTATAAAAAGGTCATCTCCTTCTCTTCTAAATACAGGATCTTCCATTATCTTTATCTGCACATAAAGATCTCCCCTAGGTCCACCATATATTCCTGGTTCTCCTTTTCCTTTTACTCTCAGTTTCTGTCCATCTTTTACTCCCGGAGGAATCCTTATAGAGATCGTTTCATGTATTCCTCCTGCACTGAATGAAATAGTCTTTTTTGCTCCATTTGCTACCTCTTTTAGTGTTACAGGAAGTTCATAAATCAGATCTTTTCCTTTTATTCCCTGTGTTTCAAAAGGAGAAGTCCTGAAATGAAATGACCTTCTTAAATCAAGATCCCCAAAAAGTTCACTGAAGATGTCTCTTATCCTTCCACTAAAACCAAATCCAAGATCTCTGAATATGCTGTCAAAATCAAATCCACGAAATATATCTTCCTTACTGAATCTGCTTTGAAATCCTTCAGCTCCAAGCATATCATATTGTCTTCTC
This sequence comes from uncultured Desulfobacterales bacterium, assembly GCA_964513995.1. Lineage (GTDB taxonomy): Bacteria > Desulfobacterota > DSM-4660 > Desulfatiglandales > JALVZP01 > CAZEOQ01. The sequence continues at coordinate 158,820 of CAZEOQ010000001.1, read as the reverse complement.
TTTTCCGGATCACCAAGAACTGCATATGCTTCATTTATCTCCTTAAATTTTTCTTCAGCTTCTTTATTTCCCTTGTTTCTGTCTGGATGATATTTTAATGCAAGTCTCCTGTATGCCCTTTTTATCTCTTCCTGAGATGCATTTCTTGGAACACCAAGTATTTTGTAATAATCCTTTGCTGCCATTCCTTTATAATTCTCCATTATTTTGTTATGATCATCAAGCTAAGATAATCATATAAACACATAAGTCAAGAAAAATGAGATGTGGGTAAAAAGGATCTTGCTTATTGTCCCCATCCTTGTCCTTCTTTTTTTCCTTCAATCCTACTTTTGGATCCCTACATATGAAGAACAGACAAAAGGAAATCCAGAAAGGCTTACAGAATACATAACAGCATCTTCTGCAGACGCAATAATACTTAATCCTATACTTTCTTCAGACAGTGCAAGTGCACAGATAGAATCCTTAGTCTTTGAAGGGCTTTTAGACAGGGATGAGAATCTAAACCTTAGAGGAAGACTTGCAAAATCCTGGGATCTTTATGAAGAAGCCTTCTTTTGGATAAAAGCATCAGATAAGGATTACATAATAAAAAAACTTAAGAAACTGAAAGAGATAGAAGAAGTCTCTTTTGTGGAGAAAAAAAGAGGAAGACTTAAAGTAAAGATCAGAATTTCAAAGATAGATCCAGAAATATTTGATAAACTCAAAAAAGTTACACAAAAAAGGATACTTCCTCCATTTGAACACAATCCAATCATAGTATTTCACTTAAGACCTGGTGTCCTTTTTCATGATGGACATCCTTTTAGTGCAAAGGATGTAAAATTTACCTACGAAGCAATTATGGATCCAAGAAATCTTTCACCGAGGATATCAGACTTTGAACCTATAAAAAAAATAGAAATAATTGATCCTCTTACAGTAAAGGTCATATATAAGAGACTATACTCTCCTGCTCTTAGCAGCTGGCAGATAGGAATCCTGCCTGAGCACCTTTTGAACAGAGAAGCCCTTAGAAAAGAGGCTATGTCAAAAGGGATGGATCCGGAGAAGTTTTCTATAAGGGATAGCAGCTTTAACAGAAATCCTGTAGGATGTGGACCATTTAGGTTTAAGAAATGGGTATCTGATCAGTATATTATTCTTGAAAGATTTGAGGATTACTGGGAAGGACCACCTAATTATAAAAAATACATATTCCGAGTAATACCTGATCCACTGACACAAGAGATGGAATTCTATGCAGGAACAATAGATCATTATGATGTACAGCCTCATCAGGTAGAAAGACTAAAGAAAGATCCAAGATTTCAGGCATTTTCTGGTCTTTCTTTTGGATATACATACATAGGATACAACCTGAGAAGGAAGCCTTTTGATGATGTAAGAGTAAGGAAAGCACTTGGGATGGCAATAGATGTAGAAAAGATCATAAAATATGTCCTTTATGGACAGGCAGAAAGGATAACAGGCCCTTTTCTGAAGCAGACAGACTATTATGATCATTCTGTAAAACCACTTCCATATGATCCTGAAGCTTCTCTAAGACTTCTTAAAGAAGCAGGATGGAAGAGAGGAAAAGATGGAATGCTAAGGAAAAATGGAAGACCTTTTCGTTTTACTCTTATTACAAACAGTGGGAATGACATAAGAAAAGCAATACTTGCAATTGCTCAGCAGTCGTGGAAAAAGATAGGGATAGATGTAAAGACTGAGATTTTAGAATGGTCTGTCCTTATTCAAAGAATAAACAGGCACGATTTTGATGCAGTTGTTCTTGGATGGAGTATGGGAATAGAACCAGATCTTTATCAGATATTCCATTCAAGTCAGAGAGGACCATATCAGCTGAATTTTGTTGGATACAGGAATAAAAAAGCAGATGAGCTTATAATCAAGATAAGGCAGGAGTATGATTATAAGAAAAGAGTAAGATACTGTCATGAGCTTCACAGGATAATAGCTGAGGATCAGCCCTATACATTTCTTTTTGCAAGAAAATGGACGGCTGTTCTTGACAGAAGGATTGTCATAAAAGAAGTGGACAAGAATGGAAACATACACTACAGAAAAATAAGACCTACTAAGACAGGAAACTACATGTTTTACTTTACAAAGTGGATAAAATTGCCTGAGTTCCCTAATTTTTCCATATAGCTTATAAGTTCTTTTTCAATCTCTTTTAGATTTCCCAGAATGACCTCTTTTTCATCCTTTTCTCTTTTTATCTCTCTTTCAATATCTGAAAACCTTTCCAGGCTTTTTTTTAGCTGTATCATGATAACCTCTTCTATGTATTTACAGATACAAGTGATCAATTTAAATACATACTGATACTTCAGATTCTCTTTGTAATTTGTAATGCAAAAAGAGATTGTTTCAATTCCTTTCTTTTTTATCCTTGAAAGGGTTGATTCAAGTGCTTTTATCTTTTCTTCTATATCCGAGCTTTCTTTTTTCTTTAAAAGTCCTTTTATAAAACCCAATGCCTTATAAATTCCAAATCTCACAAGTGTTTCTGTGGTTAAAGAAATATTATATTCCATGATTGCAGAAATGGAAGGAGCAGTTAATGAATACCTCTTTTTGATAAAATCAACCTTAACAGGCTCTTTTATCTCATAATATGGTTTAACAGCAGACAGTATCTCATTTAAGACCTCTGATTCTATCTGTTTTACAAATCTTACTATAAGAGGATTTATGTTTTGGCTTATAAACTGATCAACACTTTTTTTGTATTCTTTAAAAACCACATATTGTGCTTCTCTTAGATTCATGTTCTCTAAAAGCTCAACATATCTAACATACGGAATCTGAAAGCTATTCATAAATTGAAAAAGGATCTTTAACAATCTCCCATCCCTGTCAAAAAAACTGTCTATCTTTTTCCTCATCCTTTCTTTTACCCTATCAGCTATACCAGAAAGCACAGAACTTAGGTGAACTCCCATTTCACTTAGTCTTTCTCTATCAGTCCTGATTTTCTTTATCATACTTTCTGCATCAGAAGTTGAGCTCTGCATAAGTTTTATGTTTAAAGAGGTCCACTCCTTCATCTCTGATAAAACAAAGCTTATATGAGACATCCAGCTTTTTAAGAACATCTCATATCTTTGTTTTGAAAGAAGATCATGAAGATAGCTGAGAAATTCTGCTGTCTGCTTTTCAGAAAATTCAATAAGCTCTTTATCAGTCTTCCACTGAAGGAGTCTCATCCTTTCTCTTTCAGTTATCTTTTTTGTCTGGTTTAAAAGATTATACAGAGCTGAAAATGAAAAAAGCTTTGGTTCAGTAACAAAGACAGAAATTTCTTCTTTTGTCTTTTCTACAAGAGAAAGAAGATCCTCTTTTGATCTGTGTTCATCAAAGTCACAGTTAAGTAAAAAGACGGTCCTTTCTAAAAGCCCCATCCTTTTTAACATATCCAAAAACTTCATATCCGCTTCTCTTATTCCCATCCTGCTACTTATGACATATATCACAAGCTGAGTCTTCGTCAGATATTCCTGAATCATTACAATATGTCTTGGATTTGGAGAATCACTTCCTTGACAGTCTGCCAATTCTACTGATTCATCAAATATTCCCCTGTTTATTTCCACAGATATGTCTTTCAGATATATTGCAAGAGAATCATTTCCAACAAATTCCTTATGCTTTGAAAATTCTTTTCCCTTATAAACTACCTTCTTCTGTTTTTCAGATATAAGATCCTTAACAGTTCTGTATCCTTTAAGATAAAGCAGAACAGTAAGGTAATTTATATCCTGAGTTCCATCCTTTACAAAAAACCTCGGATCAAATCCTTTTACAACCTCTTCTAATCTGTTTCTTTTAAGTTCATCCCTTATGTCAAATGGAATAAACCTCTTTAGTCCTTCTTCATAAGAAGACAATGTCATTATTGCCTGTTCTATTTCCTTGTTTATTTCACTCAAGGGCTTTATGTAAACTTCTGCTTTAAGTTCTTTTCCTTTCCTTACCTTTGTAAGAAAAGATGTGACGATTCCAGCTCCCCTTTTCAGATAATCTCCACAGAATAAAAAATTAGCAAGTGTGCTTTTTCCTGACTTTATAGCTCCAACAATGGCTATACGGAAGATGTCATCAGAAAGCTGTCTTTCTATGTCCTTGCACACCCTTTCCCAATCTTCAAAGGAGTCCTTACTGACAAATGTTAGTTTTTTTGCTTTCTGGATCAAAGAAAATATGTCCTGATTTATTTCCTTTATCTTTTCCTTTGTTTCTTTGTATTCCATTATTTCATATAGCGATTTGTTATAGGAAATCTCCAGTCCTTTCCAAGTGACTTTGCAGTGATCTTTATACCAGGAGGGCTTTGTCTTCTTTTGTATTCACTTCTTTTAATCATCCTTATCACATCTTTTACAACATCTGGTTCAAATCCCTCTTCTATAATCTCCTCAACTTCTTTATTTTCTTCCACATACTCATGTATTATCCTGTCTAATACAGGATAAGGAGGAAGAGTATCTTCGTCTTTTTGATTAGGTCTGAGTTCTGCTGTAGGATCTCTTTTTATAACTGACTCAGGAATGATCTCTTTTGCCCATATTGAATTTATGTATCTTGCAAGTTCATATACCATTGTCTTTGGCACATCCTTTATAGGAGCAAAACCTCCTGCTGTATCACCATAAAGTGTGCAGTATCCTACAGCAGTTTCACTTTTGTTTCCTGTAGTAAGGACAAGATAACCAAACCTGTTAGATATTGCCATAAGGAGATTTCCTCTTATCCTTGCCTGAAGGTTTTCATGAGCAACTGTATGTTCAGATGTATCAAATACTTTTTCTAATATCTTCAGATATGTTTCATATATAGGCTCTATTGGCAATTTTATAAGTCTTATTCCTAAATTCTTAGCAAGTCTTTCTGCGTCATTGAGTGTTTCAGAGGATGTGAATCGTGAGGGCATGGTAACTCCTATAACATTTTCTCTTCCAAGTGCATCTACTGCTATTGCTGCAACAACTGATGAATCTATACCTCCACTCAGTCCTATTAAGACCTTTTCAAAACCGTTTTTATTAACATAATCCCTTGTTCCAATAACAAGGGCATTATAGACTTCTTCCAAAGGAGAAAGACTTTCTGCAATGTAAGTCTCTTCCAGAATTCTCTCCTCCTTGACTTTTATATCCGTCACGAGAAGCTGTTCAGAAAATCTCTTTGCACAAGCTATGATATTACCATCAGGACTCACAATAAAACTTCCTCCATCAAATACGAGTTCATCCTGTCCTCCTACAAGGTTAGTGTAAACTAAAAAGACTTCTGATCTTTTTGCAAATCTTTGAGCAACTTTTATTCTGACTTGAAATTTCTTTATGTGAAAAGGAGAAGAAGAAAGATTTAAGACAATATCAGCACGGATCTTTCTTGCAAAATCTTCCAGAACATTTCCTTCAATCCAGATATCTTTACCTATGGAAGGGACTATAAGAGCTTCTTTAAGCTTCAAAGAAAAAGGCTCTTTCCCTTCTTTAAAATACCTCCTTTCTTCAAAGTCTTGAAGCTCTATTTTGTAGTATTTTCCTTTTATGTTTCCTTCCTGAATAACTGCTAATGCATCATAGACATTTTTTCCATCCGTATCAGGATATCCAATAATTGCAACAATACCAGATACCTTTTTACTTATTTCATCAAGGAATTTCCTGCTTGTTTCCAAAAAACCTGGTTTTAAAAGTAGGTCTTCTGGAGGACATCCACAAAGTGAAAGTTCAGGAAAGATTACAATATCAGCATCTTTCTCTCTTGCTATCTCTATATACTTCAGGATCTTTTTTTTGTTATATTCAAAATCTCCTAAAATTGGATTTATCTGAGCCTGTGCTATCCTTATAGTGCTCATCTCATCTTATTATCACATGTAAATTCTGTTTGACAACTGTTATAATCATTTGGTATTAAAAAATCTGGATGGGCACGTAGCTCAGGTGGGAGAGCGCTACCCCGACACGGTAGAGGTCCCGAGTTCAAATCTCGGCGTGCCCATCTTATGGAAATTTTTTTATTGCTCCAACTTTCTTTAAGGCATCTATAAGCTCTGAAAGAGGAAGTCCTACTACATTTGTATAGGAGCCTCTGATCTTTTTTATCATAAATGCTCCTATCCCTTGAGCAGCATAAGATCCAGCTTTGTCAAAAGGTTCTCCTGTCTCAAGATATCCTTCTATTTCTTCTTCTGTAAGCTCTTTTATCCATACTTCTGTCTTTACTGTTTCAAGATGAGCAACTTCACCTTCTGGATCAATAATACAGAATGCTGTAATAACAGTATGATTTTTTCCACTTAGCTGTCTTAACATCCTCTTTGCATCTTCTCTGTCTTTTGGCTTTCCTATAATCCTTCTTCCAAGAACGACAATTGTATCAGCTCCAAGAATCCATCTGTCTTTTATCCTAAAAGAGACATCTTTTGCTTTTATAAGAGCATTCTCTTTTGCAAATCTTTCAGGATCATCCTTCCCTTTTTTCTCTTCTACATTGCTCGGTATAACCAAAAAAGGAATCTTTAAAGATGAAAGCAATTCCCTTCTTCTAGGAGAGGAAGAAGCAAGGATAAGAGGATAGTCTTGTGAAATGTGTTTTTTCATATCCTAAAAAGTCCTTTTGTATTCTTTGTTGTAATTTTTGCAACTTCTTCAAAACTCATCCCCTTTATAGAAGCTATCTCCTGAACAGTAAATCTTATAAATGCTGGTTCATTTCTTGTTCCTTTTTTTTGATAAGGAGTAAGAAATGGACAATCAGTTTCTACGAGCATATGATCAATATCTATCTCTGAGACAACCCTTCTTATCTTAGATGCTTTTCTGTATGTAACTGTTCCTGGGATTGAAATAAAGAAGCCTTGTTCAATAAATTTTTTTGCAAGAGAAGAATCTCCTGAAAAACAATGAATAACACCTTTATTTATCCCTATTTCCTTTATTATAGAAAGGACTTCTTCATGTGCTTCTCTGTCATGGATGATTACAGGAAGAGAAAGCTTTTTTGCTATGTGAAGCTGTTCTTTAAAGACCTTTATCTGTATATCCCTTGGAGAATAATTCTTGTAAAAATCAAGTCCTATCTCTCCCCAACCAATCACCTTTTCTTCTTTTTCTGCCTTTTTTATAAGAAACTCTAACTTTTCTGTTTCAGCATATCTTGCATTATGAGGATGAAAACCTACAGCAGCAAATACTCCTTCATATCTCTTTGCAATCTCTATGGCCTTAATAGAGCTTTCAAGGTCTACTCCAACTGTAATAATATCCTCCACTCCCTCATCTTTTGCTCTTTTTATTACTTCATCTAAGTCCTCAAATATGTCCAGGTGGGCGTGTGAGTCAAAAAGCATAAAAAGACTCCTTTCTTTTTTTGTTGAGCCGTTTTATAATAAAATGGTAATAAAAAAAGGACAAGAGGAAAAATGGCTTTTCTTTTGAGGAAAAAAACAGAAGATACGAGAGAATCCTTAGAGAAAGAGTTAGAATATCAGAAAAAACTTACTCATATAATAAACCAGATTCATTCTGCGACTGATACAGAAGAAATCCTTATAAATCTTCAGGATGAGATCCTCAGTCTTTTTGATGCTGACAGGATAACTATCTATGCAGTAGATGGAATCAATAAGCAGATATATTCAAAGTTTAAAACAGGTGATGAGATAAATGAGATAAGGGTCAAAGTAGACAATAACAGTATTGCTGGATACTGTGCCTGGACAGCAAAGGTAATAAATATTAGCAATGTATATGATGAAGAAGAACTGAAAAAAGTAGCTCCTCACTTAAGGTTTGATAAAAGCTGGGATCAAAAGACGAGGTATAGGACGAGACAGGTCTTAGCTGCTCCTATTATTTATAAAAGATATATCCTTGGAGTAATTCAGCTTATTAACAAGAAAGGGGCAGAAAGGTTTAATGAGAATGATGAAAAGTCAATAAAAGAAATAGCTAATGTTCTTGGTATAGCATTTTTTAAGAATCAAAGAGCAGTTCAAAAGACTACGAGGACAAAATTTGATTATCTGGTAAGGAATAACATAATAACTCCTCAAGACCTTGCAAGGGCAATGTCTATTGCAAGAAAGCTGAAAAGAAGTGTTGAGTCTGTTCTAATTAAAGACTTCAATGTGCCAAAAGAAGAAATAGGAAAAGCCCTTTCTGAATTTTATCAAACAAGGTTTATAAGCTTTGATCCAAATATGCCTGTTCCAGCTGATCTTCTTCAAGGTCTCAAACCTGGTTTTTTGAAATATCACGGTTTTGTCCCTATTGCAAAAGAAGATGGAAAGATAATTGTTGCTATGGAAGATCCTAACTTTTTACCAGCAAGAGATGTCATATCAAGGATACTTCCAGGAGAAAAGTTTGAGTATTGGGTATCTACAAAGGAAGATATAGAAAAGATAATAGACCATTTTTTTAGCACTCAAAAACCTCCTGTAATTGACTCAAGTATTGAATCGCTTCTTACAAAGCTTGAGGTTGAGGAAAAAGAAGAGGAGGAAGAAGAGGAGGAATACATATCTGAAGAAGATAGCACTATTGTTCAGCTCGTAAACAAGATAATCATTGATGCTTACAATAGAGGAGCATCAGATATACACATAGAACCTCAACCAGGAAAAAAGCCAGTTCTTATAAGAATAAGGGTTGATGGTGTCTGTCAGATATATCAGACAATTCCTCACATCTACAAAAATGCCTTAATCTCTAGAATAAAGATAATGGCTGATCTTGACATTTCTGAAAGAAGGCTTCCACAAGACGGAAAGATCCAGTTTAAGAAATATGCTCCTCTTGATATAGAACTGAGAGTTGCAACAATCCCTACGATAAATCAGAATGAAGATGTCGTCTTAAGGATACTTCACAGTGGAGAGCCTATTCCTTTAGAAAAACTTCAGATGAGCGAAAGAGATTACAAGGCTTTTCTTGATATTATTCAGAAACCTTATGGAATGGTTCTTGTAGTTGGACCAACAGGTTCAGGAAAGACGACGACACTTCATGCTGCCCTGAAACATATAAATACACCAGAAAAGAAGATATGGACAGCAGAAGATCCTGTAGAAATCACTCAGGAAGGACTTCGTCAGGTTCAGGTTATGCCAAAGATAGGATTTGATTTTGCAGCAGCTCTTAGGGCATTCCTTAGAGCAGATCCTGATGTGATCATGATAGGAGAGATAAGAGATAAAGAGACTGCTGCTGCTGCAATTGAAGCATCTCTTACAGGACATCTTGTATTCAGCACACTTCATACAAACAATGCGCCAGAGACCATTGTAAGACTTCTTGACATGGGAATGGATCCATTTAACTTTGCAGATGCCATTCTTGGAATACTCGCTCAGAGACTTGCAAGGACACTTTGTCCTGACTGTAAAGAAAAATATCATCCTTCAAGAGAAGAATTTGATCTTCTTGCAAGACTTTATGGAGAAAACTTTGAAGAGCTTGGAATAGAGTATAACAGTGATCTTTTCTTATACAGACCAAAAGGCTGTCCTAAGTGTAATAATACTGGATATAGAGGAAGAGTTGCTCTTTTTGAGCTCCTTATAGGAACACCACAGATAAAATCTCTGATTCAGAAAAAGGCTCCTGTAGAAGAGCTTAGGAAACAGGCAATAAAAGATGGAATGAGAACTCTTATGCAGGATGGAATAAGAAAGATATTTTTAGGTCTTACAGATCTAAGACAAGTAAAAAGTGTATGTATGGAAGTCTAAAGTGGTGGTGTCCACCTGTTTGTCTTTCCATCATATGACCAGCATCCAACAATAGCCTTACGGAATGTATAACTTGGATTCTTTGCCCACATAAGTATATGCCTATAGGCTTCTGTTAGCTGTTTGAATTTTTCTTCATCTCCTCCCATATCGGGATGATAAAGTTTTGCCATCCTCTTATATGCTGATCTTATGATGTCTACAGGATGAGAAGTAAAAAGATCCTCTTTTTTTATCCTCAGGATTTTCAGATAAAACTTTTCTTTTTCTGTAAGTTTTGGAATCATTATCTTTACTGGCTTTAACATCTCTGGATCAAGCTCTTCTATATAAGTCTGTTTTATCAAAAAGAAAGAGGCATAGCTTTTTGAATTACTGCTGTTTACAAGCTCATGCCACTTTTTCCCCCAATAGAGAATTAGTTCTTTCAGGTCCTCAGCAGGCTTTCTTCCAGGTGTTCTTTTCCAAAGGAATCTTGAAACTCCTTTTGACCAGACAGGAAGGATGTCAAGGATTACATATTCTGAATTGTAAAAAAATGTTGCATATCTTGCATTAAATGCCTTAAGAAGTCCTTTTGAAAGAGAAAGGACCCAATTCATCTGCTGTCTGCATTCCTTAGAACAGTATCTTCTTCCTGGTTTGATGTCAGATGTTCCACAAGAAAGACATCTCCTTTCTGAAGTTATAGAAGGGATTAGATATTTCATCTCTTCCTTCTTCATCATGATTGGATAAACTACCAGAGCTTTGGAATATTTTCAAGACAGAATTTTAGTGAAAATAGTAAGTAAAACCAAACATAGGTCCAATAGCATTTATTCCTTTATTTCTGTGATCCATCCCTGCATTTGATATATGCTCATATCTTGTTTCAAGTTCTATAGCAATCCTTTTACTTAAAAGATATTTTACTCCTATTCCTAAATGTATAGTAAAGTTGAAACCCTGACCTGTTGCTTCATAGTAATAAGCATCTGTATAGCAGACTCCTGCTCCAACCTGTATATAAGGAAAAAATTTCCTACTTTTTCTGACAAAATTATATCTGAAAAGAGGACCTATCCCAAATAAATAACTTCCTTTTCCTTCAACTACAGAAGAAGCAGTAATCTCTATAATCCCTTCAAGGTTTCCTCTAAAAATCCCTTTTCCATGAGGAGAGTTAAGCATTCTTCCTATTCTGAGATTTGTCTGCCAGTAATTAAAAGAAGGAAGTTCCTCGTGAACAATTACAGGAGAAAAAAGTATGCCTGTTTGATACTCAAAGGAAAGTGTTCCCTTTTTAAAAGGAGCATCTTCTGAAAGAACTGATTGGACGAAAAATAAAACAAAAAACAATGCTTTTGCTAAGGCTTTCATACCAGGTTTTTATAAAGACTTAGGCTTAGATTTGTCAAGAAATTATTTCATAACAATCCTTCCTTTTTCGTCTCTATAAAAATCTGAAGAGAATCTACATCTTGGAAAATTGGAACAGCCAAGAAAAACTCCTCTCTTTCCTGATCTTATAAAGAGTCTTCCTTTGCATATTGGACAAAAAAGATCTGTAGGGAGTTTTCCATCCATATTTTTTTCTGCCTTCTGAAGTTCATCCGAGAACCTTTCATAAAACCTCTTTATTACATCTTTCCACTTTAGCTTTCCCTGTTCTATCTGATCCAGGTATTTCTCCATTTTTGCTGTAAAGCCTATGTCCAGAATGTCTGGAAAATTTCTTAAAAGAAGTTCTGTTACGAGAAAACCAAGTTCAGTTGGCTTAAATCTCTTTTTTTCATCTCTGGTTACATATTCTCTCTGATTTATAATCTCCAGGATCGTTGCATAAGTAGAAGGTCTTCCTATTCCATTCTTTTCTAAGTCTTTTATAAGAGTTGCATCTGTATATCTTTGAGGAGGTTGGGTAAAGTGTTGGGATGGATTGAATTTTACAAAAATGAGTGTTTGATCCTTTCTTAGATCTGGTATTTCTTTTCTTTCATCTTCTCCTCCATAAACTTTCATAAAACCATCAAACAATACAACTGAACCAGTAATCCTAAAAACAGCATCAGCTGCTTTTATGTCTATCTGCGTCTTTTCCAGGATGGCATGATTCATCTGAGATGCAAGAAATCTTTCCCATATCATTTTATAAAGAAGGTATTGTTCTTTTGTGAGGTATCTCTTTATCTTTTCTGGCTCAAGCTCAACCAGAGTTGGTCTTATAGCCTCATGAGCTTCTTGAGCATTTTTTCTGCTCTTAAACTCATTTGGTTTTTCTGGTATGTATTCCTTTCCAAATCTTTTTAAGATAAAACTTTCAGCCATCTTTCTTGCTTCATCAGATATCCTGAAAGAATCTGTTCTCATGTATGTTATAAGTCCTGTTCTTCCAAGTCTACCAAGCTCTACTCCCTCATAAAGCTGTTGGGCTATAAGCATTGTCTTTTTTGCTGAAAACCCAAATTTTTTATAAGCTTCTTGCTGAAGAAGACTCGTAATAAATGGAGAAGGAGGATTTTTCTTACTTTTCTTCTTAGAAACAGAAAAAACCCTGAATTCTTTATCTTTTAATTCTGTCATAAGCTTCTGAACCTGTTCTTTATTTTTAAGTTCAGGCTTTTTCCCTTTATATTCCACAAGCTTTGCCTTAAATGTCTTTCCTTTTTCATCTCTTAGTTCTACCTCTAAATTCCAATACTCTTCAGGTTCAAATTCAAATATCTCTTTTTCTCTTTCACATATCATCCTTAAAGCAACAGATTGGACCCTTCCTGCACTTAATCCCCACTTTACTTTTTTCCACAAAAGAGGAGATATCAGATAACCAACAAGTCTATCCAGTATTCTTCTTGCAACTTGGGATTCAAATCTTTCTTTGTTCAAAGGTTCAGGAGAAGAAAGAGCTGTTTTTACAGCATTCTTTGTAATTTCATTAAATAAGACCCTAAGGATCTTTTTTCCTCTTATTGCCTTATCTTTCCTTAGCTCTTCTGCAACATGCCAAGCTATTGCCTCTCCTTCACGATCAGGATCTGTTCCAAGATAGATGACATCAGCTTCTTTTGCAGCATTCCTCAATTCCCTTATTATCTTTTCCTTTCCTTTTATAATCACATACTCTGGATTAAATCCATTGTTTATGTCTATACCTAACCTGTCTTCTGGAAGGTCTTTTATGTGACCTAATGTAGCCTTTACTTCAAATTCACGCCCAAGATATCTCTTCAGTGTCTTTGTCTTTGTTGGGGATTCTACGATAAGGAGCTTCTTTCCCATTATTTCAAAACGAGTATAATTCCGCTTATTGCAAGTATTATACCTAAGATTTGTCTGAGGGAAAGAGATTCTCCTAAAAAAATATAGGCAAGGATGACAGTTATTACAGGATAAAGACTTGTTATAATGGTTACTAAAGAAACAGGACCTTCAGAAAGAGCTTTTAAAAAAAACAGAGCTCCACATGCTCCAAATATTCCGGTTAAAAATGAAAAGATGAATCCTTTTATGTGAAAAGAAAGACCTGAATTGAGAAGGATGTATATTGAAAAGGAGGCTGCTCCAGATATCTCAAAAAAGAGAATACTTTTTGGATTCAGATATTTTGAAGCAAGCTTTGGGAAAAAACTCCAGAGTCCCCAAAGAAAAAGTGCAGATATTGAATAAAGAAACCAAGATTTCATTTGTCTTTTTTAAAACAGCTTTGAGGATATGTCAATTTGATTGTCTTGAAGGTGTTTTTTTTGTATAAGCAAAAAGAAATGGAGTTTGTTGATCTAAAAGCACAATATCAGGCATACAGGGAAGAGATAGAAGAAAGGATAAGAAAAGTATTAGAGCATGGTCGTTTTATAATGGGACCAGAGATAGAAGAACTTGAAGAAAAGCTTGCAAGATATGTTGGAGTAAAACATGCAATTACTGTATCAAGTGGAACAATGGCTCTTGAAATATCTCTTAGAGCATTAGACATAGGACCAGGAGATGAAGTAATCACTGTTCCTTTTACCTGGATCAGCACAGCAGAAGTCATACTCCTTGTAGGAGCAAGACCTGTATTTGTAGACATAGATCCAGATACATATAATATGGATCCAGAAAAGTTAGAAGAAGCAATAACTTCTAGGACAAAAGCAATAATCCCTGTAAGTCTTTTTGGACAGATGCCAGATCTTTCAAAAATAAATAAGATAGCAGAGAAATACGGAATTGCTGTTATAGAAGATGGTGCGCAAAGTTTTGGTGCAAAACATAAGGGAAGAAGAAGCTGTAGTTTGACACTTATTGGTTGCACAAGCTTCTTTCCTGCAAAACCTCTTGGCTGTTATGGAGATGGTGGAGCTATATTTACTGATGATGATGAACTTGCAAAAAAGATCAGAGCAATAAGAAATCATGGTGGAATTGAAAAGTATGAACATGTTCATGTAGGAACAAATGGAAGATTTGATACTATTCAGGCTGCTGTTTTACTCGTAAAACTAAAATACTTTGATAAGGAGCTTGAAAGAAGGATTTCAATAGCAGAAAGATATTCCAGGATGCTTAAAGACTTCTGCACTGTTCCTAAGGTTATGCCAGAAAACACTCATATCTATGCACAGTATACTGTAAGAGTAAAGAATAGAGATAAAGTAGCTGAGTTTTTGAAAAAGAAAGGGATCCCTACAGCTATATATTATCCCAAATGTCTTCATGAACAACCCGTATTCTTTCATCTTGGTTACAAAAAAGGAGATTTTCCTGAGGCAGAAAAGGCTTCTAAGGAAGTATTGAGCCTTCCTATACATCCTTTCTTGAAAGATGAAGATCAAGACAGAATAATAAGATCATTTAAGGAGGTAATTTCTAAGCTTCAATAATCTTTTGAAATTGTTCTGTATTTTTGGCTAAAGTTGTCAATGTTAATTTTTTGTGTTAAAAGTTAACTTATGACTGACTTAAAGAGAATAATTCATGTAAGTATTCCTTTTGACATGCTTGCAAATTTATATCTTCCTGAGTTTATAAGACATGGAATAAATCCTGAAATATCCTTTAACTACGATAGCTTAGACAATTTTTCATTGAAAGATTATGAAGATGTAGCCAAAGAACTTCAAAGTCATGGACTCTCTATAACACTTCATGCACCTTATATAGACCTTTGTCCTGGATCTCCTGATCCAAAGGTAAAAGAAGTAGCAAGATACAGATTTTCTCAAATCCTTTCTCTTATACCAGTATTCAAACCAGAGGCAGTTGTTTTTCATACAGGATTTGAAGAAAAGAAGTATCATGGTCTGAGAGATGTATGGCAAAAGAATTCTATTGAAATATGGAGATGGATAGCTGAGGATTTAAAAAAGAGAAGTGTCAAGTTTTTACTTGAAAATGTATTTGAAAGAAGACCTGAGGATATGATCCTTCTTATGGAAGGACTTCTGGATTATGAAAATGCAGGACTTTGTTTTGATCCTGCTCATGCAGTCGTCTTCAGCATCATTCCTATAGAGAGATGGCTAAGGCTTATTTCTCCTTATCTTAAAGAGATCCACCTTCATAACAATTCAGGGACCTGGGATGAACACAGAGGTCTTAACATAGGAATTATTGACTTTGAAGAAGTCTTTCAAATTTTATCTAAGCTGAAAAGAGAACCTCCCTTGATTACCTTAGAGGTTCATAAAGAAGAGGAATTCTGGCCTTCTTTAGAATATCTTGAAAAGATCTGGGTATGGGATTAAGATCTGTTGACAGGATATTTTATAGAAAGGAGGAGGGTGATGAAGAAAAAACTCGTATTTTTGATCCTGTTTTTTATCTCAGCTATCAGCTGTTATGCAGAAACTGAGTTAGAAGAAGAATTTGGTCCTCCTGAAAAGGTGATAGTTGCAGATCCTCTTGAGCCTTATAACAGAGCCATTACAACATTTAATGACAAGGCTTATTTTTATGCACTTAAACCTGCTGCTAAAGGATATGGAAAGGTTGTTCCTGAGTTTATAAGAAGGGCATTTGATAGAGCTTTCAGAAATGCAAAATTTCCTATTCGTTTTATAAATTGCTTTCTTCAGTTAAAATTTAAAAAACTTGGAATTACAACAGCTCGCTTTATAATAAACAGCACTCTGGGAATTGCAGGATTTGGAGATCCAGCAAGAAGCTGGTTCCACTTAGAGCCAGTAGAAGAGGACTTTGGACAGACACTTGGACATTACAGGATGGGAAGTGTTTTTCACATTGTCTGGCCTTTTATAGGTCCTTCTAATCTTAGAGATACCATAGGAAAAGCAGGAGACATATTCTCTCATCCAGCAACATATCTTCTTGACTGGTGGATATTGCTGTCTATAAGGGCATTTGATAAGATAAATCATACCTCCTTGCACATCGGTGAATATGAGACACTAAAAAGAGATGCTTTAGACTATTACATATTCATAAGAGATGCATATGAGCAGATGAGAATAAAAAAGATAAAGGAGTAATATCATGAGAAAGGTAGTTTTTTTATTAGTCCTGTTTTTCTGTCCTGTTCTTTTTGCTATTTCTGTTGAAGAAAAGAGATATGTAGAAAACTTGATAAAATCAAAGACTGATAAAGTCTTGTCTATTATAAGAAGGAAGGATTTAAGTGAAAGAGAGAAGAAAAAAAAGATATTTGAGATTGCAAGACCTCTTTTTGACTTCAAAACAATGGCAAGACTTACATTGGGCAAAAAAAACTGGAATAAGCTTACACCAGAACAGAGGAAAAGATTCACAGATCTTTTTATAAAAAGACTAAGGATGACTTATCTTGACAGAGTTACCATACACGGAGATGAAAAAGTGGAATATAAGCCTGCTGTTGTAAAAAGTGAAAAGAGGATTTATGTCCCTTCAGTTGTTATTTCAAAAGGAGACAGGATCTCAGTGTTATATAAGTTCTGGAAATCACCAAGGGGCTGGAGGATATATGATGTAGAGGTAGAAGGAGTGAGTATAGTAAGGACATATAGGTCCCAGTTTTTAGACATCCTGAGAAAAGGGACAATTGATGATCTGTTCAGGGAACTTGAAAGATTTACTAAAAAAACTGAGAAATGAAAAAGCTTTTTTTAAAGGGAATAGATCTATTTGATAGACTCATACTTGGTCATCCCCTTATAACTATTATCTGTTTTCTGTGTTTTATAGCCTTTGTAAGTTATCATGCAAGAGATTTCAAGATAGACGCTTCTGCAGAAACACTCCTTAATGAAAGTGACAAGGATCTTTTATACTGGAGAGAGATCTCTAAAAGATACGGGATAAAAGACTTCCTCGTAATAACCTATAAACCTTATAATCGTGATCTTTTTTCTCAAGAAGTCCTAAAAGACATTGCATCCTTAAGAGATGAAATAAAAAAGATAAGTAGAGTTGAGACTGTTATAACTATCCTGGATGTCCCTCTTATAGAAACTGCTATAAGGATGAAGATAAAAGACTTAAGGAATCTTCCAACTCTTTTGACTCCTGGAATAGACATAAAACTTGCAAAGGAGGAATTCAGAACAAGTCCTCTGTATAAAAATCTGCTTGTAAGTCCTGATCTAAATGCTACTGCCTTAGAGATAATCCTTAAAAGAGATGAGGAATATGAAAGACTTATGGACAGAAGAGATCAGCTTGTCAAGAAGAAGTATTCTGTAGGTCTTACAGAAGAGGAAGAAAGGGAATATGAAATGCTTAAAAAGAAGATAAGGGCTCATCTGGATAAGATAAGAGAGCTGAGACATGAGGACATAGTAAAGATTCGTTCAATAATGGATAAACACAGAAAGAATGCTCAGCTTTTTCTTGGCGGTATCCCTATGATAGCAAATGACCTTGTTATGTTTATAAAAAATGACCTGAAAGTATTTGGAATTGGTGTCTTTATCTTCATGCTTCTTACCCTTACTTTTACCTTCAGAAAACCAAGATGGGTTATATTGCCTATGCTCTGTTGTGGCTTTGGTGTTATTACTATGATGGGAATACTTGGAATTTTTGACTGGGAAGTAACGGTCATATCTTCAAATTTCGTCTCCTTACAGCTTATTTTAACTATGGCAATAGCAATTCACCTTATCGTAAGATACGAGGAATTTAACTCAGAAGATCCTTCTCTTCCAAACAGGATCCTTATAAGAAATACCATCCAGGACAAATTTATCCCATGTCTTTATACCACTCTTACAACTATTGTAGGTTTTTCTTCACTTCTTCTGTGTGACATAAAACCTGTCAGGACATTTGGCTGGATGATGAGTGTTGGTCTTGTAATCTCTCTTCTTTTGACTTTTATATTTTTCCCTGCAGAGGTTATGCTCTTAAAAAAGACCCTTCCTTTAAAAAAAAGAAAAACTCATTTTGCTTTTTTGTCCATTTTTGCAAAACTTGTAGAAAAGAACAAGAAGGCTATAATAGCAATAAGTATCCTTGTTTTTATAGCAAGTGGTATTGGAATATCAAGACTTGAAGTAGAAAACTGCTTTATAGATTACTTTAAGCATACAACAGAAATCTATAAAGGACTTAAGTTTATAGACAGAAACCTGGGAGGAACTACCCCACTTGATGTAATCGTAGAGTTTGAGGAAAAGAAGATTGAAGAAGATGAGTTTGAGGAATTTGAAGATGAGTTTGAAAGTCCTCAAGAAAAGGCATATTGGTTTACATATGATAAAATGGAGCTTATAAAAAAAGTCCACGACTATCTGGATAGCCTTCCACAGATAGGAAAAGTCCTTTCACTTGCTACATTTTTAAAGATAATAGAAAAACTGAAAGGAAGACCCTTAGATAACTTTGAGCTTGCCCTTCTTTATAAAAAACTTCCTCCAAAGTTTAAAGAGACGATCATAAAGCCGTTTATATCTGTAGAACAGAATGAAGCACGTTTTGTTGCAAGAATTATAGATTCTGACAAAAATCTGAGAAGAAATGCACTTTTAAATAAGATAAGACATGATTTAGTTCAGAAGATTGGACTTAAAAAAGATCAGTTTCATCTGGCAGGAGTCCTTGTCCTTTACAATAACATCCTTCAGAGTCTTTTTAGATCACAGATTCTTACCTTAGGCTTTACTGCTTTTCTCCTTATGCTCATGTTCTTAGTCCTGTTTAGATCACTAAAATTAGCTCTTCTTGCAATATTTCCTAATATCCTTCCTGTTATCTTTATACTTGGATTTATGGGATGGATGGGCATTCATCTTGATGTAATGACGATTACTATAGCTGCTATAAGTATGGGAATAGCAGTAGACGATACCATTCACTATATCCACAGATTCCAGCAAGAATTTTCAAATTACAGAGACTACATACAGGCAATGTATAGATGCCATTCTACTGTTGCTTATGCAATGTTTTATACAACACTTGTAATAACTGTAGGATTTTCTATCCTCATTTTCTCTAACTTTATCCCTACCATATACTTTGGAATACTTACAGGACTTGCTATGATCGTTGCTCTTATCGCAGACCTATCACTTCTTCCTGCTCTTATTATAATCTTCAAGCCATTTGGACCTGAAAAGAGGAATTAACCTTTGTCTCTTTCCATCTTTTTATGAGATATGGTTTTGCCATCTCAAATACCAAACACTCCTCTTCTATAACTGCTTCTGCTTGTGCTATTGACATCCTTTTTGTCTTTTTTACAAAAGAAAGGGTCTTTCCAAAATAAAGAGGAATAAGAGAGTCCATCATAAGATCTCTGTCAACAATCTTGTCTCTGTATGCAACGGAAACATCGTAAAGGAGTCTTGCCCAAAGATCAACAGGGAAGTTGAATCTTTCTTCACTGAGATCTTTTAT
The DNA here is from genome assembly GCA_964513995.1 of uncultured Desulfobacterales bacterium. Taxonomy (GTDB): domain Bacteria; phylum Desulfobacterota; class DSM-4660; order Desulfatiglandales; family JALVZP01; genus CAZEOQ01. Next base: position 139,256 of record CAZEOQ010000001.1, on the reverse strand, counting down.
TTCCAAAAGTTTCCTGAAGATGTCCTTTGAAAGGATCTTTTCCCATATTTCCCCATATGTTTCAAATCCTCTGTTAAACTCATCCCTAAGCTTTTCTGTATTTACTTTTACTTCAGGAGGCATTTCTGTCTCTCCAAGACCAAATCCAAATATGGCAGTTGGTCTGCTGTATTTTACCTTCATCCAGAATGATTCAAAATATGTCATCATCTTAAATATTGTGCCTATTACCTGCCTGAACATAGGACCAAGATCTGAAGCAGGATCTTTTGCTCTATGGATCTTTGGCTTTCCCATAAATGACTGACATATTCTTACTCTGCTACATATTGCCAGGGTCGTCATCCAGATATCTATTCCAAAATTTTCTACATTTCTGTCCCAAAGATTGCTTTCCAGATATATCTTTGCAAGCTTTGAACTGAAACCAAAATCTCCTCCTATAGGCTGTCTTATTCTTCTTCCATAAAGTGCTCTTGTCATTGGATATGCTATTCCATTTGTTATTGTTCCGTCATACTTGTGTCTTATATAAAGTGGAGCTACATATGAGAATCCATTAAAAAGTGGTTCTCCAAGATGTTTTATCCATTCAGGCGTTATACTTTTCAGATCCGCATCTACGACTATTATTGCCTTTGCTTTAAGTTCTAAAACCTTTTGAAATAGATTTCTGAAGTTATTCCCTTTTCCTTTAATTCCTGGAGGAGTAGAAAGATATATCTTTGGAGTTTCAGTAGGAGTATTCAAAAATACATCTTTTGTATTATCAGGAGAATTGTTATCACAGTTTATGATCACACAAGATCTGTTTCCAAAATATTTTACGAGCCCTTTGTCTGCCTGAGTAACAGGAAAACTTATGCTGTCTGCCTCATTATATGATGGAATAGCAACTACTACTTCTGCTTCCTTTATGTTCTGAGGATTTATCTCTATCCTTTCCATGTCATCCTCCTTTGTATATTTCTCTTATTATTTTTATCACTTCCTGATTCCATCCTTCTGGTCCTTTTTTCCTGCTTATTCTTAAGTTAGGAAGCTTTGGAAAAGAAATCCTCCTTGATGAAGCTATAAGAACAGGAATATCTACTTTTAAAAACATCGGAAAATCATTTGGACTGTCTCCAAGAGCAACAGTGATTATGTCTCTGCCTATCTTTTTTCTAAACCAGGGAATCATTATGTCAAGAGCTTTTCCTTTATCATTTTTTCCCTGAAGATGAAAAAACCTTCCTCCTTTAATAACCCTTAATCCCATTTTATCTGCAAGCTCATAAAGTGGAGAAAGATCATCTATTTTATCAAGTATAATAAAAGGTTCATCGTATTCTCTTAAGGATGCAAGATATGCAGAACTTAGATCCATGCCTGTGATATAAGCAATCTCATTTATGTCCATATCAGAAAATCCTTTTATGTTCCAGCCAAGCTCTTTTTTTATTTTCCTTAAGGCTTCTACAAGTTCAGAGTAAGAGACTCCAATTTCTATCTTTTCATATCCTTTTCCTTTTGGAAAAAAAACAGCTCCTCCATTTTCAACAGCAAATGGATCATTCAATCCCAACCTTTCTCTTATAACCTCTATCTCTGCCTTTGTCTTACTTGATACAAGAGCTATGGGAATATCCAGTTCCTTACATAAGTCTATGGCTTCTTTTGCAAGAGTCCACCTGTATTTTTCATCAAGAAGAGTTCCATCCAGATCCGAGAAGATCACTAATCTATGCAAATCTTCTTTTTTCCTGTTCAACTACTTCAACAATGTCATAAAATATCTTAGGAAGTTTGCTCTGAACTCTTTCCCAGGATACTGTCTGTGGCATCTCAAATATCATCTTTCTTGCTTCTTTTTCTACTTTCATTATAACTTCTGCAAGTCCTTGTTCTAAGAAAGGTTTAAATTCAGGGAATGTATGAGCAATTCTTAAGAAACTTTCTGCCATTTTATATGGAGAAGTAAAATAGTCGCCTGCATGAAGTATGGAATTTTTAAAGACTTTTTTTACAAGCTCTTCCTCAGCATCTCTGTCATAGTTCAGATTGCTAAAACTTGCATCATCTGAATACTTCTTTATCTGCTCTTCTGCTATAGCCTGATATAGAATAGCAAGATCTCTAAAGAATGTATCAGAAACTTCAAGTCCTTCTTCTACGATAAGTGCATACATAAGAGTAGTTACGATGTCTATTGCCATTTTATTAAGCCCTTTTGTCTTATCATCTGGAGAAACTTCCTGATGTTTATGATCAAATGGCTCTTCACTGAACATTACTTGTGCACAAGAAGATGCTTTTCTGTAAACTTCTATCAGAGTAAATATCTCTATTCCCCAATTAGTAGCCACTCTCATCTTTTTTAGAAGATCTATGTGAAATGCAACCTCTCCTGAAAGCTGATAGTTAAAACTTAAAAGAAATTCTATAAGGTTAAGCATTTTTTCTTCTTTTGTCTCTGTAAACTTTCTTTTTAAAGAAAGGAGAAGTGGATCAAGAAGGAGTCTTTTAACTCTTCCATACATCGTATTGTTTGCAATTCTTGCATAATATGCTTTTGAAAAATCATAACCGAGGACAACAACGGGATAAAGAAGCCTGTCAAGCTGTTCTCTTTTAAATGTCCTTATATCTGCATCTATGACTCCAACATATTCTGCACCAAGGGCTATAGCTATACCAAAACTTAAAAAAAGATTTTTCCCTTTTCCTGGCTCATCTATACTGAATCCTGCATCACTCAGTTTTTTATAAATGCTGCTAAATCCTTCTCCATCATTCCACTGTATGATCCAGTTCCTAAGACCTACTGATTTTAAAAGATCCCTTAAGAAAAAAGCATCTTTTTCTGTTGCTCTGTCTAAGCCAAAAATTATATTTGAAAGATAGTTAACTTCTTTTAACTGTTTCAGTATGTTTAAAAACACTTCCCTGTTTGAAGGATCTGTATATTCTGTTGCCAAAACAGGCAAAATAAGGACTGTCTTTTTCCATTTTGAATAAAGCCTTAGTTTTGTTCTGAGATGTTTTTTTTCCTTGCTGAGTATGTGAAATGTCGTTATTTTCAGACTTTGCTGTGAAAAATCCGTAGCTTCACACCTCCATTTTTTTCTTGCCAACCAAAAGCTATTTTTATAATAGCATAATCCAGTTCATAATAATAGGTCTTTTATCATGGTTCCAAGTATAAAAGATTGCCTAAGGCTTATGAAAAGATACTCTATGTTAGAAAACATTCAGAGACATTCTATAGTAGTAGCAAAGGTAGCATTTGTTATAGGTTCTGGACTTGTAGAATCAGGAGAAAAGATTTCTATGGATAAGGTAATTGCAGGAGCTCTTTTGCATGACATAGGAAAGACAGAATCACTTAAGACAAAAAGGGATCATGTAGAGATAGGAGTAGGTATATGTAAAGAAAACGGATTGGACGAAATTATAGAAATAATCTCAGAACATGTAATACTTAAAAGTTTTGATCCTTTATCTTCCTGTTCAGAAAAGGAAGTAGTTTATTATTCAGACAAAAGAGTGAATCATGACAGAGTCGTAACTCTTAAGGAAAGGCTTATTTACATAATAGATCGTTATGGAAAAGGAAAAGAAGAGATAGAGGCTATAAAGGAGAATTTTAGGCTTTGTGAGAAGGTTGAAAAAAAGCTTTTCAGAAAACTTCCATTCAATCCAGATGATTTGGAAAGGCTTGTAAAAAGAGTGGATTTTGATCCAGATAAAGGACTAATCGGATGGAAGAAGTAATTTTGCTATCTCAAGCAGATGTTCAACATAGTAATCTGCTTCCAGGTCCTTATTCTTATATGCAACAAATTTTACCTTTGCTCTTTTTGCCATCTCACAGTCAACCTGAGAATCTCCTACATATAGAGCTTCTTTTTCTGTTATCTTAAAAAAAGAGAGTATCTTATATATAGACTCTGGATGAGGTTTAAAGTTTTTTACATCCAGAGCAGATATAACTATGTCAAAAAATTCTTTGAGTTTAAAATACTCTAGAACAGGTCCTATTGTATTGCTCCTGCTTGTTGCTATTGCAAGACCAAAGTGAGGTTTTAGTCTTCTGAGAAGTTCTCTGAGACCTGGTTCCATTTTCATGTATTTTATGAAAGGGGTGTAATCTTTTTCTGTTCTGTATTTTTGAGCTATATGTTCATAAGGAGTATTTCTAAAGATAAACTTTATAGATTCATAAGCAGTATGAGTATGGACGTAGTCTTCTTCTTCTTTTGTCATAGGAGGAAGTCCAAAATGCTCTCTGATACTGTTATAAAACTTTATGTTTGCAAGTTTTGAATCAAAAAGAACACCATCACAGTCAAATATAACTACCTTTATATTTTTAAGAGATTCTTTGCATTTTTCCCTCTTATCAGACATAACTCATCCTCTGTAAGACCTGCTTCTTTCATCTCTTTAAAATACCTGGAAGGAGATATAAGAGGAAAATCACTTCCAAAAAGTATCTTTTCTTCTCCTGCTATCTTTATTCCTATCTTATATATACTGCTTGAATAGAGAAAAGGAGAAGCAGCTGTATCAAACCATACATTTCTTAGAACCTCTTTTACTTCTTTTTTCATCAGGAGATAAAAAATAAGTCCTCCTCCCCAGTGAGCAAGTATTATTTTGTTTTCAGGATATTTCTTGATGAAAAGATAAAGATTAGAAAGTGACATTGGACTTTTTCCTGGATACCTGTGACCTACTGGTTCATTTGTGTGAAGCAAAAAAGGAATGTCAAATTCTTTGCATATCTCCATTATGCCTTTAAGACGATCTGTTATTTCTTCAGTAATATCAGATTCATAAAATGCTATTTCTCCTACACCTTTCAGCCCCTCTTCAACACATCTGAGGACCTCTTTTTCTGCATCCTTAGCAAAAGGATCAACACAAGCAAATCCTATAAGTCTGTCTGGAAATCTCTTTACGGCTTCTATTACATAATCATTATTCATCCTATAGTTTTTTTCCTCTTTCCACGGAAAACCAAATACAACGGATTTATCAATCCCATTCTCATCCATAGCATCTATAATTTCTTCTGCTGTTATTATCTTTGATTTTCTGTCAGAATAAAGTAGCCTAAAAGAGTTTTCTCCAAAAAAATCTTCTCTTTTTTCCTTTACTGAAGGAGGAAATATGTGTGTGTGAATGTCTATTATCATCCCAATATCCTCTCTAAGGTTTTTTCTAAAAGTTCTGGTCTAAAACCTTCTATTTTTGCCTTTATCTTTCCATCTCTGTCTATGATAAACATCGTGGGAATGACGAGTTTATTATCTCCAAAATAATCAGAAATAACTTTCATGTTGTATCTGAGTATCCTGTAATTTATTCCTACTTCATTTTTAAATCTTTTCAGATCTTCATTACTAACCTTTTCAGGATTATCTAAGGATATTGAAAGGACAGAAAAGCCTTTGTCTTTATACTTCTCCTGAAGTTTTATAAGCTTTGGAATTGACATCCTGCAAGCATAACACCATGTTGCCCAAAAATCCAGAAGCACTATTTTTCCTCTATAATCTTTAAGACAAACAGGTTTATTGTCCAGGTCAAAAAGCAAGAAGTCAGGTGCTACCTTTTCTTTTCTCTGACAGCTGATGAGAAAAATAATAGCAAAGAAGAAAAGAGCTCTAAGGATCCTCATCTCATTCAGAAAGGATAAAGTCAGTAATATAAGGATTATTTTTCATTTCTTCTTCTAAGGTAGAATAAGGTCTTTCTCCATAATCATGACCAGGCCAGATTACAGTATCAGGAGGAAGTTTTATAAGCCTTTCTAAGGAAGAAATAAGCTTCTCAAGTGAACTTCCTGGAAGATCTGTCCTTCCAGCAGCTCCTACAAAGAGTGTGTCTCCTGTAAAGAGATTCTTTTCTACGAGAAAGCAGCAAGATCCAGGTGTATGTCCTGGAGTGTGTATTACTTCTATTTTAACTTTCCCTAAGGGGAGTATGTCTCCATCATTCAGGGCATTATCTACGATAAGGTCTGCTTCAATTCCAAGCTCTTTTTCTATCCTTTTCTTAACTTCTTCATCTGAAAAAAACTCAAGATCATCTTTATGCATATAAACTGGAACTTTTAACCTTTCTCTGAGCTTTTTATTTCCCAAGATATGATCAGCATGTCCGTGGGTATTTAAAATATATCTTACTTTTAATCCTTCATCTCCTATAATCTTCAAAATCTTTTCTTCGTCCCCTGCAGGATCAATAATTGCTGCTTCATTTTCTGAGGAGACGATGTAAGTCAGCACCTGAAATTTACCTGTTGGGATCTGTTTTATGTTTATCATGGCAATCACCTTGCAAAAGTTTGTATAAAAGTATATTAAAAGAACAAAAAAGTAAAGGACCTGAATGATGATAGGAATTTCTACATGTTATCTAAGTGAGGATGTGAAAGATTTAAAGAAGATAATAGATCAGATCCTTAGGATGGGCTTTGAAGCAATAGAACTTGAATACAGGATTTCTGAAACTCAGTTTAAAGAAGCAAAATCTTATTTAAAGAAGCACATAAAGGTATTCAGTATCCATAATTATTTTCCAAAACCAGATGAGCCATATATAAAAGGAAGTGGTGATCTTTATCTTCTATCATCTACTGATAAAGACGAACTTTCAGAAGCAATAAAACATACTGTAAGAACTATAGAATGTGCAAATGATCTTGAAGCAAAAGCTGTTGTCCTTCATCTTGGAAGAGTTGATATGCCAAATCCTTTTGAAAGATTAAAAGAACTCTTTGAGAAAGGAAAGATTAATGAAGAAGAAGGGAGATCTTTTATTGAGGAACAGAGGAAGATTAGAAGATCTAAAAGGCAAAAGAATCTGGATTCTGTGTTAAAAGCCTTGGATAAGCTTATTCCATATGCAGAAAGATACGGTGTATTTCTGGGAATAGAAAACAGGTTTTATTTTCACGAAATTCCTGATATAGAGGAACTCAGGATAATTTTTAAAGAATTTGAAGGAAGTAACATAAGATACTGGCATGATATAGGACATGCAATTGTTCAAGAAAAACTCGGGATTTGTCCTTCTGAAATGTTTTTAGAAGAGTTCTCAGATAAGATGATAGGGATTCATATTCATGATGTAAGAGGTATTGAAGATCATTTAGCTCCAGGAGAAGGGGAAGTAAGATTTGATGAGATTATGAAGTTTGTTAGGAAAGAGGTAATTAAGATATTTGAGATTCATAAAAAAGCAAAAGAAGAGGAGATAATAAAAGCAAAGGAGATGTTTTATGAGAGATTTCTTTAAAAGAAGCCTTCATATATTATTTTTCCTTCTATTATCGTAAACTTTACTATTCCTGAAAGCCTTTTGCCTAAGAAAGGTGTATTTTTACTCTTTGAAAAGATATGTCTTTCTTCAAGAACATAGCTGTAATCCGGATCAATTATAACGATATCTGCTCTTGCACCTATCTCTATATTTGACCAGGGAATACCCAGGATAGATGCTGGTGCATATGAAAGCTTTTTTATTGCTTCTGGAAGAGAAAGAATCCCTTCTCTTACGAGATTCAGTGTAAGTGGAAGAGCTGTCTGAAGTCCTATCATTCCAAATTCTGCTTTGTCAAATTCTACATCTTTTTCAAGAGGGCTTTGAGGTGCATGATCTGTAGCAATAACATCTATTACCCCTTCTTTCAATCCTTTTTTTATTTCCTCTACATCCTCCTCTGTCCTGAGTGGAGGATTTACTTTTGCATTTGTATCATATCCTATAACGGCTCTATGATCTAAAGAAAAATAATGTGGAGCGGTTTCTGCTGTAACAGGGATTCCTTCTTCTTTTGCTCTTCTTATAAGCTCTACTGATCCTTTTGTGCTTACATGAGCAATGTGAACAGGTGCTTTTGTAAGTTTTGAAAGGAGTATGTCTCTTGCTACCATAATCTCTTCACTTTCAGAAGGAATCCCCATAAGTCCAAGCATCGTAGCAACTTCTCCTTCATGCATCACTCCACCTTCAGAAAGATATGGATCCTCACAGTGAGAAATAACTGCAAGACCGTGATATTTTGCATATTCAAGTGCTCTTCTCATAAGATCACTGTTTAGGACAGACCTTCCATCATCAGATACACCTACAGCACCAGCCTTTTTCAGATCACCAAATTCAGTAAGTCTTTCACCTTTTCTTCCAACTGTAATTGCTGCAATTGGATAAACTCTACAGTGTGCTTTAATTTCTGCCTGTCTTAGTATAAAACTTGTAACAGATGAGTTATCATTGGGAGGATCTGTATTTGGCATACATGCAACAGCTGTAAATCCTCCTGCAACTGCTGCAAGTGTTCCAGATTCAATGTCCTCCTTATATTCATGTCCTGGCTCTCTCAGATGAACATGCATGTCTACAAGACCAGGGCATATAATCATATTTTCTGCATTAATGATCTTTTGAAAAACATTTTCTTTTGGAATCTTTCCTTGAGGAAGTATATCTTTTATCCTTTCTCCCTCAATAATAATGTCCCTCTTTTCTTCTTTCCCTCTTACAGGATCTACAACAGTTCCTCCTTTTATCAGGATCATTCATTTTTTCCTCCAATAAGCAGATAAAGAATTGCCATCCTTACAGCAACACCATTTATCACCTGATCAAGTATAACAGATCTTTTACTGTCAGCAACATCACTCATAATCTCTACTCCCCTGTTCATGGGTCCTGGATGCATTATTATTGCATCAGGTTTTGCAAGCTCTACTATCTCTTTCCTTATACTGAAGAATGTAGAATACTCTCTTAAAGTTGGAAAAAGGACTTTTTTCTGCCTTTCAAGCTGAATCCTGAGCCCTATAATAACATCCTTTCCTCTTACTGCTTCAGCAGGATCATAACACACCTTTACTCCCAAAGACTCTATTCCTTTAGGAATCATTGTTGGAGGTCCAGAAACCGTAACCTCTGCTCCCATCTTTTTCAGTGCAAATATGTCTGATCTTGCTACTCTGCTGTGAGCAATATCTCCTATGATTGCAACTTCAAGTCCTTTAAATCCTCCTTTCTTTTCCTTTATCGTAAAAAGATCAAGGAGTGCCTGAGTTGGATGTTCGTTTATTCCATCTCCTGCATTTATAACTCCTGCCCTTACCTTTTTTGCAATAAAGTGAGGTGCACCACTTGATGAGTGTCTTATTACAATGAGATCTGGATTCATTGCATCAAGGTTTCTTGCAGTATCAGAAAGTGTTTCACCTTTCATAATACTGCTTTGAGAAGCAGATATATTTATGCTGTCAGCACTTAGGATCTTTTCTGCAAGCTCAAAAGATGTCCTTGTCCTTGTGCTTGGTTCATAAAAAAAATTTATGACGGTCTTACCTCTTAATGTAGGAACTTTTTTTATATCCCTCTGAGTAAGTTCTTTAAGTGAGGAAGCAACTTCTAAGATGAGATTTATATCATCTACAGAAAGCTGTTTTATACTGAGGAGATCCTTATGTCTGAAACCACTCACTACTTAACTACCTTTCTGAGATTCAGCTTTTGTCTCTTCTTCAGGAATAAGCTGGACAATTGAGATATTTGCACCATCACCTTTTCTCGTAGTCTTTTTTATAATACGGACATATCCTCCCTGTCTGTTCATATATCTTTTTACAATTTCTTCAAATAGCTTATGAACAACCTTTTTTTCCTGAATAAATGCAAGTGCTTGTCTTCTTGCATGAAGATCTCCTCTTTTTGCAAGTGTTATCATCTTTTCTGCAATTGGTCTTAGGGCTTTTGCCTTTGCATCTGTTGTTTCTATCTGTTCGTATTTAAAGAGAGCAGTAACGAGATTTCTGAGAAGTGCTCTTCTGTGAGCAGGATTTCTTCCAAGCTTTTTTCCAGCTTTTCTATGCCTCATCCTTTTCTCCTTCCTCTTTTTGTTCTTCTTCAGGTGGTTTAAAGTCTACTTTCATTCCTAAGGAAAGACCGAGTTCTGCAAGAACAGCCTTTATCTCATTAAGTGATTTTCTTCCAAAGTTCTGTGTCTTTAGCATCTCCTGATCTGTCTTCTGAACGAGCTCTCCAATATACCTTATCCCAGCATTCTTAAGGCAGTTTGCTGCCCTTACAGAAAGTTCAAGCTCTGATACAGGTCTTGAAAGAAGCTCCATAAGCCTCTTTTTTTCTTCCTCTTCCTCTTTCTTCTTTTCTTCCTCCTCTATTTCTGGTTCAGGAACTTCTTCAAAGTTTATAAATGGATTCATCTGTTCTTTTATGATCTTTGCAGCATAGGCAAGTGCATCTTCAGGCTTAACACTTCCGTCTGTCCATATCTCAAGTGTAAGACTGTCATATTCTGTAAGCTCTCCAACTCTTGCTTCAGTAACCCTGAAGTTTACTTTTCGGATAGGAGAAAATATTGCATCTATTGGAATAACACCTATTGGCTGATCCTTTGATTTCAGTCTTTCTGCTGGAACATATCCTTTACCCATCTTTACTACCATTTCCATATTGAGACGACCATCTTTGCTAAGTGTTGCTATGTGCTGTTCTGGATTTAGGACCTCTACGAGTCCATGAGTATCTATGTCTGCTGCCTTTACCTCACCTTCACCTTCCTTTGAAAGATGGATTACGGCTTCTTCTCTGTCCTTAAGCTTAAGTCTTACTGACTTCAGATTAAGTATTATGTCAGTTACATCTTCAAGGACTCCTGGAATTGTTGAAAATTCGTGAAGCACTCCATCTATCTTTACAGAAACAATTGCAGCTCCCTGGATTGAAGAAAGAAGAACTCTTCTTAAAGCATTTCCTATGGTAATTCCAAATCCTCTTTCTAAGGGTTCTGCCCTGAATTTTCCATAAGTATCAGTTGCTTCTTCTACTATGATTCGCTTAGGTCTTACAAGCTGTCTCCAATTCCTGCTTATAATCTCCATTGATGGCCTTTCCATGACTACTTCCCTTTATTTTGAATAAAATTCTACTATAAGCTGTTCCTGTATTGGTATTTCTATAGATTCTCTTGTAGGCATTGCCTTTACAACTCCTCTAAAGTTCTCCTTATCAAGCTCTAACCATTCAGGAATTCCTCTCCTTTCCACTGTCTGGAGGGCCTCTTTTATCTGTGGAATATCCCTGCTCTTTTCTGCAACTTCTATTACATCTCCTACTTCTACAAGATATGAAGGGATGTCTACTTTCTTTTTATTTACGAGTATATGACCATGATTTACCCACTGTCTTGCCTGTCTTCTTGAAGAAGCAAAGCCAAGTCTATATACTACATTGTCAAGTCTTCTTTCAAGAAGGATCAAGAGATTTTTTCCTGTCTCTCCTTTCATCCTTTCAGCTTCTTCATAATACCTTCTGAACTGCTTTTCCAGGATTCCATAAAACCTTTTTACTTTCTGTTTCTCCCTCAGTCTTATCTTATAATCAGAATACTTCTCCCTTCTTTGAAGTGGACCATGCTGTCCTGGAGGATATGGTCTTCTTTCAAGAGGGCATTTGTCTGTATAACACTTATCTCCTTTCAGAAAGAGCTTTGTATTTTCCCTTCTACAAAGCCTGCATACAGGTCCTGTATATCTTGCCAAAGCAAACCTCCTTTATACTCTTCTTCTTTTTGGTGGTCTACATCCGTCATGTGGAATAGGTGTTACATCTCTTATAACGGTTATTGTAAGACCTTCTACCTGAAGTGCTCTGAGAGCTGCTTCCCTTCCAACTCCAGGTCCTTTTATCCTTACTTCTGCTACTCTAAGTCCATGTTCCATAGCCTTCTGTATTGCATCCTTTGCTGCCATCTGAGCAGCAAAAGGAGTGCTTTTCCTTGACCCTTTAAATCCAACTCTTCCAGCACTTGACTGTGCTATGACATTTCCTTGAAGATCTGTAACTGTTACTATGGTATTATTGAATGTAGACAGGATGTGGATGATGCCAGTATGAACATTCTTCTTTTCCTTTTTTGCCTTCTTCTTCTTTGCCCTTGCCATAGCTTACTGCTCCTTTCTTTTTCTTTTTCCTATGCGTGCACCTCTTGGTCCTTTTCTTGTCCTTGCATTTGTTCTTGTCCTTTGTCCTCTTACAGGAAGTCCCATCTTATGACGCAATCCTCTATAACAGCCGATTTCTATCAGCCTTTTTATATTTGCAGCAACCTCTCTTCTTAATTCTCCTTCTACCTTATAGTTTTCGTCTATTATCTTGCTGATTCTGTATACCTGATCAGGGGTAAGGTCTTTTGCTTTTATACCGGGATCAACCCCTGCTTCTTCAAGTATCTTCTTTGCACTACTTCTTCCTATGCCATATATGTAAGTCAGTGCAATTTCTATTCTTTTATCTTTTGGAAGATCTACACCTGCAATCCTTGGCATAGCCAGCTCCCCTATCCTTGTCTTTGTTTATGACGAGGATTTTCACATATTACTCTTACTACCCCTTTTCTTCTTACTATCTTGCATTTTATACATCTTCTCTTTACTGAAGGAGATACCTTCATTTCTGCCCTCCTTATTTGCTTTTTCTATAAACAATCCTTCCTTTTGTAAGATCATAAGGTGAAAGCTGAATCCTTACCCTGTCTCCAGGAAGTATTCTTATATAATGCTTCCTCATCTTTCCAGAAAGATAACCCAGCACCTCATACCCATTATCAAGAACGACCTTAAACATTGCATTAGGAAGAGCTTCCTTTACTGTCCCTTCTACTTCAATTGGTTCTTCCTTTGGCATGGCTCTATATATTATTTTACCTTAACAAAGCCTCTTTTTACAAAACTTTCATAGTGTCTCATAAGAAGATATGCCTCTATCTGACCTATCGTATCCATAGCAACTACAACCACAATGAGAAGACCAGTTCCTCCAAAATAGAACGGGACATGAAACTTATATATCAGGATCTGTGGAAGTATACATATAGCAGATACATAAATTGCACCCCAAAATGTAAGTCTTGTCAAGACCCTATCAATATATTCAGCTGTGCTTTTTCCAGGTCTTACTCCTGGAATATATCCTCCATGTCTTTTCATAATATCTGCAAGATCTACAGGATTTAGCTGAATAGCAGTATAAAAATAACAGAAAAAGAAGATTAAAACAACATAAGCAAGGCTGTATATAAGATTTCCTGGTCTCAAGTAACTGATTATTTGATGCAAAAGAGGCATCTTTTCAGGATCTATAAAATTGGCTACTGTAGCTGGAAACATAAGGACAGAAGAAGCAAATATTGGAGGAATAACTCCTGCTGCATTTACTTTTAAAGGAAGATGTGTAGTTTGTCCTCCATATACCCTTCTTCCTATAACCCTTTTTGCATACTGAACAGGAATCCTCCTTTGTCCCCTTTCTACAAATACGATTACTCCAATAACAAAGATCATAAATGCGAGAAGAAGAAGCATAAAGAAAGGTGAAAGCTCTCCTGTTTTCATAAGCCTGAATGTATTTGCTGCTGCAACAGGAAGTCTAGCAACAATTCCAGCAAATATTATAAGAGATATTCCATTTCCTATTCCCCTTTCTGTTATCTGTTCTCCAATCCACATAAGAAATACTGTTCCTGCACAAAGTGTTGTTGCTGTAAGGAGTCTAAAACCCCATCCTCCTTCAGGAACAATTAACATTCCACCTGGTCCTGTCATATTTTCTAAACCAATTGCTATTCCAAATCCCTGTATAAAACTGATAATAACAGTTCCATATCTCGTATATTCTGTAAATTTCCTCCTTCCTAATTCACCTTCTTTCTGAAGCTTTCCAAGTTCTGGAATTACTATAGTAAGAAGTTCCAAGATAATAGCAGCACTTATATATGGCATAATTCCTAATGCCATTATAGACATCCTTCTCAAAGCACCACCAGTAAACATGTCTACCATTCCAAAAAGAGTCCCCTGCTTTTGGGCAAAAAGTGCAGAAAGTGCTGCTCCATTTACTCCAGGAGTAGGTATGTGACAGCCTATTCTGTATACAATAAGCATAAGAAAAGTAAAAAGGATCCTTTTTCTGAGTTCAGGTATGTCTGATAGATTCTGAAGCCTATTCATTGAATAAGCTCAACCCTCCCTCCTGCTGCTGCAATCTTTTCTATAGCACTTTTGCTTGCTTTATGGACTTTTATAAAAAGAGGCTTATTTATCTCACCATCTCCAAGAAGCTTTATACCATCTTTCTTCCCCTTAGCAAGTCCAGCTGAAATAAGCTCTTCTGGACCTAAATGACTGTTTGGTTCAAATCTTTCAAGATCCTTTACATTAATTATCTCATACTCTTTCCTGAAAGGATTCTTAAATCCTCTCTTAGGAAGACGTCTGTGAATAGGTGTCTGTCCTCCCTCAAATCCTCTTACAGTTCCTCCACCAGAGCGTGCATTCTGTCCTTTTTGTCCACGACCACATGTCTTTCCATGTCCTGAACCAGGACCCCTTCCTACTCTTTTCCTTTCTTTCTTTGCACCTGGCTTTGGAGCAAGCTCATGAATCTTCATCTTTTACTCCTCTTCCACTTCTATTTTTACCAAATGTATAACTTTCCTTAGCATCCCTCTTATAGACGGATGATTTTTGAATCTTTTTGTCTGATTCAGTTTTCTAAAACCAAGTGCTTTGAGTGTCCTTTTTATTTTTTTATGCTGCCCTATTCCACTTTTTACAAGTGTTACTTTCAGTATCTTTGCCATAACACAAACCCTTTAAGTTTTTATTTCCTCAAGCTTTTTACCCCTTCTTCTTGCAATCTCTTCAGGAAGTCTAAGGGATCTAAGAGCAGCAAGTGTTGCCCTTACTACATTATGTGGATTATTAGAACCAAGAGACTTTGTAAGAATATTCTGGATTCCTGCTGCTTCTACAACTGCTCTTACAGGACCCCCTGCAATTACTCCTGTTCCTGGAGAAGCAGGTTTAAGAAGGACTTTGCTTGCTCCTGCTTTTCCTATTACCTCATATGGTATTGTTCCGTTATATATAGCAACAGGCTTCATGTCTTTTTTTGCTTTTTCTATTCCTTTCCTTATAGCATCAGGGACCTCTTTTGCCTTTCCAAGTCCCATTCCAACTCTTCCTTTTCCATCTCCTACCACTACGGTTGCACTGAAGCTAAAACGCCTTCCACCTTTTACTACTTTTGCAACCCTTTTTACTTGAACGACCTTTTCTATAAGTCGTGTTTCTTCCATAGCCCTTCTCCTTTTTTAAAACTCAAGTCCTGCTTTTCTTGCAGCTTCAGCAAGTGCTTTTACTCTTCCATGATAAAGAAATCCGTTTCTGTCAAACACAACCTTCTTTATTCCTTTCTGAAGAGCAAGTTTTGCTATAGCTTCACCAACTATAGCAGCACCCCTTTTATTCCTCCCATCTTTTCCAATAATAGGTCTTAAGTCCTTTGAAAGAGAAGAGGCTGCAACAAGTGTCCTTCCTGTTGTATCATCTATTATCTGAGCATATATATGCTTCAGGCTTCTGTATACGCAAAGGCGAGGTCTTTCAGGTGTCCCAAATATCTTTTTGCGAATCCTTTTTTTTCTCCTAAGTCTTGCTTCTCTTTTACTAAGCCTTCCCATAGCTACTTAGCACCTCCACCTTTTCCAGCCTTTCTTATTATCTGTTCTCCTTCATATCTTATACCTTTTCCTTTATATGGCTCAGGAGGTCTAAAGCTTCTTATCTTTGCCGCAACCTGTCCCACAAGCTCCTTATCAATCCCACTTACAGTTATTTTGTTTTTGTCTACCTGAGCAGATATCCCTTTTGGAAGCTCATATTCTATAGGATGTGAATATCCAAGATGAAGAACAAGTTTGTTGCTTCCTTTAAGTTCTGCTCTATATCCAACTCCAACTATTTCAAGAGACTTCTGAAATCCTTTAGTAACTCCTTCAACCATGTTCCATATAAGTGCATTAAAAAGTCCGTGAAGAGCAGGGCTTTTCTTTGTCTGTCTCTTTACAAAGACGATTATCTTATCATCCTGAATCTTTGCTCCTATATCAGGATGAATCTCTCTTTTCAGTTCTCCCTTTGGTCCTTTTACTGTTATAGTATTGTCTTCTATTTTTACCTGAACCCCTTTTGGAATAGGAATTGGTCTTTTCCCTATCCTAGACATTTCCTCTTCTCCTTACCAGACTGAACAGATTATTTCTCCTCCTAACTTTTTCCTTCTTGCTTCTCTGTCTGTCATTATTCCCTGTGAAGTAGAAACTATATTTATCCCATATCCATTCAGGACTTTTGGAATCTCCTTATATCCTGCATAGACCCTTCTTCCTGGTTTACTTACTCTTTTTAGCCCTTCTATTACAGGCTGCTTCTTTTCGTCATACTTAAGAAATATCCTTATCGTCCTTTTTGGTCCATCTTCCAATACCTGAAAATCTTTTATATATCCTTCTGACTTGAGTATCTCCGTAATCCTGAGCTTCATCTTAGATCCAGGAATGTCTACATATTCATGTCTTACCTTAAGGGCATTCCTTATCCTTGTAAGCATATCTGCAATAGGATCTGTCATTGTCATAAAGGATTCCTCCTTTTTACCAACTTGCTTTCCTTACTCCTGGTATCTGTCCTTGAAGAGCAAGTTTTCTAAAACATAATCTACACATGTTAAATTTTCTCAAAAAAGCTCTTGCTCTTCCACATATAGGACATCTGTTATATTTTCTTACTTTGAATTTTGGCTCTTTTTGTGCTTTTACTATAAGTGCTTTTCTTGCCAAGATCTATCCCTCCTTTCTTTTATTTCCTAAAAGGCATTCCCAGGTATTTCAGAAGATAATAAGCCTCTATATCTGTCTTTGCAGTAGTAACTATCGTAACATTCATCCCTTTTATCTTATCAACCTTATCCAGATTGACTTCAGGAAATATTGTATGTTCCCTTATGCCTATTGTGCAATTTCCATGACCATCAAATATCTTATCAGATATACCTCTGAAATCTCTTACTCTTGGAAGGGCGATATTGAAAAATTTGTCCAAAAAATCCCACATCCTCTTTCTTCTAAGTGTTACTTTTACTCCTATTGGCATACCTTTGCGAAGCTTGAATGCAGCTATTGATTTTCTTGCTCTCGTAACAACTGCTCTTTGACCTGCAATAAGTGTAAGTTCTTCTACTGCAGATTCTATTATCTTTATATCCCTTGTAGCTTCACCAAGTCCCATATTTAATACAACAGCCTTTATCCTTGGAACAGCCATAGGATTCTTATAGTTAAATTCTTTCATAAGAGCAGGAACCACTTCTTTGTAGTATTTCTCTTTTAACCTAGACAAGTTCTTCCCTCCTATTCATCTATTGGTTCTCCACATTTTTTACAAACTCTTACCTTTCTTCCATCCTCAAGAAACTTTTTTCCTACTCTTGTAGGCTGTGAACACTTAGGACATATAAGCATGACATTTGATATATGGATAGGTGCTTCTTTTTCTATTATACCCTGCTGTGGCACATGTTTTTTTACAATGTTTACTTTTTCTACTATAACCCTTCTTTTTTCCTTATCTACTTTTAGCACAGTCCCTATCTTCCCTTTGTCTTTTCCTGCAATTACTATTACCTTATCATCTTTCTTTATCTTTGGAGGTTTTATATACTTCCCTTTAACCAACCTTATTCCCCCTTTATAGGACTTCTGGAGCTAAGGATATAATTTTCATAAAGTTTTTTGCTCTCAGTTCTCTTGCTACAGGACCAAATATTCTTGTCCCTATGGGATCTCCTTGAGGATTTATAAGAACCGCAGCATTATCATCAAATTTTATGTATGACCCATCAGGTCTTCTTACTTCCTTCTTTGTCCTCACTATAACAGCTCTTACAACATCTCCTTTTTTTACTTTTGCATCAGGGAGTGCATCTTTCACAGATGCAACTATTACATCTCCTACTGTTCCATACTTTTTTGAACCAAGAACTCTTATACACAAAAGCTCCTTTGCTCCAGAATTATCAGCAACTTTAAGCCTTGTCTCCTGTTGAATCATCAGTCATCACCTCTTCTTTCTTTTCAGTTTCTAAAAGTTCCTTTTCTTCCTTTTCCAGGATCTCCTCTTCAGGAAGCTTTTCTTCTTCTAATCTCTTTCCTCTTTCTATTATCTCTATCACCTGCCATCTTTTCCTTTTACTTATAGGCCTGCTTTCTATTATCTTTACCTTATCACCAACTCTACACATATTTTTTGGATCATGAGCCATAAATTTCTTTCTCTTCTTTATGTATTTCTTGTAAAGAGGATGCTGAACCAGTCTTTCTACAAGAACAACAACAGTTTTATCCATTTTATCACTTACTACTGTTCCTATAAAGACCTTCTTATTCTCCCTCATAGCCTATTCCTTTTTCTTTGTTCTTTTAAGTTTTCCTTCTCTTTCAAGTTCTCTTTCCCTGAGTATAGTAAGGACCCTTGCAAGATCCCTTTTTACCTTTTTTATCATAGCAGTATTTCCAAGCTGTCCACTTTCTTTTTGATACCTAAGGTTAAAAAGCTCCTTTCTTAGCTGTCTTTCTTTTTCTCTGAGCTCTTCATCTGTCAACTTCCTCAGATCACTTGCCTTCATAACCATCCACTCCTTGCAACAAATCTTGTTGCAATAGGAAGTTTATGACTTGCAAGTCTAAGAGCTTCTTCTGCTACTTCTCTTGGAACTCCCTGTATCTCATATATTATCTTTCCAGGCTTTACTACTGCAACCCATCCTTCAACAGGTCCTTTTCCTTTACCCATTCTGGTTTCTGCAGGTTTTCTGGTAATAGGTTTATCAGGAAATACTCTTATCCATATCTTTCCACCCTTCTTTATAAACCTAGTAATCGCAAGTCTTCCTGCCTCTATCTGCTTTGCTGTAAGCCAGCAAGGTTCAAGTGCCTGAAGTCCATAATCACCAAATGCAAGTGTATTTCCCTTTGATGCCTTTCCTTTCAGTCTTCCTTTTTGTCTTTTCCTATATTTTACTTTCCTCGGTGCTAACATCTTTTACTGCTCCTTCTTCTTTTTCTCTGGAAGTATTTCTCCTTTAAGTATCCATACCTTTACACCTATGACTCCATATGTCGTAAATGCCTCAGCAAATCCATAATCTATATCTGCTCTAAGAGTATTAAGTGGAAGCCTTCCTTCTCTATACCATTCCTTTCTTGCCATCTCAGCACCACCAAGTCTTCCACTGCACATCACTTTTATTCCTTCAGCACCAAATTTAAGAGCTGCTGTAACAGCCTTTTTCATAGCTCTCCTGAAAGGAACTCTCCTTACGAGCTGAAGAGCAATGTTTTCTGCAACAAGCTGAGCATCAAGCTCTGGTCTTTTTACTTCCTGGATGTCAATAAATACACTCTTATTTGTTACCATTTTTTCTATTTCACTTCTCAGCCTTTCAATATCTGCTCCTCTTCTTCCTATGACCATTCCAGGACGTGCAGTGTGTATTATGATCCTTATCTTGTTTGCTGCTCTTTCTATTTCTATCTTAGATATGCCTGCATGAAAGAGCTTCTTTTTTATATACTGCCTGATTCTATAGTCTTCTATTACATATTTTCCATAATCTTTCTTTGCAAACCACCTTGAATCCCAATTCTTATATATCCCCAGCCTAAAACCTATTGGATGGACCTTTTGTCCCAAGATTATCCCTCCTTCTTTTTGATTTCCTCAAGAACTACTGTAATATGACTTGTCCTTTTCCTTATCATTGTAGCCCTTCCAAATGCCCTTGGTCTCCATCTTTTAAGCATTGGCCCCTGATCTGCATATATCTTTGCAATTTTTAGATCTTCTACATCAAGATTTGCCCTGTCCTGTGCATTAGCTACAGCAGATTCTATGACCTTTTTAAGTATCCTTGCTCCTTTCTTAGGCATAAATGCAAGGATCTTCAGAGCCTCCTCTACTTTTTTCCCTCTTACAGCATCTATCACAAGTCTTATCTTCCTAGGAGATATCCTTACATATCTTGCCCTTGCAGTTATTTCCATACTACTTCTCCTTCTTTCCTTTTACTACCTTCGTCTTTTTGTCTCCTGCATGTCCATGAAATGTCCTTGTAGGAGCAAATTCTCCAAGTTTATGACCTACCATCTCTTCTGTGACATATACAGGAATAAACCTCCTTCCATTGTGAACAGCAAAAGTAAGACCTACAAATTCAGGAATAATCGTAGATCTCCTTGACCAGGTCTTAATTACCTGTCTGCTTCCTGATTCTTTCACCTTTCTTACTTTTTTAAGAAGCTTCTCATCCACAAAAGGTCCTTTTTTCAGAGACCTTGGCATATCTTTCTACTTCCTCCTTTTTACAATAAATTTATCACTTGGTCTTTTACTTCTTCTTGTCTTATATCCCTTTGTAGGAAGTCCCCAAGGAGAAACAGGATGACGTCCACCAGAAGTTCTTCCCTCACCACCACCATGAGGATGATCAACAGGATTCATTGCAACTCCTCTTACATGAGGTCTTCTTCCAAGCCATCTTGCTCTTCCAGCTTTTCCGATTGTGACATTTTCATGATCAAGATTTCCTACCTGTCCAATTGTAGCCTTACACTCCTCAAATATCATCCTTACTTCACCAGATGGAAGCTTTACATGAACATATCTTCCTTCTTTTGCAACGACCTGTGCATAAGTTCCTGCACTTCTTACAAGCTGTCCACCTTTTCCTGGTTTAAGTTCAATGTTATGTATATATGTTCCTACTGGAATGTCTTTAAGTGGAAGTGCATTTCCTACTTTTATCTCAACACCTGGTCCAGAAATCACAGTATCTCCTACCTTCAGTCCTTCAGGTGCTATTATATATCTTTTTTCACCATCAAGATAATGAAGAAGAGCTATATTTGCACTCCTGTTTGGATCATATTCTATTGCCACAACCTTTGCAGGAATCCCATCCTTGTCTCTTTTAAAGTCTATTATTCTGTAGAGCCTTTTGTGCCCTCCACCTCTGTGTCTTACAGTAATTCTTCCCATGAAGTTTCTTCCACCAGTCTTCTTTAAGGGCACAACAAGGCTCTTTTCAGGCTCTGTCTTTGTTATTTCATCAAATGTAAGTCTTGTAACGAATCTTATTCCTGGTGATGTTGGCTTATATGTCTTTATACCCATAGTTTACACTCCTGAAAATCTTTCTATGTCCTCTCCTGGTGCAAGTGTTACTATTGCCTTTTTCCAATCAGGTTTTTTTCCGATTATGTTCCCAATCCTTTTTCTTTTTCCTTTTACTCTTATAGTCCTTACCTTTTCTACCTTTACTTTAAATATAGTCTCAACAGCCCTTTTTATGTCTATCTTAGTTGCTCTTGGATCTACTTTAAGAACTATCTGTCTGTTTCTCTTCAGCTTTTCTGCTTTTTCTGTAATATGTGGCCCTTTTATTACTTCATAAATATCCATAGCTTCTCATCTCCTCAAAAGTCTTTCTTCTATTTTGTCTATAGCAGGTTCTTCAAGAAGAAGATAATCATGATTCAGGATATCATATACATTCAGTCCTTCTTGTCTTAAGACCTTTACTCCAGGAACATTCCTTGAAGACTTTTCCAAGTTTTCTCTTTTTTCATCTGTAACAAGAAGTATCTTGTTTTTGTTTTCTTTTCCATCCATAAGCTCAAATCTTTTCATAACTTCTATAAACTTCTTTGTCTTTATCTCTGGAAGCTCAAGATTGTCTATTACTATAAGGCAGTTGTTTTTCAGCTTATCTGTAAGAGCCATCCTAAGAGCAAGCTTTTTTACCCTTTTGTTTACTTTGAGTATATACTTCCTTGGTTTTGGTCCAAATGCAACTCCTCCTTTTCTCCTTATAGGAGATCCTGCATCTCCTACTCTTGCCCTTCCTGTTCCTTTCTGACGCCAAAGCTTTCTTCCAGAATAGCTTACTTCACCTCTTGTCTTTGTTGAAGCAGTTCCTGCTCTTCTTGCAGCAAGCTGACTTACCACTACCTGATGTAATATGTGTTTCTTTATAGGAACATTAAATACCTCTTCATTAAGTTCCCTTTCTCCTACCTTTTCTCTTCTCAAGTTATAAACATCTACTAAAATTCCCATATTATTCTCCTCATCCACTTACTTTTGTTACTTCAACAAAGGAGTTTCTGCTTCCTGGAACAGATCCACTTACTACAAGAACATTCAGTTCTGGTCTTACATCCAGAACCTTCAAGTTCTTTACAGTAACTCTCTGATTTCCCATTCTTCCAGGCATCTTCCTTCCTTTATAAACCCTTCCAGGAGTTGCACACATTCCTATTGAACCCGTAGTTCTGTGAAAGCGAGATCCATGAGCTGCAGGTCCACCAGAAAATCCCCATCTTTTAAGAACTCCTGCAAATCCTCTTCCTTTACTTGTTCCAGTTACATTTACTATATCTCCCACCTTGAATATATCTACTTTTATTTCCTGACCAAGCTCAAACTCATCAGGATTATCAACTTTTATTTCTCTCAGATATTTAAAACATCCTCTTCCAGCTTTCTTAAAATGACCAAGCATAGGCTTATTTACCCTGCTTTCTTTCTGTGGTTCAAAACCTACCTGTATAGCATTGTATCCTTCTTTTTCTACTGTCTTTTTCTGAATAACATAACATGGTCCTACTCTTAATACTGTTACAGGAACACATCTTCCATCTTCAAGAAAATATCTCGTCATTCCAAGTTTCTTCCCAAAAAGCTTATTTACCATAAGCTCCTCCTTATAGCTTTATCTCAACATCCACACCAGCAGGAAGATCAAGCTTCATAAGTGCATCAATTGTCTGATGAGTTGGTTCAAGTATGTCAAGAAGTCTTTTATGAACCCTTATTTCAAACTGTTCTCTTGAATCCTTATCCTTATGTGGAGACCTAAGAACAGTATATCTGCTTATATCAGTGGGCAAGGGTATAGGACCAGCTACCCTTGCCCCTGTCTCCTTTGCTATCTCTACAATCTCCTTAGCAGCCTGATCTACAAGTCTGTGATCGTATGCCTTAAGCTTTATTCTTATTTTTTGATTCAATACTTCTGTAGCCATACCAATTACTCCAGTATTTTAGTAATCACGCCAGCACCAACAGTCTTTCCACCTTCCCTTATAGCAAACCTCAAACCTTCTTCAAGTGCTACAGGCGTAATAAGTGATACCTCAAGCGTAACATTATCCCCTGGCATAACCATCTCTACCCCATCAGGAAGACCTATAACTCCCGTAACATCCGTCGTCCTGAAATAAAACTGTGGCCTGTATCCACTAAAAAATGGTGTATGCCTTCCTCCCTCCTCCTTCGTAAGTATATATGTCTCCGCCTTAAATCTTGTATGCGGCTTTATGCTACCCGGTGCCGCAACTACCTGCCCCCTCTCCACATCTTCCTTACTTACTCCTCTAAGAAGTATACCAATATTGTCCCCAGGAAGTGCTTCATCCAAAACCTTCCTGAACATCTCTATGCTCGTCGCCACCGTCTTTATCACATCATCCCTAAATCCTACTACCTCTACCTCATCCCCTACCTTAAGTCTCCCTCTTTCCACTCTCCCTGTAACTACCGTCCCCCTTCCTGATATGCTAAATACATCCTCTATCGGCATAAGAAATGGCTTGTCAACCTCCCTTACCGGCTCAGGTATAAAGTTGTCCAATGCTTCAAGAAGCTCAAATATGCATCTCGCCTCCTCTGAATCAGGATCATCACTCTCCAGCGCCTTCAATGCACTACCCTTTATAACCGGAACCTCATCCCCAGGATATTCATACTTCGTAAGAAGCTCCCTTACCTCCAACTCAACAAGCTCTATAAGCTCAGGATCATCTACCATGTCACACTTGTTCAAAAATACTACCATAGCTGGAACACCTACCTGACGTGCAAGAAGCACATGCTCCCTCGTCTGTGGCATAGGTCCATCATCAGCCGCAACTACAAGTATCGCCCCGTCCATCTGCGCAGCTCCCGTGATCATGTTCTTTATATAGTCAGCATGACCAGGACAGTCTATATGCGCATAATGCCTCTTCTCCGTCTCATATTCTACATGCGCCGTCTGTATCGTTATCCCCCTCGCCTTCTCCTCAGGTGCCTTGTCTATCTGATCAAATGGAACATATTCCGCCAGCCCCTTGAATGACAAATGCTTCGTTATCGCTGATGTCAGCGTCGTCTTCCCATGGTCTATGTGCCCTATCGTACCTACGTTCACATGCGGCTTCTTCCTCTCAAACTTCTTCTTAGCCATCACAAAACCTCCTTTTTACCATCTGTAATGAGCAAATGCTTTATTTGCTTCTGCCATTCTGTGAGTATCCTCTTTTTTCTTTATTGCTCCACCTCTGTTATTGTATGCATCCAACAGTTCAGCAGCAAGCTTTTCTGCCATACTTTTTCCTGATCTTTCCCTTGCATAATTTATTATCCACTTTATTGCCAAGGACTGTGCCCTTTCTGGTCTTACCTCAACCGGAACCTGATATGTTGCTCCACCTACCCTTCTTGACTTCACTTCCATTACTGGTTTTACATTCTCAAGAGCTTTGTAAAATATCTCAAGCGGATCTTTTCCTGTCTTTTCTTTAATTATATCAAACGCCTCATATACAATTGATCTTGCAAGCGTCTTTTTTCCATCTCTCATCACACAGTTTATAAACTTTGCTACGACTTCACTTCCATACCTAGGATCAGGATCAACCTTTCTTCTTTCTACAGGACCTTTTCTCGGCATAACATCACCCCTTTAGCTTTTTGGTCTCTTTGTTCCATATTTTGATCTGCTCTTTCTTCTGTCTTCAACTCCTGCTGCATCAAGAGCACCTCTTATTACACGATATCTTACACCAGGAAGATCCTTTATCCTTCCTCCTCTTATAAGAACAACTGAGTGCTCCTGAAGATTGTGTCCAATTCCAGGAATATATGCAGTTACTTCTATTCCATTTGTGAGACGAACTCTGCATACCTTTCTAAGAGCAGAATTTGGTTTCTTAGGAGTAGTTGTATATACCCTTACACATACTCCTCTTTTCTGAGGACATCCCTGAAGTGCTGGTGCTTTTGACTTGCTTTTTACTTTTTTTCTCCCTTCTCTTACCAGCTGATTTATGGTCGGCATGTCTCTCAGTTCCTCCTTTTACACAAAATTTGTAAATTACTCGCTTTAGGAAAATTTGTCAAGTTTTTATTCCCTTATCCCAACTTCTATGTTCCTATATCTCTCAACTCCTGTTCCAGCAGGAATAAGTCTTCCCATTATGACATTCTCTTTAAGTCCTTTCAGATAGTCTATCTTTCCTGCAGTAGCTGCATCTGAAAGAACTCTTGCTGTCTCCTGGAATGATGCAGCAGAAAGCCAGCTGTCTGTTGTAAGAGAAACCTTTGTTATTCCCATAAGAACAGGTTCTGCACTTGCTGGTTTCTTCCCCTGTTCTATAAGCTTTTTGTTTGTCTCTTCAAACTTCCACTTGTCTACATATTCTCCGATGAGGAAGTCAGAATCTCCTGGATCTGTTACCTTTACCTGTTTTAACATCTGCCTTACTATAACCTCTATGTGCTTATCATTTATCCTTACACCCTGAAGTCTGTAAACCTTCTGAATCTCATTTACCAGGTATTTTGCAAGCTCCTGAAGCCCTTTTATCCTCAGAATATCATGAGGATCTGCAGAACCATCCATAAGAGGTTCTCCAGCCCTTACATAATCACCTTCAAGAACACTTACATGCTTTCCTTTTGGAATATAGTATGTAACAGGTTCTCCTACCTCAGGAACTATTGTTATCTTTCTTCTTCCTTTGCTGAATTTTCCAAAATGAACAACACCATCTATGTCGCTTATAATTGCAGCCTCTTTTGGTTTTCTTACTTCAAAAAGCTCTGCTACTCTTGGAAGACCACCTGTTATGTCCTTTGTCTTTGTCGTTTCACGAGGGATCTTTGCAAGGACTGAACCAGCACTTACATAATCTCCTTCATTCACCACAATAATTGCTCCTACTGGAAGATAATATCTTGCTTCTGCCTGTGGATTGTCTGGAATCCTTGCAGTCTTTCCTGTCTCATCCTTTATAGTAATCCTTGGTCTTGCATCAATGTTTTTCGCCTCTACAATTATCCTGCTTATCTTTCCAGTAACAGGATCTCTTTTTTCCTGCATCGTAACACCTTCAATAATGTCTCCAAACTTTACCCTTCCAGATACTTCTGTAAGTATAGGAGTCGTAAATGGATCCCATTCTACGAGGACCTGTCCTGCTTTTACCTGCTCTCCATCCTTTACCTTTAGTGTCGCACCATATATCACTGGATACCTTTCTATTTCCCTTCCACCTTTTCCAACTATTGCAATCTCACCATTTCTGTTCATTACAACAAGTCTTCCTTCTTTTGTGGTTACTGTCTTGAGATTTATGAATTTTACTGTTCCATCATTTCTGCACTGTATTGTTGACTGCTCTACCTGCTTCTTTGCTGCTCCACCAATATGGAATGTTCTCATCGTAAGCTGTGTTCCTGGTTCTCCTATTGACTGTGCAGCAATAATTCCAACTGCCTCTCCAATCTCTACTTCTCTTCCCATTGCAAGATCTCTTCCATAACACTTCTTACATATACCGTTTTTTGCTTCACATGTAAGCACAGATCTTATCTTAACTTTATCTATTCCTGCTGCTTCTATCTTCTTAAGCTTTTCTTCGTCTATCTCTTCATTAGCCTTTACAAGAACTTCACCAGTTACAGGATCAACGATATCTTCTGCTGCATATCTTCCAAGGATTCTTTCTCCTGGAAGCTGAAGTATCTCTCCACCTTCTACAAGTGCTTCAACCTCTATTCCATTCATTGTTCCACAGTCTTCTTCAGTTATGACAGAATCCTGAGCAACATCTATAAGCCTTCTTGTAAGATAACCAGCATTTGCAGTCTTCAGTGCAGTATCTGCAAGTCCTTTTCTTGCACCATGTGTTGAGATGAAGTATTCAAGGACTGTAAGTCCTTCTCTGAAGTTGGATATAATAGGTGTTTCTATAATCTCACCAGAAGGCTTTGCCATAAGTCCTCTCATTGCAGCAAGCTGTCTCATCTGATCCTTGCTTCCTCTTGCACCAGAGTCTGCCATCATGTAGATAGAATTGAAGCTCTGGATTTCTACCTCCTTTCCATCCTTTGACCTTACCTTTTCTGTTCCAATCTCCTTCATCATCTCTTCTGTAAGCTCTTCTGTTGCCTTTGTCCATATGTCAACAGTTTTGTTGTATCTTTCACCATTTGTTATAAGACCTCTCAGATACTGATCCCTTACCTTTCTTACCTCTTCTTCTGCTTTTTCTATAAGCTCCTTCTTTCTTGAAGGAATTACCATGTCGTCAATTGCTATGGAAAGTCCAGAGATTGTAGCATACTTGTATCCCAGGTCTTTTATGCGGTCTGCAAGTATTACTGTATGTTTCATTCCAGCTCTTCTGTAGGACTCATATATAAGTGTCCTTAGTCCTTTCTTGTCTATCACTTTATTTACAAGATCAAATGGTATCTTTTCCTTCTCAGGTATGACATCATATACAAGGACTCTTCCAACAGTCGTATCATAAATCTTTCCATTTATCCTTACCTTTATCTTTGCATGAAGATCTACAACACCAGAATCATATGCAAGTTTTACTTCATCAATATCAGAAAAGACCTTTCCTTCACCTTTTGCAAAAGGAACCTCTTTTGTCATGTAGTATATTCCAAGAACTATGTCCTGTGTTGGAACAATTATTGGATCTCCATGTGCAGGTGAAAGTATATTGTTCGTGGACATCATAAGGACTCTTGCTTCAACCTGAGCCTCTATTGAAAGAGGAACATGAACTGCCATCTGATCTCCATCAAAGTCTGCATTGAATGCCGGGCATACGAGTGGATGAAGCCTTATAGCCTTTTCTTCAATAAGAACTGGTTCAAATGCCTGGATGCTAAGACGGTGAAGTGTTGGTGCTCTGTTAAGGAGAATGCAGTGCTCTTTTACTACTTCATCAAGTGCATCAAATACCTCTGGTGTTTCTCTTTCTACAAGCTTCTTTGCTGCCTTTACTGTTGTAACAATTCCTTTTTCAAGGAGCTTGTTGTATATGAACGGCTTAAATAGCTCAAGTGCCATCTGTTTTGGAAGACCACACTGATGAAGCCTTAGCTCAGGTCCAACAACTATTACTGATCTTCCAGAATAGTCAACTCTTTTTCCAAGAAGATTCTGTCTGAATCTTCCCTGTTTTCCTTTAAGTGCATCAGCAAGTGATTTTAGTGGTCTTCCGTTTGATCCTGTAACAACTTTACCACTTCTTTCATTGTCAAAGAGAACATCTACTGCTTCCTGAAGCATCCTTTTTTCATTTCTTACGATTATATCAGGTGCATCAAGCTCATATAGACGCTTTAGCCTGTTATTTCTGTTTATGACTCTTCTGTATAGGTCATTCAGATCAGAGGTAGCAAATCTTCCACCATCAAGTGGAACAAGTGGTCTTAGGTCTGGTGGAAGAACTGGTATAACTTCCAAGATCATCCATTCTGGTCTGTTTGGAGAATTCCTGATTGCATCTATTATCTTTATACGTTTTAGAAGCTTCTTTCTTCTTGCTTCAGAAGATGTCTCAAGCATTTCTTCTCTGAGCTTCTTTGAAAGGAGATCAAGATCAAGCTCTTCTAAGATCTTCTTTATAGCCTCTGCTCCCATTCCAACTTCAAAATCTCCATATTCCATCCTTAGCTGATACAGCTGTTCTTCTGTAAGGATCATTCCTTTCTGAAGAGGAGTATTCTTTGGATCTATAACAATGTAGTTTTCAAAATAGAGGACCTGTTCAAGTTTCCTCTGTGTAATATCAAGGATGTTTCCAAGCTTTGATGGAAGACACTTCAGGAACCATATATGTGCTACAGGAGATGCAAGCTCAATATGTCCCATCCTTTCACGTCTTACTTTGCTATGGATAACCTCAACACCACATTTCTCACATACTATTCCTCTGTGTTTCATCCTTTTGTATTTTCCACAGATACACTCATAGTCCCTTACAGGACCAAATATCCTTGCACAGAAAAGACCATCCCTTTCAGGTTTAAATGTCCTGTAGTTTATAGTCTCTGGCTTTTTTACTTCACCATGAGACCATTCACGGATCTTTTCTGGAGAAGCAATAGAAAGCCTTACTGCTTTATAGCTTGAAGGATCTTTTGGTTTCGCAAAAAAGCTATAAAGATCCTCTATCACGTTACCCTCCTTTTTAATGGATTTTTTATTGTTGAGTCTTTATGTCTTCAAAAAGTTCTGGATTAAGTGCTAATGCCTGAAGTTCCTTAAGGAGGACTCTGAATGATTCAGGAACTCCTGGTTCAAGTGTATTATTTCCTTTTACTATCTTTTCATACATCCTTGTTCTTCCAGCAATATCATCAGATTTTACTGTAAGGAATTCCTGAAGTGAATATGCAGCTCCATATGCCTCAATTGCCCAGACTTCCATCTCTCCAAGTCTCTGACCTCCAAACTGTGCCTTTCCACCAAGTGGTTGCTGTGTAACGAGTGAATATGGTCCAATTGAACGAGCATGTATCTTATCATCAACAAGATGATGCAGTTTCATTACATACATTATACCAACTGTAACTTCCTGGTCAAATGGTTCACCTGTTCTTCCGTCATAAAGCCTTGTCTTTCCAGTAACAGGAAGACCTGCTTTTTTGAGAAGATCCTTAATTTCATCCTCTTTTGCTCCATCAAATACAGGACATGCCATATATACTCCATCTCTCCACATATTCACAGCTTCAATAAGCTCTTCATCACTCATATTTCCGAACATCTTATTGTAATCCTCTTCTCCAAAGATATCTTTCAGTTTATCCTTCAGCTCCTGAATGTTCTTCATCCTGTCAATGACTTCTGCAATCTGTCTTCCAAGCTCCTTAGCTGCCCAGCCAAGATGTGTTTCAAGGACCTGTCCGACATTCATACGAGAAGGAACTCCAAGAGGATTGAGGACCATGTCCACAGGTGTTCCATCCTCAAAGTATGGCATA
The DNA here is from genome assembly GCA_964513995.1 of uncultured Desulfobacterales bacterium. Lineage (GTDB taxonomy): Bacteria > Desulfobacterota > DSM-4660 > Desulfatiglandales > JALVZP01 > CAZEOQ01. Next base: position 109,209 of record CAZEOQ010000001.1, on the reverse strand, counting down.
TCTTCTATAGGAAGTATCTTTGAAAGGACTCCTTTATTTCCATGACGACCTGCAAGCTTGTCACCAACAGAAAGTTTCCTTTTTACTGCAAGATATACCTTTACCATCTTTAGAACACCAGGAGGGAGATCGTCTCCTGCCTGAATTCTTGCTATCTTCTTTTCTACCTCCTTCTTTCTCTGCTCTATCTTCTTTACAGTCCTTTTTACAATCTGCTCTACCTTTTCAATAACATCCATAGGTGCTTTTATGTTAGCAGAAAGCCATACAGAAAGTGGAAGTCTGTCTATGTCTTCTTCTGTTATCAGATGTCCTGCTTTAAGAAGTAGCTTCTTTGTTCCTTTTTCATAAAGATCAGATCTCAGTTCTTTTCCAACAAGAAGTTCTCTGAGTCTCTGTTTTACTGCACCTGTTATAATCTTTATCTCATCCTCTAAGTCTTTATTAAGCTTTTCTATTTCTCTTTTTTCAATCTCAAGAGCTCTTTTATCCTTTTCCACACCTTTCCTTGTAAATATCTTCACATCAATAACAGTTCCTCTTACTCCTGGAGGAACCCTAAGTGATGTATCCTTTACATCACTTGCCTTGTCTCCAAATATTGCTCTGAGGAGCTTTTCTTCTGGAGTAAGCTGTGTTTCTCCTTTTGGTGTTACTTTCCCTACGAGGATATCTCCTGGTTTTACTTCTGCTCCAATCTTTGCTATTCCACATTCGTCTAAATGTCTCAATGCCTCTTCACTTACATTAGGAATATCCCTTGTAATTTCTTCTTTTCCAAGCTTTGTCTCTCTTGCAACTACTTCAAACTCCTCTATGTGAATAGACGTATATACATCATCCCTTACAAGTCTTTCACTTATAAGGATAGAGTCCTCAAAATTGTATCCTCCCCATGACATAAATGCTACAAGGACATTCTGTCCAAGTGCAAGCTCTCCTCTGTCAGAAGATGGTCCATCTGCTATGATCTGACCTTTCTTTACAATGTCTCCTTTCTTTACAATAGGCTTCTGATTGTAACAGGTATCCTGATTTGAACGCTTAAACTTTTCAAGTCTGTATATGTCTACCTCAGGTTCCTCATCACCATTTCCAAAAGTCCTTATTACTATACGTGATGCATCAACATACTCTACGATACCATCCCTTTTTGCAACAACAGCATGTCCACAATCCTTTACAACAACCTTTTCCATTCCTGTTCCTATAAGAGGAGCATTTGTTTTTAGAAGTGGAACAGCCTGTCTTTGCATATTAGAACCCATAAGAGCTCTGTTAGCATCGTCATGTTCTAAGAATGGAATAAGAGAAGATGAGACACTTACAATCTGACTTGGAGATACATCCATATATTTTATCTCTTCTGGTCTTGCCTTTCCTGCTTCTCCTGCTATCCTTACTGCTATCTCATCTTTCATAAATCTTCCATCTTTATCAACAGGAGCATTTGCCTGTGCTATAGGATAGTTTCCTTCATCCATTGCTGTAAGATACTCTATCTTTTTGGTTACTATTCCATTTTCCACCTTCCTGTAAGGTGTCTCAATAAATCCAAGATCATTTACCCTTGCATATGTGCAAAGTGATACAATAAGACCAATATTTGGTCCTTCTGGCGTTTCTATAGGACATATCCTTCCATAATGTGTTGGATGGACATCTCTTACTTCAAATCCTGCTCTTTCTCTTGTAAGACCACCAGGTCCAAGAGCACTGAGCCTGCGCTTGTGAGTTATTTCTGAAAGAGGATTTGTCTGATCCATAAACTGTGATAGCTGACTTGTTCCAAAGAATTCACTTACTACTGCTGATACAGGCTTTGAGTTTATGAGATCATATGGCATAAGTGTTTCTATTTCGTGAAGCGCCATCCTTTCTTTTATAGCCCTTTCCATTCTTACGAGTCCAACCCTGTATTCATTTTCAAGAAGCTCTCCAACTGGTCTCACCCTTCTGTTTGCAAGGCTGTCTATGTCGTCTGCTTCAGATTCAGTCTCTTTCAGTCTTATAAGCTCTTTTACTGTTGCCATTATATCTTCTTTTGTAAGTGTTCTTACATTTTCTGGAACATTCAGATTAAGCCTGCGATTTATCTTTATCCTTCCCACTTTTGAAAGATCATATGTCCTTTCATTAAAGAAAAGTGCATTAAAGTAAGCATTTGCAACTTCAAGTGTTGGAGGACTGCTCGGTCTCATCTTTCTGTATATATCAAGAAGAGCACTTTCCTGATCATTTACCTTATCAAGAAGCATCGTCTCTCTTATAGTCTTGCTTGTGCCTTCTGCATCAAGGACATAACATTTTATCTGCTTTATTCCTTTTTCCTTTAGCTTCCTTAAAAGCTCAGCATTTACTTCCTGATTCACTTCAGCAATGACTTCTCCAGTTTCAGGATCAATGATATCTTCAGCAAGGACCTTGTTTTCTATGTCCTCAAAACTAAAAGGAATTTTTGTAATGCCTAAGTTAGTAAGGATCCTGTGAAGTCTCTTCGTGTACTTTTCACCAACTGTTGCTATAATCTCACCTGTTTCAGGATTTACTATATCCATTGAAAGTCTTTTCTGATGAAGGTTTTCAAACTTTACTTCAACCCAACACCTGTCTTCATCAATCCAGATGGTTTCTACAGGATAAAATTCATCCATTATTTCTTTTGGTGTATATCCTAAAGCTTTTAGCAATGTAGTAACAGGGATCTTCCTTCTTCTGTCAATCCTTACATATAGGATGTCTTTATGATCAAATTCAAAGTCTAACCATGAACCACGAGCAGGTATAATTCTTGCAGAGTAAAGGATCTTTCCACTTGAATGAGTCTTCCCTTTGTCATGGTCAAAGAAGACACCTGGAGATCTGTGTAGCTGACTTACTACAACCCTTTCAGTTCCATTAAAGATAAATGTCCCTCTTTCTGTCATCATAGGAAGGGTTCCAAAATATATCTCCTGTTCTTTTATGTCTCTGATCGTTTTGTTTCCTGTTTCTCCATCTTTGTCAAAGACAATCAGCCTTACAGTAATCTTTAAAGGAGCTTCATAAGTCAGTCCCTTGCTTTTACATTCTTCTTCATCGTATTTTATGTCCTCAAAAGAATACTTAACAAACTCAAGCTGAGCCGTTCCTGTAAAATCCTGAATAGGAAATACACTCTTAAATACACCCTGAAGTCCTACATCCTCTCTTTCGTCAGGTGGAACATCTTTTTGTAGAAACTTCTTGTATGAATTTTTCTGAGTTTCTATAAGATATGGAAGATCAAGGATCTTTTCTATCTTTCCAAAGTTCTTCCTTACTCTTTCAACAATCTTGTTTACAGGCATATCCTCTCACCCCAAAAGTTTATTTTATCTCAACAGTTGCTCCAGCTGCTTCTAATTTCTTCTTTATCTCTTCAGCTTCTTCTTTTGAAACTCCTTGTTTTACAGGAGAAGGAAGATTGTCAACTAAGGATTTAGCTTCTTTGAGTCCAAGTCCTGTTATAGCCCTTACTTCTTTTATAACCTGAATCTTCTTATCACCTACTGATTTAAGTATTACATCAAATTCTGTCTTTTCTTCTGCTGCTTCTTTTGCTTCTGCTGCAGGAGCTGCTGCAGCTGCTGGTGCGACAGATACTGCAGCTGCAGAGACTCCAAATTTTTCCTCAAGTTCTTTTACGAATTCTGCAAGTTCAAGAACACTCATATTTGCTATAAACTCAATAACATCCTCTTTTGTAATGTTTGCTGCCATGATAAGCTATCCTCCTTTCTTTTTTTCTTCTATTGCTTTAAGCACAGCTAAAAAGTTTACAATCACTGCACTCAGCACCCTTACAAGGGATGCTGGAACAGCCTTCATTGCTCCTAAAGCCTGAGCAAGGAGCTGATCTCTGCTTGGAAGCTCTGCAAGCTGTCTTATCTTATCAAGTTCTACAACCTTTCCAGTAACCTGTCCTTTTTTTATCTTCAGATTCTCATTTTCCTTTGAAAAATCAACCAATACCTTTGCAGCAGCAACAACATCATCACTATAGGTCATAGCAATTGCAGTTGGTCCTCTCATAGCGTCCTGAAGAAGTTCTGTATGTGTGTCTTTGCTTGCAAGCTTAAGTAGTCTGTTTTTTACTACCCTGAGTTCAGTATTTGTCTCTCTTAGTCTTTTCCTGAGCTTTGTCATTGCAGCTACATCAAGTCCTTTGTAATCTACAAGAAAAGATGCTTTTGCCTTCTTTAACTTCTCATGAAGCTCAGACACAAATTTTACCTTCTCTGCTCTCTTCATCTATTCCTCCTGCTTAAATTACATTACTCTTTGTGCTATAAGATCCTTTACAGAAGAAGGATCAACCTTTATTCCAGGACCCATAGTAGTAGATATAGCAATACTTCTAAGGTATGTCCCTTTGCTTGTAGGAGGTTTTAGCTTTAAGATAGTATCCATAAATACAGCTATGTTATCAAGGATCTTTTCAGGACCAAAAGAGACCTTTCCCATAGGAGCATGAACAATCCCTGCCTTTTCAACTCTAAATTCTATCCTTCCAGACTTAAGTTCTTTTACTGCTTTTGCAACATCAAATGTCACTGTTCCTGATTTTGCATTAGGCATAAGTCCTCTTGGTCCAAGAATCCTTCCAAGTCTTCCAACAAGACTCATCATATCAGGTGTAGCAATAGCTTTGTCAAAGTCTAACCATTCTTCCTTTTGAATCTTTTCTACAAGCTCTTCTGCTCCAACATAATCAGCTCCAGCCTCCTTAGCTTCCTTTGCCTTTTCACCTTTTGCAAATACAAGAACCCTTATCTTTTTTCCTGTTCCATGAGGAAGAACAACAGTTCCTCTTACCATCTGATCTGCTTTTCTTGGATCTACTCCAAGACGAACAGCAATTTCAACAGTCTCATCAAAGCGTGCATATGAACATTCAAGAGCAAGTTTTACAGCCTCTTCAAATGAATACCTCTTTGTTCTATCAACCTTCTTTAAAGCTTCAAGATATTTCTTTCCTCTTTTTGCCATCTTTTACTCCTTTATAACAATTCCCATACTTTTTGCAGTTCCTTCTACTATCTTTATAGCAGTCTCAAGATCATAACAGTTCAGATCAGGAAGCTTTATCTTAGCTATTTCTTCAATCTGTTTCCTTGTAACTTCTCCTACTACTTCTCTTTTTGTCTCATGAGCACCTTTTGCAATCTTTGCTGCCTGTTTTAAGAGAAATGATGTAGGAGGTGTTTTTGTAACAAATGTAAAAGACCTGTCAGAATATATAGTAACGACTACTGGAACAATTATGCCCTTCTTATCTTTTGTCTTAGCATTAAATGCTTTACAGAACTCAGCAATATTTACTCCATGCTGTCCAAGTGCAGGTCCTACTGGTGGGGAAGGAGTTGCTTCTCCTCCTTTTATCTGAAGTCTCACTGTTGCTATAACCTTCTTTGCCATAAGCCTTCTCCTTAGATCTTTGTGACCTGGATGAAGTCAAGCCAAACAGGTGTTGGTCTTCCGAATATAGTAATTGATACCTTTAACCTTTCTTTTTCTGGATTCACTTCTTCTACAACACCCTGAAAGTTTGCAAATGGTCCATCAATAACCCTTACTTCATCCCCTTCTTCAAAGTTATATTTAGAACGAGGTCTAATTTCACTTTCTTTCATCTGCTGGATGATCTTTTCTACTTCTTCTTCAGGGATTGGTTTTGGTTTTCTTCCTCCAACAAAACCAGTAACCTTTGGTGTGTATCTTACAGTATGCCAGGTCTCATCTGTTAATATCATCTGAACAAGAATATATCCTGGGAAAAATCTCCTTGAAGATGTCTTCTTTTCTCCTTTCTTTATCTCTATAACCTGCTCTGTAGGAACAAGAATCTGCTTAAAATACTTCTGCTGTCCTTTTGCTTTTATCCTTTCCTCTAAGTTCTTTTTTACCCTCTGCTCAAATCCAGAGTATGTATGAACGATATACCACTTGAACTCTTCCATGGCTCTCACTTTATTTGATTATTATTTTCAGGATTTTTATTATAACAAAATCCACTATTCCTAAAAAGAGGGCAAATATCAAACTTAACATTATAACTGCTACTGTAGAACCTATAAGTTCCCTTCTTGTAGGCCATTTTACTTTTGTTATTTCAGTCTTTACTTCCCTGAAAAATCTTACAACCTTATCAAATATTCCTTCTTTTTTCTGCTTCTTTAGAGGAAGCTTAGCAATTTTTAGCTCTAATTTTTGAGAAACCTTTTTCTTGGCTTTTTTCATAGCATAAAAAATCACAGGCCAGGAGGGATTTGAACCCCCAACCTCCGGATTTGGAGTCCGGCGCTCTATCCGTTAGAGCTACTGGCCTGTATCACCTTATTTCTTTATGAAATGTATGTTTTCTGCAACGCGGACAATACTTTCTTAACCTAAGCCTATCTGGTGTTCTTCTTTTGTTCTTAGTAGTAGTATAATTTCTGCTTCTGCATTCTTCACAAGCAAGTGTTATTATCTCTCTCATGACCTACTCCAGTATTTTAGTAATCACGCCAGCACCAACAGTCTTTCCACCTTCCCTTATAGCAAACCTCAAACCTTCTTCAAGTGCTACAGGCGTAATAAGTGATACCTCAAGCGTAACATTATCCCCTGGCATAACCATCTCTACCCCATCAGGAAGACCTATAACTCCCGTAACATCCGTCGTCCTGAAATAAAACTGTGGCCTGTATCCACTAAAAAATGGTGTATGCCTTCCTCCCTCCTCCTTCGTAAGTATATATGTCTCCGCCTTAAATCTTGTATGCGGCTTTATGCTACCCGGTGCCGCAACTACCTGCCCCCTCTCCACATCTTCCTTACTTACTCCTCTAAGAAGTATACCAATATTGTCCCCAGGAAGTGCTTCATCCAAAACCTTCCTGAACATCTCTATGCTCGTCGCCACCGTCTTTATCACATCATCCCTAAATCCTACTACCTCTACCTCATCCCCTACCTTAAGTCTCCCTCTTTCCACTCTCCCTGTAACTACCGTCCCCCTTCCTGATATGCTAAATACATCCTCTATCGGCATAAGAAATGGCTTGTCAACCTCCCTTACCGGCTCAGGTATAAAGTTGTCCAATGCTTCAAGAAGCTCAAATATGCATCTCGCCTCCTCTGAATCAGGATCATCACTCTCCAGCGCCTTCAATGCACTACCCTTTATAACCGGAACCTCATCCCCAGGATATTCATACTTCGTAAGAAGCTCCCTTACCTCCAACTCAACAAGCTCTATAAGCTCAGGATCATCTACCATGTCACACTTGTTCAAAAATACTACCATAGCTGGAACACCTACCTGACGTGCAAGAAGCACATGCTCCCTCGTCTGTGGCATAGGTCCATCATCAGCCGCAACTACAAGTATCGCCCCGTCCATCTGCGCAGCTCCCGTGATCATGTTCTTTATATAGTCAGCATGACCAGGACAGTCTATATGCGCATAATGCCTCTTCTCCGTCTCATATTCTACATGCGCCGTCTGTATCGTTATCCCCCTCGCCTTCTCCTCAGGTGCCTTGTCTATCTGATCAAATGGAACATATTCCGCCAGCCCCTTGAATGACAAATGCTTCGTTATCGCTGATGTCAGCGTCGTCTTCCCATGGTCTATGTGCCCTATCGTACCTACGTTCACATGCGGCTTCTTCCTCTCAAACTTCTTCTTAGCCATCACAAAACCTCCATAAAATTAAGCCCACGACCGGACTTGAACCGGCGAACCCCATCCTTACCAAGGATGTGCTCTACCAGCTGAGCTACGTGGGCATTTTTAAAAAGAGCGGGAAGCGGGATTCGAACCCGCGACCCTCAGCTTGGAAGGCTGATGCTCTAACCAGGCTGAGCTATTCCCGCCCTTCTTATGGAGAGGGGAGGATTCGAACCTCCGAAGGCTGAGCCAGCGGATTTACAGTCCGCCCCCTTTGACCGCTCGGGAACCTCTCCACAGAAGCCAGCGGAGGGATTTGAACCCCCGACCCACTGATTACAAATCAGTTGCTCTACCAGCTGAGCTACGCTGGCTTCGTATTAAAATTTTAATCATAACATCACAAAAGTCAATATGATTTTTTTCACTTAAAATAGGGAAACCTCTATCTTTCCCCAAAAGAAGGCATTTCCATCTATCAAAGCAATTATGCCTTTTATTTCTTCAAATCTTTCTGTCCACATCTTTATCTTCTCCAAATCCTCCTTTCTTTTTATCATATTTCCTATAGCAGTTGCCAGGGCATCTGAAAAAGTAGCAGAATCAGAAATCACTGTTACGATATCTGCATTTCCAAAACTTAAAGAATGTCCTATCTTTGAAGAAGAAGAACATATCCCTGCAGGCATCTGATCTTCCTTTAATGTAATCTTCAGATTGTAACTTTTTCCTGAAAATATAGAAACAGTTGCTTTTCTTTTTAGCTTCAAAAACACATCTCCTCCATTTTCCACTATCACTTCATCAATTATTTCCAATAGACCTTTTCCTACATACTCTGCTATAGCCCCTGCAACTGCTGCCATAGGTCCAATTCCCACTTTTTTTGAAGCAGTTATCATCTCTTTGACTAATGGAGGAGCATATGGATCTTCTTTCCAGGGGACAAGAGAGTTCATAAATTCAGGATAATTTCTTATATAAGATTCAATCTGATTTCTTGCAGACAGGACAAGTTCTGTTGCTTTATTTTTCAGATCTCTTTTTGCACTTATCCACAAATCAGTCTCTTTCAGTGATATCTCAAAAGAAACAAGATCTTTTGGTTTAGCAATCTTTCTGTAAAACTTTTTTCCAAATCCAATCCTATCTTTCCTTTTTTCCAGCATAGGCAAGCTTTGATATAATTATACTTATCTCATACAGGAAAAGAAGAGGAAGTGCCATTATGATCTGTGTCATTACATCAGGAGGAGTAAATATAGCTGCAGCTGTAAATATCAAGACTATAGCGTATTTTCTGTTTTTTTTCAGAAAATTAGGTGTGAGGATACCTATTTTTGTCAAAAAATAGGTAAGCACAGGAAGTTCAAAGACAATACCAAATGCGATAAGAAGTTTTATAGCAAAAGAGAAATACTGTTTTACTGAAGGAAGGGCTTTTACATATTTGTTTGCAAAACCAAGAAAGAACTTAAAACCAAAAGGGAAAACTACAAAATATCCAAATATAGCTCCTCCTATGAAAAGGACTGTTGAAGATAATACAAAAGGGAAAAGAAATCTTTTTTCGTTCTGATAAAGTCCAGGAGCAACAAACTTCCACATTTCGTAAAATATTACAGGAGAAGCAAACATTATTCCCATAATAAGAGATATCTTCAGGTAAGTAACAAACATTTCTGGAAGGTTTGTAAATATTAAGAAACTGTCTTCTGGTAAAGCTTCTTTAAGGGGTTTTATAAGGATCAGAAATGCTCTTTCAGAAAAGAAATAAGATATAACAAATCCAAAACCAACCGCTATTATACATACTATAAGCCTTCTTCTTAACTCTTCCAGATGTTCCAAGAAAGGTTTCTTTTCATCTATCTCCATCTTTTTTACCTTCTTTTTTTGCTCCAGCTACAGAATCTATCGTTTCTTCAGGAAAAGAAATATCTTCTGCTTCTATAGACTCTTTTATTTCTTGTGTAGCTCTTCTAAACTCTGCTATACTTTTTCCAATTGCTCTTCCTATTTCTGGCAGCTTTTTTGGACCAATTACTATAAGAGCAATCAACATGATCAAAAGAAGTTCATTCATTCCAATACTTCCAAACATATCATTCCTCCTTATCTTATGTATAGACACATTGCTATTTCATCACATTCAGGAAATTTTGGACATTTTAGACAATCTTTCCAGATTTTGTGAGGAAGAGAAGACTTTTCTATCTTTTCAAAACCAAATCTTGAAAAAAAGTCTGGGACATAGGTAAGCACAAAGACTTTTCTTATTCCCAATTCCTTTGCTTCATCAATACACCTTTTTACTAACATAGAACCAATTCCTCTGTTTTGACTTTCTTCAGAAACAGCAAGAGATCTTATTTCAGCAAGGTCTTCCCAACATATTTCAAGAGCAGAAACCCCAATTATTCTATTGTCTTCCTCTGCTATAAAATAATCCCTTATATGTTCATAAATTTCACTCAAAGAACGAGGAAGCAGTATTCCTTTATTTGCATAATGATTTATAAGTTTCTGAATTTTAGAAGCATCTGAGACCTTTGCTTTTCTTATCTGCATTTTACAACTATAGCCTTAATCCCTTCTTTTTTTATAAAAGAAGCAAGAAATTTTTGAGCTACTTTTTTATCTTCAAATCTGCCACATTTTACCCTATAGTAAACTCTATTTCCCACTTCTTTTTTTTCATAATATGCATCATATCCCTTCTTTCTGAGATCTTCCACCAAGCTTTTAGCATCTTTTTCTTTTAAAAAAGACGCTACCTGAATGGAATAGTAAGGCTCTGTTTTTTCTAGTCTCTTATAGAAAGAAAAATCTATACTTTGAAAACTTTTTTCTTCTTTTTTGACTCCTTTTTCTGCTGGTTTACTTTCCTCTATACAGATAATCTCTTGTCCAACAATTATACCTAAAATAAACGCCCAGATTACTAAAGCAGAGAATCCTAAGAATAAGAAAAAAATCCCTTTTTTACTGATTTCTATCTTCATTACATCTTCTCAGGAGCTTTTACTCCTAAAAGATAAAGTCCATTAGATATAACGATCCTTACAGATTCTATAAGAGAGAGTCTGGCTATTGTTAAATTTTTATCATCTGAAATTACTCTCTTTTCAGGAGAGTTTGTTCCGAGATTAAAGTATTTGTGAAAAGCAGAAGCTAAGGATGTAAGATAATAAGTCAATTTATGAGCCTCAAAAGAAGAGGCTATGTCTTTTAAAACATAAGGAAATTCCGTAACTTTCCTTATAAGCTCAATCTCTTCAGGAAGCTTTAAAAGATTTAGCTCTTCTTCTTTAGGAAATCTATAATTTATGTTACTTTGAGCTGCCTTCCTGAAAATACTACAAATTCTCGCATGAGCATATTGGACATAATAGACTGGATTTTCTGGATCTTTTTTCTTTACAATGTCTATATCAAAATCAAGAGTTGAATCATGACTTTTTGTCAAAAAGACAAATCTCATAGCATCAACACCAACCTCATTCATAAGCTCTCTGAATGTAATAAAATCTCCTGTCCTTTTTGACATCTTTACTTCTTTTCCACCTTTCCAAAGCTTTACGAGCTGTATAAGCAAGATCTTTAGCCAATCTTCTGGAAAGCCATAAGAAAGAAGAGCTGCTTTAAGTCTTGGGACATATCCATGATGATCTGCTCCCCATATATTTATTGCCTTTTCAAATCCCCTTTTCTTCTTTTCTATATGATAAGCTATATCTGAAGCAAAATAGGTAAACTGCCCATCACTTTTTCTTACTACTCTGTCTTTATCATCCCCATATTTTGTAGTCTTTATCCATAAAGCAGAATCTTTTTCATAAACAAGCCCCTTTTCTTTCATCTCACTTAAAACCTTTTCTACAAGACCATCTTTATAAAGACTTCTTTCGCTGAACCAGCTGTCAAATCTTACTCCAAACTCTTCAAGATCTTTTCTTATCTGCTCAAGCAGTATCTCTTTTCCCTTTTCAGCACAAAATTCTATAGCCTCTTCTTTTTCCATTTTATCCAAGTTATTCTCCTTAGATATCTTTTCTGCAAGTTCAAATATGTAATTCCCATGATATCCATTTTCTGGAAAAGGATAATCTGGATCTGACATTTGTCTATATCTGCTGTATATAGATTCCCCTAAAAGCCTTATCTGATTTCCCGCATCATTTATGTAAAATTCTCTCGTTACATCATATCCTAAAAATGAAAGAATCCTGCAAAGTGTATCTCCTAAAGCTGCTCCTCTTGCATGTCCTATGTGAAGAGGGCCTGTTGGATTTGCACTTACAAATTCAACTATTATCTTTTTTCCTCTTCCTATATCCTGTTTTCCATAATCCTTTCCTTTAGATAAGACTTCCAGAAGTTCCTTACGCCAAGCAGAATCTTTTATCCAAAAATTGATAAATCCAGGTCCTGCTATCTCTTTTTTCTCAATTATTCCTTCCTTATCTTCCATTTCATCTATCAGTATCTTTGCAATCTCCTTAGGAGGCATCTTTTCTTTTGAAGCAGCAGTCAGACATATATTTGTTGCAAAATGACCAAATTCAGCCCTGTTTGGAATCTCTAAAACAACGGGTATAGAACTGTTCTTTAAAAGACCTTTTTTTACAGCTCTGTCTATTGCATCTTTTAAAATCCTTTCCAATTTTTCTCTCATGTCTCCTCCCTGAGTTTTTTAATGATTAAATACCAAGAAGTTTTTTTCTCTTCAACATTTCTTCTATGCAAGGACTTCTACTTCTTGCCAAATATGAAAAATTTTGCAAATAAGTTTATCTGATGAAGGCAGAAGTAATAGGATTTGGACAAGCCTGTATTGATTTTATAGGTCTGGCTCCTTTTTTTCCTAAGGAAGACGGTAAAGTAAAGCTTGAGGAAATATATATAAGATGTGGAGGACCTGTTGCAACAGCTCTTGTAACACTTTCAAGACTTGGGATAAAGACAGCATTTATTGGAGCAGTATCTGATGATATCTTTGGAGATATGATTAAGGAAAATCTAAGGAAAGAAGGCGTGGATATAAGCTACATGAAGGTGATAAAAGGATACAGATCACAGTTTGCCTTTATAACTGTTACAGATGGGAAAAGGACAATTTTTTGGAAACCTCCTTCATTTCCAGAAATAGATCCAGATGAATATGATCCCTCAATCTTTCAAGGTGTAAAGATCCTTCACTTAGATGAGCTTATGATCTCTACATCTATAGCCATAGCAGAAAAGGCAAAAAAGAAAGGAATCCTAATTACTGCAGACATAGACAGTATGAAGGAAGGAGTAGAAAAACTTTTTTCATTAGTGGACATACTCATAATACCAGAAGGGCTTGCAAGACAAATAGAAGGAAATCTCAGCTTGGAAGAGATATTGAAGAAAATGAAACTCCTTGGACCAAGACAGGTAGTAATAACTATGGGAGAAAGAGGAAGTATAGGATTTGATGGAAAAGACTTCATATATCAGGACTCATTTAAGACTCATGTAGTAGATACAACAGGAGCTGGAGATGTATATCATGGAGCATACATATTTGGTTTGCTCAAAAGATGGGATATGAAAAGATGTATGAAGTTTGCATCTTATTGTGCTGCACTGAAGTGCAGAAAATTTGGGGCACAAGAAGGTATTCCAAGATTATGTGAAGTAAAGGGATTTATTGAGGAGTTGGAAAAAGGATGCTAATAATTCCTGCTATTGATATAAAAGACGGAAGGTGTGTAAGATTAAGACAGGGAAAGGCAGAAGAAGAGACTGTTTTTTCAGGAAGTCCTGAAGATGTAGCAAAAAGATGGTATGAACTTGGAGCTGAAAGGATTCATGTCGTTGACCTAAATGGAGCATTTGAAGGAAAGCCTGTAAATTTCAGGATTGTTGAAAAAATAGTAAAAGCTGTTCCTATACCAATAGAAGTAGGAGGAGGTATAAGGAGTCTTGATGATGTGGAGCTTTATATAAATATAGGTGTTAGATTCATTATATTTGGAACTTCAGCAATAAAATCTCCTGAAGTAATTATAAAATCGGCTGAAAGATATCCTGGAAGAATTATCCTTTCACTTGATGCAAAAGAGGGAAAAGTATCAGTTGAAGGTTGGAAAAAAAGGACAGATCTGTCAATAATAGAATTAGCTAAAAGATTTGAAAAATTTGTGTGTTCTATAATATACACAGATATAAAAAGAGATGGGATGAAAAGTGGACCAAATATAGCTGAAGCAGAAAGGCTTGCAAAAGCTGTAAATGTGCCAGTTATTATATCAGGAGGTGTGTCAAGCTTAGATGATATAAAAAAGATCGTTTCAATCTCTAAATGTGGAATAGAAGGAATAATTATTGGAAGAGCCTTATATGATGGAGATATATCTCTTGTTGAAGCAATAAAAATAGCAAAAGGAGAGTAAAGATGTATTCAGCAAGTGATCTGAGAAAAGGACTTAAGATAGTCATTGATAATGAGCCTTATGAGATCATTGAATTTGAATTTTCAAAGCCAGGAAAAGGTCAAGCACTTTATCGCTGTAAACTTAAAAACATGATCACAGGAGTTATAATAGACAGGACTTACAGATCTATTGACACATTTCAGCCTGCAGATCTGGAAGAGAAAAAGATGCAATTTCTCTACAAACAGAATGATCAGTATTGTTTCATGGATATGGAGACATATGATCAGGTATTCCTTACAGAGGATCAGCTGGGAGACGCAAAAAACTTTCTTACTGATAATCTGGAAGTTACTGTCCTTTTCTTTGAAGGAAAAGCAATAGGGGTTGAACTTCCAAACTTTGTTGACTTAAGGGTTACAAAAAGTGAACCCTGGGTAAAAGGTGATTCTGTTTCAAGTAATACAAAACCTGTAACAGTTGAAACAGGTTATACTTTAAGAGTTCCAATCTTTATAGAGGAAGGAGATATAATCAGGATAGATACAAGAACAGGAGAATATGTCACAAGAGTTAAGGGAAAATAATCTGATACTTAGAGCAAGGATTATAAGGTTTATAAGAGAATTTTTTGAAAAAAGAGGTTACTTAGAAGTTGAAACTCCTTTTATTCTTCCTTCTGTAATTCCTGAACTTCACATAGATGCTATAAAAACAGAAATGGGTTTTTTACATACATCTCCTGAATTGTGTATGAAGATCCTCCTTTCAAAGGGATATGGGAATATATTTCAAATATGTAAGTGTTTTAGGAAAGGAGAAAAAGGAAAAAGACATCTTCCTGAATTTACCATGCTTGAATGGTATCACTTAGGTGTAGATTACAATGGGATAATGGAAGAATGTGAAAGACTTATTTACTGCTTGTGTATTGAGATCTTTGGAAAAGATAAGATTACCTATATGGGAAAAGAAATAGATCTGTCATTGCCTTGGGAAAGGATTACTTTGGAGGAAGCTTTTGAAAGATACGCTTCTGTTCCACTCAGATATGCCATAGATAAAGGTATATTTGAAGAGGTTTTGGTAAATGAAATAGAAAAAAGGCTAACAGAAAGACCTGTTTTTTTAAAAGACTGGCCTGTTGAGATGGCAGCTCTTTCAAAGCTTAGAGGGGATATAGCAGAAAGGTTTGAGCTTTATATAGCAGGAATAGAGATTGCAAATGGATATACAGAACTTATAGACCTGGGTGAGATAAAAAAAAGAGTAAAAGAAGAAAATGAAAAAAGGTGCTTTTTTGGAAAAGAGAAGTATCCAATTTCAGATGAGTTTTTCAGGAATTTTGAAAAGCTGCCAGATTGTGCAGGGATAGCTTTGGGAATAGACAGGTTAATTATGATCTTCTCTAATACGGATGACATAAAAGATACAGTAAGTTTGACTTATGAAGAGATTTCTCTCTGAAAATGGTTGACAATTTTTTTATAGTATGGTTATAAAAGCAATCAAAATGTGGGAAATAAAAATATGGGAGGGCTAAAGGAATGGTAGAATTCAAACCTAAGTTTGAGCAAAAGGAAATAAAATATGAAGAGATGAGGATTTATACAGATGAGGAGCTTCATAACTATACTGAAGATGAAGTAAAGGATTTCAAGTGTAAACACGACATCTCTACAGTAGAACAGCTTGAAAGTGGACCTTGGCCAAGCTTTGTAGCAGATCTTAAAAGAGAGGCACTTCACAGAAAAAGGCTTGCAGATGACAGAGTAATGATTCCAAAAGATGTGATAGAAGATCTTCTTGGACAGCTTGAGGTCTCATTCAGAGATGGTGAAACACACTGGAAACATGGTGGAATTGTTGGTGTATTTGGATATGGTGGAGGAGTCATAGGAAGATATTCTGATATGCCTGATAAATTTCCTGGAATTGCTGCATTTCACACAATGCGTGTAAATCAGCCTGCAAGCAAATTCTATAAGACTGACTATCTGAGAACACTCTGTGATCTTTGGGAATTTAGAGGAAGTGGAATCTTTAACATGCATGGATCTACAGGAGATATCATCTTTCTCGGAACAAATACAGAACAGCTTGAGCCAATATTCTTTGAACTTACACATCATCTACAGCAGGATCTTGGAGGTTCTGGATCAAACTTAAGAACTCCTTCTTGCTGCATAGGGAAAGCTCGCTGTGAATGGTCCTGTATAGACACTCAGGACATGTGCTATGAACTTACTACATACTATCAGGATGAGCTTCACAGACCAGCATTTCCATATAAATTCAAGTTTAAGTTTGATGGATGTCCAAACTGCTGTGTTGCTTCAATAGCAAGGGCAGACCTTTCATTTATCGGAACATGGAGAGATGAGATAAGGATAGATCAGGAGGCTGTTCAGGCATATATCCATGGTGAGATTCCTCCAAATGGAGGAGCATTTGCTGATAGAGATTGGGGTAAGTTTGATATATATGAGGAAGTGATAAATCGTTGTCCTGCACAGTGCATGTATATGGAAGATGGGAAGCTTATAATAGACAATAAAGAATGTGTCCGTTGCATGCACTGTATAAATGTAATGCCAGAAGCACTCAGACCCGGAACAGATACAGGAGTAACAATCCTTATAGGAGCAAAAGCACCAATACTTGAAGGTGCTCAGCTTTCAATGGTCATAATTCCATTTATGAGGGCAGAACCTCCTTATGATAACATAAAAGAAAAGGTAATTGAGCCAATCTGGGAATGGTGGATGGAGGAAGGAAAGAATAGAGAGAGAGTTGGAGAGCTTATTCAGAGACAGGGTGTTCGTAAACTATTAGAAGTTCTTAAAGTTCCTGCATTTCCACAGCTCGTAAAAGAACCAAGAAGCAATCCTTATATCTTCTGGAAAGAAGAAGATGTTCCTGGTGGATGGGAAAGAGATATTAAAGAATTCCGTAAAAGACATCCAAGATAAAAGGAGGTATAAATTATGGGACTTTCAACAACAAGACTTGGACTCTATAATCCTGACAAACCTCTGGAAAACAGGATTACAGATATTGGTCCAAGGCATTTCTGGGAATTCTTCCCTCCAATAATAAAAAGGAATTACGGAAAGTGGAAGTATCATCGTATACTTGAACCTGGTGTCCTTATGCATGTCTCAGAGACAGGAGAGAAGGTATATACGGTAAGATGTGGTGCTCCAAGAATTATGTCAGCAGAATATATAAGAGAAGTATGTGACATAGCAGACAAATACTGTGATGGATATGTAAGGTGGACAACAAGAAATAACATTGAATTTATAGTAGACAGTCTTGAAAAAGTAGAAGCACTGAAAAAAGAACTACAGAGCAGGAAATTTTACAGTGGAAGCTACAAGTTTCCTATAGGAGGAACAGGAACAGCACTTACTAATATAGTCCACACACAGGGATACATCCACTGTCATACTCCAGCAACAGATGCATCTTCTCTTGTAAAAGCTCTCATGGACGAGCTTTTTGAATACTTCCAGAAGATGGTATTTCCTGCAAAGGTCAGGATATCTATGGCATGCTGTCTGAACATGTGTGGAGCTGTTCACTGTTCTGACATAGCACTACTTGGAATCCACAGAAAGCCTCCTATAGTTGATGATGAAGTGCTTGAGGCAAACTGTGAGATTCCTCTTGTTATTGCTGCTTGTCCACTTGGAGCCATTTCTCCAGCAAAGACTCCTGATGGAAAAAAGACAGTGAAGATAAAGAAGGAAAGGTGTATGTTCTGTGGAAACTGCTATACGATGTGTATGGCTCTTCCTCTTGCAGATAAGGAAGGAGACGGAATTGCTGTCCTTGCAGGTGGAAAGGTATCAAATAGGATTAGTCCTCCTAAGTTCTCAAAAGTAGTAGTTCCTTATCTTCCAAATAACTTCCCAAGATATCCTGAAGTATGTGAGGTTGTAAAAAGGATTCTTGAGACTTATGCAAAGGATGCTCGTAAATATGAAAGACTTGGAGATTGGGCAGAAAGGATTGGATGGGAGAAGTTCTTTGAAAAGTGTGGACTTGAATTTACAGAGCATCTTATAGATGATTACAGACTCCAGTATGATACATACAGGACAACAACACAGTTTAAGTTCACAGAGCCTGCATGGAAGGCATCTAAGGCAGTTGGAGGATTATAAAAAAAAAGAAAGGAGATGATATAATGGGAATAGAGGAAATAAAAAAAGCAATTTTGGAGTTTGCTGAATCAAGTAAAAAATCAAAATTTTACTTCAAGGACATGGAAAAGGCTGTTCAGCAGAAGATTCCTGATGCAAAAAGCAGGGACATAAAAAAGGCTGCTACAGAACTTGTAAATGAAGGAAAGCTTGAGTATTTTTCAACAGGAAGCACCACGATGTATGGACTTAAAGGAAGATAAGATAGAATTCTGGTTTTAAAAGAGCATAAAACCCCCTCTTACAAAGAGGGGGTTTTTTTATTAAAGGAGGAAAGATTATGAAAAAGTCTCCAAAAAGTGCAGAGGAATTTATTGCTGAACAAAAAAGAATCCTTTCAGAAAATCCAGAATGCGCTACAGCAAGTTATAACCTTGGAGTGGCACTTCTTAAAGAAGGAAGACTTGATGAAGCATTAGAGGCTTTTAAAGATGCCGTTGAAAACAGTGCAAGGATGTTTGAGGCATGGGTAAATATTGGATATATCTACTATGTAAAAGGTGATCTGGAGATGGTTGTTGAAGCGAATAAAAGGGCAGCAGAGATTGAACCAAGATATGCAAGGGCATATGCAAACATTGGTTTTGCATATCTTCAGATGGGAAAACCTGATGAGGCAATAGAAGCACTTAAAAAAGCAATAGAACTTAATCCCAGGATCGTCCAGGCATGGAGTAATCTTGTAAGTGCGTATATTCAAAAAGGTCTGATAAAAGAAGCAATAGAGACTGGGAAAAAACTTGTTGAAATGGCTCCTGACTTTCCCTTAGGTCACAATAATCTTGCTGTTGCTTATTACTGTGATGGTCAATACAAAAAGGCTATTGAACATCTGGATAAAGCCATAGAACTTGGATTTAAAGTTCATCCAGACTTTTTGAAAGAACTTGAAAAATACAGATGAGCTTTGAAATTTCAAAGTTTGCATATCTTTTTGATCCTTATGATCAGCTTGTAAAAGAAGCAGACGAAGCCTTTCAGAGGATAAAGAAAGAGTATCCTGATTTGGTAAAATGTAAGATCCATTGTTCAGATTGCTGTTACGCAATATTTGGGATATTTCTCATAGAAGCTTTATTTTTGAAGTATGATTTTGAAAGGCTTGATAAAAAGGAAAAGGAAAAAGCTCTTCTTAGGGCAAGGGAAGCAGATGCTCAACTGAGAAAAGTTCAGGAGAGGTTAAGGCAATTTCAGGATGATCCTTACATGATAAACTATGTGCTTGCTAAGGAGAGAGTGAGATGTCCTCTTCTTTCAGAAAAAAATGAATGCATCCTTTATCCATATAGACCAATTATGTGCAGGGTTTATGGAATCCCGATTCTTATAAGAGGAAGTGTAAGAGTTTGTTACAGATCAGGATTTGAAAAAGGAAAAGTTTATACGACTTATAACTTAGACAAGACCTACAGAGAGCTTTATTCAATCACAAAAGAGATGCTAAATGTAGCTGGAGTAAAAGAAAAAGAAGAAAGAGCATCTCTTATGATATCTGTTTCAAAAGCAATAACTACTCCATTTGAAAAGCTTGTCAGGGGAGAAGTTCTTGAAGATACCTGTGAAGAAAGACAGTGTGATCGTCAGGAATGATTTCTTCTTTATAAAAGTTGCACATTGAAAAGAAGATTTCAGATATTTCCCTGAAACTAAGGCTTTTAAGAAGGGCTATTAAGTCCTTTTTTATTCCTTTTTCCAGGATTCCTTCAAGACAGAGTCCTTCTAATCCATTAAGGAAACCGACTATAGTTGGTTTTATTACTTGAGGATTTACAAAGACTAAATCTCCTATCCCATCTTCTCTGTCCTTTCTCATCCTTAGGGTCATGTTTAGGAGAAGATAAAGAAGAGCTGTTATGACAGGAAATCTTTCAGTATAAACTACTGGTCTGTAGTCTCTTACAGTCGTAAGTTTTACTTCAATCCTTTCGTCTTCTTTTTTTACTACAAAATCTCCTGCTGCATGATTCCAGAGACATATCTGTGAAAATGTTTCTGGATCAAAATAATATGTAAGTATGTATGCACATCTTTCGTAAATAGCTTCCTTTTGTCTTCTCGTTGCTTTAAAATATCCATTCTTTTCATCCCATATCCATAAATCCCTGTCCTTTCCTATATGCCATTCACAGAAATCTTTAAGCCATTCTGATGCCACAATGCATATTTTTTCATCTTTTATCCTTAGCTTTTTTATAAAATATGGTCTTGGAAGAAAAGACTTTCTACGAGTCTTTATGAGTTTCCTTATAAGATGGAATTCCCTTTCAAGAAAAGTGACCTTGTCCGATAATGCAAAAAGGACAGCAAGACTTTTTTCTCCGTTAATCTCAACCTTTGATACATGATAAAAAGCACCTATTTTTTCAATCCTGACAGTAATTTCTTCTATGTCCCTCAGATTTTCCTGAATAAACTCACATATAAGCCCAAAGAAATCTCTTAACTTAAGCCAAGGATGCTCTTTTTTAAGTGATAACTTAAGTGGTCTGTTTAGCAAGGAAGAGTCAATCTTTGATGAAGAGATCATATATTTTGCCTTCACAGCTTACTTAATGTATCTTCTACTATTTCATTTATGGTTTTGGAAACGATATTCCCTTTATCATAAACCGATATCCTGTTCATATCTCCTTTTAGTTTTGCAATCTCGTCTTTTAGTTCAGTTGCTCTGATCCTTCCAAGCAATATAACAGTCCATCCCCTTACTTCAGGATCTTTGTCTTCAAGAAACTTCCTGAAATATGAAGCCTTTTCTCTTAGAAGATCTGGTTTAGACTCAGATATCTTTGCAAGTGCCATTATAGTCTTTGCTCTTCTTGTCTTTTCTGAAGCTAACTGATAGAGATAAGGGATATATGAGTCATAGAGATCACAGTGAGCTATTATCTCTGCTACAGCAGAAAATGCTCCTACAGAATAGGAAGCTGAATCTACGAGAGAATAGAGAAGATTTTGGAAAAGTCTTGTAACTTGATTGTAATTCCTTTTGCTCATAACTGCACATACCTTTCCAAGTGCTTCTGCTGCTCTTTCTCTTATCAGAGGATCTGCAGAATAAAGCAGTCTTTGGATGTTTCTTATAAGCTTCTTATCTTTTCCTGCTATTCCAACAAGATCTTCTATTTTATATTCTGAAATAAGCCTTTCCACATCCTCCTTAGACAGTTTTTCAAAAACAGACTCTTCGTCCATTTTTTCTTCCTTTTTTAATTCTAAGGTATTAAGCCTTACAAAACAGAGAGCTCCATGAATCCTTCTTTGATCATAGGATCTGGAAGGGACAATAAGATGAGATATAGGATCATAGTTGTCTATTATTTCTGAAAAAAAATCTTCTCCTTCTGAAAGTTCCCATGCTTTATTCCAGTCTTTATTACACGCAAATACAAGTGCTTCTATAAGTGCATTGCCTATGTTCTTTCCACTTTCATCACATGCATACACTGCTCCACATGAACATCTACCTAAGAAGATGTCAGGATTTTCACTAGAAATCTCCGGTCTATTTATTGGAGTTCCACAAAATGGACATTTAGGGACCTGAACAAATTCTTTTGTCATTTTAATTCTACCTCCCTTGAGTCTTCATCATACTCAAAGTCTATTATCTCAAATCCATCCCCTTTTGCTCTGAACAAAAGATTCCACCTTTTGTATTTTTCTCCAGCAAATCCACAATTTATTACTCCTATCCTTCCTATCTTTTTCATCATCAATTTAGGAGCTATTTCTTGTTCAAATTTTTCTGTTATAAAGACCTTTTCTTCTTCAGTAAGTTCTCTCATTTTCTAATCCTCTGAATAGCCTGGAAGATCTATACTGAAACAAGATGTTCCAGAAGCACATGACCTTTGAACAATCTTTGGAGTTTTTTCACCCTCTGGGATTCCTACAATAGGATTTGTCTTGCTTACCACTCTTTCAACAGTATCTGACTTGCAATATGGACAGCTTATATCCACTTTTTCATTCCTTGAAGTAAAAAGTTTCTCAAAGATCTGTCCGCATCTCATACATCTAAATTCATAGATTGGCATCTTCCCCTCCTTAGGTTTGTTTGGTATCATTTTTTAACACATTTTGTAAAAATAAGAAACATGATTCTTTCTTTCCATCCCTGTATTGAAGCAGATATTCAGATTATCTTAGGTGACAAAAGACCTGGAAGGAGGGAGATAAAGTTTATAAAAGAAGCAGATGCCATAATTCTTCCTCAATCGTGTTCTAAAGAGCTTTTTGAAACTTGTATATCAAACAATCCTAAGGCTTATCTTTTTCCTGAATATAAAGTAAGATTTGAATATCCTGGAAAAACAGGTCAAATAAGACTTTTTAAAAAACTTTCCCTTCCTCATCCTGACTCAATTTGCCTGGATAACCCGGATCAGTTAAATATAGAAAGCCTTCCTTATGACTTCCCTTTTCTTATAAAAGAAGATCTATCTCATGAGGGAACAGGAGTATATCTGATAAGAAGCAGAGATGAACTTAAGGAAGTCATAAAAAATCTTGAGGGAAGGTTTATAATACAGGAGTTTGTGGAAACAGGAGGAAATGTTTTAAGAGTAGCAGTCATAGGAAAAAGACTTATATCTTACTGGAAAAGACCAATCTATCCTGATCAGGTTATAACGACATTGAGCAGAAATGCAAAGATAGATTACTTTTGGAAACCAGAACTTCAGGAAAAAGGAAGGAGTCTTGTAAGAGAGCTTATCTCTAAAACAGGTCTGAATCTATGTGCAGTTGATCTAATTTTCAGAAAAGAAAAGCCTCTCCTTTTAGAGATAAACTATTACTTTGGAAGAAGAGGATTGGGTGGATCTGAAAGGTTCTATCTTCTTCTTTTCCAGGCAGTAAAGGAATACTTAGAAGAGAAAAAAATAAAATCTGATTCAGTAAAACTAACAGAGGACCTAACCTTTTGAGGTTAGGTCCTCTTTTTTTTAAAGCTCAAGCCATGATTCTGAGAACAGAGTATGTCCTAATATGACCTTTGCTGTCTTTACATAATCTGCCAGCTTCCATCCATGATTTGGATTATCTGGTAGTGACTTTATGTCAATCTCTTCTCCATCCATTACCTTATAGATCAGCTCTTCAATATCTGGTCTTTCTCCTCTTGCAAGTGCAAGAAGACCATCATCATGAGCATCTGCAATACATGAATACATCCCCTTTCTTTTCAGCATTACCATATATGTCTGATTTATAATTGGTCTTAAGTGTTTTGGAACACCATTTGAAGAATTAGAAAGTCCACATGTGGATTTTACACCTGGTGCTATCTCCTGAAGCATATCCATAAACTCAAGAAGGCTTACAAGTTGCTGCTGCTGGATGTTAAGTGGTGTGACAATCCCATCTACGAATATGTCTTCATTTTTGATTCCTGCCTGATTCATGGCATAGATGAGTTCTGCACAGAGTGCAGCCCTTTCATTTGCATCTCTTGGAAGCCCTTCTGGTCCCCAAAGAAGTGCAATAACCTGTGCATTATACTTTACGGCAAGAGGAATAAGCTTTTCGTATCTTTCTGGTCTGCACATAATGGAATTTATAAGTGCTCTTCCACTTTTATGTGCTGCAAGTCCTGCTTCCATTGCTTCTATATTGGATGTGTCAAGGCTTAATGGAGGATGATCAGGAACTTCTTCTTCTATCGTCTTTACAATCCATTCCATAAGTTCAGGACCTTCTTTTCTTGCAGGTCCAATGTTTATATCTATCCATTCCATCCCTCTTTCTTTTTGATACTTCACCTCTTCAATAATTGGTCTTGGATCTCTCTTTTTAAAAGCCTCTGCAAACTTCTTACTTACTATGTTTATGTTTTCTCCTATCAACTTCATAAGACCACTCCTTTCCTTAGATTTTTGGTTGATATCCAAGTTCTCTCAGGAATTTTGGAATAAGTGCAGCATCTCTTGGACCTATTATTATTTCCCAATCTGGAAGCTCTTCTTCAAGCTCTCCACTTACTGCAGCTGCATATCCTGGAATTATCAGCTTCTTCTGAGCTACCTTTTCTTCTATCCCGCATCTTTTTACAAATGCAGCAATAAGATCACCTGAGAACTTTCCTGCTGCCCATGCTGTCATTACAGAAAGACCTTCTGTGTCCATTATAAGAAGCCAGCTTGGAACACGGCTTCCTTCTACTTCTCCACTTACAATGAAGTAAGTGAGAGAGAAGTTTGTTGTAATAAGAACAGGAGAGTTTTCATCAGGTGAATTTATTTCATAGATTCCTTCTGTTACTGTCATTGGTCTTTGTGGATCAGTAAAGATGTTGAGTCTTTCTACAAGAAGTGGAAATAGGCTTTCACCTCTGAAGTCAGAAAGAACTACCATGCTTCCATATTTTGCAATAAGCATAGATGCTATCATTGTCTCTACATCAAGATTGCTTGCCATCTCACATGGAAAAGTTATTGTTGGAAATCCAAGTGCCCTGTTTCCTGTCTTAAGTGCTGCCCTTCTTATCACAACCATATCCTGAAATAGCTGTTTCAGTTCTCTTGATCCTGGATCAAGAACAAGTTCCTTTAGTCCCATTCCTGTAAGTTTTTCTGTAAGAGGGATAAGATCTTCAACGCTTTCTGCCTTTACTGCAAGAGGGAGCTTCATCTCTTTTGCCATATTTCCCATTTCGTCTACATTTTCCTTTGTTGCAGCATAAAGAAGTGGTCTTTTGAATGAGCAGGCCTCTGCTGCCTTTCTCAAGACATCCGGTTTATCACTCATAAGGACAAGATTGAATTCACTTTCTCTTGCAATCTTTTCTGCTACAGTCTTAAACTTTTCAGCATTTCCATCAACATCCTTAAGTGCAACAAATTCTGGTCTCAAGTTAAGTCCAACTCTTTCATACTGAAATGCATTCCATATTTTCAGTTTCTTATCAAGCTGATCCATGTCTATGTCTGAAGTAACAAGGACACCTATTGCAGTAGGATTATAAAATGTCTTTTCATGTCTGAACATTACGGTTTCTCCACCTACTGTAAACGCTCTTACTCCTGCACCTATCTTTACAGGACGGATAGGTGGAGCAGATGCTTCTGCAAGCTTTTCTCTTGCTTCATCAGATATGTATGGACACTGATCAAGCTCTGCCTTTCCTGCAGCAAGATTCATTGCAAATGCAAGACATGTAGGAACTCCGCATTCACCGCAGTTTTTCTTTGGCAAAAGCTTAAATATTTCTATTCCAGTTAATCCCATCCTCTCATCTCCTTTTTTTTATTTTTTGCCTGGGCTATGAAAGCCCAGGCTTTTTCATTATTCTCCTCCCATAATAGGAGGCATCTTAAGAGCAGGATGATCTTTCTTCTTCAGGAATTCAAGGATTGTATCCTCATCTGTTCCAACAGTTTCATCTGCAATCCTGTCAAGAAGATCAGGAACTCCAACCTCTTCTGCCCTCTTCTGGAATCTTTCTCTTATCTCTTCCTTAAGTGACTTTGGCATCCATACAAGACGGAGTATTCCACCATCTGCTCTCAGGAACTTTTTCTGAGTTATGTTGAACTTTGAATGACCAAGGAATCCTGGTGACTGCTGACCTCCTCCTATCGTTCCTGCAAGTGTCGTGAACTTCATTCCGCAAGGTGTGTCTCCTGTATATTCTCTGTTGACTGTCATGATTCCATTGCATTTTGGAAGAACTGCTGCAATACATTCACAGCAACCACATGTCGTCATTGGATAATGAATCATGCTGTATATGCTTACTCTCTGAACTGACTGACGAGATGCCTTATATACAAACTCATTTACTCCTTTGAATTCTCCACGAAATTCATCAATGACTTCACCTTTTTCTACTGGCTGATTTGGTCCTGTTGGATTTATCTTATGAGAAGCTTTGCAGTCAAGCCAGTTGTATGCACCACAAAGTCCTGTTCTTTCTGGAGTAATAATGCATACATGGTTTGGTGCAAATGACTGACAAAGTGTGCATGAATAGAATACATCAACTTCCTCATCTGTCATCTTTTCTACTCTCTCATCCCTCTTTCTGTATTCTTCGCGTGCTCTTTTTGTAAGCTTTTCAACTTCTTCTGGATCAGTATAAAGTGTAACCTGAACCTTGTCCACAATTGCACTAAAGTCCTGATGGAACTTTGCATGAAGTATCTTTCCTATATGTTCAAGTTTGAATCCTTTTTCTATAGCCTTATCACTTATCCTTATCCAAGCAATGTCTCTCTGTCCTATGTGCATGACATACTGTGCATAGTTTATAAAGTGATGGATCTGTCTTTCAAGGATTGGTTCAAAGTCTTCCTGCATCTCACGACCAGCTATCTGGACAAATATTCCAAGAGGAAGTGCATCTCCTTTCTTTATATCGGTTATGTCAGGACCAATTACCTCTATCTTTCCATCCTCTATCTCATTCATATCTGCCATCTTGCACAGCTCTGTGCACTGTGTCCTTCCTCCACCGAATTCACAGTAAAGATCAGCCTTTCTTACTCTTTCACCTTCAAATGCAGGACCATATGCAACTGGAATGTCTATCTCTGTTACTGTTACCTTAAGACCTCTTACTTCTATTGACTTTGATACAATTTCATCGTGCTTTACATTAGATACGACATGCTCATATGTGCAGATTCCTGTTGGACGGATTTCAGGAATATCTGTATCAGCAATTGTTGGGAATCCCCAGTTTATTGCACCTGCTGCATTTGCTGCCCACTCTGCATTTACCTCACCAAGTGCATTTACAAATGCAAACACTCTATCTTTGTTATATTTCAGAATCCTCTTATAGTCTCCTGGAGGAATTCCTCCAAATGCCATTGCAACCCTGCATGCAAATCCAAGAGCAAATACTACTGAAGAAATATCTGGTCCAAATGGGACGAGTCTTGTTGTCCATCCAAGCTGAACTCCTTGTTCTAAGAGCTGTTCTGCAAATGTCGTTCCGTTCTGATTTGCATGCATAAATACATAAATGCTTTTTACCTGATATTCTTCTGCTATCTTTTTTGCTGTCTCTGGATCTGGTGCTGCACCTACAATTGCTACAAATCCTGGAGCAGTTCCGTCAACAAACTCAACTCCTCTTTTTCTCATAATCACATCATCTGCTGCACCAAGCCAGATCTTTCCATGTTCCACATCAGGTTCTTCTGCTCCTGGCTGATAAAAGTCTGGATCTTCTATGTATCTTATTGCCTCAACAATCTCTTCAGCAATAAGAGCAGCCATTCCTGCATCAAGTGTTGGACCAAGATATGGAAGATGACAGTCTTTCTTTACATGAGGTGGAAGAAGGGCACGGGCAAGTTCAAGTGGTTTTTTTGCAGATTCAAGATCCGTTACCTTTATTCCCGTAAGTGAATATATGATTGGGAGATAGTATGCTGTATTTGGAAATTCAAGTTTCTGGCTTCCGCCATACTTTTCCAAAGCTTTCTTATAAATTCCTTCTGCCTTTGAAACTATATTATATGCTCCCTGAATTGCTGCAAATGCTACAAGTTTTGACATTCTTATTCCCTCCCTTCCTGAGAGTATTTTTAAACTGCTTCAAGTGCACGTCTTGCAGCCATATCAAACAGGATTCTTTCACGAGCCTTATCTATTCCTAATTCTTTGCGTTTCTTATCTATGTGAGCTACTATCTTCTTAGCCATCTCTTCAGGATCATGAGCCACATCCCACATTCCACCATAAAGCTTTTCCAGATGCTTAAAAAGATATTCTTTAAATTCAGGTGCTCCATCTACTGGAAGATGTCCACCAAATACTGTATATACTCCTGATGCTACAAAATAGTGTCCAATTGATATTGCTTTTTCACTCATCCATTCTGGAGCTGCACCTGCTACTGGAAGATCACTTATGTCGTTTCCAAGTCCACCTGTTTTTACCATTTCTGTGAGTGCCATAAGGACTCTGCTATTGTCTACACATGATCCCATGTGTATTACAGGTGGAATTCCTACTGCCTCACATATCTCTGTAAGACCTGGACCACAGTAAACCTTTCCTGCTTCTGGAGTAAGAAGACCTGCCTTTGCACATGCAATAGCATTACATCCCGTAGTTACGACTAATACATCTTTCTTTATAAGCTGTTTTACTACTTCTATGTGAAAACTATCATGAGGTATCCTTGCATTATTGCATCCTACTACACCTGCTACACCTCTTATCCTTCCATTTATTATGTTGTCATTCAGTGGGACATATGAACCACGGAATGTTCCACCAAGATGATAGTTTATTGCTTCGTAACTGAAGCCTGCAATAAGATCTTGTCTTACATCTGGAATAACAACAGGCTTTTCTCTGTTTGGGAAGTTTTCAATAGCAATTTTTACAATCTTTAAGGCGTCCTCATATGCAGTGTGTTCATCAAACTCAATATGTATGCAGTTTCCTGATCTTATTCTTGCTCTTGGATTTGTAGTAATTATCTTCGTATGGAAGCATTCAGCAACATTTGCAATATTTTCCATTATACACTGAATATCTACCACCATTGCATCCACAGCACCTGTAACAATTGCAAGCTCCTGCATCAGGAAGTTTCCTACAAGAGGAATACCATGTCTCATAAGGATTTCATTTGCAGTGCAGCAGATTCCTGCAATCTGGATTCCTTTTGCTCCTTTTTCTTTTGCAAGTTTTTGCATTTCAGGAGAATTTGCTGCTTCTACTATCATTTCACTCAGAAGTGGTTCATGTCCGTGAACAATTATGTTTACATGATCTTCTTTAAGAACTCCAAGATTTGCACTTCCTCTTACAGGGAATGGACAACCAAAAAGTATGTCCTGAAGATCTGTTGCAAGCATAGATCCACCCCATCCATCTGCAAGGGCAGCTCTTGTGCACTGTTCAATTATATTCTCGTAGTCCTGATCAACTCCTATATGAGTCCTGTGCATAATTTCAACTATCTCTCTGTCTATTCCTCTTGGAATCACTCCAAGCTTTTTCCAGAGCTCATACCTTTGTTTTGGTGCCCTTCTTATCGTAATGACCTCTCCCTCTTGCTGACCCCACTGAGCAAGAACCTTTTCTCCAACTTCTATAGCTATCTCATTTATGTCCCTGTCAAGGACTTTTCCATCTACCTCCACTGTCGTATCAACACCTATATCTCTTGCAAGCTCAAGCAGCTTTTCCACATCCTTTATCTTGTAATCCTTTACTTCTCCTCTTGCTGCAGCAAGAAATGTCTCTGCTACTGCCCTTCCATGATCAGAATGAGCAGCAGCACCAGCAGCAATCATCCTTGCAAAGTTTCTTGCTGCAATCGTATTAGCAGTAGCACCGCAGAGTCCTTTTCTTGTATCTTTTCCATCTACGATGCTTTTTGGTGTAAGTGGAAGTCTGCAAGGACCTTGACCACAGTTTTTACAGCATGTTCCCTGGACTCCAATAGGGCAAGGGGACATCTCTTCTGCTCTGTCAAAGATCGTGTCTATTCCTAATTCCCTTGCCCTTTCTATCATCTGGATTGTTGCTTCATCTATGCTGAGCTCTGAAGCCTTCTTAGGCTCTTTCTTTTTTGGAGCTGCTTTTTTCTTTTCCTCAGCCATCTTGAGGTTCCTCCTCTTGTTTTTTTATTTTCTTCTTTTATGGATACGATCAAGATTTCGGATAATCTTATCAACCAAGGAAAGCTGTTCTTTTGCTGGGGTCTTCTTGACCTCCTTTTTCATCTCTGCTTCCCTCTGTGCTAAGATTTTTTCTCTAAGCTCAGCTCTCTTTCTTCTAAGTTCAAGAAGCTCTTCCCTTTCCTTTTCTCTTGCCTTTCTTCTTTCTTCTTCTGCCTTTCTCCTTGCTTCTTCTTCAGCCCTTCTTCTAGCTTCTTCCTCAGCCTTTCTTCTTGCTTCCTCTTCAGCCTTTCTCCTTGCTTCTTCTTCTGCTTTTCTTCTTGCTTCTTCCTCTGCCTTTCTCCTTGCCTCCTCTTCAGCCCTTCTTTTAGCCTCTTCTTCTGCCTTTCTTCTTTCTTCTTCCTCTTTCTTTCTTCTCTCCTCTTCTTCCTTTGCCCTTATCTCTTCAAGTCTTACAACCTTTTCCTCAACCTTTGGAGGCTTCTCTTCTGGAGGTTTTTCTTCTACCTTTGGCTTTTCTTCTACTTTTACTTCTGGTTTCTTAGGAGGAGCTTCTTTCTTAGGAACTTCTTTCTTTTCTTCAACTGCAAATTCAAGATTTGGTTCAGGAGAGATAGAAATGAGATCAACTTCTTTTTCTTCAAGCCTCTTCTTTATTCCTTCAATCTGCATTGCACTTCCACCATTTATCATAAGATCTATGAAAGAGCGCACAAGCCTTACACTTTCTGGATGTCTGAGGACCACTATGTCAGATCCTGCAAGAAGATAGCATATAGCAGCAGTTACTTCCATAAGGATTGCTCTTCTTTCTGGATCTCCCATTGCAGGAGCTTCTTCTATGTCCATTCTTGCCTCTTTACATTTCCAGACTTCATTTCCGATATTGTTTATAATAGGACACTGAAGTTTATCGTCTCCTTGATTAAGAGCAGCAATCCTTATTCTTTCCATAACAGAATAACTGTATTCAAGTCCATATCCAAGACCACCTGTAGTTGGATCAATTATTACCTTATCCAGGCTTACTCCTAACTGTTCAAGGAGGATGTTCAGCTGTTTTGCTAAGTTTACATCAATTGGAGAAGAAGCAACTATGATATGATTATATCCTATTGCACTTGCACCTACACCTTTGTGATTCTTTTCTTCTACTGGAGCAAGAGCTATGTTCTTTCCTTCACAGACCTCTGCAATTGCTTTAAGGACTTCTTCATCCTTTTCAGCATTAGCCGTTCCCCATACAATTACTGGAACATCCACAGCTTCTACCACTTTTTTTACTACCTCTGCTGCCTCTTTTGCGGGTCTGTTCATTCCATTTGGATCAGTGCTCTTTAGCTGAATTACTATAAGATCAGCTCCATATTCTTCTACACACTTCTTTGCCCATTTTTCTGGAGATGAAATCACATCTTTAAATGGCTCAATGGCAGCTTCAGGCCATTCATTTGAAGGATCGTAATCCCAGATTTCCATAGCTATCTTTGGAGGATTTGGAATATTTCCTTCAAATACATGAAATGGGAGAACTTCCTCTCCCCCTACCTTCACGGCTTTAGGACCTGTTCCTATTACTACTTCCCTTATCTTCCCTGAATATGTCTCTTTTGGTATTTCAAAAGCCAATTTTATCCCCCCTTTCAATTTTTCGGGTTAACATATAAATAACGCAGCATATTTGTCAAGTAATTTTTTTTCTTTTTCACTTATTAGCTTATTATTCTGTCAAAGATAGCATAAGCCCTTCTCAGTGCCAAAGAGTCCTTAGTCAGTTGTGTAAGTGGTTTTCTGTAAAGCTCAAATTCGTGTATCATGGGATCTTCAGGGATTGAACCTATCAGTTTTAGATTAAATTTTTTTGCCTCATCTTTAAGAATCTCTTCTTCTTTTTCTTCCTTTATCATATTTATAACCAGATACTTTTCTTTTATGCTAAAATTAAGCTCATCAGCCAGATTAGCTATTCTAAAAGCCGTCTCAATTCCTCTTAAACTAGCATCAGAGACAGTAATGAGTATGTCCATATCTTTTGCTCTTAACCTGCTTATATGTTCCATTCCAGCTTCGTTATCTATGACAATATAAGGATAGTTCTTGAGGAGTCTTGATAGAAATTCTGTAAGAAGGGCATTAGCAGCACAATAACAGCCAGGACCTTCAGGTCTTCCCATAGCTATAAGATCAAAGCCATCTGCTTCTACCAGTGCTTCGTTTATTTTCATTTCTATGAACATATCCTTTGTCATTCCAAGTGAAGCTGCCTTTTCTTTCATCTCTTCTCTTGCATCACTTACAGTAGTTTCTACCTTAAGACCAAGGACTTCGTTTAAGTTTGAATTAGAATCTGCATCTACTGCAAGCACAGGAACTTTTCCCTTTTCTACAAGATATCTTACAAGAAGTCCTGCTAAGGTCGTTTTTCCTGTCCCTCCTTTTCCAGCAAACCCTATGCATTTTCCCATCTATTCCCTCCTTTTTGCTTTTATCACTCTGAACCTTCCAGAATAATCTTTAATCGCCTCTATTTCAGAATAATTTCCCGTCTCTTTCAGCATCTCTTCTACAGCTTCTTTCTGATGAGGAGCTATTTCCATAATAAGCCAGCAGTTAGGATAAAGGAATCTATGAGCATCCATAATGATCCTTTTTATTACTTTCAGTCCTCCCTGTCCTCCACATAACGCTATCTTAGGCTCCCATTTTACTTCCCTTGGAAGAGATTCATATTCTTCTTCAGCTACATAAGGAGGGTTTGTTACTATAAGATGAAACCTTTTTTCTTTTACAGGCTCCCAGAGATCTCCTTTTATAAAAACTATCCTGTCAGCTGTATTATTCATCTTTGCATTACAGATTGCTATATCTATTGCTTCAGCAGATATATCAGTTGCCCAGATCTTGGCATTTGGTATCTCTTTTGCTATTGCAATTGCTATTGCTCCTGAACCTGTCCCAAGATCAAGGACATGTGGGGAATTGAGATTTTTTAAGATCTCAACAGAATGTTCAACAAGGAGTTCTGTTTCAGGTCTTGGAATAAGGACATAAGGATTTAGTTTAAGTTCAAATGTCCAAAAGCTCCATTTTCCAAGAATATATTGAACTGGCTCTCCAGCAACTCTTCTTTTCATAAAATCCCAGAACCTTTTTAATTCCTTTTCTTTAATCCTTAAAGGATATACGTATAACTTCTCTGGTGAAATGCTTAAAATCTCACTTAAAAATATCTCAGCAATCCTTCTAGGATTTTCTATGCCTTTTTTTTGCAGATACCTTATTCCAGCTTCCAAGACCTTTTTTGCAAGTAAGCCTTTATTCCAGTTCAATCTTGTGTTTTTCTAAAGCCTCTGTCTGGAAATATGTAATAAGAGGGTCAATGATCATATCAAGATCACCTTCAAGGATGTCATTTAACCTATAAAGAGTAAGACCAATTCTGTGATCTGTTACTCTTCCCTGTGGAAAATTATAAGTCCTTATCTTTTCACTTCTTTCTCCTGTTCCTATCATACTCCTTCTTTCTTCTGCTATCTTTTTCTGTTGCTCTTTTCTTTTCATTTCAAGAAGTCTTGCTCTCAGGACCTTCATCGCCTTTGCTTTGTTTTTATGCTGAGACCTTTCATCCTGACATGTAACAACGATTCCTGTAGGGATATGCGTAATCCTTACAGCAGAATCAGTAGTATTTACATGCTGTCCTCCATGACCAGATGCCCTAAATACATCTATACGGAGATCTTCTGGTCTTATTTCTACTTCTACCTCTTCTGCTTCTGGAAGAACAGCAACTGTTACAGTAGATGTATGGATCCTTCCCTGTGATTCTGTCTCAGGGACCCTTTGAACCCTGTGAACACCTGCCTCATATTTTAGTCTACTATAAGCTCCTTTTCCCTGTATAAGGACTATTACTTCCTTGAATCCTCCTTTTCCTGTAACATGTCTGCTTAGGACTTCTGTCTTCCATCCTTTAAGCTCTGCATACTTTGTATACATCCTAAAAAGATCAGCAGCAAAAAGTGCTGCTTCTTCTCCTCCTGTTCCTGCACGGATTTCTAAGATAATGTTTTTTTCATCATTTGGATCTTTTGGAAGGAGAAGAATCTTTAGTTCTCTTTCAGCCTTTTTCAGTTCTTCATTAAGTCTTTCTATCTCTTCTGCTGCAAGCTTTCTTATATCAGGATCCTTGTCTTTAAGAAGAGTCTTATTCTCTTCTA
The DNA here is from genome assembly GCA_964513995.1 of uncultured Desulfobacterales bacterium. Taxonomy (GTDB): domain Bacteria; phylum Desulfobacterota; class DSM-4660; order Desulfatiglandales; family JALVZP01; genus CAZEOQ01. The sequence continues at coordinate 75,105 of CAZEOQ010000001.1, read as the reverse complement.
TTTCCTCTTTTATAGAACGATATTTTCTGAAAGCGTTTACGATAGGTGCAAGTGCTCCATGTTCTTTTGCTATCTTCTGATAGAGCTTAGGATTCTTTATTACTTCAGGCTGAGAGAGTTTTGCTTCAAGTTCATTAAACTTTTCTTCTATGTCCTTTATCTTTGCAAGAACTTCCATTTACTTTTCCTCTTCCTTTTTCTTATCTTCATAATATTTTTCGTATTTCTTCATAAAACTTTCAACCTTCCCTGCAGTATCTACAAACTTCTGCTGTCCTGTAAAGAACGGATGACACTTTGAACATACTTCAACTTTTATCTCCTTTAAGGTTGAACCAGTAACAAACTGATTTCCACAAGCACATCTTACTATTGCATTATCATAATACTTTGGATGTATTCCTTTTTTCATTTTATCCCCTCCTCATTCACTCATAGACTGAAGGAATTCTTTATTATTCTTTGTTCCTTTCATTTTTTCAAGTAAAAATTCCATGCTGTCTATAGGGGTAAGTGGAGCAAGAAGTTTTCTGAGAATCCAGATCCTGTTGAGTTCTTCTTTATCCAGAAGGAGCTCTTCTTTTCTTGTTCCAGAACGATTTATATCAATAGCAGGGAATATTCTTCTGTCAGCAAGCTTTCTGTCAAGGTGAACCTCCATATTACCTGTTCCTTTAAATTCCTCAAATATTACCTCATCCATCCTGCTTCCTGTATCTATAAGTGCTGTAGCAATTATCGTAAGACTTCCTCCTTCTTCTACATTCCTTGCTGCACCAAAGAAGCGTTTTGGTTTATGAAGAGCATTTGCATCAATTCCACCTGAAAGGACTTTTCCACTAGGAGGTGTAATTGCATTATATGCCCTTGCAAGCCTTGTAAGACTGTCAAGAAGTATCATGACATCTCTTTTGTGTTCAACAAGTCTTTTTGCCTTTTCTATTACCATCTCTGCAACTTGAACATGTCTTTGAGGAGGTTCATCAAATGTAGAACTTATAATTTCTGCAGCATCTACAGATCTCATCATGTCCGTTACTTCTTCTGGTCTTTCGTCAATAAGAAGTATTATCAGGTATATCTCTTTATGATTCTTTGCAACACTGTTTGCAATGTTCTGAAGAAGCATAGTCTTTCCTGTTCTTGGAGGAGCAACAATAAGACCTCTCTGTCCTTTTCCTATTGGTGCTATAAGATCAAGTATCCTTACTGAATAGTTCTCAGGATCATCTGTCTCAAGTCTTATCCTTTCATTTGGATAAAGTGGAGTAAGGTTATCAAAAAGGATCTTATTTTTTGCAACTTCTGGATCATCGTAATTTATCTTTTCAACTTTCAAAAGTGCAAAGTATTTCTCTGAATCCTTTGGTGGTCTTATAAGCCCTGAAACTGTATCTCCTGTCCTGAGATTGAATTTCCTTATCTGAGAAGGAGATACATATATATCATCTGGGCCTGGCAGATAATTAGAATCAGGAGCTCTAAGAAATCCGAATCCATCAGGGAGAACCTCTAAGACACCTTCTCCATATATTGGACCTTCTTTTTCAGCATAAGCCTGAAGAAGAGAAAATATAAGGTCCTGTTTCTTCATTCCAGAAATTCCTTCTATATTATACTTCTTAGCCAATTCTGTAAGTTCATTAATCTTCATAGACTTTAGCTGTGACAAGTTCAACATACTTCAATACCTCTTTTTTGATAAATTTGAACTAAATTTAGGGAAGGATTTTTGATTTTTTTAAAAATTTTATTATTTGGATTCTTTATTGTCAAGTCTTCTAATTCTAAGATAACATTCTTCATATCTTCTGGTAAGTTTGCAGAAAATTCAACTTTTTTTCCTGTATATGGGTGATAAAATGCTATTCTTTTTGAATGAAGCATCTGTCTTGGTATAGAAAGATCCTTTCTTATCTTTCCATACAGATTATCTCCCAAAACAGGATATCCTATATGGCTTAAATGAACTCTTATCTGATGAGTCCTTCCTGTCTTTGGAAAAGCTGAAATAAGAACTATATCTCCAGGAAGTTCTGATATCTTTTTCCAAAAAGTTACTGCCTTCCTTCCAGAAGGAGAGACCGTCATCTTTGTTCTAAGATTTGGATGCCTTCCAATAGGAAGATCTATAACTCCTTCATCTTCTTTTACAGGTCCTTGGACCAGAACCCAATACTCCTTTTCTACTAAACCTTCTTTAAATTGTTCAGAAAGCAACTTATGGGAAAAATCATTCTTTGCTATAACCATAATACCTGAAGTGTCTTTATCAAGACGATGCACTATTCCTGGTCTTAAAACTCCTCCTATCCCAGAAAGATCTTTACACCTGTAAAGCAGTCCATGAACCAGAGTTCCACTGTAATGTCCAGGAGCAGGATGAATTACAATACCAGCAGGCTTATTTATAACAGCAACATAAGAATCTTCATATATTATCTCAAAGTCTATAGCTTGAGGTTCAACTTTTAAAGGTTCTTCCTCTGGAACTGCTATATAAACCTTATCATTAGCTTTTACTTTATAACTGCACTTTACCTTCCTTTTATTTACTTCTACAAAACCATTTTTTATAAGATACTGTATCCTGTTTCTTGAAAGCTCCTTATCCTTTTCTGACAGAAATACATCTAACCTTTTTCCTTGATCTTCCAAAGAGACTGAATAAATAGCCTCTCGGGCTATTTTCATACTATTCTGAACAGACTATCCTTTCCAAGTCTCTTTTTACTTCCTCTTCATCTACATTCTTTGCAAGAGATATCTCTTTTACCAGGAGAGATCTTGCAGTATTTAAAAGTTTCTTTTCTCCAAATGAAAGCTCTTTTTCTTTACTCAGACTCATAAGATCTCTATACACTTCTGCCACATCATATACAGATCCTGTTTTCAGTTTTTCCATATGCTCCCTGTATCTTCTGTTCCATGTCCTTTTGTCCATCTTTTTTATGTTATTGTTTTTCTTCTTCAGAATAGAATAGATCTTTGGGATCTCACTTTCTTCAATAAGATCTCTAAGACCTACATTTTTTGCATTATCTGTAGGGATCATGATGATCATGTCCTTATCAAGGATTCTCATTACATAAAAGTCCTGATACTTTCCTGAAATCTCTTTCCTCTCAATCCTTTCTATTACTCCCACTCCATGAGCAGGATAAACTGCTAAGTCTCCTTCCTTAAACATTAATCATACCCCCTCCCTTCCTTTTTTATTTGGCCTGCCAAAAAGGCAGGCCAATTGTTTTTTTTAGAGTCTGAGAAGAAGTCCTACATTAGGAAGAGCAGGAGCAATTACAAGTGATACAACTGACATAAGCTTTATGAGAATGTTCATTGCTGGGCCAGATGTATCCTTAAATGGATCTCCTACGGTATCACCAACAACTGCTGCTTTATGATTCTCAGATCCCTTTCCTCCAAGATTTCCTGCTTCTATCCACTTCTTAGCATTGTCCCATGCACCACCACCATTTGCCATAAACAGTGCAAGGAATACTCCCATTATTGTTGCTCCAAGAAGTGTTCCGCCAAGAGCATATTTTCCAAGAAGGAATCCTACGATAGGAGGAGTAAGGACTGCTATAAGACCAGGTGCTACCATTTCCCTAAGAGCAGCTTCTGTTACTATACTTACACATGCAGCTGGATCTGGTCTTGCTTTTCCTTCAAGGAGTCCTGGGATCTCTCTAAACTGTCTTCTTATCTCCTCTACTACTTTAAAAGCAGCCTTTCCAACTGAACTCATTGTAAGGGCTGCACATAGCATTGGAACAATTCCACCAATAAATGCACCTATGACCACCATTGGATTTTTGATGTCAATAATCTTGAGTCTTGCTGACTGTGAGTATGCAACAAAAAGAGCAAGTGCAGTAAGGGCAGCAGAACCTATTGCAAAACCTTTTCCTATGGCAGCAGTTGTGTTTCCGAGTGCATCAAGGCTGTCAGTAATTTTTCTTGTCTCTGGACCAAGTCCTGCCATTTCAGAAATTCCACCAGCATTGTCTGCAACAGGACCATAAGCATCAACTGTCATCGTTGCACCTACTGTTGAAAGCATTCCTACTGCAGAAAGTCCTATTCCATATATTCCTGCTGTCTGGTATGCGATAAATGTAGCAAGGCAGATTCCGAGAACTGGAAGATATGTTGACTCCATTCCTACTGCAATTCCAGCAATAATCGTGGTAGCTGGACCTGTTTGTGTCTGTTCTGCAATCTTTCTTATTGGAGGACCTGATGTATAGTATTCAGCAAGAAGTCCTATTGCAATTCCACAGAGAAGTCCTGAAAAGACTGCCCAGAATGTTCCTATAGGCATTCCCATTGCTTCTACTATTACTACTGTAAGCAGAGTAAAGATTCCTGCTGCTATGAATGTCGTATTTCTAAGAGCAGCTGCAGGATCTCCTTTCAGGAAAAGTCTGATAGAGAATATTCCTATAAAAGAGCTGACAAGTCCTGCCATTACAACGAGTATAGGAAGTGACATAAACTTAAGCTTTATAGCTGTTGGTGTAAGTCCTTTGAACATAGGATATTTCTGGACAAATTCAGAAAGGGCTTCTTTTGTATCAATAGGAAGTGTTGCACCTATTGCAATTGTAGCAACAACTGAACCTACAAATGACTCAAATATATCTGCTCCCATTCCAGCAATGTCACCGACATTGTCTCCAACATTGTCTGCAATGACACCAGGATTTCTTGGATCATCTTCTGGAATTCCTGCTTCAACCTTTCCAACAAGATCAGCACCTATGTCTGCAGACTTTGTATAAATTCCTCCTGCAACACGGGCAAAAAGTGCTATGGAGCTTGCTCCCATTGCAAATCCATTTATATACCTTGCAGTTTCTGGGCTTTTACCATAAACATAGAACCAGAAACCAAGTCCAAGAACTGCAAGTCCTGCAACAGCAAGTCCCATAACAGATGCTGAGAAGTATGAGATGTTAAGAGCTGCTGCCTGTCCATGTTTATTAGCAGCTTCTGCAGTCCTTGCATTTCCTCTAGTAGCTGCTGTCATTCCAGAAAATCCCGCACACATAGAACAGAATGCACCTGTTATAAATGCTATAGATGTTCTCCATTCGTGAAGCACAAGTCCAAGTAGGATGAATACTGCTGCTATGAAGAAAAGAAGGGCTGTGTATTCTTTTTTAAGAAATGTCATTGCACCAATATGAATCATCTCTTCAAGTTCCTGCATCTTCTCATTTCCATTTGGCTGTTTTTTTACATAGCAGTAAATTAAAAAAGCTAAAAGAAGACTAAAAAGTCCTAAGAAAGGTGCATATACTGTTAGCTTCTCCATCTTACCTCCTCCTTTACTTTATTTTTATTCCGTTTATTTTGTTCATTGCATAATCTATTCCGTTTGAAACAAAAAGCTCACAACCTTCTATGGCAATTGGAATAACTTTTTCTATTGTCTTTCTTTGATCTTTGTAAAATGGAGAAAGAACAAAATCTTCTATTCTTTCTCCATACCTTGGTCTTCCTATTCCTATTCTAAGTCTAGGGAAATCCTGACTTCCAAGCTCTTCTATTATAGACTGCACTCCTTTATGCCCTCCTGATCCCCCATTTCTTGCTAACCTTAGCCTTCCAAGAGGAAGATCCAGATCATCATGAATTACCAGGATGTTTTCTGTTTTTATGTCATAACAGTCTTTATAAGCCCTCACGGCTTTTCCACTTAAGTTCATAAAAGTTAAAGGACACTGCAAAATCACCTTCTTTCCTCCAAGTTCAACAAAGGCAACTTTACAAAGATCAGATTCAATTAAATTAACACCTAACTTTGAAACCCAATTTTCTATAACCCTAAAACCCAAGTTGTGTCTTGTATTTTCAAATTCAGATCCTGGATTCCCTAAACCAACAATAAGATACACATCTACTTCTTTTCATCACCTCCTTTCTATTTTAAATCTCAAACCTGTTTTTCTTCTATTTCTTCAGTCTTTTCTTCTTCCTCTGTAGCTGTTGGAGCTGAAACCACAGCTATTGTTACATCAGGATCTTCTTCTGGTTTTACACCTTCTGGGAACTTTATGTCCCTTACATGAATAGAATCACCAATGTCCAAGTTTGAAACATCTACTTCAAGGACATCTATGAGTTTATCAGGAAGACAGGAAATAGTTATCTGTCTCATAATATGCTCTAAGACACCACCTTTTGAAACACCTACAGGAGTATTTACCAGTTTGACAGGAATTTCTACTGTTATCTCTTTATCTGGAGCTATTTCATAAAAGTCTACATGAAGAGGAGCATCTGTTATAGGATCTATCTGTATCTCTTTTATCATTACCTTCCTTACCTCTTCTTTTCCATCAGAATGGAGCTTTAGATCAAAAAGTATCAGAGCTTCTTTTTCTGTTCTTTTCATAAGGAGATCTATATCCCTTCTGTTCAAAGTGAGCATAATGGGCTGTGTCTTTGGTCCGTATAATATTCCAGGAAGCTTATTCTGCCTTCTCAATCTTCTTGCAGCTCCTTTTCCTTTTTCTGTCCTTATCCAAGCTTCAATAACTCTTCCTTCCATAATCTTTCTCCACTATACAAAAAGATTGCTTACTGAATCAGAATGATATATCCTCTTTATCGTCTCTCCAAGAAGTTCTGCTATAGAAAGAACTATTATTTTAGAACATCTTTTTGCTTTTTCATTAAGAGGAATTGTATTAGTAACAACGAGTTTTTCAATTGGAGAATTTTCTATTCTTTCTATAGCAGGTCCTGAAAGGACAGGATGTGTGCAGCATCCATATATCTTTTTTGCCCCCTTTTCATAAAGGGCTTGAGCTGCCTGAGTTAATGTTCCAGCTGTATCCACCATGTCATCCAAGATAATAGCAAACTTTCCTTTTACATCTCCTATTACATTCATTACCTCAGATTCATTTGGTCTTTCTCTTCTTTTATCTATTATTGCAAGAGATGCATTAAGTCTTTTTGCAAAAGCCCTTGCTCTTTCAACTCCTCCTGCATCTGGAGATACAATAACAAGGTTATCTTGAAAGTGAGTTTTTATGTATTTTAGAAGGACAGGAGCAGCAAATATGTTATCAACAGGGATGTTAAAAAATCCCTGAATCTGTCCTGCATGAAGATCCATTGAGACTACCCTGCTTGCACCTGCTACAGTAATAAGGTCAGCTACAAGCTTTGCACTTATAGGAACACGAGGTTTAACTTTTCTGTCTTGTCTTGCATATCCAAAATAAGGAATTACTGCTGTTATGCTTTTTGCAGATGCCCTCCTTAATGCATCCATTATGATAAGAAGTTCCATAAGATTTTCGTTAACAGGAGGGCAGGTTGACTGAAGCACAAAAACATCATCTCCTCTTATGTTTTCTTCTATCTCTACTTGTATCTCCCCATCACTGAAGTTTTTTACTAATATCTTCCCCGGCTCTATTCCCAGGTATTTACATACCTCAATAGTAAGATCTGGATTAGATCTTCCACCAAAAAGCTTCATTTTTATTTTCCTTTAATGGCTGGGGTGGAGGGATTCGAACCCCCGAATGCGGGCTCCAAAGGCCCGTGCCTTACCACTTGGCGACACCCCAAGGGAGGAAGCTATAAAGATTTTCCCTACATCAGTAGGGATATATTCTGTAGCCTTTTTTGCAGCAGCTCTACTTTCAAATATCCCAAATACCGTTGGTCCACTTCCTGTCATAAGAACACCCTTTGCTCCAGCTTTCAGAAGCATCTCCTTCAGATCTCCCACTTCTGGAAAATACCTTATCGTTACACTCTCCAGATCATTACTCAACAGACTTTCAATCCTTCCCTTTTCCCACATTTTTTTAATAGAACTTAGTTCACTTTTTGTCAAGTCCAATTTGAATCTCTCATACACCCATGCAGTAGAAACCTTTATGTTAGGAGTTATTACCAAAAAATGTAATTTTCTGTAAGGAAGAGGTTCAAGTATGTCCCCTATACCTTTTGCTATACATGGAGTTCCATAGATAAAGAAAGGAACATCTGCTCCTAATGTCTTTGCTATATCTAAAAGCTCATTTAGAGAAAACTTCTTGTAGATCTTATTCAGGTAAATCAAAACAGAAGCAGCATCACTGCTTCCCCCACCAAGTCCTGATGCGTGAGGTATGTTTTTTTCAAGCCTTATGTGCAATCCTTTTTTTATGCCTGCTTTTTCAAAATAAAGCTTTGCTGCTTTAAAAGCCAGATTTTTTTCATCAGTTGGCAAAGAAGGATCACTGCACTCCAGACTTATCTCAGAATCTTCTCTAAAATAGAGTCTGTCATATATGCTTATTGGCACCATTACTGAAAGTATGTCATGATATCCATCTTCTCTTTTCCTAAGCACTTTCAGGTATAGATTCAGCTTTGCAGGAGCTTTTATCAATCCTTCTTTTCTACAGCTTTTACATACCTCCATTTTAAGTCCGCTAAGACACTATTCAGGAATCTTTCTTCTTCTTCTGTCAGATTCCCTTTTGTCTTTTCTCTTAGCATGGAAATGGTGTCAATTGTATGTTTAGCAAGTTCCAGATCTTTCTTTTTTTTATTTGTTTGAGGATCTGGTATTTCTCCTAAGTAGATCAAAGCTGAAGAACTTAAGCTAAATATAAAAGAATTAAAACTTACTTCTGGAAGAGGAGCTCTCCTTTTCTTTTCTTCCTTATCTATCATTACAAAGCCATTTCCTTCTGTCTTCTTCATAAGGAGACCTCCACTTAGAGTTCTATCCTTTTTACAGAGAATACATCTTTTTGGCTTTGCAATTCACCTAACACTTCATCACTTACAGGGACATCTGTGCTTAGAAGGATTACATTCTGCTGTTTTTTTGGCTCTTGTCCTACCTGCATCCTGTTTATGTTTATTCCATTTTTTCCCAAGATTGTTCCTATCATTCCAATTACACCCGGTTTATCTAAGCTATGTATGAAGAGATTATGTCCTTCTGGTATTGCTTCTACATAAAAGTCATTTATTTTTACAAGCCTCGGTCTTTCTTTCCCAAAAATTGTTCCAGCAACAGTATTTTCTCCATGACTCATCTTTACATGTGTAGTAATAAGTGTTGCAAAGTCTTCTGAAGTTGAACTTTTTGATTCAATAACCTTTATTCCTCTTTCTTCTGCTATAAGAGGAGCATTTACAAAGTTTACATCGTCTTTAAGAGCTGGAGTAAGGAGACCTTTAAGGAAAGCTGTAGTAAGTGGAGCTGTATCATATTGAGTTATCGTCCCTGCATAATCTAATCTTACTTCTTCTATTGGGCTTTCTGCAAGCTGAGCCTGAAGAAGTCCCATCTTTTCCATAAGTCTTGCATAGGGTCTTAAGATATTCATAAGTTCTGCACTTATACTCGGGACATTAACGGCATTCTTTACTGTGCCATGAAGTAGATAAAGAATGACCTGATTTGCTATGTCAACGGCAACCTTTTCCTGAGCCTCATAAGTAGAAGCACCAAGATGAGGAGTGCAGATAAAGTTTGGAAGTTCCATAAGAGGGATCTTTCCAGGAGGCTCTTTACTGAAGACATCTAAAGCAGCACCAGCAAGATGACCAGATTTAAGAGCTTCATATAGATCTTCTTCGTTTACTATTCCTCCTCTTGCACAATTTATTAACATTGCACCTTTCTTCATCTTTTTTATAGTCTCTTTATTTATCAGGTTTTCTGTCTCTTTTGTCTTAGGAGTGTGTATTGTTATATAATCAGATCTTCTCAGAAGTTCATCAAGAGATACTGGTTCAACCTCCATCTTTTCCATTACTTCAGGTTTTATATAAGGATCATAAGCAATAACCTTCATCTTAAGACCTTTTGCTCTGTCTGCCACAATCCTTCCTATTTGACCAAAACCAATTATTCCTAAGGTCTTGTTAAAAAGCTCTCTTCCCTGAAATTTCTTTTTTTCCCATTTTCCCTGTTTAAGAGATGCATCTGCCTGTGGAATATTTCTTGAAAGAGCCATCATAAGAGCTATCGTATGTTCTGCAGTAGTTATTGCATTTCCTCCAGGTGTATTCATCACGACTATTCCTTTTTGTGTTGCTGCTTTTATGTCCACATTATCCAGACCTACTCCTGCTCTTCCTATGACCTTCAATTTCTTTGCTTCCTTAATTATCTCAGCATCAATCTTTGTTGCGCTTCTTATAATTATTGCATCATATTCTGGTATTATTTTCTTTAACTCTTCATGTGAAAGTCCAACCTTTACATCAACCTCTATTCCGGGAGTCTGCTTCAAGATCTTGATACCTGCTTCTGCCAGATTATCACTTACTAATACCTTCATCTCTTCCTCCTTTATAGTATTGTTTTACAGATGGGAATAAACTTTTGTCTGTATGAGGAATAAACTTAGCTGCACTAAAAAGTTGCATGAATTCCTGATTTACATTTAGCTCAATATATGTAATAGAATCTCTGATTTTGAACATCTCGTCAAAATAGCTTCTTGATGAAAAAAGCCTTGTTGCTCCTTCTATAGAGGTGTTTCCCAAAGGAATGTAAGTATCAATAGGAAGATCAGGGATCATTCCTATTGTTATAGCAGATCTTGGGTTTATGTAAAAACCAAATGTCCCTGCTATGTATATCTTTTTTATGTCCTTGAAAGATATATTCAGGCTGTTAACCAGTGTAGTAAGAATGGTAAACATTGCTGCTTTTGACCTTATAACTGAATCTATCTCAGGCTGAGAAATAGTAAGATCACTTCCTGTTCCAGATTTTTCTGCAGGAACTACTACAAAGTATTTTATTCCATCTTCTTCCTTAAGTCTATCTCCACACCTTTCTGGAACAAACTTTCCTCTTATATCTATCATACCAGTAAGATAAAGATGGGCAATCAGGTCAATAAGTCCTGAACCACAAATCCCTACAGGAGGCTTTTCATCTATTGTATGATACTTCAGTTCCAGTGTTTCTGGATCTATCTCTATTCTATCAATTGCTCCAGAAGATGCACTCATCCCTATGTTTACGACTCCTCCTTCAAGAGCAGGACCTGCTGCTCCTGCACATCCTACAAGCCAGTCTGAATTTCCAAGAACAACCTCTGCATTTGTTCCTATGTCTATCAGCATGTAGATCTCGTTTCTCTGTTCTGTGATTCCAGATGCTATTATTCCAGCTATAAGATCACCTCCAAAATAACTTCCTACATTTGGAAAAACGAACAAAAGTGCTCTTGGATTTATCTTTAATCCTATTTCTGAAGCCTTAATAGGTTCAAATCTGTTAAAAACAGGGATATAAGGTTCTCTACATAACCAGTAGGTGTTTAATCCCAAAAGAAAGTGAGTCATTGCAGTATTTCCCGCAACAGAGATTCCTACAATAGATTCCAAAGGAATCTCGTGTTTCTTGCTCAGATATTCAATCTTTTCATTCAAGGAAGATATAATCAGACTTTGAAGCTCTTCTAACCCTTTTTCCTTCTCAGCAAAGTGTATCCTTGAAAGTATGTCTTCTCCTATTCTGATTTGAGGATTCTGAAAACTCAATTCTTCTATGACTTTCATGTCCTTTATCCTTATGATCCTGAGAACAACAGTAGAAGTTCCAAGATCAACAGCTATTCCATAAATCTCCCTCTCTTCTGGATAAACATCTATGATGTAAATCTCTTCATCTCTTTCAAAAAAACAGACATATACTTTATATTCAGCCTTTCTGATCCTGTAAGGGATTTCTCTAATCAGAGAAAGATCTAATTTTACTTTTTTCTCTCCCTTCTCTTTCTTAATAGCCTTTATAAGTCTGTCAACATCTGCTGTGTTGTCTTTTAGACCTGGTGGCTTTATTTCCAGCTTTAAAAGATTTATAAGTCTATCTTTCATCTTTTATCCTCTTAGGATGATTAAGGAATCCTATGGCTTCTTTAAAAAATCTTGCAAATGTCCATGGCTCCTGAGCTGCACCTCTGCACGAATACCAACATTTATCACAATCAGTAGGAGGAAAAAAGCCTTTTTTCCACTCTGTATAATGACATGAGACAGGATGATCAGAACACCTCTTTATCATCCCATCAGGTGTAACTTGAACCCAGTTTAGTCCTGCTGTGCATCCAGGAATTCCTCCTTTTTTAAAGAATATCGGAATCCTGTCCAAGTAATAATTACTTGTTATCACATTATTAAATTTACTTTTTAGCTTTTTTACAGTTGAGATAAGCTCTAAAAGTTCATCCATCTGGTCTTCCCTTACTTTATATTTTTCATTACCAACCCTCCACCAGTTATATGTGCTAAGAGATACTTTTATTCCTCTTTTTCCTGCCCAGCTTATAATCTTAGGAACCTCTTTCAAGTTTTTATTTTTTATAACCACATTAAAGCATACATTTACTCCTGATCTTGCTAACCTTGGTGCAACTTCCAAGATTCTTTCAGTAAGTCCAGGCAAAACCCTTTCCCTGTCATGTCTTTCATCCAGATAATCTAAGGAGATAGAAAGCTCGTTTAAACCTGAATTCCAGAGCCTTATTCCTCTTTCATAAGTCAGGAGAAATCCATTTGTAATCAGGGATATATACAAAAAGCCAAAGTTTTTTCTGAGAGAAGAAATAATATCTTCCAAGTCTTTTCTGAGAAGAGGCTCTCCTCCTGTAATGCTTACTGAAAGAGGATCTAATTTTTTCACCACCTTAACATAATCTCTAAGTTCCATAGGTGGATCTTCCTTCCAGTAGTCGCAAAAGTCGCATTTTGCATTACATCTTTTTGTTACTTCAAGATTTATATTAAACAGTCCTCCTGAGATAAGATATTTGAGAAATTTAATTCCTCCAATTACCATCTCACTGAATCTTAAAGACATCTTTTATCCTCTGCTTATAAGACAAAGTATTGAAGGGAGGAAGAATATAGCAGCAGTCAGTATACTCAAACTACCAATAACAGCCAGAAGTCCTAAGCTATATATTCCCTGATGATCTGAAATAATCAAGCTTCCAAATCCAACAGTAGTTGTAAGACCTGCTAAGAGGACTCCCTTTATCGTGCTGAATGGAAGAATGAGCTTATCTTTTACTTTTATCTCCTTCCATCTTCTTATTATTATAATTCCATACTCAACTCCTGCACCAACAATAAGAGGAAGGAATAGGCTATTTGCCAGATTAAAATCTATGTCAAATACTTCCATGAGACCCATGGTCCATATTGTTCCTGCAATTAATGGTATCATAATTAATACAGAATGAACAAGATTCCTTAAGGTAATCAGAAGAAGGAGGAATATAAAGAGAATTGCATAAATTGCTGCTTTTATACAGGCATTCCTAAAAGCTTTGGTGAATACATATAAAATTACGGGATCTCCTGTTGCTTCAGGATCAACTTTTCTTATATCATCCACAAATCTTCCTAAGAATGAAGGATCCCAGATGTCTCCAGAAGGAAAGACCCTTATAAGAAAAAGATTATCACAGGTAATAAATCTTTTCCTTATTTCTTCAGGTATGTCATTTATGGTCATCTTCCTTGTATTCACATTTTCTATTATAGTCTCTATCTTGTCTTTTAGATCACAGACTAATTTTTTCTCAAATGTTTTTAATCTCTGAATCAGCACAGATTCTTCTGTTGAAAAAAGTCTTGACCTTATTTTTGAAATGAGTTCTCTTACCTGCCTCATCTGTTCTTCTGTAGGTTTATTGACACCCCATTTTTTTGCAGAAGAAGGTAACATCTTAAATCTTATCCTTTTCAGTATTTCATCTATCTTATAAATGTCGATTTCGTCTCTGTCAGGAAAGCCAAACTTTATGTCAGATACCAAAGGTTTCATACTTCTTAAAATCCTCAGTTTTTCTTCCTGATCCTCTGGAAGCACATCTTTTATGCTTTTTACATCTGATACAGTAGGTAATCTTTCAAGCTTCCTTTCTTTTTTATCTATCTCACAAAAAGATTTAGCAAATACAGCACCATACATACTTGATCTTCCTGAGTCATAAAGGAGCTTCTTCTCCCAGATAACAGCCTCTGCATGTTTTGATTGCAGATTCAGCATGTTTAGGTCAAATTTTATGTTTTTTGCTCCAAAAAGACAGAAAGCAGTTAACATTATACCTGATGCCGTTATAAGAATGGCTTTCCTTTGAGTTATCTTCAAAGAAGGTCTTATTTCTATTGGAATAGAAAAACTGCTATAGTCCTGTTTGTCAAATTTTATAACAAGAGAAGGAAGAAGACAAAGTGTTGTTATAGTGGTCAAGACCATTCCAGCAGAAGTTATAATGCCAAGTTCTACAAGACCTAAAAATCCTGTAAGTATAAGAGGCATAAAGGATAAGGATGCTGTAAGTCCAGCAAGTAAGATCCCAGGACCAAGTTTTAGCATCGTCCTTTCTATAGCCCCTCCTTTATCCAAGCCACCAAACCTTATCTCTTCCTGATATCTTGCAAGCCAATGTATTCCATAGTCTATTCCTAAGCCCAAAAGAAGAGGAGCAAATGTTACAGAAAGGATATTCAGATGACCTATAACGAGTGTAGTAAAACCAGTTGTTATAGCTAAAGCTACGGAAAGTTCTATCATTTCAAGAATTGGTCTTCTTATTCCTCCCCAAAAAAGACAAAGAAGGACTATAAGTCCTAAAAAGGATATCACTGTAGCTATTGTCATGTCCCTTAAGGCTATTGACATCTCATCCGTATTAAGAGCTTCTGGTCCTGTAACACCAACTTCTATTCCTGGAAAAGACTTCTTTAACTCAGAGATCGTGTTTCTTAAGGCATAGAGAGATTCTTTTGCTTTGGTAAATCCTTCTTCTGCTTTCTTAGGAGTTACAAACATAAGAAGATACTTTTTGTTTTTTGTCCAAAAGTATTCTTCATCTTCCTGGATTCCTCCAGAAAACAGACTCTTCCAAGGTGATGAATAATACTTCTTTCCTTCTATCCAAAGTAGCATCTCCTTTAAAAGACTGATGAGAAAAGAAAGGTCAAAAGGCTTTTTTTCTTCCTCTTCTGATTCTTCTAAGAATCCAGTAAAAAGCTCTCCTATCATCTTTGAAGTCATTTCACGATTTATTGCTTCTAAGATGTGTTCCAAGGAAGGAGACCTGATCAGATCCTTAATAAGTTCATGGTAATCTTCTAGTTTTGATCTGATATCCAGCAGTTCATCTTTTTCTAAATAAAGGAGCTGCCAACTTTTGAATCTTTCTGGATCTATCCTATAGAAGACCTCCAGGTATTTGTCTTTTTGTTTTTCCAGTATAGATGCAAGTTTTTTTAAAAATCTTAAAGCCTCCTCTTTATCCTTATGATGTATTACCACTATGAAATTATCCATGTCATCAAACTGATCAAATCTTTCCTCGTATAGTCTTATAAGTTTATGTTTTGGAGAGATGAGATCTTTTTGAGCGGTATAAAAGTCCATTTTTTTAAAAGCAAAGTAAAAAGAAGAAAAAGACAACATCAGAGCTATTGTTATTATCAGCGAAGGATGATTCAGCTGAAACTTTACTATATTTTTCAGAATCTCTTCTACTTTTACCATGTTCCAATAGCAGCCTTTAGCTGAGCCATTGTTATGTGATACTTATAAAGAGCTTCTAAATACTTACCTTGATTCTGTCCGTATTTTTCTATTCCAAAAAGCAGATTTTCTGCTGTTCCTATTCCCATATCAAACTCTTGAAGAGCAGATACCACCCATTTCCTCGCAGAAATAGCAGCTTTACGGTAAAATTCTGCTTCTTTTTTAAGTTCTATAAGCTGGTGATATAGATCAGCTATCTGAATAGGAATATTTAACTCTGCATTCTTTTTCATAAATTCCAATCTTCTGAATTCTGCCCTTTTTTCATCAATCTTTGCATTTTTTATTCCAAAATCAAATTCCCACTCCATTCCAAACACAATTCCTGCATAAGCATGATTGAATTCATCAGGAATGTATTTATTATCAAACTTTTCTCTTCCTGGTGCTCCTGCAACAGATCCTTTTATTGCTGCAAAAAATGTAGGATATTTTTCACTTATAGCAGCTTTTACTTCAAATCTTTTTGCCTCTATTGCTTCTTTAAGCTGTCTGTAATCTGGTCTATTTGCCAATGCTTGATTTATGTAATATGAAAGATCTTTAAGCTCTTCTTTGTTAATGGAAAGATCTACCTTTACTATATCAAACTCTTCTTCAGGAGAAAGACCTATAAGGGACTTAAGAGCAAAATAAGCAACTTTCATTCCTCTTTCTGCTTCTGCCTTTGATTTAAGAGCAATTGCCCTATATGCATCCACTTTATAAAGATCACTTTCTGTTACATTTTCAGACTTCATCTTGAGCAACTTTCTTATGATCTTTTTTGTATCAAGAAAGAAGCTGTCAGTATCTTCAGCAACACCTACTCCTTCTTTTGAAATAGCCAATGCATAATAAAGCTGTTTTATCCTAAAAGCTATTTCTACTTTTTTCTTCAAGACCTCATATCTTTTTGCCCTTAAACCATAAAAGGCTGCCTGTTTACTATTGTAAAGCTTTCCGAATGTAAATAGAGGTTGAACTATATTAAAGTCAAGTCTGCCAAATATTCCATATCCTCCATTATAAGGATCATGAATCTTCCATATATTAGTCCTTCCAACCCTTCTTACTATAGGCTCATCAGCATCTGAAACAGGACCTGCTACAGCTTCTATTTTTATCTGAGGATAATAGAAGGCTTTTACCTTAGAAAGGTAACTCTTTGCTATGTATACTTCCATTTTGCTTTCATTTATTTCAGGATTAAACCTGATCGCCCTTTCTATAAGATCTTTCAATGTAAAAAGATACTTCTTTTTTTCTTTACAAATTCCTGGATTAATAAAAGAAAGACAAATAAAAATGCTCAAAATTAATTTAGCTTTCATCTTATCCCTCCTCGGTTTGTTTATTGTAGACATAAATAACATATATCAGAAGACCAATACCAGCCCAGAAAAGCTGTTCTATCCTTAAAGCAAGTCCAAATGTGAGTCCAAGTGATGATTCAAAACCCATTATTTTAAAGACAGCTACCCTTCCAGCTTCTATTACTCCAATATGTGTAGGAATTGCAAATCCTACAAGATCAATCCATGTCCCAAGAAGCCAGATCCCTGAAGCAGCAATTATTGACGGCTTATCTGTAAGAATCCAGAGAAAAAGCCAGCACTGTATTATTCCACACATAAATCCTAAGCTATGCCAAAACATAGAAACTATAAGACCATATGGATATCTCTTGTAAAAATCCTTTAATTCTTCATCAATCTGACTTATGTAATCAGAAACCTTCCTTAATAGATCTCCTCCTATGTTATGCCTTACCATCCACCTTACAATGGAACCAAGTTTACCATATCTTTGAACAATTAAAAATCCAACCATTCCTGCTCCTAAGACAGCACTTCCAAAAAACATGCCTATCCTTATAGCAGAAGAAAGATTTATTTCCCAGAGAAGGGTAAGAGAACCTATGACTACAAATAAGAGTTTAGAAAAAGCAAAAGAAAGTTTGTCTATAATGATTCCTGTAGCTATTCCAGGCCCTTTATGATCAATAGAAAGAAGAGTTCCTTTTGTTACTTCTCCTCCAAGATCTAATGTTGGAGTAAGGTAATTTATGGAAGATCCAGCAAGTTTTATGCAAAAGATCTTAAAAAATGGGATATTTTTAAGAGGTTCTGAAAAGCATGCCCTCCATCCAAGAGAGTGAAATATATCAGCTACACCTTCTAAAAGAACAATAGGAATAAGCCACCAGCCAAGTAACTTAAAATTATAAGCAAGATCTTTTGGACCTATTTTCCATATAAGAAAGCAGAGAAGAAAAAATCCGCATATGATTGCATATATGTGGAACTTCTTCATCTAAGTTTAAGATTTTGGAAAAGTCTTATGCTGTGAATCAAAGCAGTTATAAATCCCCAGAAAGATGCTGCAATAAATGTCTGTGTATAATAGCCTAAGGAAAAACCGATCATAAACATAAAACAATAAATGTTTCTTCTTCCAGCAATCTTTCTAAATGCCATATCAAATGGACTGAGAAGATCAAGATTTTTTTTTAAAAGAAGATTAGATAAAGTATAAACTATGTTATCAACAGTATCTGAAAGAATCAGAATAAACGAAAAGAAAAGAGCAGGTTCAAAATGGAAAAATCTCTTAAGACAGATTCCTATGGAAAGATACCACAGGTTTTCATAAAAATAATCTATAAGACATTCATATTTGCCTAATTTACTAAACTGAAGCTTTGTTCTAGCAAGTTTTCCATCAACTCCATCCAGGACCTCTACAATATAAGTGCAGAATGCTCCTATGAGGAGATGTCCAGAAAGAAAAAGAAGTGCTATAAGGATGGCAACTGCAAGACCAAAAAAAGTTACCATGTTTGGTGTAATAGGACTGTTGCATAAAAGATAAGTAAGGAGATTTTCAAAGAAAGGATCAATATATTCTGCTGGCAAATCCATAACCTTCTTTTGCATGTTTTTTATAAGAAAAAAAGTTGCATTTTTTGCATCTTCTCTGTCCTTTATCCTAATCACATAAGGCTCTATGTTTCCCCTTAGCTCTTCACAGTATCTTTCAATATCATCAAATGATATATGCCTTGAAGTTGCGATAAGTTTATCCTCTCCTTCTTTTAGCCATATATCTAAACCAGTCCTGTTTAATTTTCCCAAGATGATCCTTTCTTTTTCATACAGGAATATAACATTTGGCTTTTGCAAGGATATCTTTTTTATAATCCTTGGATCAAAAAGATAAGAAGAATCCAAATAAATGAAGTCTTCTTTCAGATCAGCTATAGCTGAAACAGGATCTCCTTTTGTGTATCTCCAGGTTACTTTATACTCCTTTATATCCTCTGGAGATCCTTCCTTAGACAGAAGTATCAGGAAGCTGTGTGCAGTATCTTTTAAGTAAAAAAGGTTTCTTATTAATAGAGGAATCCCTCCTACTTTTTCCCAAGCTCCTCTTTCAGAAGCATTTATTACGGCTAACACCTTATAGGCTGATTTTTTTTGTGTGATTCATAAGCCAAAGAAATCAAACGAAGACAAGTAATAGCCTCTTTTAGGTTCATTCCTCTTTTCTTTTTATTCATGATCTCATTAAAGAACTCATCCAAAACAGGCTTCATCCATTCTAAATGATGAGATCCTTTGGAAAGAGGAGTATCAAAGTTATATCTTACAAAGAATCCATTTCTTAGAATAAGATGATCGTCTGCTATAATAATACATCCTTTTTCTCCAAGGATCTTTCCAAAGTTCTTTCTAACAGCTGATCTCCATGTAAGATACAGATCAGCTTTACTGTTTTCATAAATAAACTCAACTTTTACATCATCTTCCAGTTCGTTAAGATACTTCATTTTTGCAAGTATATAAATCGGCTCTTTCTTAATAAGGGAATGGATAAAGTATATATGATGCCATCCGTGATCCATAAGGATTCCACCACCTGCAATCTTTTTTGATCTTCTCCAGTCCGAAACTCCTCCACCTGACTTAGGTGTCCTGAGGACAGTCAGAGATATCTCCTTTATTTCTCCTATAGCTCCTTTGTTTACAAGCTCTATTGTCTTTGACCATATTGGTGCATATTTCCAGTTGTTTACACAAAAAAGGACTATGTCTGATTCCTGAACAGCTTCTATGACCTTCCTAAGCTCTTCCATAGAAGTTACTAAGGGTTTCTCACAGATTACATTTACTTTTCTTTCACATGCCTTAAGTATTGCTTCTGCATGATATGCAGGAGGAGTGCATATGTCTATAAAATCAAGTTCTTCTTTTTGAAAAAGATCGTCTATATGTCTGTAAACAGTTGCTTCTGGAAATATTCTCTTTGCTGCCAAAATCCTTTCAGGAGCTGGTTCAACAATTGCTTTTATAAAAAAACGGGGATCTTCTTTAAGCAGAGGAGCATGAGCATTCTCTGCAACTCCTCCAAATCCTATAATAGCTCCTTTAAGAGGAAGTCTATAAGAGATGTTTTTCTGTATATTCAAATACCTCATCTAATATCCCTAAGCCTATTTCTGCTTCTTCTTTTGTAAGTATAAGAGGTGGATTTATTCTAAAGTTTGGCTTATAGTTCATACAGATCATACCTCTTTTTAAAGTCTCAAGAAACATCCTTCTCGTAATCTCTCTGTCAAGAGGCTCTTTTGTCTTTCTATCCTTTACAAGCTCAACTCCTATAAGAAGTCCAACCCCTCTTACATCTCCTATAAATTCATACTTTTCCTGAAGCTTTTTCAAGCCATTGAGGAGATATTCTCCAACAATCCTTGAGTTTTCTACGAGGTTCTCTTCTATAATTGTCTTTATCGTTACAAGTGCTGCTGTGCATGCCATTACATTTCCACCATAGCTGCTGGAAGATGCACTTGGTTTTGAAAATGGATATGCCTGTGTTATCTCTTCAGTGGATACAATTCCACTTATAGGAAAACCATTTCCCATTCCTTTTCCTATGGTCATTATGTCAGGAACAATTCCTGAATGTTCACAACCAAACATCTTTCCTGTCCTTCCAAATCCTGTTATCATCTCGTCTGCAATAAGCAAGGCATCATTTTCATGAGCTATCTCAAGCACACCTCTTATAAATTCAGGTGGAGGAATTATGTTTCCAGCTGTTCCTTGCATGGTTTCTACGATTATTGCTGCAATGCTTCCTGCTGTGTTGTTTTCTATAAATTTCTTTAAAAACTCCAGACAGTATATTCCACATTCAGGATATTTCATCTTGAATGGACAGCGATAACAGTCTGCATAAGGAGCTATGTGGAGTCCTGGATGAAGTGGTCCCCAATGCTTCTTCCATGGATCACCAATAAGTCCCATTACTCCTCCTGTCTTTCCGTGAAAACCACCCCAAAAGCTTATTATCTCAAACTTCTTTGTATATGCCTTTGCAAGTCTTATTGCTGCCTCTACTGCTTCTGCACCTCCACTGTATAGCTGTGTCTTGTTCAGATTTCCAGGAGTGATTTCTGCTATAAGTTTCAGAAGTTCTAATCTCTTTTCTGAAGTAAAGCTTCCTACAAATGATTCTTCAAGCTGTTCTTGAAGGGCTTTCACATATTTTGGATGACAATGACCAAGACTGCATACTGCAACACCTGCCATAAAATCAAGATATTTCTTTCCATCTATATCCTCAAGCCAGCATCCCCTCCCTCTTTTTATAGTAATTTGAGCAAGCTGAGCCACTTCCTGAAGTCCAGGAGACATATACTTCTGCTCTTCAAAATAAAGCTTTCTTGAAAGACTAAACTCACTATCTTCTACAATCTGAGCCTTTGCCTTCATCTATACCCTCCACAGATCTTTTTCACATATTCTGAGATATGAAATGCTGCATCTTTACATAATGAAAAACTTGGCCAATCGTTCATGTCTATGATAAATACCTTTCCTTCACTAATCACAAGATCTCCTCCATATATTTCTAATCCTAACAGATCAGCAGCACTTTTTACAATCTCTTCTTCAGACCCATTTAATCTGCATCTTTCTGCCTGAGGCATTAAGAATGCTTCAATATATGAAGATCCAACCCCATAAAACTTTATTAAAGTTCCTTCTACATGCTCCTGAATGATAACTTGATCCACTTTTTTTTCCCTGAAATAGGAAAGAGCAGATTCCATCTGCTCAAAAGATCTAATCTGAACCACATCATTTTTTTCCAGTGCATGAAAGTCTCCTCTTTTTATCCAATAGACACCATTCCATCCAAGAGAATATACTTCAGAAATCTCTTGCTCTATCTGTTCTATTGAATAAATCCAGGTTTTTGGCATAGGAATCTCTGATTCTTTCAGGATCCTTATCATATTTTTTCTATAACAGTTTCTTATTGCTTCAGTTGAGTTTATAACCCTTATTCCTCTGTCTTCACAGCTTTTAAGAACAGAAAGAACTTCCTCAGACTGTGCCATGTTTAATATCACATCAGGTTCAAATGAAACAATTGCAAGCTCAACCTCTTCAGGAAATGTAGACCTCGTTTCTATTCCTTCTTTTTCAAGCTCCAATAATGTATCATCCATTATCTTTTTGTCTTCCTTTATCTTTCCTGGAGAAAACATCTCTTCTCTATATATCCCAAGTATCCTCACCTATGAGCTCCTCTGCTTTTTTTATGTCTTCTACATGATCCACATCAACCACTTTTCCTACATCAACTCCGTATATATTGTAACCTTTTTTAATCAAAAATGCGAAATATTCTCTTAATGCACTCATTCTTTCCTTTACCTCATCAGCAAAATCAAAAACAGATGGTTTAAAGTAATAGAAGCCAGCTGTTACATATCCTGAAAAAGGAACTCCTATATGTGTTACCTTCCAACCTTTATCAAGCTTGACCCATAGAGGTCTTTCATCATCAACATATCTTGTAAGTGCAAGGACTCCATCTGCACTTCTAAATTCCCTTATCTTATTTAGAAATCTCTCCATGGACTCAAACCTAAACACTGAATCTACCATAAAAAGCAAGAAAGGCTCATCCAGATATCTCTTAAGACACAAGAAGCTTTCCATAGAATTCCTGGTTGTCTTCACTATAAGATTCAGAGGGATCTTCCATTTTTTTGACCTTATATATCTCTCTACCTCTTTTTCTACATCATTCACTATGCAAGCTACTGAACTTACTCCAACCTTTTCAGAAATCCTTATAGCTCTTTCTATAAGAGTTTGACCACATACAGATATAAGAGGCTTTGGGATAAGCACTCCTTCCTTCTTAAGTCTTTCACCTCTTCCAGCAGCAATTATTCCTGCTTTCATCTTAAAAGACTCTCAACCTGTTTCAAACTTGTAATAACTGCATCAGCAGAAGAAGGATTTTTTGGAATTCTTGGTTTTTGTCCTTTTAGCCAGACAGTCCTTATGCCCAGTTTTTTACAGGGAAATATATCTCTTTCAAGAGAATCTCCTATGAAGACAACTTTCTGAGGAGGAAGCCTTAGATGAGAGATTGCAAAGAGGAATATCTGAAGATAAGGCTTTCTTATCCCAAAATTTCCTGAATCTACTATCACATCCAAATAATCCAAAAGACCTGTCTCTTTACAGATAAGAGGAAGATTTCCGTAAAAGTTAGAAACTATTCCAAGCTTATATTTCTTACTTAATCCTTTTAGAATCTCCCTGTTTCTTTTGAGGTAATATTTCATCTGATTGCTGAATTTTTCTGCTACTGAATCTTTCTTTTCAGGATTATTTAATCCAAGTTTTTTAAACTGAATCTCTACATGATATCTTATAAAAGAATCCAGATTCAGCTTTTTTACTCTTTTATCCCTGTAGCAGACATCATCTGCAAAATAAAAAGCTGATTTAAGTTCAGAAAAATCAACTTCAATTCCTTCACTCCTGTATATCTCATAAAATCTGTCAAGCCAATGATCTCCGTCTGAATCAAGTGTTCCACCAAAGTCAAAAAGTATACCTTCTATTCCTTTAAATAACATCTATTGGTCCCTCTGTCCTTGGTCCAAAAATAAGGATCCTTAGGGCAGCTAAAGGATGATTTATCATATCGTTTACAGCTGTTGCCTCAAATCCACTGTGAAGCATACAATCATTACACTTTGGATGCCTTCCTGGTCCCCACCTTTCCCAATCTGTCTCTTCTATAAGCTCTCTGAAAGTCCTTGCATATCCTCCATCATTTAATAGATAACATGGTCTTTGCCATCCAAATATGTTTCTTGTGGGATTTCCCCAGGGAGTGCATGTATAGGTTCTGTTTCCTGCAAGAAAATCCAAAAATAGTGGAGTATGATTAAATCTCCATTTTCTTCCCTTAGAAAGCTTCAGGATCTTTCTGAAAAGGATCTTGCTTTTCCTTTTTTCCAAAAAGACATCATGTCTTTTTGCACTGTCATAATGAAAACCAGGAGATATTGTAATTCCTTCAACTCCAAGTTTCATGACAAAATCAAAAAATTCTGCCATCTTATAAGGATCTGCTCCATTATATAAAGTACAGTTTATCGTGACTCTAAAACCTCTTTTTACTGCCTCTTTTATAGCATCTATTGCTATCTCAAATACACCTTCTCTTCCAACAGATCTGTCATGCTGTTCTTTATAGCCGTCAAGATGGATGGAGAATGTAAAATAAGGACTTGGTCTGTAATCTGAAAGCTTCTTTTTTAGAAGAAGGGCATTTGTGCAGAGATACACAAATCTCTTTCTCAAAATGATCTCCTGAACAATTTCTGGCATCTGATCATGAAGAAGAGGCTCTCCTCCAGCAATAGATACAACAGGAGCTCCACATTCTTCTACTGCTTCTATGCATTCCTCTTTTGTCATATATCTTTCAAGGATGTCTTCTGGATAGTTTATCTTTCCACAGCCTATGCATCTTAGATTACACTTAAAAAGAGGTTCTAACATAAGAACCAAAGGATATCTTTTTATTCCTTTCCTTTTTTGATCAATTATGTATTTGACTATGTGGTATTGCTGAAAAAGAGGGATACCCATTTTTAACTCCTGAAGGGGCTTATATATCCCTTTTGCATAAACCAGTCAATAGAATCCTTTATGGCTTCTCTTGCAGGTCTTGGACTGTAGCCAAGCTCATTTCTTGCTTTTTCTATAGAAAAGAACATCTTCTTTTTTGCCATAAGGACACCATCTACTGTTACAAATGGCTCTTTTCCTGTAAGCCTTGCAAAAAATTCTGCAATATAAGCAAATGGAAGGACCAAAGAAGGAGTAAGCTTTATCTTTGGTGGTCTTCTTCCAACAATTCTGGCTATTTCTTCAAGTATCTGTTTTAAAGTCATGTTTTCTCCACCAAGGATATATCTTTCACCTGTCTTTCCTTTTTCAAGTGCAAGGATATGTCCTTCAGCAACATCATCAACATGAACGATGTTTAATCCTGTATCTACATATGCTGGCATCCTTCCAGAAGCTGCTTCTATTATCATCTTTCCTGTTGGTGTAGGCTTTATATCTCCTGGACCTAAAGGAGTTGATGGATTTACGATTACTGCAGGAAGTCCTTCTTTTTTTATCATCTCCCTTACTTTTTCTTCAGCAATAAACTTTGATCTCTTATAATGTCCTATCATGTCCTTTACAGTTACAGGAGTCTCCTCATCTGCTGGTGATCCATCAGGATTAAGACCTAATGTTGCAACACTGCTTGTATATACAACTCTTTCTACCCCTCTCTTAATAGCAGCTTTCATAACATTTACAGTTCCTTCTACATTTGTTTTATAGAGCCTTTTTGGATCAGGAACCCATAATCTATAGTCTGCTGCTATGTGAAAAAGGACAGAACAGTCTTTTATTGCATCTTCCAGTGTCTTATAATCTGTAATGTCTCCATATGCTATTTCCAGAGGAAGATCTTTTATGTTGTCTAATCTACTGCTTTTTCTTACCAGAACCTTTACTTCGTATCCCTTTTCTAAAAGCCTTCTTACAACTCTTGAACCAATAAATCCTGTTGCTCCTGTTACAAATATCTTCATGACTTTTCTCCTTTGATTAAGTTCTGGAAAATTAAAAGCATCTCTTTAAACTTTTCCAGGTCTTTTGGAAAACTCAGTTTTTTTGTATTTATCCTGAGCTTATTTTCTGACAAGAACCTAAAAGTCCTTGGTCTTTGCGTAACAACCTTTGCTAATACCTCAGGGTCTATATGATTGTTTTCAGCAAATGTAAGGATTATACCGTTATCACTTAAGTCTAATCTTTTTATACCAAGCCTTTTTAAAATTATCCTGATCTCCATTATCTCAAAAAGATTTTTTGCCTCTTCTGGCATAGGACCAAATCTGTCAATCACTTCATCTTTTATCTTCCTGAGTTCCTCTTCCTCTGTTAGCATAGAAAGTCTTCTGTAAAGACTAAGTCTTACATCTGAGTCCATTATATATTCTTCAGGAAAGTAGGCAGAGACATTTAAATTTATCTCAGGATTTACATCTTCATGCCATTCTTCTCCCTTAAGTTCTGTAATAGCCTGTTCTATCATCTTTACATAAAGCTCATATCCAACCTCCTGTATATGTCCAGACTGGGCATATCCAAGTATGTTACCTCCTCCTCTTATTTCAAGATCATGCATTGCAAGTTGAAATCCTGCACCAAGCCTTGAAAAATCCATAAGTGCTTTTAGTCTTTTTTCTGCTTGTGGAGTGAGAGATGAGGGATCAGATATAAGAAGATATGCATATGCCTTTTCTTTTGATCTTCCTACCCTTCCTTTTAGCTGATATATCTGTGCAAGTCCCAATTTTTCTACTTCATTTATTATTATTGTATTTGCAGAAGGGATATCTAATCCTGAACCTATTATAGTCGTGCAGACAAGGACATCTATCTGCTTATTCAGGAATCTCATCATCGTCTCTTCCAGTTCCTTTTCCTTCATCTTTCCATGAGCAATTGCATATCTTGCTTCAGGAACGAGCTTTTTCAGCCTTTCTGCCATCTGTTCTATTGTCTGAACCCTGTTGTGAACAAAAAATACCTGTCCTCCTCTTTTAAGCTCAAATCTTATTGCTTTTGCTATAAGTGATTCGTCAAAATAGGATATGTGGGTCTTTATAGATAGCCTGTCAGGAGGAGGAGTCTGTATGATACTTATATCTCTTATTCCAAGAAGTGCCATCTGAAGTGTTCTTGGAATAGGTGTTGCAGTAAGTGAAAGAACATCTACTGTTGCCCTGTATTCTTTAAGAAGTTCTTTTTGCTTTACTCCAAATCTGTGTTCTTCATCTATTATAAGAAGACCAAGATCAGCAAATCTTACATCTTTTTGAAGAATCCTGTGTGTTCCTATAATGATGTCTATCTTTCCTGATCTCAGTTCTGCTATTATCCTTTTTTGCTCAGCCTTAGTTTTAAACCTGCTCAGTACTTCTACCTTTATAGAATAAGGTTCCATTCTTTTTTTAAATGTCCTGTAGTGCTGTTCTGCAAGTAGTGTAGTAGGAACAATGACTGCAACCTGTTTTCCATCCATTACTGCTTTAAATGCTGCCCTTATTGCAACCTCTGTCTTTCCAAATCCTACATCCCCACAGATAAGCCTGTCCATTGGCTTTTCTGAGGTCATATCATTCAGGACATCTTCTATTGCTTTTATCTGATCAGGTGTCTCTTCATGTTCAAATGTTGCTTCAAATTCTCTGAATACATGGTCTGGTGGAGAAAATGCAAAACCTTTACTTGCCTTTCTTATTGCATACAGTTCAACGAGTTTTTTTGCTATCTTTCTTGCAGAACTTTTTGCTCTTTTTTTTGCTATTTCCCAGGAGCGACCACCAAGCTGATCAAGTTTTGGTTCCCTGTCGTCTGATCCAATATACTTTTGAAGGATACTTATCCTGTCAGCTGGAATGTAAAGCTTAGATCCTCCTGCATATTCTATTACTGCAAAATCATTAACCTTTCCATTTATCTCCATTTTCATAAGTCCCATGTATCTTCCGATTCCATGTTCTTCATGAACAACGAGATCCCCTTCCCTGAACTCACTCAGATTTGTCCAAGGGATGAGCTTTCTGCTCTTTTCAGCTTCTTTTTTCCTTCCAAATATCTCATCCTCACTTATTAAAAGAATTCCTGCATCCTTCCACACGAATCCTTTTGGAATATGACCTATACATAAGAAAAGACCACTTTTTTCTGGAACCTCTTTCCAGCAGGAAAAGATCCCATCTGTCCTTACACCATAATTTTCCAGAATTTTTTCCAGTCTTTCTGCCTGCTGCTTTGTCCTCAAAACTACAATTGCTCTTCCTTTTGCTAAGACCCACTCTGAAAGCTTCTGGGCTAAAGGAGCAAGTGAAACCTTTCCTTTTCCCTGTATAGATATCTCTATTTCATCTTTCTCCAAGGAAAAATCTCCTTTTATCTCTACCAGCTCCTCACCTTCTTCTTTTATACTTTCAACTTTCAGCTTTTGCCATTTTGAAAACTTTTCCTTCAGTTCAGGAAATTCTAAAATAAGACCTTCTGTTTCAGGAAAAAGTTCTCCTTTTTCTCCTGCTTCTTTTTTAAATCTTTCAATTTCTTCAAAAAACTTCTTTTTTACCCTTTTATACTGAGACTGAAGACTTTGAAAAGAAAATACAGTAATCAATGTCTCTTCAGGAAGATAATCAAATACAGATCCAGGTCTTTCGTAAAAATGTATAAGCCATGCCTCTTTTCCAGGAAAAGATGAATCTGAAGGAATCCTTCCAAAAGATCTTGCCCTTTTCAATGTCTCTTCATTCATTATTACTTCAGAGCATGGAACAATTACTGCACTTTCCAAAGATCTGATAGATCTTTGTGTCACAGGATCAAACATCCTTATGGATTCTACTGTATCTGCCCAGAACTCAATCCTTATAGGATTTGGATAATTCGGCGTAAAGATGTCTATAATGTTTCCACGAACAGCATAATCACCTACATCCTCAACAAGAGGGACCCTTTGATAAGTTCCTTCTTCAAGCTTTCTTATAAGCCTTTCTCTTTCAAGTTCTTCTCCTTTTTCAATGTATTCCATAAATCTGACAAATGCATCCTTAGGGATTGTTTTAAAGACTATTGCAGAAAGACAGGTTATAACTATGGGACATTCTTCAATTAAAAAGGAATAAAGAGAACTTATCCTTTCAGAGATTATATCCTTATGAGGGCTGAGACCTGAAAAAGGAGAAATGTCATAGGGAAAAAATCTGTAGATCCTCTTTTCAGGAAGAAAAAATCTTAGCTCCTTATATATCCTCTCTGCCTCACCTTTAGTAGGAAGGACTATAAGATTTGGTCTTTCTAAAAGAGAGATAAGGTTTGAGTAAAGATATGAAAATGCAGAACCAGATATTCCAGATATACATACCTGCTTTTTTTTCTCTAACAGTTCTTTTATCCTTTCAACCTGTTTCATCTTACAGGATCTTCCAGAAATCTCAGTATCTTTTTTTCAGTATCAACCTCTGCTCTTATCCCTAAAGGAAAAACAATATTCCTTCTTCTGTGTCCTACGGGAATATTTATCATCACAGGGATATCATGTCTGATAAAGTCAGATATTATCCTTAAAAGGGCTTTTTTATCCACATCAAACGAACCTAAAAGAAGTGCAGCTATCTTTTCTTTTATCCCTGAAAGTCTTAGATAAGTAAACATCCTGTCTATCTTATAAGGCTTTTCTGCTGTTTCTTCCAGAAAAAGAATGGAATTTTCTAAACAGGGTAAAAACTCTGTTCCTATGAGATGGCAAATTACAGAGAGATTACCACCAAAGATCCTTCCTTCTGCTTTTCCTGATGAGATTACCTCTGAAGAAGAAAGATACAGCACACTTCTTTTTCCTTCAAGTATTTCAAAGGAAATCTTCAGATCTTCAGGTTCTGTTTTATGAATATCTTTCAGAAGAGGACCATGAAAGGTAACAAGACCTGTCTTTTTGTTTATTGCAAGAAGAAGAGCAGTTATGTCACTGTATCCCAGAAATATCTTTGGATTTTTTTTTATTATCTCGTAGTCTATCTTGTCCAAAAGCCTCAGACTACCATATCCTCCTCTTGAACAGAAAATTGCTTTTATTTGCTTATCCTCAAACATCCTGTGTAGATCATAAATCCTTTTTTCTTCACTTCCTGCAAGATAACCATCCCTTGCATATATGTTTTCTCCAAGCTCTATCTTGAATCCCCTGTCTTTTAATAAAGCTATTCCTTTTTTTATTTCACTTTCTTCCACAGGACTTGCTGGTGAGATTATCCCTATTTTATCCTTTGGACAGAGCTTAGAAGGGATCAACTGTCTGCTGGCTCAAGGAATATCTTATGTTCTACGAGAGAAAACTTCCTTATCTTGCCTTTTACAATCTTTTCTTCTCCAAATATATTTCTCAACCTAAACTCGTCTTTTCCAATCTTTTCCATAAGATCCAGATTTTCTATTATAAGCTCCTCTTTTCCATCTTTTATCATAAAGACTGATGATTCACACATTTTTCTTTTTTACCTCCTCTTTTATTATTTTTATAGCCTCATCAACCTGGTGTGGGAGAGGCTCTCCGGGATCACCAACAATCCTTACATTTTCCTGTGTAAGAGGAAGGAGGATCTTTAGCGCATCAGATGTGCATATTGCTTCTGCCATCTTTGGTGTAAGCTCTCCCATCATAGAATACGGCATAACAATTGATATTGTTCCTATGATGACATCCACCTTTTTTGATACATAAACAAAGGCACTTTCTCCTGTTGCTCCTCTATTTGCTCCTGCCTTCATCATCTGTGCAGTTGCAATAGAATTTGTTCCAAGAGCATATATGGTCACATCCTCACCTATCTCTTTTCTTATCTTTGATATTATTGTTGAACCAATCCCTCCACCTTGTCCATCTACTACCATTATCCTGAATTCCATCTTTTTTCCTCAAAGGATTTCTTAAAATTGTATAACTGAAAAAAAAGACTGATTCAAGCTTCAATCTTTGCTCCAAGAAGTTCAAGAAATTTTCTCATCCATTCAGGATGTCCTGGCCAGGCAGAAGCTGTAACCAGATTTCCATCTACATGAACATTAGAAAGTTGATCATTTGGCTCTATCCACCTTGCTCCAGCTGCTATAAGTTCAGGTTTGATAGCAGGATACCCAGTACAGGATCTTCCTTTAAGAACCCCTGCAGCTGCAAGGACTTGTTGTCCATGACAGATTGATGCAACTGGTTTATTCTTTTCAAAAAAATATCTGACAATAGAAAGAACTTTTTCATTTAAACGGATATATTCAGGTGCTCTTCCTCCAGGAATTACAAGCCCATCATATTCTTCTGGGTCAACTGTTTCAAAATCCGCTGTAAGCACAAAGTTATGACCTCTTTTTTCACTATATGTCTGATCTCCTTCAAAATCATGTATTGCTGTCTTTATCTTTTCTCCTGCTTTTTTCCCAGGACATATAACATCAACCTCGTATCCTACCATCTTTAAGATCTGAAAAGGAACCATAATTTCATAGTCTTCTACATAATCTCCTGCAATTATTAGGATCTTTTTTGTCATATCTTCCTCCTATTTTTTTATAAAAAGATGAGCATATCTTCTTACATGATGTCCATCAAGGACATGAAATTCTCTTATCTTGTTCAGCATAAGTTTTGAAAATGCACCAAGTGGGATATAGATGATCTTTTTTCCAAGACGGGATGCAACAGACTGACATCTTCCAGACGGAGGATCTGGTGCAACATATACGACATATTTTTCTAAACTGTAGTCAAGTGCAGCAATAAGTAGTCTTTCTGGTTTGTTTCTTGCAATGTCATAAGTTTCATCCTTCCATATGTCATATACCCTCATAGGAGGATATGTAAGCATAAAGCCTCCATAGTAGCATTTTGATATTCCTGGACCTACAATCTGTTCTCCTGCAGGTGTGCTGTAAAATGCCATATCAGATTCATCCTTGTGTTCTCCATGCCATGTAACACACCATGGAAATTTTTCTCTTCCGTCTTTGTCAGGAATATCAGGATCAAATATAATTACAACAGATCCAATTTTTCCTCTAAACGGTCTTTCTTCTCTTACATATATCCTCTTTTTCCCTGCTATCCAGTCCCTTATAGTCTCTCTTATGTCAATTCCATCAAGCAAAGAGCATGTAAATGGAACAATCTGGATATTTTCCTGCGTCTTTATATGAAAAGCCTTCTTTCTCACATAATCTCCGAATCCTTCAACAACCACATCTTCTGGAGGATATGAACAGATCGTATATTTTCCAAATTCCTTAGACCATTTTTCTGCATATCTTTTTTCAACCTCTTTCCTTCTTATAGAAACAGGTATTGGTCTTATTCTCTTTCTGAGTGTCTTTATCCTTCTGTGAAATCTTATTCTTTTTTCATTAAGAAAGAGATCCTCTCCCCTTACTCTCAGAACAGGAAGTTCTGAACTTTCTTTCTGAAATGGATAATCACTTCCCTTTTCCCATACCTCATATGCAAAATTGTCATCAGCTACTCCTCTTGCAGCAATTATAAGCTGATAAAAATCAGGGACAAGTCTTCCTGTAAGAAGCGCCCAGTTTCTTGCAAATCTGTGAAGGATTATCTTTTGATTCGGTGTAATCTGTTCTTTGTTTTTTCTGAAATGAGCTTCTGCTGCTTCCTCTATAAGCCTGTAGTTTATCTTTAATCTGTCAAAATCATCCAGTCTGTTTTCTTTTCTTGCCTTTTCATACTCTGCCTCAAGATATGGCATCTCTGAAAGCACTTCCCTTGTTGATTCTTTATGAAGATGAGCAATTCCTACACCTTCTCTCTTCCTTCTTCCTATGACCTCTACCTGTGGTTCTTTTATAAATTTTAGAATCCCTGGAAGATGGGAAAGACCAAATACAAAAATTATCCTTTTGTATTTCTTGCTTAGTCTTTGAAGGTGATATGCCATGTGTCTTTCTCTCAGGACATCCTCTTTTAGATTTGATCCATCCTTGTTTATTTCAAGATATGCCTTGCAATAAAGATAATGCCCTATCTTTTTTATTGCATACGAATCTGGCATAGGAGATCTGTCTATGGGATATCCTTCTGTATCTCTGTCAATAAAATAGACAGGAATGCCTTTTTCCAAAGAAAGTCTTATTGCTTCAACCTGAGGATCTGTTGGTTCAATAAGTAGATAGACAAAAGATCCATCTTTTTCTGTGTAATAGACAACAGAAATAAGAGGAAGTCTTTTTACTGCCTGAATTATCTTTTCTCTTAGTGTCTCTGGATATTCTACTGCAACACAGTCTGGCTGAAACTCCTCAAACTGTCTCCTTACCTCTATTGCAAATTCAACCTTTCCGTGAAGGATTGGAACAAATCTTATATTTTCCCACTCAATCCTCTTCATCAATGATCTCCTCAAAATATCTTGCTGCATCTTTATCAAGTATCATCCTTGCTGCATCTTTAAGAAATGTTATCTTCTTCTTTTTGTCTTTTTCTCTTTCAAGTGAAAGCCTTTTCAGTGCATATCTTGCTATGTTTATTCCGTCTCTTACAGTATATCTTTCATCTGCTCTATGTGCAGCCTGAAGAAAGTCAACTACATAATTCAGGATCTCATCATCTGCAAAAGGAAGGTTTTTCTTTAAGATAAGAAGCTCCTCATCCCTTTCTGGAAAATCTACATATATCTGTGGCTGAAGTCTTGAGCTTATGTATTCTGGAAGCTCAAATGTGCTTGCATCCTCATTCATTGTTACACAGATCCTGAATCCAGGATGTGCATATATCTTTATTCCAGCAACAACAGATTCAACATATCTTCTTGAATCAAGAAGAGGTGCAAGTGATGCCCAGCTTTTTTCACTCATCCTGTTTGCTTCATCAATTATTGCAACTCCACCTTTTATCATAGCAGAAACAATAGGACTTGCTACATATTTTACCTTCCCTTCTTCTGATATAACTGGCGTAATTATAAGATCTTCTGGTCTTGTATCCATCGTTGCCTGAAATATATAAGCAGGCTTTCCAAGACGCTTTGCAGCACTATATGCAAGTGTTGTCTTTCCAACTCCTGGCTTTCCAACAAGTCTTGGATTAAGTGGAATGTCATCGTCTTCTACAATAAGCCATGCAGCAATTATCTGTGTTATGAGATCTTCCTGTCCTACCCATTCCATAGGGACATTGTCTGGTTCTGTAAGATAAATCTCCACTCCATCAATTGTTACCTTCTCCATCTCAGCCTCCTTTTAAGATTCTTATTTAATTTTAAGCCCTGAGCTTTAAGATAGCAACTTCTGGCTTTTTTTGATATTATCACTATAAAAAAAGGAGGGAAAGAAGATGAAAAAGGATGTATTGGAAAGGATGGAGATAGTTGAAGGAGATATAACAAAGCAGAAAGTAGATGCAATTGTAAATGCAGCAAATCCATCACTTATGGGAGGGGGAGGAGTTGACGGTGCAATACACAGAGCTGCAGGACCAGAGCTTCTGGAAGAATGTAAAAAGATAGGGGGATGTCCAACAGGAGAAGCTCGTGTTACAAAAGGATATCGTCTTCCTGCAAAATGGGTGATACATACAGTTGGTCCTGTATGGAGAGGAGGAAAGGAGAATGAGGATGAGCTTCTTGCAAGCTGTTATAGGAATTCACTTAAAGCAGCAAAAGAGATTGGTGCAAAGACAGTTGCATTTCCATCTATAAGCACGGGTGCATATGGATTTCCGATGGAAAGGGCATCTGAGATAGCTCTGAAAGAGGTTGCAAAATTTCTTGAAAATGATGATTTTATAGAAAAGGTCATATTCGTATGCTTTGGTGAAAAGGCATTCAATATTTATAAAGAGACATTCAAAAGGCTTTTTGGAAGCTAATATCCAAGATCCTTGTTAATGATAATCACGGATATATCAGTAAAGACAGGCTTTCTGTGAAGTATAACTGTTATTCTGCATATCCTTTGTTCTGAATCACAATCTGTGCACCTTCCTTCTTTTACGCAAGGAGTTCTGAGATTTAGGCTTTTTGCTCGCATAGGTGCAGCAATCTCTTTTGCCCTTTTTATTGCTGAAGAAAGGTCTTCTGTAATCTTGTTTTTCCCTGCAATTATCACGACCTTCTTTGGTCCAAATATCATTGCTGATACTCTGTTTCCTATTCCATCTATGTTTACTATTTCTCCTTTTGCTGAAATTGCATTTGCACTGCAAAGGAAACAATCACACCTTCCTTGAGAAAGTCTTATCCTTAGATCCTCTTCTTTTGTAATCCCTTCTTTCCAGTGGTCATAAATCTTTTTCCCTCTTTTCTTTAACTCCTCCAATATCCCTATGCTTCTTACAGTATCCGATCCTCCTATTCCAAATGTTTCATATCCTGATATCATGTTCAGGACAAAGTCTTTTGCTTTTTCTGGCTCTACAAAGTGTGCATCAAAACCATTCTTTTTCAGATTCTTTATACACTCCTCTATCATCATCCTTTCCTCCTTAGCTTTCTTTTGTCTCCAATCCTTATTGTTATCTGAGACTTATCCAGGTATTCCAAAAGAGGGATGCAGTATTTTCTTGTCGTGTTTGTCATTTGTTTGAAGTCCTGAACACTCATCTCACTTTTCTCTTTAAAGAAATCTTCAACCATACCAATAAGCCTTTTTAAAGCCTCACTGTGAAGATAAAAGTCCTCCTTTATCTTCACGAGATCTCCTTTCCAGACGAGATATTCAATAAGCTCTTCGTCTAAATCAGGATATCTTTCTTTTATCTCCCTCAGATAAGGAGGGCTGAAACCTGATTCCCTGTAAAGTCTTTCTATCTTTTCAAGAAGGATCTTCTGCTTTTCTGTAAGGATTGGTTCATATCCCTTTAGCTTTATATTTTCTGCCTGAATCTCTATTTTCCCTTCATCCAAAAGCTCTTCTACTGCAAGATTAAAAAGCCTTACATCCTTTATCTTTTTGAGTTTTGATCTTAGTTCTTCCTTAGGTATCCCTATCTTTATAGGATTTTCACTGTGATATCTTTTAACGATCTCTAAAAGTTCATCTTTTAGTTTTTCAAAAAATAGACTGTGTATAAAAGACTGCTCAAACTGAAATATCTCTTTCTTAGACAAAAGCTCTTTTAGCTCCTTTTCAAGATCCTCCTTTTCCAGGTTTGTCAAGAAGGATAACATCTTTTTGCTTATTCCATCATATCCTTCAAGGAATACAAAAGCAGAAATCATGTCAGATCTTTTTCCTCTGTGAATATCCTCCAGTTTTGGTAATATCTCTTTTGAAAACTTCCTTTTTCTTTTTTTTGGAAAAGGATGAAGTATCTGTCCTCCTCCTATCGTCCTTACAGGAGAATAGCTTCTTATTACAAATCTATCACCTCTCAGAGCTGAAACAGGCTCTTCAAGCCTTATCTGTGCATAACAGCTGTCTCCCTGAACCAGACTTTCTCTGTCAAGAAGGACGACACTTCCCATTATTTCTGCTGTTCCTACATGAAATCTTACCTTTTCTCTGTTCTTAAGTGGCTTGGGTGAACTTTTCAGAAGCTCAAGAAAGACATCAAGCATGTATGAAGGCTTCATAGAATCTTTTGATGCAACCACATATCCCCTTTCTATCTCATCCTTTTCTACTCCCTGAAGACTCAGAGCTGTCCTTGTGCTTGGACCAACTTCATTTACCTCTTTTTTATGAACCTGAATAGCCCTTATCTTACAGTCTATCTCAACCGGATATACAGTTACCTCATCTCCCTTTCTTATCCTTCCTGATATCGTTGTCCCTGTAACAACTGTTCCAAATCCTTTTATTGTAAAGACCCTGTCTATTGGAAGCCTGAATATAGAACTTTCTTTTCTTTCCGGGATCTTATAAGACATCTCTTCAAGAACCTTTATAAACTTATCAATCCCTTCTCCTGTAACAGAACATACCTCAACAACAGGAGCATTCTCCAAAAATGTCCCTTTTACATGTTCTTTTATGTCTTCCTTCACAAGCTCTAAGATCTCTTCATCAACAAGATCTATCTTTGTAATAACTATGATTCCATATCTTATTCCAAGAAGCTCACATATCTCCAGATGCTCTTCTGTCTGAGGCATAACACCTTCATCTGCAGCAACTGTAAGTGCAACGAGGTCTATTCCAGAAGCCCCTGCAACCATATTTTTTACAAACTTTTCATGTCCAGGAACATCAACAATCCCAACAAGCGTTCCATTTGGAAGGAAGAAGTGAGCAAATCCAAGTTCTATTGTTATTCCCCTTTCTTTTTCTTCCTTTAGTCTGTCTGTATCTATTCCTGTAAGTGCTTTTACAAAAGTTGTTTTTCCGTGATCTATATGTCCTGCTGTTCCTAAGATAATCCTCTTCATTTTATACGATGAATATCTCACAAGGTGTCTTGCTTAATACCCTACATCCTTTTTCTGTCACAAGAACGACACTTTCTACTCCAGCACAGAACTCATCTTTAAATACGAGCTTTGGTTCAATTGCAAATACCATTCCAGCCTCTATCTTTTCATCCTTTCCCAATGCAATAATAGGCTTTTCCACAAGCTCAAGTCCTATTCCATGCCCAACAAAAGAGACCTTACATCCTGCTGGTCCTAAAAATTCATTTATATATCCAAGTTTATATGCTTTTCTTGCACTTATCTGAAATATGTCATCCATTGTAACTCCTGGTTTTATGTTTTCTATTATCTCGTTCAGGATCTCTATAGAAGCCTTTGTTGCATCAGCTGCCTTTTTTGGCATAGAACCTATAGCAAACATCCTTGTCTCATCAAAATGAAATCCATTCAGCATTGTTCCAAAGTCTACCATTATAGGTTCACCTTTCTCTATCTTTTTATGTCCTGCACCAAATGGAAAAGCAGGGGATGTTCCTTCTCCACTTGTTGGTGCTTCAAGTGCTCCAACAATTCCTCCACTTTTTCCACTCAGTATGTGCCATGGATATACCTCCATTCTATAATGTCTTGATCTGAGTATTCCTCCATGCCCATGTCTTCTTGCAAATGTCTCTACCATTCCAGCAAATTCCATCTCTGTATATCCAGGCTTTAGGTTTTCTCTTATATACTGAAATGTCATACAAGAAAGTTCTCCTGCCTTTTCTATCTGTTCCACTTCCCAATCAGACTTTATCATCCTCATCCTCTGAATTATCTCACTTGCATCTATGCACTTTTGATCATGAAATATCTGCTGATCATAAAAAAGAAAATCCCTGACAGGCATGACATCATATTCCATTCCCACAGTCTTTGGCA
This sequence comes from uncultured Desulfobacterales bacterium, assembly GCA_964513995.1. Taxonomy (GTDB): domain Bacteria; phylum Desulfobacterota; class DSM-4660; order Desulfatiglandales; family JALVZP01; genus CAZEOQ01. Next base: position 37,282 of record CAZEOQ010000001.1, on the reverse strand, counting down.
TCTCTCCATAGAATCCAAGAATAACCCTTGGTATGCTCCTTACAGAAGAGATCTCAATGATGTCCTTTATAGGAGATTCCTGTTTTGCTCTTGGAAGATACCTCTTTATCATAAGGACAGGATCACCTTCTGCAGGAATGTAGAGATAGCCGTCTTGTGCAGTTCCTGAAAAATAGAAAAGATTGACTTTGTGAGTGATAAAAAGGGCATCTATCTGTTTTTCCTGAAGCTCTTTCTGAACCTTTTCTATCCTTCCTTTTATCTCCTGTTTTGGAACCCTGAATTCCTTTGACATAGGATATCACCTCTTGTTATAGTTTTTATGCAGAATGCTTGTAGAACAAGGTGTTGTAAAAGAAATAAAAAATAATAAGGCTGTTGTAAAGGTAGAAAGGAGTCATGTGTGCAAAAACTGCTCTCAAAAAGGAAGCTGTAAACTGATGCTTTATGAATCACAAGATCACATGCTTATAGAGGTTGAAAACAGCCTTAATGCAAAAGTAGGAGATAGGGTAGAACTTGGTATTTCTTCTTCCTCTTTTTTAAAAGTTGTCTTCTTGACCTATCTCCTTCCTGTCTTCCTGCTTATAGCAGGAGCATATGTAGGAGAAGGGTTTGGAAAGGAAGAAGGGGCTTTAATAGGAGCTGCAATATCTTTGACTTTCTGGTTCATTTTTCTCAAAAGGTTTGAAAAGTCTGTAAAAGGGAAAGATTCTTATAAGATAAGAATGACAAGGATAATTTCCAGATAAATTTTTTTCTTGACACATATTTCTACATTTTTTATAGACCATCTCTAAACAGAAGGAAAGATGTTAGAGGAGATTCTAAGGAAAAAGAAAGAAGAGATAATAAGAAGGTGGAAAGACAGACTTATAGAAAGCTATCCAGAGGATACTAAAAAATTTCTGAGAAGAGAAAAAGATCAGTTTGCAAATCCTGTTGGACATATTTTGAATAAAGGGATAGAAAGTCTTTTCAATGGTTTTTTGGAAGGAGATGAAGAAAAGATATCAAGGGCTTTGGATGAGATAATAAAGGTAAGAGCTGTTCAGGATTTTACTCCTTCTTCTGCAGTCTATTTTGTCCTTGAACTGAAGGAAGTTATAGAAGAGGTAGTTGGAGATCTGGAAAGGTTTTCTAAGGATGAAAGAAAAGTTCTTGATTCCAAGATTATCAGTCTTTTGCTTCAGGCATTTGACACTTATGAACAGTGCAGATATAGGTTATATGAACTTCGCGTAAATGAGATAAAAAATCATGTAAGCGGGCTTTTGAGAATGGCAAATTTAGTATATGAGATTCCTGAAACAAAATAAAAGGAGTTTGGAAGCATGAATTTCCTGATAAGCATATCCATAGCACTTATAGCAACAATCGTAATACTTCTTATACCCTGGATAGGAATTAGCTTCTTTCACCTTTATACACTCTTTGGAATAGTCATTCCTTATATTGCCATTGGAATATTCCTTGTAGGAATGATAATAAGAGTCATAGACTGGGCAAGATCTCCTGTTCCTTTCAGGATTCCTACAACAGCAGGACAGCAGTGGTCATTTCCTTGGATAAGACACAGCTGGATAGAAAATCCAAAGGATAATAAAGGTGTATTTATAAGGATGCTTCTTGAAGTTTTATGTTTCAGATCACTTTTCAGAAATGTCCGTCTTGAATACAGAAGGATAGAAGATTATCCAAAGCTTGCATTTGAATGGGAAAAGTGGCTCTGGATGGCAGCCCTTGCATTTCATTATTCATTCTTAATAATATTCCTGAGGCACTTCAGATTCTTTACTGAGCCTGTTCCAGAGATCATAAAGACCATAGAGAAACTTGATGGATTTTTCCAAGCTGGACCTCTTCCTATCCCTGGACTAAATGTTCCTGGAGTATACATAACTGACCTTCTTCTTCTTGCAGCTGTTACCTATCTCCTTCTTAGACGCCTTTATATAGCACAGGTAAGATATGTATCACTTCCATCTGACTACTTTGCACTTTTCCTTATCCTTGGAATAGGAACAACAGGGGTTCTTATGAGATACTTCATAAAGGTAGACATTACAAAGGTAAAAGAACTTGCACTTGGACTTTTTAAATTCCATCCTCATGTTCCAGAAGGAATAGGCGTGATATTTTTCATCCACCTATTTTTTGTCTGCACACTTATAGCATACATCCCATTTAGCAAGATCTGTCATATGGCAGGGATATTCTTTAGTCCTACAAGAAATCTTGCAAATAATAACAGATTCAAGCGTCATGTAAATCCATGGGACAACAAACCAGCCTGGGAATATCCAGGAAAGGTTCATACATATGAGGAATATGAGGATGAATTTAGAGAATTTATGATAGAAGCAGGAATTCCTGTAGAAAAGATGCCAGAAAAGAAAGAAGAAAAAACTGAGGAGAGTTAACTATGGCTCGTCCAAAGGATGTTCCAGAAATAAAAGAACTGTCAAAGATTGATCATAAGCCTCCTCTTTTTGAAGGATGGATGGACAAAAAGCCAGAGTTTAAACCTGGATTTTACTGTTATGGAGCAAAAGGTAAAAATCTTGAAATAGTTGGAATGCCAAATGCAAGAGACTGGAGTCCTACAGAAGAAGACTGGAAGCTCCCTGAAAACTGGAAAGAGATATTCCTGAACGGAATGAAGGAAAGGCTTGAAAAACATCGTTCTTTCAAACTCTTCATGGACATATGCGTCAGGTGTGGAGCCTGTGCAGATAAGTGTCACTATTTCATAGGATCTGGTGATCCAAAGAATATGCCCGTTCTTAGAGCAGAACTTTTGCGTTCTGTATACAGAAGATACTTTACACTTAGTGGAAAGCTTTTGGGAAAGCTGGCTGGTGCAAGAGATCTTACATATGATGTTCTTAAAGAGATCTGGTATTATCTTTATCAGTGTTCAGAATGCAGACGCTGTTCACTTTTCTGTCCTTATGGAATAGACACAGCAGAGATAACAATAATAGGAAGAGAGCTTACAAACCTTCTTGGACTGAACACGAACTGGATTGCAGAGCCTGTTGCAAACTGTTACAGGACAGGGAATCATATAGGAATTCCACCTCATACATATAAAGAGATGATTGAATTTCTTTGTGATGAATGTGAGGCAGTTACAGGAATAAGACCACAGCCAACATTTAACAGAAAAGGAGCAGAAATCCTTTTCGTTACACCATCAGGTGATGTATTTGCAGATCCAGGAACATATACCTGTATGGGATATCTCCTTCTTTTCCATTACCTGCAAGAAGAATATGGATTTGACATAACCTGGAGCACATATGCATCAGAGGGAGGAAACTTCGGATACTTTACATCACTTGAGATGGCAAAAAGACTTCATGCAAAGATATACATGGAAGCAAAAAGACTTAAAGTGAAGTGGATCCTTGGTGGTGAATGCGGTCACATGTGGAGGCTTATAAATCAGTATCTGGATACATTTAATGGACCACCAGATTACTTGGAAGAGCCAGTTTCTCCAATTACTGGAACGAAATTTGAAAATGCAAAGACGACAAAAATGGTTCACATAATTGAGTTTACTGCTGATCTTATAAGACATAATAAACTCAAGCTTGATCCGAGCAGAAATGATCATCTCATCGTAACATTCCACGATTCATGTAATCCTGCAAGGGCAATGGGACTTTTTGAAGAACCAAGATATGTGATAAAGAGTGTATGCAGGAACTTCTATGAAATGCCTCCAAATACAATAAGAGAACAGACATTCTGCTGTGGAAGTGGTGCAGGACTTAATGCAGGAGAGAATATGGAGCTTCGTATGAGAGGAGGGCTTCCAAGAGCAAATGCCGTAAAGTATGTTCACGATAAATACGGTGTAAATATGCTTGCATGTATATGTGCAATAGACAGGGCTGCCCTTCCTACACTTATGCAATACTGGGTTCCTGAAGTAGATGTTACAGGTGTTCATGAACTTGTTGGAAATGCACTTGTATTTAAAGGAGAAAAGAAAAGGACAACAGATCTAAGAGGTAATCCACTTAAAGGTGTAGAGGAGGAACAAGAGGATGCTGTATGATGGAGCAAAAGTCTTAACGGGAATAATAATAGGTCTTGCATTCTTCCTTTCTCCTTTTATTTACAATGCGGGAAAGCCTTATAAAAAACCAGAACCAAAGCTTACAGAAAAGGCAAAAAAAGCAGGTGAGTGCGTTGCATCTAAGGCTTTTATGAGAGCATGGCACATGCAGCTTCTTGATGAGTGGAGGAATGAAGCCGTAAGAAATGCAGAAAGGTATTATAATCCAAGAAGGCTTGCAAGAGAGATGACTTTGGATAAAAGGCTTTTTGATCAGTGGAGGCATTATGTAAGTGATGGGACAAGAAGGTATATTCCAGAGACAGAAAAGATATACGAGAAAAGTTTAGAAAATACATGTTTTGATTGCCATTACAATAAGAGTAAATTCTGTGATGAATGTCATAACTATTTAGGAGTTCATCCTTACTGTTGGAACTGTCATATTGAACCGGAGGAGAAGAAATAATGATTACAAGAAGAAAGTTTTTAAAGATACTTGGAACTTCAGCAATTTTTGGAATTGGTGGAAAGATTACATTAGAGCTTATTGCTCCTGGTCAGCTTGAGGCACAACCTCTTTCAAAGGATAAAAAGACGCAGTGGGCTATTGCAATAGACATGAAAAAAGTAGATGATGATCTCTTGGAAAAGTGCATTGAAGCATGTCACAGATATCATAATGTTCCAAATATTCCTGGTCCAAAAGGACTTAAGTGGATATGGAAAGAGGACTTTGAGCATGCATTTCCTGAACAAGAAAACATATATGTAAACGAAGAGATTGAAAAGATGCACTTTCCTCTCCTCTGCAATCACTGTGATAATCCTCCATGCTGCAGAGTATGTCCTACAAGGGCTACATTCAAAAGAGAAGATGGAATTGTTATGATGGACTGGCACAGATGCATTGGATGTAGATTCTGTATGGCTGCTTGCCCTTATGGATCAAGGAGCTTCAATTGGGGTGATCCAAGAAGAGTAATGGAAGATCCGGAGCTAAAAAGACTTAATCCGGACTTTCCTACAAACAGAAGGTTTCCTACGAGGACAAAAGGTGTTGTTGAGAAATGTATACTCTGTTATGAGAGGATAGATAAGGGAGAAGTTCCCATATGTGTAGAAACTGCAAATAAGATCAAAGAAGGTTCATTTATTTTTGGAAACATCCTGAATCCTGAATCAGAGATAAGAAAGATCCTGAGAAAAAGATTTGCACTCAGAAGAAAACCAGAACTTGGAACAGGTCCAAATGTATTTTATCTGATATAAAAAACAGAAGTGAGAGGGAGCCATGGTAGAGACAATATTTACAGGATCAAGAAGGTATCTTTATTGGATACTGTTTCTCCTTGCTGTTATAACAGCAGGATTCCTCTGTTATCTGAAACAGTTTAAGGAAGGTCTTATTATTACAGGAATGAACAGGGATGTCTCATGGGGATTTTACATTGCACAGTTTACTTATCTCGTTGGAATTGCTGCATCTGCTGTAATGGTGGTTCTTCCATGCTATCTTCACGACTATAAGGCATTTGCAAGAATTACTGTCCTTGGAGAGTTTCTTGCAATTGCAGCGGTCTTTATGTGCTTGCTTTTTATCTTTGTTGATGTTGGAAAACCTGTAAGGATTCTAAATGTCCTCTTTTATCCTACTCCACACTCTATCCTTTTCTGGGACATGATAGTCCTTAATGGATATCTTCTTCTGAACATAATCATAGGATGGTGTGCACTTAGTGCAGAAAGAAAAGGAATTCCTTATCCTAAATGGGTAAAGGTCCTGATCTATATTTCAATTCCTTGGGCATTCAGTATCCATACTGTAACAGCTTTCATTTATGCAGGTCTTCCAGGAAGACCATACTGGCTTACAGCTATAATGGCAGCAAGATTCCTCTCATCTGCATTCTGTTCAGGTCCTGCTCTTCTTATTATCCTATGTCTTCTTGTAAGAAAGCTTACGAGGTTTGATCCAGGAAAAGAGCAGATAAGAACACTTGGAGGAATTGTTGCATATGCAATGATCCTGAATGTATTCTTCTTCCTGCTTGAACTTTTTACAGCATTCTACAGCCAGATCCCAGATCACATGAGACCTGTTATATTCCTCTTTAAAGGACTTGAAGGACACGGAAGACTTGTTCCATGGATGTGGACATCAGCAATATTTGCCTTTATAGCACTCCTTCTTCTTATCATTCCTCATACAAGAAGAAATGAGGAGACACTTCTTATTGCATGTGCATCAGTGATTATTGCAACATGGATAGATAAAGGACTTGGTCTTGTAATAGGTGGTTTTACACCTAATCCATTTGGAAGGATAACAGACTACTGGCCAACTAAGCCTGAGGTAATGATAAGCATAGGTGTTTATGCTTTGGGATTCCTGGTCCTTACTCTCCTTTATAAGATGGCAATCAGTGTAAAGGAAGAAATAGGTGCTTAAAGTAAATTAAAAAAGGAGGAAGAGCCATGCCTTATCAACCAACTGTAGATCATGAGAAGTGTCAGGGTTGTGGTGAGTGTGTAGAGGTATGTCCAGTTGATGTTTATGAACTTCAGGATGGAAAGTCTGTTCCAGTTAATCCAGATGAATGTCTTGGATGTGAAAGCTGTGTGGAAGTCTGTGAATATGATGCTATTACTGTAACGGAGATTTAAAAAATAAAAAAAAAAGAATAAAAAAAGCCTGCCTTTTAAAAGGCAGGCTTTTTTATTTAATTACATCTTCTTTACATGACATGTGCTGCATTTTCTTAGTCTTTTAGCTTCCTTAACACTTATCTTTCCTTCTTTTGCCAGCTTCTTATGACATCCCATGCAGTTTTTGTGATATGCCCTTTTCAGATCAAGCTGTCCTTTTACTTTTTTTGGACTATGACATTCTATACACTTCTGAACAGGATCTCCTTCTTTCCACACATTTTTCCCATCCTTGTATACATGATGACATTCAGTGCAGGCTACCTTGTATTGTTTTACATGTTTTTCGTGTGAAAATTTTACAGGACCTTTCTTGTCTCTCGTATATCCTTTATTGTCAATAACTACCACAGAAGGAGGACTGACATTTCCTGCTTTTACGAGATTCACTGTAAGGAAGCTCAAAAATAAGGCTAATCCAAAAGCCAAAGCTTTCTTCATCTCATAAACCTCCTTTTTTTTGTTGACATAATAATCATCTCCTTTAAACTGTGTCAAGGAGTTTTTTACATGCTAAATCTCATTCTTGATATTATATATCCTCCAAGATGTCCTATATGTAAGGTCTTGTTAAAAGAGAAAGAGCTTTTTTGCAAAAAATGTCTTTCTGGATTTAAAAGATTAAAAAAGCCATTTTGTTCTATATGTTCTATACCATTTTCTGGAAAAGGAACGATTTGTGAAAGCTGTCTCAGAAAAAGACCTTACTTTGATCTTATATCTGCGCCATTTATCTATAAGGAGTCAGCAAAGGAAGCAATCCACATCCTTAAGTATCAAAAGAAAATCTCCATTTCCAGACCAATCGGAAGACTTTTCTCAGAATATGCTATAAGATGGTGGAGATGGAAGAAAGAAGATTTTCTGATTGTTCCTGTTCCTTTAAGTAAAAAGAAACTTAAGGAAAGAGGATTTAACCAGAGCCTTATACTTGCAAGATACATCTCAGATGCACTCGGAATCCCTATGGACTATACAAGTCTGAGGAAGGTAAAAGAGACAGAATCTCAGACATATCTTTCAGCAAACCAGAGAAAGAAAAACATAAAAGATGCATTTCAAGTAATGGGGAATCTGAGAAAGAGAAATATTCTTCTTATAGATGATGTTGCAACTACAGGAAGCACTTTAAATGAATGTGCAAAGGCTTTAAAAAAAGCTGGAGCAGAAAAGGTCATTTGCCTTGTTTTTGCAAGATCAGTTCAGTAAACTGATCCTTTGGAAGAGGAGGAGAAAAGTAATATCCTTGAACAAAGTCACAACCAAGTCTTTTTAAAATCTCCACATGCTCTTTTCTTTCAACTCCTTCTGCTACTGTCTTAAATCCATATGTCTTTGAAATAGCAATAGCTGCTTTAACTATCTCTTCATTCTCCTTGCTTTTGTGCAGGTCTTTTATAAATTCCAGGTCAATTTTTATTCCATAAACAGGCAGTTTTTTAAGATACGCAAGTGAAGAATAGCCTGTGCCAAAGTCATCTATGTATGTCTTTATTCCCATATCTTTTAATTCCTTCAGAAAAGAAACAGACTTTATTATGTCCTCCATTACAGCAGATTCTGTAATCTCTATTTCAAGATTTCTCATGTCGTTTTTCTTTATAAAAGAAATCAGATCTCTTATAAAAACAGGATCTCTAAGCTGAACAGCAGAGACATTTATAGCGACATCTATATTCAGCCCCATCTTTTTCCATTCAATTATATGTCTTCCTGCCTCTTCTGCTACCCATTTTCCTACTTCATATATAAGCCCACTTTCTTCAAGCACAGGAATAAAGCTGTATGGCTGGATTACCTTCCCTTCTTTTGTCCACCTTATAAGTGCCTCTGCTCCTATTATCTTTCCACTGACAAGATCTACTTTTGGTTGATAATAAAGAGAAAATTCGCCTCTTTCTAATGCCCTTCTGAGTTCTGTGCTTAAAGAGATCTTGTCCTTTATTTTTTTGCTAAGCTCTTTTGTAAAAAAGACCTTTTCATCACCTTTTTCTTTAGCTTTTTCAAATGCTACAACTGCATTTGATATAAGTTCTTCCTTCTCATGAGCATCATAAGGATATATAGCTATTCCAGATGAGAAAGAAAGCCTAAGCTCTGTTTTGTTAACATATATTGGTTCTTTTATCCTATTCCTTATCCTTTCTATTATCCTTGATGCTATATCATCTGGATATTCACTTTCTACGATAATAGCAAACCTGTCATATCCAATCCTTGCAAGGAAGTCAGAGTCCCTTATACAGGTCTTTATCCTGAATGCAACATTTCTTATCACATAATCTGTCCAATAAGGGCCTAAGGTGTGTGATATTTGAGTAAATTTGTCTATTCCTAAGATTATAAGAGCTACTTTTAGGTCTGTCTTTCTCAGGATCTCCTCCAGTTTTTGAACAAGATAAAGACGATTTGGAAGATGTGTTATCTGGTCATAATATGCAATCTGAACGAGTTTTTCTTGTTTCTCAATCTTGCTTAAGGCAAAAGAAAGGTCATGAGCAATTTCTTCTAAAAGCTCCTTTTGTCTTTCCTCAAACTTTATTCCTTCTGGAAGACCTATTTCAAGCACATATCTTTCTCTTCCTTTTCCAAAATCAATACATAAAAAACCAGAATCTTTTTCATAATCCCCTATTTCAGCTTTTGTAATATTTGTTTCCTTTTCGTATATCCTTACATAACTGAGTTTTGCTTTTTCTTTTATGATAAAAGCAGCTTTTTCAAAAAGCTCTTTTTTTGTTTCTGCTACAGTAATAAGGATATTTATTGCACTGAGAGATGAATAAAGTCTTTTTAGAAGCTCAATCTGTTCTTCTCTTTCTATCTTCTCTCCTATGTCCTCAATTATGCAGAGATATTTTCCCCTGAAGCTTTTTTCTCTTATGCTCAGTCCTTTTTTGTTGAAAAGCTTCTTTATCTTTGAAAGTATATAAGAAGGATCTGAATCTTTTGAGACTCCAAGAAGAGAAAGAAATCTTTTATTCACTAAGTCAATCTTGTTGTTTTTCGTATCAATTAAGATAATTCCTTCTTTCAAAGAATCAAAAATTTCTTGATAAATTTTCATCATTGTTTTTTTATAAAAGAAAGATTTCTTTTTCAACAAAAAGAGGAAAGAAAAATGAAAACAACAATTGAATGTATTCCATGTTTTGTAAAACAGATGAAGGAGTTAGTTAAGGTGGTCTTGAATAAACCTGATGATCAAATAAAGCTTTTGAAAGAGACATTATCTTTTCTTTCAAAAATTCCTATCCAGAGATTAAAGCCTCCTCAAGTTGCAAAGCTTTTATATGGATTTGTAAGAGAAAAGACATTGGTAGAAGATCCTTATAGGAAAATAAAAGAATTTTCAAATAAGTTAGCAAAGGATCTTTTGCCTCAACTGAGAAGTCTTATAAAAGAGTCTGATAATCCTTTTGAGACAGCTTTAAGACTTTCAATAGCTGGAAATATAATTGATTATGGACAGGCAAGAAAAATAAAAAAAGATGTTGTGGAATGGACTATAAACAGGGTCCTGAAGGCAAGATTTAAAGAAGATGTCTTGAATGAGCTCTATTGTGACATAGAAAAGAGTAAAAGAATTCTTTATATTGGAGACAATGCAGGAGAGGTATTCTTTGACAAGCTGTTCATTGAACAGTTTCCCGGTCATGCACAGATTACATTCTGTGTAAGAGGAGGACCTATAATAAATGATGCAACAAGGGAGGATGCCTTGGAAGCAGGAATTGAAAAGATATGTAAGCTGATAGATACAGGAGATTTTACGCCTGGAGTTATACTTGAAGAATGTTCTGAGGAGTTCTTAGAAGAGTTTAATAAGGCAGATTTTATAATATCAAAAGGACAGGGAAATTATGAAACACTTTCTGATCTTCTTGAAAAAAAGATATACTTTTTGTTTGAGACAAAGTGTGAGCCTGTTTCAAAAAACACAGGGTTTAAAATTGGAGAACCTGTAATCTTGTGTAATAAAAAAATGGCGGAAGCGAATGGGAATCGAACCCACCTACCGGGTTTTTAGCCCGGTACACCGGATTTGAAGTCCGGGGGCCCCACCAGGAGCCTTCCGCTTCCGCACTTTTAAATTCTACTTTTAATTTTATTCTTGTCAATAAGGAGGTTGACTTGGTAAAGAATTTTCTTTAAAAGGAAATCTTGGGAATAATAAAAAAAGGAGGTTAAAAAATGGCAAATGTTGCAATTATCTCATGTGCAAAGATAAAAGACATAAGCTGTATAGGATGTATTAAATGCTTTAAGGCTATAAAGGAAAGGGCTGGAGAGTATGAAAGATTCAAGGATCAGGAACTGAATGTTATTGCTATGACAACATGTGGAGATTGTCCAGGTCTTGTCATTCCCAGAGTAGCACTTATAAAGGATATATGCAATCAGTATGGAGTAGATTTTGATGTAATATTTCTTGGAACATGTATAGTAAAGGCAACTCAAACAGCAAAGTGTCCAATAGATATAGAAGAGATAAAAAAGAAGCTTGAAGACAAATTCGGAAAACAGGTAATAGTTGGAACACATCCATGGTAAAAGAAGCTTGACATAAAGGGATTTTAATTCTAATTTGGTTAAAAAAGACATAAGGAGGAGGTTATGCTTAGGAAATTACTTAAAAATAAAGAAGGTTTTACATTAATTGAGCTTATGATTGTCATTGCAATCATTGGAATACTTGCAGCAATAGCTATTCCACAGTTCAGCAAATATAAACAGCGTGCAGCAAAGGCTTCTGCTATTTCAGATGCAAAAAATCTTGCAAGCTCTATAGAAGCTTATTATTCTGACTATGATACATATCCTTCATCACTTTCAGATGGACATACAGTCATTTTAGGAAGTGATACATTCACATTGTCAAAGAATAATTACCTTGTAGGATATGCAACACTTGATAATGGAAGAGGCTATTCTTTCTCCATTACTAATTCTCAATACGATGTGACAGTGGTATATGATTCAACTCAAGGTGGACTAATAAAGAAGTAGTATGAAAGAGGAGAAAAAAGAAGGAGGCTTTGTTTTTGCCTCCTTCTTTATTTTTTTCTTTTTTCTTTTTGTCTTTCAGACAAAATTTCTAAATACAGGAGATGCTGGAGAGCTTGTAGCAGCTTCTTATTCTCTTGGTATAGCCCATCCTTCAGGTTATCCCCTCTATCTTATGATATCAAAATTCTTCACATTCTTGCCACTTGGAAATATCCCAACAAAAGTAACACTTGTATCTTCAGTAAGCTCTTCTTTTCTTATGAGCCTTCTTATCTATTTTTTTATAAAAGAGACTTCTTCACTAGCCTCTGGTATATTTTGTGTGCTACTTCTTCTTTCAACCTATTCCTTCTTTGGACAATCCTTAATAGCAAAATTCTATCCACTGAATACTCTAATGATATTCCTTATATTCTACTTAGGATACAGAAGTATCAGCTTTTATAGTCTTAGAAATCAGCTTATAATCTCATTTTTACTTGGACTTTCCGTTGGACTTCATCATACGACATTCCTTATTCTGATTCCTCTTTTGATCCTTTCTTTTTTCCATTTTAAAGACTTTCTAAGAAATCTTATACCTTCTGTCTTTCTCTTTTTAGCTGGATCAACTGTTGTGGCTTATTTGATGGTAAGATCAATGAAGGTTACACTTCTCAATATGTCTCCTTCAGCTGACTTTTCCTCTTTGATTGCTACTCTTTCTAGAAAGATATATGGAAGTTCTTCTTCCGTTGAAGTAATAAAAGAAGGTTTTTCTTTTAGTTTAGAAAGGATTTTTTTTGCTTCAAAAAATATACTTTCTCTTTTGATAAAGGAGTTCCATCTCTATTCAATAATCTTTTTCCTTTTGGGAATCTTATTTTTGCTGAAAAATAAAAAGAACTTCATATACATAATCCTTACATTTATTACTTACTCCCTTCTTCTTGGATATCTTACATTTTGTAAAAAAAATCCTGATATAAAAGACTGGTATATCTGTGCACATCAGTATTTTCTGCCTATGCTTCTTTTTTATGCAGTTATTTCAGGATTTGGTTTCTGTTTTATAAAGAACTTTATTCCAAAAGATGCCTCATTCCTTCTTATACTTTTTCCATGTATCTATCTTCCAAATCACATATTTGTAAACTTTTATGACAGAAATGAAGTAGTCCATTATAAGATGATAGATCAGCTTTTTACAAAACCAATAAAGTCTGTCCTTATACTTGAAGGAGACAATGATGTCTTTCAAGGATGGTATAAGAAAAATATAGAAAAATTCAGGGATGATCTGTGTTTTATAACAGCACCTTCAATAGACAAAAAAATATGGTGTATAAGAAATGGATGTATTAAAGAAATATACGGAAGGTTCTTTCCTGAGATCTTTAGGCATCCTAATATACTGAACCTTTACTGCCTTAAGGATTACATGACTGAATTTAGACTTTATTCAACTTCACCCATAGAGAAGAACAATTCCCTGAAAAGACATCTTATTTCAAGATACTGCATAATGGATTTTGTTGTTATGCCAAAAGGAGCTTTATCTGAAGAGAAGTCTTTAAAAGATATAAGGATGAAATTTAAGGATGTTATCCACTATGAGCCATGTCTGAGACATTTTACAGATGATCTCTTTACAAAGGCTATCTGCAAAAGATATTCTACATATCTGGTTTATCTTTCAAGGGATATAGGAGAAGGTGAGAAAAGTTCAAGAAGGATTTCAAATATAACTATAACCTGGAGAGGAAAAAAAGAAACTCTTTCTTTCCCTATAACCAAAGAAAACATAACTTACATGGAAATAGCCAAAAAGATAGAGCAAATTAACAAAACTTTTGACTTTTGCCTTTATGAGCCTTAAAAGAGCTTTCATTGCACTTTTTATGTTTTTTGCTCTAACTTACAGTTTCCTCACCTTCAAACAAGCAGTCTATTACAGGATTGCAAAGGATTATGAAAAAAAAGGAAATCTTATAAGGGCTATAGACAACTATGCATCAGTAATATATATGCATGTCCCTTTTTCATTTTACGAAAAGGATTCCATAAGCTCTATAGAAAAAATAGCAAATATCTTTTCTAAAAAGAAGAATCTGCTCTATGAACTTTATGCATATGAGATGCTAAGAAGCTCTATATATGGAATAAGAAACTTTCATACTCCTTATAAGGCTATCCTAAAAAAGATAGAACCAAAGATAGCAGATCTCAGAGTAAAGATCTCAAACCTGGATTTAAAAAAAGAAGACATGTTGGACATAATGCAAAAAGACCTTTCACCTGATCCATTTTTTTCCTTTATCTCAATTTTTTCATTTTTTCTTTTTTGTGCAGCTGTTTTAAAAGGAATAATATGTGCTACAGAAGACAACAGATTTGAAATAAAAAGATTTTTTAAGTTTTTTATACCTTCTCTGTTTTTCTGGATCATATGGATAGTCTTTCTTTATGAGGCATGAAGGTCCTTATACTTAACCGAAGATGTATAAGGAATCCTCAAAAAGGTGGAGCAGAGATTTATACATTTGAACTTGCAAAGGCTTTAAAGGAGATAGGAGCAGAAGTTGAGTGGTTTTCTTCTAAAATAGCTAATTTAAAAGCAAAGGAAAAGATAAGTGGAATAAAGTTTGTAAGAAGGGGAAATGAGTTAACTACTCACATTTTTGGTTTTCTTTATGCAAAAAAAAGGAAAGATTTTTTTATCATAGATGAATTTAACGGAATAGGTTTTTTTACATTTTTTCTGAAAAACTCCCTTCTTCTCATACATCAGCTTTATGAAGAATTCTGGACAGCAGAATTTGGTTCAACAGGTGCGATCTTTAAAATAATAGAAAAGCTATTTTTAAGACTTTATAAAAACCATCCTACAATTACTGTTTCTCCTTCAACAGCAGATGATTTAAAAAGACTTGGATTTAAAGACATAAGCATAATCCCAAATGGTCTTGACATAACTCCCCTGGAAAGTATTCCTGAAAAGGAAAGAAAACTGTGTCTTGTATATCTTGGAAGATTAAAAAAGACAAAGAATCCTGAAGATGCAATAAAGGCATTTCTTGAGATAAAAAAAGTGATATCTGATTCAAGACTGAAGATTATAGGAAGTGGACCACTTTTGGATAAATTAAAAAGACTTTATTCAGACAATCAGATAGAATTCCTGGGATATGTATCTGACAGAGAAAAATATCTTATTCTCAAAAAAGCCCATTTTCTTCTTGTCCCAAGCATAAGAGAAGGTTGGGGACAGGTCGTGATACAGGCAAATGCAATGGGAACCCCTGCTATTGGATATCGTGTAAAAGGACTGAAGGACAGCATAAAAGATGGTCTTACGGGTTTTCTCGTCTCTGATTATAAGGAGATGGCTTCAAAGGTAGTTGAAATCTGGAATAAGAAAGAGCTTTATATGAGGCTTTCAGGAAATGCTTTAAGTTGGGCAAGGAATTTTTCTTGGGAAAAAACCAGAAAAGAATTTATAGATTATCTTTCAAAAAGAGGACTTTTAAGATGAAAACACTGGTCGTCCTTCCAACATATAACGAAGTAAAAAACATAGAAAAGGTGTTAGAAGAACTTTTAAAATTTGACTTTTTGGATGTCCTTGTTGTGGATGACAGCTCTCCTGATGGAACAGCAGATAAGGTAAAAAAGATTATGGAAAAAGAAAAAAGGGTATATCTTATAGAAAGACCAAGAAAGCTTGGACTCGGAACTGCCTATATCACTGGATTCAGATGGGGAATGGAAAAAGAATATGAATGTTTTTTTGAAATTGATGCAGATCTTTCTCATGATCCAAATGATATTCCTAAGTTTATAGAAAAGCTTGAGGAAGGATTTGATCTTGTAATTGGATCAAGATATATGAACAACAAGATAAGTGTTGTTGGATGGGACTTTAAAAGACTTCTTCTTTCAAAGTTTGCAAACTGGTATGCAATAAAGATTCTTGGACTAAAAGGGCTTTCTGATGTAACAAGTGGATATAGGGCTTATAGGAAGAGATGTCTTGAGAAAATAGGACTTGATAAAGTAAAGTCAAATGGATATGCATTTCAGATAGAAATGGTATACAGAGCTGTAAAGAAGTCTTGTAAAGTTGCTGAAGTGCCAATAATATTTTATGAAAGGAATTCAGGCTGCTCTAAGATGACAAAAAAAATTGCACTTGAAGCAGCTCTTACAGTATGGAAGTTGAGGTTCTTATAGTATAAAAAGCCTCCTGAAGAACAGAATTAGGATTTGCAGGAGCAGTTAACATAGGTCTACATTATATCTTCACATTTTACCTTAGGTTGAGGCTTTTTCGGACTTCCTAAGCTTTGTTTAGAAAAAGGAAAGATATTAGATATTGGTTGTGCAAAAAAGTGATTATCCTTTATTTCATATATGACCACACAGATAATCCTTGGATTGGAGGAGGAGGAGCTGTAAGGACATATGAGATAGGAAGAAGACTTTCAGAAAAAGGTCATAAGATTCTTGTTGTTTCAGGAAATTATCCGGGTGCTAAGGATTATAAAAGAGGAAATCTGAGATTCAGATTTCTTGGGATTAAAAGAAGCTATATACTAAGTATCCTGAGTTTTCCAATTTATGCTTTTATATTTCTGAAAAAAAACTACAAGAGATTTGATGTAATAGTAGAAGACTTTGCTCCCTGGAATCCTATCTTTGCTTACAGGATAAAAAAAGAGAAACCTGTTATTCTTCAGCTTCATCAAAAAGAAGGCAAAAATATACTGAAAAGATATAACATATTCGGTCTTCCTTTTGTTTTCTTAGAGAAATATTATCCAAAAAAATATCAACCAAACATCATATTTGTCTCAGACATCTGTCAAAAAAGATACGGTCTTCCTGGAACTGTTATTCCAAATGGAATAGAAAAAGCTCTTCTGGATTACCAGATAAAGAAAGGAAGTTATGTCCTGTTCATAGGAAGACTGGATATATTTCATAAGGGCTTAGATATGCTTTTTGAGGCTTTAAAAGGACTTGATATTCAGCTTGTTATAGCAGGGAAAGGAAGAGATGAAGATAAGGTAAGGAGTCTTTCAGAAGGTTTAGCTTCTGAGTTTGTAGGGTTTGTGGAAGGAGAAAAAAAGATAGAGACTATAAGAAAGGCAAAGTTTCTCGTGATGCCTTCAAGATATGAGGGACAGCCACTCGTCAGCTTAGAATCAGCAGCTTTGGGGAAGCCTATCCTTGTTTCTGACATAGATGAGCTTTCATTTGTAGTAAAAAATGGTTTTGGAATTTCTTTTAGGCTGAATGACATAAAAGACCTAAGAGAGAAGCTTTTGTTCCTATGGAAAAGAGATGATCTTCTTATAGAAATGGGGAAAAAAGGAAGGGAATTTGCAAAAGATTTTGTATGGGAAAAGATAGCAGAAAGATATGAAAAATTCCTTCTTTCTGTTAAAAAAAGACATACTTAAAGATCTTTCCTTTATTACTTCTGCTTTTATCTATACAAACATCTTAGGATATGTATTTCACTTCTATGTAAGCAGAAGACTGAAGCCTACAGGTTATGGAGAATTCCTTGTTTTATACTCCTTTCTTCTTACTGTTGGAAACATCTCTTCTATCCTTTGCACAGTATCCGTGAAGTGTATTGTTGAAAATATGGAAAAAAGATTTGAGATACTTAGATATCTCAGAATAATAGGACTTTTTTTAGGCTGTTTTTTTTGCGCAAATGGAATATTATTTTCTCCTTTTCTCAAGTCATATCTAAGCATATCTGACAGAACTTACATATGGATCACATCATCCTGCTGGATTCCAATGTTTCTTATAGCTGTCGAAAGAGGTTTTTTACAGGCAAACAGAAGGTTTGATCTTTATGCAATATCCGTATCCCTTGAACTTACCATCAGATTAATTTTAGCCATTCTTTTTCTGTCTTCAGGATATTATGTCTCTGGTGCTATAGCCTCTTCTCTCATTTCATTTATCATCATATCTGTTCTTTTGACATGCATTAACAGAAACCTTTTCGGTAAGATAAAGAAACTTCCAATCCAGAAGCTATTTTTGCTCAGTGCATATTGTTCACCAGCTGGTTTTTTTATTTACCTGGATAACATATTTGTAAAAAAGATGTTTCCATCAGAAGCAGGTTATTATGCCTCTGTATCTGTTGTAGGAAAAGTTCTTGTCTGGCTTTCTGTCTCTCTTTTTTCTGTGTTCTTTCCAAGGATTGTCTCAGAAAAGGAGAACTTCAGAAAAACAGGGATAAAAGCTCTTATTTCAGTAGCTTTCATCTTTCTTTCTTCTGAAATACTTATTCCTCTAATAGGAAAACCTATATTTTTGTTTCTCTTTGGAAAGCAATACAAAACTGGATTTGAGCTTTTACCTTTTTACATAATCTGCATGTTTCCTCTTTCTGTTTCCGTTATCTTTATAGGAATAAACACAGGGATTGAAAGGAACATATGGCTTATATATCTTCACCTCATTTCATATACAGCTGGATTTATCCTGTTTGACTTCAGAGACATTTCAGAATACATTTTTTACATCTTTATATTAAACCTCACCTTTTGTATCATATACTTCTGCTGTTTTTTGCATAATTGACATGGAAGTTTCACGTTGATATATTTGGATGTCATGAAAAGAAGAATAATATCTCCTGTCTGTTCTGCTTTTATAGTCCCTGGATTAGGTCAAGTTATAAACAATCAGATAAAAAAAGGTCTTATACTATTTTTTTCCGTATTTGCACTTATAGGAGCTGCAGTCTTTGAGATTTACAGGCTTGTAAAAAAATCTCTTGAAGGACTTGCACTAAATGAACTTTATCCAGAAAGGGTAATAGAAGAATTTAAAGCTCAGGATCATACTGTTCTTTATCTCATAGGGATTCTTTTTTCAGCTGTCTGGATATATTCTGTCTTAGATGCTTATATAGTTGGAAAAAGAATAGATCAGGAGAAGAAAGATGAGGTCATATTTGATAGATGAGATAGATCCATGGGATATGGAAAAGATTGAGGATTTTTTGAAAAAAAATGCAATAAAATCTCCTATAGAAGGAATATTCTGGATAAAGATACCTGATCACCTCCTTACAGAGACCCAGCTAAAACATAAAGATTGCAGTCCGTATTTCTGTGCTATAGAACTTGGAAAAGGATGGCTAAAGCTTGAACTTCTTGTAAGAAGTTCAAAGAAGATAAAGTGTCAGTGTATGGGATATTGTAATGAAAGACAGAGGGAATTTCTGATAAGCTATGTAAACAATATGATAGAAGAGCTTGGAATTAGAACATAAGGAGAGGTGGAGTATGGATTACAAGGAGACTTTAAATCTTCCAAAAACAGATTTTCCAATGAAAGCAAATCTTACGAAAAAAGAGCCAGAGATACTTAAAAGATGGGAAGAGATAAATCTTTACAGAAAGATAAGAGAAAGGTCAAAAGGAAGACCTCTTTTTATCCTTCATGATGGTCCTCCTTATGCAAATGGTCATATACACATGGGAACAGCACTGAATAAGATCCTGAAAGATATCATAATAAAATCAAAACAGATGTCAGGATATGATGCTCCATATGTTCCTGGATGGGACTGCCATGGACTTCCAATAGAACACAATGTTGACAAAGAGCTTGGAGAAAAAAAGAAGAGTATGTCTCCAGTAGAAATAAGAAGATACTGCAGAAAGTATGCAGAAAGGTTTATAAATATCCAGAGAGAAGAATTCAAAAGACTTGGTGTTCTTGGTGATTGGAATAGACCTTATCTTACAATGGACTACAAGTATCAGGCAACAATTGTAAGAGAATTTGGAAAGTTTGCACTGAATGGAAGTCTTGTAAGGAGCAAAAAGCCTGTATACTGGTGTATTCACTGCAAGACTGCACTTGCAGAAGCAGAGGTAGAATACAAAAAGAAGGTATCACCTTCTATATTCGTAAAATTCCGAATGATCTCTGATCTGAGCAAGTTTTCCTCAAAGCTTAAAAGAGACGATGTATTTATAGTAATATGGACGACAACACCCTGGACAATTCCTGCAAACCTTGCAATAGCACTGAATCCATCTTTTGAATATGTTGCATGTGATACAAAAAAAGACGGGATCTTTATACTTGCAGAAGGACTTTCAGATCTCTGTATGCACGATTTCGGATACAAAGACTATGAAATCGTTGCAAGACTTGATCCAAAGGATCTGGAAGGACTGGAAGCAAGACATCCTCTTTATGAAAGATCATCAAAAATAGTCCTTGCAGATTATGTAACACTTACTGCAGGAACAGGATGTGTTCACATAGCACCAGGTCATGGAGCAGAAGACTATGAGACAGGTCTTAAATATGGTCTTGATATATATTCTCCTGTAGACAGTGAAGGAAGATTTACAGATGATGTGAAGTATTTTGCAGGAATGCAGGTATTTGAGGCAAACAGTCATGTAAACGAGAAGCTAAAAGAAGAAGGAGCACTTATAAAGGAAGATCAGATAACACACGAATATCCACACTGCTGGAGATGCAAAAATCCAGTAATATTCAGAGCAACTGAGCAATGGTTTATTTCCATGGAAAAGAATGATCTGAGAAAAAAGGCTCTTTCTGCTATATCAGAAGTAAAATGGATCCCTTATTGGGGAAAAGACAGAATTTACAGTATGATAGAAGGAAGACCAGACTGGTGTATATCAAGACAAAGAGTATGGGGAGTTCCTATAACTGTATTCTACTGTAAGAGGTGTGGAAAGACTGTTATTTCTCAGGAGATAATAGATCATGTAAGCAAAAAGATAGAGCAGTATGGAGCAGATATATGGTTTTCTGAAGATGCGAAAAATCTTCTTCCAGAAGGCACAAGGTGTCCTGAATGTGGAAGTGATCAGTTTGAAAAAGAAAAAGATATACTTGATGTCTGGTTTGATTCAGGTGTAAGCTTTGCTGCAGTCCTTGAAAAAAACAGTGAACTCAGATTTCCTGCAGACATATATCTTGAAGGAAGTGATCAGCATAGGGGATGGTTCCACAGTTCACTTCTCTGTTCTGTTGGAACAAGAGGAAAACCACCTTACAGATGCGTCCTTACACACGGATTCGTCGTTGATGCACAGGGAAGGGCAATGCACAAATCACTGGGAAATGTCATATCTCCTGAGGATATCATAAAGAAATACGGAGCAGAGATAATAAGACTCTGGGTAGCAGCAGAAGATTATACAGACAACATAAGGATCTCTGATGAGATTATTCAGAGACTCGTAGAAGCATACAGGAGGATAAGGAATACATGCAGGTTTATTCTTGGAAATCTTTATGACTTTGATCCAGAAAAGGATAAGGTTCCTTACAGTGAGATGCACGAACTTGACAGATGGATCCTTCATAGGCTTCAGGAGATAAATGAAAAGGTTCAAAGGGCATATGAAAGATTTGAGTTCCATACCGTATATCATACCCTTTATAACTTCTGCATTATGGATCTTTCATCCTTTTATCTGGACATAATAAAAGACAGGTTATATACATCCAGAAGAGATTCAAAACAAAGGCGTTCTGCTCAGACCGCATTAAATGAGATACTTGAAGTTATGGTAAGACTTATGGCACCTATACTTTCATTTACTGCTGATGAGATATGGCAACATATGAAAGGAAAAAGATCTGAAAGTGTTCATCTGGAACAGTTTATCCCTGTAAAAGAAGAGTATAAGGACAGGGAGCTAAAAGAAAGATGGGATGAGATAATAGAAATAAGGAAAGAGGTTCTTAAAGCACTTGAGATTGCAAGAAAAGAAAAGCTTATTGGTCATTCACTTGAAGCAGAAGTCATACTTGGTCTTCCAGAAAAGCTGAAGGAAAAATTTATGCCCTATAGGGATGTCCTGAGAGATGTATTTATTGTCTCTGATCTTCAGATCGTATCAAAGGAAGAGCTTAAAGATGGAAAATATTCAGAACTTTTGGGAATAAAAGTAAAGGTAAATCCTAGTCCATATCCAAAATGTGAAAGATGCTGGAGAAGGGATAAGACTGTAGGAAAAGATCCAGAATTTCCTGATATATGTGAGAGGTGTATATCTGTTCTGAGATGAGGCTGCTGGAGACGCTAAGTATAATCTTTCTGGATCAGATTACGAAATACATCGTAATAACTTCTGTAAAGGGAAAGATAAAGATAACGAGTTTTTTTAACATAGTCTGCACAAAGAACAAAGGAGTAATCTTTGGTCTTATGAGTAATCTTTCTTTTTTTTATGTCCTCATTATAGCTATAAACTTAGCTGCTATAGCTATACTACTTATCTGGTCTTTTAGACTCGGAAATAATCTCTTAGCATCACTCGGAATATCCTTTATCATAGGAGGAGCAATAGGAAACTTCATAGACAGGATCATATATGGTGCAGTAATAGATTTTTTGGACTTTCATATAGGAAAATATCATTGGCCTGCATTTAACATAGCAGATTCAGCAATAACTTTTGGAACAATTCTTCTTGCAATAGGACTTTTTTCTAAGGATGCATCCAAATCTGTTTAACATAGGGCCTTTTACGATTCATACATACGGCATCTTTGTCTGTCTTGGAATATTTTCTGGAATTTTCCTTTCCGTAATTCTTGGAAAAAAAGAAGGACTAAATCCAGATCTTATCTCAAGCATATGTTTTTTTATTGTCCTTTCAGGTATAATCGGAGCAAGGATCCTTTACATACTTGCAAATATGTCCTACTATCTTGAAAGACCTTTAGAAGTTTTTGCTCTTTGGAAAGGAGGGCTTATATTTTCTGGAGGGATTATATCTGGCTGTATAGGAGGATTTCTTTATATAAGAAAAACCGGAATAGATCTTTTAAAAATAGCAGACATACTTTCTCCCTCAGCTTCTTTTGGTCAGGCAATAGGAAGAATAGGATGTTTTATGGCAGGATGCTGTTATGGAAAAAAGACAGATCTTCCATGGGCAGTTGTATTTACTGACAAAAACAGTCTTGCCCCAAAAGGCATCCCTCTTCATCCAACTCAGCTCTATCATTCCCTTGCATGTCTTATTATATTTGCAATCCTTATGCTTATGAGAAAAAGGAAAAAATATGATGGACAGATATTCTTCTGGTATCTTATACTTCACAGCACACAGAGACTTCTCATAGAAAGATTCAGAGCAGACTGTCTTCCAGCTATAGGACAGATGTCTGTAACACAGTTTATCTCTTTGATTATTTTAATCAGTGCAGGAGTGGCTGTTATATGGAAAAACAGATAAGGATAATTGACATATCACCGTATATAGAAGAAGGAATGATTGTGTATCCAGGAGATGCCAAGTTTAGAACTGAACCTATATGCACAATAGAAAGATCAGGATGTAACATGACAAAGCTCTTTCTTGGAACTCATACAGGAAGTCACATAGATGCACCTTTTCATTTTCTTCCTGATGGTGCTTCTGTTGACAAGATCCCTCTTTCTACATTTATCGGACCTGCTCAGGTAATAGAGGTAAAAGAAAAGGAGATAACAAGAAAGATAATAGAAGAAAGGATTGATCCAGATACAGAAAGAGTCTTGTTTAAGACAGAAAATTCTTATCTCCTTGAAAAAGAAAGCTTTTCAAAAGATTATACATATCTTACAGAAGATGGGGCAAGACTTCTTGCAGAAAAAGGAATAAAGCTTGTTGGTATAGATTATATATCCATAGAAAGATTCGGAACACCTGATTTTTCTGTCCACAAGATCCTTTTTAAAGCAGGCATATGCATACTTGAAGGAATAAATCTAAAAGATGTAAGACCAGGTCATTACATACTTGTTGCACTTCCATTGAAACTTAAAGGACTTGATGGATCTCCTGTAAGAGCTGTTCTTATTGAAAAAAAATCTTGACATATCATTTTTTCATTAATATATGAAATCCAACAAATCTGGAGAAGAAGATGAAGGTTTTTACTTTTAAAAAAGGAGGGGTTCATCCACCAGAAAATAAATATACTGCTCATGTCCCCATAGAAGAGATGCCCCTTCCTGATGAAGTAACCATACCTCTTGTTCAGCATTTTGGTGAAACATGCAAGCCAAAGGTAAAGAAAAAAGATAAGGTAAAAGAAGGAGAAATCATAGGGACATTTGAAAAGATTGGAGCTTTTGTCCATGCAAGCATAACAGGAGAAGTAAAAGAGATTGGAAACTGTCCTCATCCTGTATTTGTAAGTGTTCCAGCAATTACAATCAGAAGAGATAAGGAAGCAGAAAAAAGGAAGTATGAACCTTGCAACTGGAAAGAACTTTCAAGAGAAGAGCTTTTAAGAAGAGTAAAAAATGCTGGAATAGTTGGAATGGGAGGAGCAGGATTTCCTACACACATAAAGCTTTCTCCACCTGCTGAAGCAAAGATAGATACGCTTATTATAAACGGTGCAGAATGTGAACCATATCTTACAGTTGACCACAGGCTTATGGTGGAACATGCAGAGGAGATAATAGAAGGTGTAAAGATAATCCTTACGATACTTGGGATAAATAGGGCATTTATAGGAATAGAGATGAACAAGCCTGATGCAATAGAAAAGATGGAGAAGGCTGCAAGGGATAACAGAGAAGGATTTGAGATAAATGTTGCTCCACTTAAGGTAAAGTATCCACAGGGATCAGAAAAACAGCTTATTGAAGCAATAACAGGAAGAAAAGTTCCTGCTTTTGGACTTCCTTTTGATGTAGGTGTTGTTGTTCAGAACATAGGAACAACAAGAGCTATATATGAAGCAGTTGTCTTTAACAAGCCTGTAGTGGAAAAGGTAGTAACATTTTCTGGAAAGGCACTGGCAAGACAGGCAAATCTGAAAGTAAGAATAGGGACAAAAGTAAGTGATGTAGTTGAATATCTTGGTGGAATAAAGCCTGGACTAAAAAAGGTAGTTATTGGTGGACCTATGATGGGATTTGCAATATCCACACTTGACTTTCCTATAACAAAGATAACATCAGGTGTGCTTTTCCTTACAGAAGATGAAGTAGACCTTCATACATATGGACCTTGTATAAGATGTGGATTCTGTCTTGAAGCATGTCCAATGGGACTTCAGCCAAATGAGATAGGGATATATGTAGAAGCAGGAAGGGCAGAAGAGACAGAACAATTTGGTGTATTTGAATGTTTTGAGTGTGGATGTTGTGCTTATGTATGTCCTGCAAAAAGACCACTTGTTCAGTTTATAAGAATTGCAAAGATGAAGGCGAGGAAGAAGTAAGATGGAAGCAGAAGAAAGACTTCTTACAGTATCAATATCTCCTCATGTAAAAAGCCCAGTTACAGTAGAAAAGATAATGTGGACGGTCGTAGCATGTCTTATTCCTCCTCTTATACTTTCTGTTTTCATATTTGGGATAAGGGTCCTTATAATAACTGCTATAAGTGTCATAAGCTGTGTCCTTACAGAAGCAATATCACAGAAGCTTCTTGGAAGACCTGTAACGATAAAGGATGGAAGTGCAACAGTCACAGGACTTCTTCTTGCATATGTAATCCCTCCAGGAGTCCCATATCATCTTCCTGTCCTTGGTGCTATTATGGCGATATTTGTAACAAAACAGCTCTTTGGTGGTCTTGGTTTTAACATATTTAATCCTGCACTTATGGGAAGAGCATTCCTTATGTGCACATTTCCTGTTGCTATGACATCTGCATGGATTACACCTAAGTATCTGAAATTAAGCACTGATGCACTTTCTTCTGCAACCCCTCTCTTTATCATAAAACACTACGGATTTCAGGCACTTATCCAGAAATACGGATCACTTTCATACATCTACAAAAACTTCTTCCTTGGAATAAGACCAGGATGTATAGGAGAAACATCTGCCTTTCTCATACTCCTTGGAGGTCTTTATCTTATCTATAAAGGCTATATAAAGTGGTATATACCTGTATCAATGATAGGGACGGTTGCTCTTCTTTCATGGATATTTGGAATAAATCCTCTCGTAGCTGTTCTTTCAGGTGGAGTCATGCTTGGTGCATTCTTTATGGCAACAGACTATACTACTTCACCAAATTATAAAACTGCTCAGCTCATATATGGTGCAGGAATAGGAGTTCTTACTGTTCTCATAAGACTGAAAGGTGGATATCCAGAAGGAGTCTGTTATGCAATACTTCTTATGAATGGACTTACACCTGCTCTTGATTCTTGGTTTAAACCAAAAAGATTTGCTCCACCAAAGGGTAAGAAAAAATGAGGGAGTTTCCTAAGATAATAATAGGACTTACAACAGCTTGTCTTATATCTGCATTTTTTATGGGAGCTGCCTTTGTCTTTACTATCAAAGCAAAAAGATATAACGAATACCTTGACTTTAAGGAAGCAATGTATGGGGTTCTGGGATACAGTCATAAGAATCCTCCTCCTGAAGGACTTCAGTTCCATGAGGTATACAGATACATAATCCATGAGCCAAAAAGAGATTACATGGCATATCTTGTTCCATCAAAAGAAAAAGGATTCCAGTTTATTGCACTTACATTTGACGGAAGATTCCTCTATACAAGACCTGTAAAGATATCAAAAGAGGATGCAAGACAGGAAAGTGAAAGAGAAAAGGTCCTAAAGGAGCTCTTAGGAAAGGATACGAAATTTTCCTATGCAAGCAAGTTCATAATTGCTACGAATAACGGAAAAAGATTTGCCTATCTTGTTCCAGGAGAATTTCCTGGATTTAAGACAACAATAAGAGTGCTTCTTGCACTTGATACAAGATATAAGATACTTGGCTTTGAGATACTTGAAGAGGAAGAGGATCCAGGACTTGGAGGAGAGATAAAGAGGAAGTATTTCAAGAATCAGTTTAAAGGACTTACATATGAGAAGATAAAAAGGCTAAAGGTAATAAAGAAACCTCTTCCTGAAGAATACAGAAGGTGTCTTGAGCATGAAGAAGAGTTTACAAAAGAGCAGATAGAAGAGATAAGAAGAAAGTATCAGGATGCTCACATATATGCACTTACAGGAGCAACAATAACGAGCAATGCCGTAACAAATGGTGTAAAGAATATCGTAAAAAAATTTGCATACAGGATAAAAATACTGGACAGTATGATAAAAAAGCATAAAATAAGCTGTGCAATATAGGGAGAAGCTATGCCTGTAAAGAAAAAGACACCACTTAATCTCATAATGAACGGACTTTTTAATGAAAACCCTATATTTAGACTTGCTCTTTCAATGTGTCCTGCTGTTGGAATAAGCACAACACTTATGAATGGATTCCTTCTTGGTATTGCTGTTCTTTTTGTTCAGGTTGCATCAAGCTGCACGGTATCTCTCATAAAAAACTACATACATCCAAAGATAAGGATACCTATATACAGTCTTGTAATTGCTACATGGGTAACCGTTATAGACCTTACACTTTCTGCCTATTTTCCTACTGCATACAAGGCTGTAGGAATATTTATAAAGCTTATAGTAACATTTTCCATTATACTTATGAGACTTGAAGTATTTGCTTCAAGAGAACCTCTTATCCCTTCATTCTGGGATGGATTTG
Source organism: uncultured Desulfobacterales bacterium (assembly GCA_964513995.1). GTDB lineage: Bacteria > Desulfobacterota > DSM-4660 > Desulfatiglandales > JALVZP01 > CAZEOQ01. The sequence goes on along the minus strand of CAZEOQ010000001.1, from coordinate 9,950 downwards.
GAATGGGCTTAGGTTTTATGTTTGGAATGATGACACTTGGATTTATAAGGGAATTCCTGGGTGCAGGAACAATTTTTGGTCATCAGATTCTTCCTTCAAGACCACTTCTCTTCTTTATACTCCCTGTAGCAGGATTTTTCTGCGTAGGTTTTATGATGGCTGTATATAATTGGGTTGAGTTTACATATAAGAGGATAAAAGAAAAGAGGATGGGGACATAAGATGAGGTGGAAAAAGTTCTTCCTCTTTTTGTTTTTATTCTTGTTTACAAAGGCATATCCTAGCAGTTTCGTAATGAAATCTTCCTTTTTGGGAAAGGATAAGATATTCGTCCTTTTTGCTGGACCTGTTGATAAAAAGATAGCAGAAGATAAAGGAAACTATTACATATACGAAAAGCCAGACCCAGACATACCTTTAAGGATAAAGGAGATATCTCTTTCAGAAGACAGAAGATCACTTACCATAAGTTTTTATGAAGAGCTGAATCAGCATGTTCCTCATGTGGTTCACATAAAGAATCTCATTTCAGAAGGAAGAAAGATAGGTCCTGTTGTATTCTCAGTAAAAAAGAGCTATGCAGGATTTCTTCTGGCAATACTTATTGGTGCAATGCTTGTTCACAACTTCGTCTTTACGAAATACCTTGGACTTTGCGTATTCTTTGGAACATCAAGAAGGAAGTCAACAGCAATAGGAATGGGAATAACATTTACCATTGTAATGGTATGCAGTGCAATGATCTCCTGGTTTCTCTATCATTATGTCCTTGTTCCCCTTCATCTTCAGTTCTTCCAGGTTGTTATGTTCATAGGTATTGTCTCACTTATTGTTCAGGCAGTGGATATAATACTCAGAAAGATAAATCCTTATCTCTTTAAAGCATTTGGAATATACCTTATGCTTGTTCTTGCAAACTGTGTAATACTTGCTGTTCCACTCCTTATCGTCGTAAATAACTACAATGCACTTGAAGCATTCATATTCTCTCTTGGAGCAGGACTTGGATACTTTATTGCACTTTTCCTTATGTCATGCGTAAGAGAAAAGCTTGAGCTTGCAAATGTTCCTCCTTCATACAGAGGACTTTCAATAGCATTTATTACAGCAGGACTTTTTGGTCTTGCATTTATGGGATTTTCTGGAATGTCAATATTTTAAGGAGGAGCCAGTATGAGTCCAGAACTTGTAAATATAGCAATTGGTGGAATAGCTGTTCTTGGTGTAATAGGACTTGTATTTGGAATAGGACTTGCACTTGCTGCACATAAATTCTCCGTTGAAGTGAATCCTAAGGTAGAGGCAGTAAAAGAAGTTCTTGCAGGTGCTCAATGAGGTGGATGTGGCTTCGCAGGTTGCGAAGGATATGCAGAAGCAGTTGTAAATGATCCAAATGTTCCACCAAATCTGTGTCTTCCTGGAGGAGAAGAGGTAGCAAAAAAAGTTGCAGAAATTACGGGAAAAAAGATAGAGGCAGTTGAAGAGGTTATTGCTGCTGTAAGGTGTTCTAAGATTGAAGGAAAGGTCTCCAGGAAATATGACTACATTGGACAGAAGACATGTATTGGTGCAAATCTTGCATTTGGCGGAATTATGGAATGCACATATGCATGCATAGGATTTGGAGATTGTGAAAGGGCTTGTCCTTTTGGTGCTATAAAGATAGTTGATGGACTTCCAAAAGTAAATCCAATGCTATGTGTTGGATGTGGGACATGTGCAAGGGTATGTCCAAAAGGAGTCATTGAGATAATTCCAAAGAATGCAAGAGTCTGGGTTCCTTGCAATTCAAAAGATCCTGGAAAGGTTGTAAAGAGCATATGTCAGGTAGGATGCATTACATGCAGGATGTGTGTAAGGAGCTGTCCTGCAAAGGCAATAACAATAGAGGATGGAAGGGTAAAGATTGATCATAAGAAGTGTATTGAGTATGGAGAAAAATGTAAAATGGTTTGTGTTGAGAAATGTCCAAGAAATATCTTGAGACCATTTAAGATTGAATATGAATATCAACAGGTGAAAAAAGCTGCTTGATGGAGGAAAAAAGATGAGGAAGATAGACAGAAGAACCTTTTTGAGAATTTCTGGAATCCTGGGAATAGGAATAGCAACATTCAGTCTTCCTTCTTTAAGAAGGATAGAATCTGAAAGGTTTGACAAAAAGAACTACAAGATATCCTGCACAAGACTTGGAATGGGAACATTTATCTCTATGACCATTATAGATCCATCAAGACATAAGGCAGAAGAAGCAATTGGAAAGGCATTTGAAAGGATAAAAGAGCTTTCTGATGAGCTGAATCGTTTTAATTCAATAAGTGCTGTTTATGAACTGAACAGCTCAGGTAGCATAAAAGAAGTTCCTCCTCATATGGGAGAACTTATAAGAAAATCTCTTGGATATTACAGAATGACAGAAGGATGTTTTGACATTACAGTAAAACCAATCATAGACCTGTTTCAGGAAAAGTTCTCAAAAGGACTTTATCCAGAAGAAAGAGAGATAGAAGAAAGACTTCGTCTTGTTGGAAGTGATAAGATAGCTCTTTCAGGAAAAAAGATCTTCTTTAAAGAAAAAGGAATGGGAATAACCTTAGATGGAATTGCAAAAGGGTATATAGTAGACAGGGCTGCAGAAGTTCTGGAAAGATATGGAATAGAAAATTATCTCATAAATGCAGGAGGAGATATAAGAGTCAAAGGAGAAAAGTCAAGAGGAAGACCATGGAGAATAGCAATTCAGGATCCTGAAAAGAGAGGAAACTATCCTGATGTGATCTGTATGAAAGAAGGAGCAATTGCAACATCAGGAAACTATGAGATATACTTTGACAGAGAAAAGCTCTTCTTCCACATAATTGATCCTCGCACAGGAAGATCTCCTCTTACAGATATAAGTGTATCTGTCGTATCAAAGACTGCATGTGATGCAGATGCACTTTCTACAGCTGTATTCGTCATGAAGCCAGAAGAAGGTATAAGATTTATAAACAGTCTTCCAAAAAGAGAGGCTTTTATCATTACAAGAGAAAGAAGAAGACTAAAATCAGCTGGCTGGAACAGGCTTAAGGCATAGAAAGAGCTTTTTTTTGAGCACTGTTTAGGTCTTTAAGAAGACCAAGGATTCTTTTTAGCATAAGTGCATTCTTTAGGGCACTTCCTCCTGTGCAGTTATTAAAAAAGACGTATGTCTTTTCTGCTTCTTCAAAGACTTTTTTTACCTTGGATAAAACCTCCCTAAGTTCCTGTTCATTATAAAAATAGTTGTATCTTTCTTCTTTTTCTGCCTCAAACCACCTTGGATTTCTTCCATGAAGTCTTATATAGCCTGTTTTGCTTGTAAGAGCTGGAACAAGCGGATGAAGTCCTCTTATCTTTGGCTCATCTACTATGCAATATCCAAGATTAAATTTTTTTAGAAAATCAAAGATATCTTTTTTTACCCATGCCCTGTTTCTAAATTCAACAACTACATCAAAGTCAGACAGCTTTTCTTTGCAGAATTCAAGATATCTTAAGGTTTCCTCACTTGGCCAAAAGCTATAAGGAAACTGAAGAAGGACTGGTCCAAGCTTCCCTTCTTCTTTAAGAGGAAGGATTCCTTCAATGAAAAGATCAAATATATCTGAAGTATCTTTTATCTTTTTCCTTTCCTCATCCTGCCATATGTCGTGCGTCATCTCTCTGTAGCTTCTTACAGCAAACTTAAATCCTTCTGGAACTTTTTTTACAATTGCCCTGGATGTAAAAAATGAAGGAAGTCTGTAATATGTATAATTCAGCTCTACACAATTAAATCCAAGCTCGTGAGAATAATACTCAAGCACATCCTTTCTTCTTAAGCTTTCAGGATAAACTGTCCCAAACCAATCCTCAAACTGATACCCACTTGTTCCTACGAAGATTTCCATAGAACTGAGTTTTCTTTCCAAACCGTTCCAATTCAAACATAAAAACTAATCACCTTTCTGTCAACCTAACCGTCTTAAACATGAAGCTCTACGATGTCTCCATCTTCCAGGACATAATCCCTTGTTACCCTTTGTCCTTCAAATCTTCCAGATCCCCATACCCTTGCATATTTCAGCTTCTTTGCGAAATCCTTATGTATCTCTTCTGCAAGATCAATGACAGTGCTTCCTTTTGGAAGGACAACAGGCTCTTCCATATCAGGCTTTTTTCCAGGTGGCTTTGGATATACTCTTATTATGTCAAGCTTTGAAAATATAAGCTTCTTTAAAACATCACATCCCATCTTTTCTTTTGCAGAGACATAGGTCATTGGAAGGTCTGTTTCAAGGAGCTCTTTCAGGACTGAAAAGTCCTCTTCATCTACAAGATCTCCTTTGTTAAAGACAAGGATGGATTTTTTGTGAATAAGATCATCTGAGACTTCTTCAGGAAGTTCAGAAACAGGAGAGATCTTTCTTTCTAAAAGAAGCTCTTTCAGGTTTTCAAAATCACCTATTGGATCACCTGATATGTCAATTACGAGAAGAAGAAGATCAGCATTTTTCATTATTCCGTATACCCATCCATCAGTATGAGGAGTTACAGGAGGAAGATCAACAAGCTGAATCTTTATGTTCTCGTATGGAATCATTCCTGTCTGAGGCTTTTGTGTAGAAAAAGGATAATCTGCTATGGTTGGATTTGCATTTGTAAGAGCTGAAAGAAGCTGTGATTTTCCTGAATTTGGAAGTCCTGCCATTGCAACCTGTCCAGCACCTTCCTTCTTTACTGCATATATGTCCTTTTTTCCTTTTTTCCCTTTTTCTACTAAGGATTCTTCCTTAAGTTTTGCAAGCTTTCTTCTAAGAAGTGCTCTGAGCTTGTCTGTTCCTTTGTGATGTGGCATTATAGAAAGCATCTCTTCAAGTGCAGCTATCTTTTCAGATACAGTCTTTGCTTGACGAAACTTCTTTTCTGCTACAAAGTATTCAGGAGGAAGGTTTGCTGGCATGGCTTTTCCTTTTTTTTTTGAAAATATATACCAGAAAGCTTAAATTTTTAAAAGACAGCCATGGGAAAAACAGTCTTCAGGCTTTTTGCAGCAGTTCCACCAGGACTTGAACATATAGCTGAAAAAGAGATTTCTGAAATTGGGATAAAGGGAAAAAAGGTTGAAGGAGGAGTAGAATTTCAAGGAGATCTTGAAGTCTTATACAGGGCAAATCTTTATCTCAGGACACCAACAAGGATTCTTCTTAGAGTTGCAAGATTTGAGGCAAAAACATTCAGTGAGCTTGTAAAAAGAGTAAAGAGATATCCATGGGAGATTTACATAAGGGAGGATGTTCCTCTCAGGATAAGGGTAACATCAAAAAAATCAAGGCTTTATCACACAAAGGCAATAGAGCAGAGGATTCTTGAAGGAATAGCAGAAAGGGTAAAATTTGAACCAAAGAAAACAAGTGAAGAAGATCTCGGAGAAGCTCTTGTCGTAAGAGTAGAAAAGGACAGATTTACGATAAGTGTTGGTTCATCTGGTGCACCTCTTTATAAAAGAGGATATAAGAAGATACTTGGAGAAGCACCTCTTAGAGAAAACTATGCAGCAGCACTTGTTCTTATAAGTGGATGGGACAAGAAAAGCACCTTTATAGATCCATTCTGTGGAGCTGGAACAATCTGTATAGAAGCAGCTCTTATTGCTACAGATACAGCTCCTGGGCTTTTTAGAAGCTTTGCATTTGAAAAGTGGAGGATTCATTCAGAAGAGCTTTGGGAAAAGGTGAAGGAAGAGGCAAAAGAGAGGATAAAAAAAGCTGAAACCGCTATATTTGGATTTGACAGAGAAAAAAAAGTCATAGATGCAGCACAAAAAAACGCTTCTTTTTGTGGAATGAGTGAACTTATATCATTTGAGGTTGCAAGCTTTCCAAAGAAAGACTTTAAGGAAGCCTGGATTGTAACGAATCCACCTTATGGAAAAAGGCTTTCAAAGGATGAGGCAAAAAATGCGTATAGAATGCTTGGAAGATGGATAAAAAAGAGTTTTTCATCTGCTCACATAACACTTCTTAGCCCTTCTGAAAGACTTGTAAGACTTATGGATCTTTCTTTAGAAAAAGAGACATCTTTTTCAAACAGTGGAATAAAAGTAGGGATTTACAAAGGTAAATTTGATATAGAAGAAAGGGAGGATTCAGAAAAAGATGGCTGAAGTAATTCAAATAGTAAAAGAGCTTAAGAGAAAGGTTTCTGATAAGTTTGGTAAAGCAGAAGTTATACTATTTGGTTCTAAGATAAAGGCTTCTGCTAAAGAGGAATCAGATATTGATGTTCTTGTGATACTGAACAGGAATGTTGACCTTAAAGTAAAAGAAACAATTTATGATATCGCTTATGAGCTTAGCCTCAGATACGACGAAGTTCTGGATGTAAGTGTTTATTCAAAAGAAGAATGGGAAAGATACAAAGCTTCTCTTCCATTTATCATCAATGTTGAAAAAGAAGGGACAGTTATCTTTTTCTAAACACAGTGGAGTTTTAGCAGCTTTTAATAAAGAGTTTGTAAAAACAGGTAAAATATCAAAAGAATTGGGCAGATTTTACAATCGTATGTTTGAACATAGAAAAAGTGGAGATTATGGAGAGCTCGTTGAGTTTGAGGAAGAAAATGTTAGAAGATGGTTAAAAACAGCTGAAGAATTTTTAGATGCTGTTGAGAAGTTAATGGAAAAATGAAGCAAAACGAATTTTATGAGGAACATTTTCTGAGATAATCACTTAAAAACTCATCTCTATGATATGCCTTTAATCCTTCCTTTTTAAAAACTTCTATCAAAGGTCTGTCAGTAGTAATAACACACCTTTCTTCTTCAAGGATACAATACAAATTGTAGAGATAAAGATCATCGGGTTTTATTCCAGGCAAGGTATAGCTGTCAGTATATTCACACAGCCTACACTTGTCAGAATTATGCAGAAAACCATTTTTAAAAAGCTTAATCACTTTACTATCCATTACTTTTGAAAAATCCCAGAATTTATTTACAAATGGAGAATTTTCCATAACTGCTATTCTGTCACAAATTCTCAATATACCCATCAAAAACTCAAAAGCTTCTTTCTGTCTTTCTTCTCCATTTTCTCCAGCTAAATCATGCCATAGCCATTCATCAATTATCAGAATCACTTCCCTACTCCAAGCATTATTTTTAAATCCTCAAGTTCTCCTTCCATAAATGAACTCAATCCTCCTTCCACCTGTCCTTTTTCATTTACTTTTTGTTCCTTAAAGACTGTTGCTTTATTTTCTTTTTGTGTCAGATATAACTTTACATCTTGGTTAGAAATTATCCCTTCCTTGATTGCAACTAAAAGAGAGCTTACAAGAGTTTCTGAATGAGTAACCAAAATTATCTGCTTTTTTTCTTCCTTTACAATAGAACATATTCTTCTGATAAACAGCCGAATAACAGTAGGATGCAGATGGATTTCTGGCTCTTCTATCAGAATTATTTTTATTTCTGGTCTATGAATTTTTGCAAGTATATATACCAATTGATTAACACCAAAGCCGTCATTTACGAGAAATGAAGGGGTTCTTGACTTCTTATCTACTGTCTGAAAATAAACAGTTGAAGTTCCAGGTGGAGTATAGAGTCTAAATTCTCGTCCTGTTATTTCTTCCAGATCTACTGATATACGAGGAGCAAGATCCGGATCATTGATTATGATAGTTGCAACTTCATTTTCAGCAGTAGGAATGTGAGATATTGATGAAGGAGTATAATATGGCTGAAAAAAACCTCTTCTGTGTGGAGCAATGTCAATATTTCTTAAAACTTGTGGAATTCTATTTAATCTTTCAGCAATTTCTCTTGCAATCTGTTGATTTTCAGCAGTTGGCTCTTTAGGAGAAATATTTGCTGTTATTCCATTCCAATTGATTACAAACTCTTTGTTTTCTATCTTTACAGTCTTAGAAAAATTTTGGTTTAATCCATAAGGAAAAGTTATTCTTCCTTTAAGTTCAACATCTGAGTTATTAAGATAGCTTCTTAAAAACACCTCTCCTCCTTTTGCAGAAAATCCTATTCCATAGTCTCCATCATCTGTAGATATTTTGAGTTCTATTTTAAGCTCTTTATTTTTATTAAAAACAACCTGATTAAATCCTCCAAGGTTTTGAAAGATAAGATTAAAAAAGCCATTAAGTTGCTGGTTAGGATTAAGTAAAAAATTCTTTGCTACAAGCAAAGAATAAAGCAAAGAAGATTTTCCAGAAGCAGTTGGACCATAAATCAACACTAAAGGAGCTAATTCAATCTGCTGATTCTCAATTGAACGAAAATTTTTGATTGAGATCTTTTTAAGCATCCTAATCCTCTTTTATTGTTATTGATTTCAAAAAGATGCTTTAGCTACATTTTTCACATACTTCTTTAAAGTCATATACTCCTTTCTTTACATAATTTTCACATATACACTTTGCAATATCTTTAACTTTATCATCAGGTGTGTCACAAAGATATTTAATAAAAGCCTCTATTTTATCTTTTGGATATGTGAAAGGTTGTTTAACATTCAATAAAATTTCACCAATATTTTTAGCAGTTTTTATCCTATCTCCAATTTCCTTAAATCTTTCGAGCTCTTCTAATAATAATGAAAATCTTATAGGATCTTTTATAAATTCAGCAGACATTTTTAACCAGTCTGCATAAGGCTCTCTTAGTTCAGGTAAAAAACATGTTAGTCTTACAATATCAGATAGAATTTCCTTAACTTTTTCCGATAGCTCTTCTTTTTTCCCTTTCAGTTTGTCATAAACGAATCTCCAAAAATCTAAAATCCTCTTTTTAATTTGTTCATTTCTCTCATTATCTTCTTTTAGATAATCTCTTTGACTCCATAAGCCCCATATGATTTTGTCAATATCATCAGAGTCAAATTTCTCTACAAGCTTATAAAACAAGCTTGATGACTCTAAGTTTTCTAAACCAATAAGATATCCTATAGAAATGTGTCCTATAAGTTTTTCTTTTGCAAACTTACTTTTAAAGTTATATTCCAAGCTTACTTCATAATGCTCTTTCATAAGCTCATAAACTTCTTTATAAATCTGTCCAGTATAAAGATATCCCTCCATAAAAGCTTCCCAAGTTTCTTCTTTCTTCTTTAGAGACTTAGCAGTTTCTACAGCAAAGTCTTTGTCTATATGAAAGTAAAAACTTAAGAAATACATGCCAAAGAGTGTATATGCTTCAATAATAGACTTCTTAAGAAGTTCTTTGTATTTCTTAATAAAGCTTTTTATTACTAGGTCTTTCTTGTCATATGAAAACTGAAGTGTTTTTAAAACAAGCTTTATATAGGTCTCAATAAGGTGACCTATTGGAGTATTAATAGAATAAACAACATACTCTGTTATTTCTTCCTTCTCCTCTCCTTTTTTAATCTCCAATAACTCTCTTATCATTAGGTGGATAAGAGATTCTACTTTCTCGAAAAATTGTTCAGAAATTGGATAAACTTCTGACTTAAGTCCTTCTTCTATAAAAGAACAAAAGGCATTAATAACCCATGTATGTGTCGCAGGCAATGAAGATTTAACTACAAATTTATCCTGCCAGAATTCACAGCGAGTAACATATTTTTCAATAAAACCGAAAACTTTTTCATAAGCTACTGGTTTATCTTCAGTTATAGCCTCTTTCAATCCTTCCAGAAGTTTTGCTATGTATAAATAACCAACATTAAGAAAAGCTTTTAGATCTTTAGTGAATTTTTCAGGATTAGTTTTAACTGCTGTTTTTAAACTTTCGGCAAGTGCTTCTACTGTAGGACCTTCCCAAGGGTCAACAGTTTTGAACTGGGTAAGATATTTAGCAAATTTGATATTGTCCATCTTTAAAATTTTTTCCACACTGAGAGGAGACTTTCCCCATCCTGTTTTAACCTCTATCTTACTTATCACAGGGTGTAACTCAGCATCTATC